>NZ_JMLW01000009.1 GCF_000686905.1 Marinospirillum insulare DSM 21763
GAGCTGTGTGTAGTGTCTCATGTTTGCTTCTCATTCTTGGTCGATTGAAAAGCATAAGATGCTACAGCAGCTTGCCATCCAATCCTAGTTTAATGAGTTGCACTTGAGAGTTGAATCCAGGTCACTAAATAACAAATACATGCGATACTTTATGGTTGGGTGAATAGAATACATCATAAGATTAGAGTTGGGAGCCAAGATGAAAAAGAAATTAACTAAGCCCACTCTAGGCCAGTTCATTTTAGGCTGGTGGCGTTTTGTAGCTTTTACTGCCTTTTGTTTAGTGTTTCTTTTAGCCAGCAATGCTTGGTTGGTGGGTATGACTTCAGAGAGGGTTATTCAGCCAGGAGAAGGCTGTTCTAGCGACTTTGAAGTTGCACTAGTGTTTGGTACTAGCCAGTTCTTACGTTCAGGTCGCGCCAATCCGCACTATTACGGGCGAATTGATTTAGCTGCAGAGCTTTATCAGCAGGGTAAAGTAGAGCATTTGCTTTTGTCGGGCGATAACCGAAGCCTTTACTATAACGAGCCTGCCAAAATGCAGCAGGATTTGTTAGATAGAGGAGTACCCTTGGCAGCAATGACGCTAGATGCAGCCGGATTTAGCACCTTTGATAGCTTAAAACGTAGTCAAGATATTTATGGCCTACACCGACTGCTGTTGATTACTCAAGACTACCATTTGCCACGCGCACTGTTTATTGCTGATAACCTAGGTATAGAAACGAGTGGTTGTGCAGCTGAAGGGCCAGAATGGTCGGCCATGCGTAAAGTGTGGTTTAGAGAAATAGCCGCTAGATTAAAAACCCTCGGTGATCTGTATATTTGGCAAAGAGAACCACGTATTTTAGGTGACCCTCAGCCAATTAGTCTTGGAAACTAATACGCATTAATAACAAGTAATCTTTAGTGACAAGAAAATAGCGACAAGAAACTAGACCTTTTGCTCTAAGTTGCCTAGATTATCTAAATGTCAGCCTATTTATGTGGTATTAATGAGCAGCTTATGAATTTACTATCTTTCTCCACTACTAGTTCAACATCGAAAGAAAATGATGAATTGCTCTACTTTACCGACGAGTTAGAAACTTCGGCAGATGCAAGCCAAGATGACCCTGCTGCGGTGTTTAAAGTTTTGATTGTTGATGATGATGAAGACATTCATTTGGCTACACGCCTGACTTTAAAAAATATGCGGTTTAAAGGGCGAAGATTAGAGTTTATTGATGCCTACTCAGGCGAAGAAGCTTATTACCTACTCCAAACCCACCCAGATACGGCAGTGATGCTCCTAGATGTGGTGATGGAAACCGAGCAGGCAGGTTTAAACTTAATTGGGCAAATTCGTCATCATCTAGGTTTGCAAAGCCTACGAATTATTTTGAGAACAGGGCAGCCGGGTTACGCTCCAGAACTGCAGACGGTTGCGCGTTATGACATTAACGACTACAAAACCAAAACAGAGCTAACGCACGACAAGCTGCACGTTATTATGATGACGGCTCTACGCAGTTACCTGCTGTATGAAGAGCTAGTGACTCTCGCTTATGATGATGCCTTAACAGGCTTGCTTAACCGTAATGGTTTGATAAACATGCTAGACCTGCAGCTAGGCATCTGCTTAGACCAAGATGAGCAGTCGCTACAGCTAGCTTTGATTGACCTTAACCAATTCTCTGTTTTGAACGATACCTTTGGAACACGCCAAGGTGATCTGCTTTTAAAAGCCTTTGCACGGCGTTTAGAAAGCCAAGCAGGATGTGTGGTTGCTGCTAGATTAAACGCAGACCATTTTGCTTTAGTTTACAAGGGTGATGCTGAACAGTTAAAGGCTAGAGAATCACTGACTGAGCCTATTTTATTTGACGATATAGAACACCCTTTAAGCTTTTGTATAGGTGTTGCTACCTGTACAGAAGGTATGACAGGTGATGAGCTACTTAGTTATGCCACCATGGCTTTGAAGCGAGCGAAGAACCAAGGGCATGGTAGCTGTGTTATTTTCAATCCTTCCATGGTTGAAGAGCTACGTTATCATTCACAAATGTTACGAAGCCTAAAGCGTGATTTAGATTTAGGGCAGCTATTTTTAGAATATCAACCGCAAATTGATCTGGCGACCAGTCAACTCTTAGGTGTAGAGGCTTTAGTGCGCTGGCACCCTGCTGGTGGGCAACGCATTCCGCCGGATCAGTTTATTCACCTTGCCGAACAGTCTGGCTTAATCATTAAATTGGGCGACTGGGTTCTACAGCAGGCTCTACTTGACTTACAAGAGTTGCTCCCTGAGTTTCCAAACATTCGTATGGCAGTGAATGTTTCAGCCCTTCAGTTTAATCAGCCAGATTTTGAAACAAAAGTTGCTAAGGCATTAAAAAATAGTGGCGTAAGTGGACAAAATTTAGACCTTGAAATTACTGAGTCAGTAGGTGTACTCGGTTCTCTTGAAGTTGAAAATAAGTTTACCTACTTAAAACAGCTGGGGGTTACACTTTCAATTGATGATTTTGGTACTGGCTTTTCTTCACTTTCTTACTTAGAAAAACTCAGTGCGGATAGATTGAAAATTGACCGCAGCTTTGTTGCAAAACTTGATGCTTCAGACTCAGGCCAAAGAATTGTACAAATGATTATTGGGCTAGGTCAGCGTTTAAACCTACAGGTTTTAGCTGAAGGCATAGAAACCAACTCACAACTAGAAGAGCTAAAAGCTTTGGGCTGCCATGAAGGGCAAGGCTACCTAATAGCTCGACCACTAGCCTTAGACGCTTTACTGGAGTGGATAGATCAGTGGGACTGCTGATTGCTAGTATTCTATTTCTTAGCGGTGCGCTTCTGCTGGCTTTATTATTTGTTATGCAGCGTGAAAAAACCTTAAAAGCACGCGAAATTCAACTGGAATCAATTTTTGACACCTCGCCGACTCCTTTATTAGTGGGCTATTGGCTAGATGGCGACTATGCCACTGAACGGGTGAACTCTGCATGGATTAAAAAGTTTCAAATTCCTGAGGCGCAAGTTGCAGGTATTAAGGCGGGTGAGTTTTCTTGGTGGGTTTCTGCTAGTGATAGAGCAAGGCTGATACACCAAGCACATGCTGGCCTAGCTGTTAAAGAATTTAATGTTTGGATGAGGCGAGCTGATGGAGAAGAATTTTTAGGCTCTCTGTCTTCTCAAACACGGTTGGTTAAAGGGCGACAAATGCTGGTTATTGCCTATGAAGATATTTCTAGCAACTACCAAATGCAGCAGCAGCTGAGGGAACTGAACCGAACCTTGGAAGATAGAGTTGAACAGCGCACCTTCGATTTAAAACAAGCCAACACCAAGTTAGAAGAAACCTTACAAAGCCTAGAAAAAGCCCAGCAAGATTTAATTCAATCAGAAAAGTTAGCTGCCTTGGGCTCCTTGGTTGCTGGTGTTGCTCACGAGCTAAATACACCGCTAGGTAATGCGCTTATGTCTTCAACAACCTTAGGTAAAGATATAGAAAACTTAAACCATGCTTTGCAAGCGGGTTTAATGCGCTCAACCTTAGAAGATTTTTTAACTGAAAGTGGACAGTCGCTAGCTATTTTGCAGCGTAATTTACAAAGAGCCTCGGGCTTGATTAGTAGCTTTAGACAGGTTGCTGTTGATAGAACAACCTCTCAGTTAAGGCAGTTCAACTTAAACAAAGTGCTAATAGAGGCAATCACGCTTTTACAGCCACTATTAAAAAACACCCAATATGAAGTGCTCATTGATGTGCCTGAAAGCATTGAGATAACGAGCTATCCTGGCCCGTTAGGGCAGGTTATTACTAACCTAGTTCAAAACACTCTTCTGCATGCTTTTGAAAACCAAGAACAAGGGTTAATTACTCTTAAAGCTCACTTAATTAGCGATCAGTCGTTAGTTGAGTTAAGTGTGCAAGATAATGGTGCGGGTATGAGTGAAGGTTTACAAAAAAAGGTGTTTGATCCGTTTTTTACCACTAAGATAGGTCAAGGCGGTACGGGCTTAGGTTTGCACCTAGTACACAATATTGTTACGGGTATCTTAGGTGGGCGTATTCAATTGACCAGTGAGTTAGGCCAGGGTAGCAACTTTATACTGACCTTCCCTAGCCAGATATAAAGTGATTGCTTGGTTAAGCTTTAGCAATTAAAGCTGCTTTGCTTTCTTCCATGGCTGCTAGTTCATCTTCATAGAAAAACTTTTCTTCACCTAATGCAGGTTCTAGGTGGTTAAGCCAGGTTGCTTGGTCGTTATACTTAGCAAAGAAAGGTTTTTGTACCCAGTCAGCATCTCGCCCTTGAATTAAACGCAATACCATAACCTTTTCGCCATGAATTTCAGTCACCCCTTGAATTTCAACTTTACCAGGGTCAGCAGACATGGATGGACCACGCGCAGTACGACACAAGCCAGGCACTTGCTTCATGGCTGTACGGTAAATCTCCCAGGCTTCCACTAAGGGTATTTCAAAATAATGCCTAGCGCCCGTATCACGCTCAACAAACATATAGTAAGGAATCATGCCCTGCTGTACCTGCACCTTCCACATTTTAACCCATTGATCAGCATCGTCATTTATGTGGCGTAACAAAGGTGCTTGAGTGCGAATTTCTGCACCCGTGGCACGAATACGCTTGACTGCTTCACGGCAAACAGGGGTATCCATTTCTTGCCAATGATTAAAGTGCGCCATAAAGGCAATATGCTTACCCGCAGCAATGAGTTCACGGAAAAGCTCCAAAATATCCTTGGCATCTTCGTCGGTTACAAAACGGTAAGGCCAGAAAGAAAGGCTTTTCGATCCAATGCGAATATTTTGTACATGGTCTAGTTCTGGCTTCATTAAGCCTTCTAAATACATGCGCAGGTGCCTAGCTTTCATCACCATAGGGTCACCACCGGTTAATAACAGGTCGGTCACTTCTTTGTGCTCAGCTAAGTAAGCATGCAGTGTTTCAGCCTCGTTAGATGAAAAACGTAGGTCTTTATCGCCCACAAACTGTGCCCAGCGGAAACAAAAGGTGCAGTAACTATGGCAAACCTGGCCTTGGCTAGGGAAGAACAAAACAGTTTCTTGGTATTTATGCTGCATACCAGGTAAGGGTTGGCCATTTAACATCGGTAGATTCATGTCCATTTGCCCTGCAGGGTGAGGGTTCAAATCTTCACGAATGCGCTCAACAGCAGCTTTTAACTCAGCAGCGGGGGCTTGGTTTTTTAACAGCTCAGCTACTTCATCAAAATGTTCTGGTTTTAGCATGCCACGTTGAGGAAAAGTTAGCTGGAAAACGGGATCATTCGGTACAGCTTGCCAGTCAATTAGCTCATCAATAACATAATCGTTAACACGAAAGGGAAGCACTTGGCTAACAACCTGCATATCAAAGCGCAGGTCTTCAGGTAGGTTTTTTAAGGCTTCAATTTTATCGAGCTGGCGCTGGGTATAAACTTTGAAGGGGCGGGCCTCAATAAAAGGCGTAGTTAGAGTTGTGTGTTGATTCATCGTCCGTCTCCTCGGTAGAGCACAATATTTATAATCTATATTTATTGGGAGAGACTTTTACACAAGAAGGCAAATATTTGCAAGTTAAAGAGGGCTTTATAGCTTTTAGACCCAAAAAAAGCCTTTAATGCAAAAATATTTGCGTTAAAGGCTGGGCTGACAAACTAGCGATTAGCTTTTTTCTGCTTGATGAAAAACCCTTTGCGGGTAAGGAATGGTGATTTTTTGTTCATCAAAAGAAATTTTAATTCGCTCCATTAAGTCCCATTTTAATGCCCAGAAATCAGCAGAATTGACCCAAATTCTAAGGGTGAAATCGACTGAGCTTTCACCAAAGTTAAGAATAGCAACTAGGGGTGCTGGGTCTTTTATGCTGCGTTCATCAGCGTTAGCAAGCTCTAGTAACAAGTCTTTAACTTTGCGTACATCATCGTCATAGCTGACTCCAACAAACAAGTCTAAACGACGCTTAGATTCAGTTGAGTAGTTAACTAGGTTGCTGTGAATTAATGAGGAGTTGGGGATCATGACTGTTTTGTTATCAGGCGTTTTTAGGTAGGTGTGAGACAGGGTGAGTCTGTCTACACTGCCGCCAGTACCTGCGCCCTCTATATAGTCACCTTGTTTGAAAGGTTTGAGTGCAACCAATAAAAAGCCAGAAGCAAGGTTTTGCAAAGAGTCTTTTAATGCTAAACCTATAGCTAAGCCAGCAGCACCTAAGGCAGCAAGTAAAGAAGTTGTGTTGATACCTAGCTGACTTAAAGTTGCCATAAAAAGCATTATTAACAATAGAATACGCACTATTTGGTCTAGAAAATGGGCAGTAGCGCTATCCATTTTTTTGGTTAGTAGTTTTACCATTAACTTACGTAGCCAGCCAATTGCTATCCACCCACCAACGAGCATTGCTAGGGCAGGCCAAAGAGTGTTTATAGCTAACCAAGCTTCAGGTGTTAAGCTACCCGATTCACTTATTAAAAAGTCCATCAAAATTCCTCAAAAATAAAGTTAAATCTAGACTAACATGACCAAAGGCATTGGTTAAAAGGAATTTATAGGCTATACCTTAGCCAGCCCTACTAATTACAAATGCCAGCTAAGAGGCCTGCTTATGAGCAACTTGATCGCAACCTTCCTAACAACAGTTTTACGTGCCTTTGGCTTAAAAACGCTGGATAAGCAGTTTTTATTTTCTTATGCCTTAATTTTTTTATTGGCTTCCACTGCTTCTATCTCTCTTTATATGAGTCTCTCTGTTTCACCTGAAACAATTAATGTGGCCGGTGCGCAGCGAATGCTAAGCCAAAAAATGACCAAAGAAGCCTTGTTAATTATTGGTAAGGTTGAAAATAAAACCGTGCTAGATAAAACGGTAGCTAGTTTTGAGACTGCCCATAAAGATTTGATTGCTGGAAACCGTGATAGAGATATAACAGCCTTTGATGATTCAGAAATACAGCAACAAATGCAGCAAGTTGATCAACTCTGGCAGCAAATGAAAGTTAGGTTGGACCAGGCTTTAGTTCAGCAAGACAGTAAAAGTATTCAAAGGCTTCAAGACCAGTCTATGCAGCTATTAAAAGAAATGAATAATGCGGTAGTTTTAATGACACGCAAGGCTGAAACTAGTCAAAAATTTCAAGTATGGCTAGCCTTTGGAAGTGTCACCATTATTTTAGTATTGGTAGTGTTTGGGCGTATTTTTGGTATGAGCCAACTGATGGATAACATTCAAGTTTTATTAGCTGGTATGCGTCGGGTGGGTGAGGGCGACTTTAAAATGCGCATGCAGGTTAAATATAAAGAAGATGAAATTGGGCAGATGTTTACTGCCTATAACCGAATGCAAGAAGAAGTTTTGCGTTTAATGGTGCAAACCAAGCAAACAGCACAAACAACCAGTCAACACGTAAAAGAAGTGGTAACAGCTGCTCAGGCTACAGGTGAGGGCGTTAGGCAACAGCATGAAGATTTAGATCAGGTTGCAACGGCCATGAATGAAATGACTGCAACGGTTGCTGAAGTAGCTAACCATGCAGCCAGCGCGGCAGATGCAGCCGATGCAGCAGACGATCAAGCTAGAACAGGTCAAGCGCTAGTACTGCAAACAGCAGAGCAGCTTAAGCACTTGTCGAATAATTTAAAAGAAGGCGCTAAAGATTTACAAGAACTACGTGAAGAAACCAACTCAGCGGGTACAGTGCTAGAAGTAATAACTGCCATAGCAGAACAAACTAACCTGCTGGCACTTAATGCAGCCATAGAAGCTGCAAGGGCGGGTGAAGCCGGAAGGGGCTTTGCGGTAGTAGCTGATGAAGTACGTAACTTAGCTAGCCGTACTCGTGACTCTATAGGTGAAATAGAAACTATAGTCGCCAATCTACAAGCAGAAGCTGGTAAAGCTTCCAAAGCAATGGTGGTTTACTCTGAGGAAGCTGCAAGCAATGTTGTGCAGGTAGAAGAAGCTACCACTGCCCTAGAAGCGATAGTGGGCGCGGTAGATATGATTCGTGGTATGAACACACAAATAGCTGCAGCAGCTGAGCAGCAGCATCAGGTGGCTCAAGATATAGATCAACGCCTAGTACATATTGCAGGTATTGCAGACAGTAATAGCCAGGCAGCTGAGAAGGTAGTCAGTACCAGCAAGCTAATTCAAACAGAAGTGGGGCAGCTGAATGAACAGCTAGATCATTTTGAAACCTAAGTGAGTCTCTGTTTTTTAGTAGCTTTAAACAAAGCCTTTAATATAAAAGCCCCTAGTTTAACTGAATAAGCTAGCTTGACAGAGACCGGGGGCTTAGTTATTTGAGTTATTGAGCTACTGGTTAAGCTAGTAGTTGTACCAATCACCGTTAGCTTGAGGCATTAGCCATTGACGGGTAAACCAGAAATAGCGATTTTGGGTTTTGTGAGGTGCAGTACAGTTGTAGCGGGGTCGTCCCGTGTGTAAGTCTTTATCAGAAGTAACATTAATTTCTAAGTTGCCATCTGCAAGGGTCTTTCTACTCACTTGCAGCAGTTCAGCATTCGGTCCATAACAGCGAAATTGCTTGATTCGGTATTCTCCGGGCATGACTGTTAGCTTTAAACTGGGGCGGCGATTACTACCATCTAACACGGCAGTTACAGGTTCCTCATTAACAACAGGAAAGGGTAAGGCATGTAGCTTGGTGCGCAGGCTAGTAGGGTTAGCTGAGGTTCCATTAGCAGCATAGCGTGGAAGGCTGGTTATATTGGTGTAAGGACTAGCTGCACCAGAATGTTGCCCAAAAGCTATATAGCCCATTTTTTGAACAAGCTTTTGAATTTCAGGATTATATTCGCCATAAGGGTAGGCAAAAATTTTGGGTGCGCTACCTAAGTGCTTAATAATTTCTTGTTGATTAGCGGCTATTTCATGTTCAACCCGTTTAAGCCATGCTTCTTCAGTTTCATCGTCTAGTTTACGAATGAGGTGGGTGTGACTTAAAGTATGGTTAGCAATGATTCCACCAGCCTCCTGAGCCTCCTTCAACTCAGCCCAGCTCATATACAAAGGGCGCTTTTCATTGATTGGGTCGGCATTTACAAAAATAGTAAAAGGTAGTTCTCTTTCTTTTAAAATAGGTAGGGCTTCTTTATACACGCTGATATAACCATCATCAAAAGTAATAACAGCTACCTTATCTGGCATTGGGCGACGGCGTTTTATTTGTCGGGCAACTCGGTCAATTGGCCAAACTTCAAAGCCATCTTTTTCTAGCATATCGAGGTGTTGAATAAAATCTGCTGGCGAGGTGCTGGTAGAAGGTGGTGTGCTAGTACTAATGTGATGATACATCAGCACGCTAGCATGGTAGTAGGCAACGGGAGTTTCTTGCTCATCAGCCTTAGCTAGGGCTGTTAGGCTGCCTAAGATCAACAATAGAGGTAGTAGTTTTTTTAATAACATAGTTAGGTATTCCAGCATTTATTTAAGCAGGGGGCGTAGTACTTCCATTGCTTCATTAATGGTTTGTAGTTTTTCTGCATCGCCACCTCGGTCTGGGTGATGCAACATAGCTAATCTACGATAGCTAAGTTTTATTTCTTTAGTCGATACACCTTCATGTAAACCCAGGGTTTTCAGTGCTTTAGCTTTAAGTCCACCACCACTAAAAACACTTTCCTCGTGTAAGCGTTTCCAAAAGTTGTTCAATGCTGTTTCTATGTCTTGTTGGGTGGTTTTTTCAAGCATGTCCATGTCTAGGTAGTAGTCACGCATAGGGTCATGCTCTTGTAGGGCAGGGCTACCAGGTATATAGGCTTGTAGTTGTAAGCGCACAGCTGTAATTTCTAAGTGGCCTTTAGCAGTTTGCCATAAGTCATCGCGTAACTGATAAAGGGCATTGTAAAGAAGGAAATGGGTGCGAAAGAGTTTTACGTTATCACTAAAAGTGTCTGGTTCAAGTTTAATCGTTCCTTTTTCATCTAGCGCTTTTAATAGAGTATGTTCGTTAACGCCTTCGGGAAAGGAGCGTAAAACTTCAATTAAATCTTCAAAAAGTCTAGTTTCCTGTAACGCTGTCATAGCTGAGGTGGCCTTAAATATTTTATTCTAGTCGGGATATTAGCAGGACTAAGCGCGTTAGAATACGCTTCTGACCATTTACATTTTATGAGACTTTGGTTAACTTGCGCCTTTTATAATTAAGTAAAGGGTACTAGCCATGCAGGATTTACTTCCTAAAGCCCGAAAAGAGTTTAATAAATTACAAAAACGCCTGCGCCGAGAAATGGGTCAAGCCATTGCTGACTTTAACATGATACAGGAAGGTGACAAGGTTATGGTCTGTCTCTCTGGAGGCAAAGACTCTTTTACCCTTTTGCATATTTTAATGGCGTTGCAAAAAAGTGCCCCTATTCAGTTCGAGTTGGTTGCGGTCAATTTAGACCAAAAACAGCCCGGCTTTCCTGAAGAAGTTTTACCTGCTTATTTGCAACAGCTAGGTGTTGATTTTCATATACTTGAAAAAGATACCTACAGTATTGTTAAAGAAAAAATTCCTGAAGGTAAAACAACCTGTGGCTTATGCTCCCGCTTGCGTCGGGGCAACCTTTATGGTTTTGCAGAAAAAATTGGAGCAACTAAAATTGCCTTGGGTCATCACAAGGATGACATGCTAGAAACCTTGTTTCTGAATTTGTTTTTTGGTGGTAGTTTAAAATCCATGCCGCCCAAACTTTTATCTGATGATAAGAAAAATATAGTTATTCGGCCTTTAGCCTACAGCCGTGAAAAAGACATTATAAGCTTTGCTGAGCAAATGGATTTTCCAATTATTCCTTGCAACTTATGTGGCTCGCAAGAAAACTTACAGCGCCAGACCATTAAAGGAATGCTTGCAGATTGGGAAAAACAGTACCCAGCGCGTATTGAAACCATGGCAAATGCCCTACAGAAGGTTGCACCCTCTCAGTTGGCAGATACTAGTGCTTTTGATTTTGCTGGCTTGGAAGAAGAAAGAGCCAAGGCCCAAGCTGATAGAATACAGCTAGTGAACACCTTGGCTACAGAGGCCTGAGAAGAAAAGGCAGCTATTCGCCTTCAAAGGCCATAATTGAGTAAGCACTAATGCCTAACTCAAGCAGACGTTCGCTACCGCCTTTATCGGGAAGGTCAATTAAGGTAGCGACTTCGTGTACTTCAGCTTTTTGACGACGAATAAGCGTTGCTGCGGCAATTAAACTGCCACCACTAGCGAGTATGTCATCAAATAAAAGTACTCTGTCACCCTCATTTAACATACCTTGACGCATTTCTAAGGTACGGTCACCCTGGGTGCTAGGCGCACGTTCAAATAAGACTTCGCCTGGCTCTTCACCAAAGTCTCTAATAAGTGCCAGTGGTAAATTAAGTCGATAAGCTAAGACAGCAGCAAACATAGTGCCACGACCTTTTAGAGCAACAATACGATTGATTTTAGAGCCCAGATAACGCTGAGCTAATTCGCTGGTTATAAAGTGGAGTGCGCCAGTTTCATTGAGTAAACTTGAAAGGTCTCGTGTATAAGACCCTTTTTTAGGGAAGTCCTTATGTATTTTAACTAGCTGTTTAAGCGAAAATTCATCAAGCATAATTCTTGCCCTCTTCTTTTATTAACTAGATGCATTATTTACTGGTTTGCAGCAATTTTACTGCCTATCTCTGCATCATAGTCATTTAGATCAGCCACTTCTAATAATTGTTGCTGGTCTGTAATGTGAACTTCCTTACCATTGACTGCAATCATTTTTGTGCTTTGGAAACGCGTGAAAACTCGGCTGACTGTTTCTACCGCTAAGCCTAGGTAATTACCTATTTCGTTGCGAGACATGGGTAAACGGAAGGTATAAGGCGAATAGCCTCGTCGCTTAAAACGAGCCGAAAGGTTAGCTAAAAAAGTGGCAACCCTTTCTTCGGCACTTTTTTTAGAAAGAAGCAGCATCATTTGCTTGTCTTCACGCAGTTCTTTACTCATGCAGCTAAAAATTTGCTGGCGTAAATCTGGCAGGGTGTTAGACAGTTCTTGAAGTCTTGAATAGGGTATTTCACACACAGTGGTCGTTTCTAAAGCTTTAGCGGAAATAGGGTAAGAAACACAGTCTATTCCATCTAAGCCTATAAGCTCACTGGGCAGATGAAAATTAGTGATTTGCTCTTCGCCATCGTTAGTCATTATGTAGTTTTTTAAGCTACCCGACCTAACAGCATAAATTGAGTCAAATTCATCACCTTGTCTAAAGAGGTGATCACCTTTTTTTAAAGGTTGCCGACGCTTTATAATGTTATCAAGCTGGTCTATATCTTCTAAACTAAGTGATAAAGGCAGGCAGAGTGAACTTAAACTACAAGTCATACAGCGTGGCTCTTTACTTAAGTTCAGGCAGCTTCCTTTTTTTTGTAATCTGCTGTTCATCACCAACTCTCCTGGTTCAAAATCTTGATATATCGCAACTACTTTTACCATGAGTTAAGCGGTATGGCAATTAAGCTAGGGCTAATGCTTAGTCGGCTAAGGTCAAGGCTAGTACTAAAGATTTAGATGATTCGAGAAAATGCTTTCCCTAAGGTATTTTTATCTAAATAAGCATCAAACACCATACAAATGCTGCGTACTAGTAAACGTCCTGCAGGAGTGACCTCTAGCTGATTGCCCTCTATTTTTACTAGTCCATCGGCCTGGTGTTGTTTTAATAGGTTAAGCTCTTTAGCAAAATAGTCAGCAAAGTTTATTTTATGCTGCTCAGAGAAAAGGTCACCGTTTAATTTGAAATGGCATATTAGTTGGTTAATTGCAGCACGACGAATAATGTCATCTTGGCTAAGTGTCATGCCCTTAATGGTAGAAAAATTGCCTTGGCCAATTTTTTCTTCGTAGCTTTCTGTCGTGTAATCATTTTGAGCATAGGTAGGCCCTACTTGGCTTATTGAGGAAGTACCCATAGCCACTAGGTCGCATTCAGAGTGAGTAGTATAGCCTTGAAAATTCCGGTGTAGACGACCTTCACGTTGGGCTATAGCTAGGCTGTCTTCAGGCTTGGCAAAGTGATCCATGCCAATATACACATAGCCTGCATCAACTAAACGAGTAATGGTTTGTTCAAGAATTTTTAACTTGTCATCTGGGCTGGGTAAATCTTCTGCATTAATTCGGCGTTGAGGCTTAAAACGTTCGGGTAAGTGTGCGTAGTTAAATACAGACAAACGGTCAGGATTAATTTCAATCACTTCTTCTAGCGTGGCAGCAAAAGTTTCAGGCGTTTGGTGTGGAAGACCATAAATAAGGTCTAGGTTCAATGAACGAAAGCCAAGCTGTCTAGCTTGAACAATGGCTGCTTCGGTCATTTCTCTGGGTTGAACACGATTGACTGCTTCTTGTACTTTGGGGTTTAAATCTTGTAGACCAAAACTAACCCGATTAAAACCTAGCTCACGCAGCATGGCTAGAGTGTCTTCTTGAATTTCTCGAGGGTCAATTTCAATAGAGTAATCACCTAGGTCATCATCACGCAAATTAAAGCGTTTGCGAGTTTCAGACATAAGTTCACGCATTTGCTCATGGGATAAAAACGTGGGTGTTCCACCGCCCCAATGCAATTGATTGACGGGGCGGCTGGTATCTAAGTGTTTTGCTACTAAATCCATTTCTTTAAAAAGGTGTTCTAAATAGGGTTCACAGCGACCTGTGTCTCGGGTAGCAATTTTATTGCAGCCACAATAAAAACAAATTTTAGCGCAGAAAGGGATATGAAAATAAAGGGAAAGGGGTGCTGAGCTGGCATTACTATTGATAAGTGCTTGGGTAAATTCATTTGATTGGAAGCCAGTATGAAACTGGGGTGCTGTAGGGTAAGAGGTGTAACGAGGCCCGGCTAGATTGTAACGATCAACCAGCTTAGGGTTCCACTCAAAAGCCTTGTAGTTTATTTCGCCCATGATTTACCCCTTTATTGAGTCAGTAATAAGAAAGTTCATTAATTGATTAAAGGCCAGGCTAACCAGCCAGCAAAGCCTAGCAGTAGAAAGGCAGATATTTGTCGCCACACAGGTTGGCGCAATAAACTGGTTAATTGCCTTGCCGCAGCGCCAGTGGCTAAAAGTGTAGGAAGTGTGCCTAAACCAAAAGCTAGCATTAGTAACCCACCGTTAAAGCTGCTGCCACTACTTAATGCAAGCAGTAACATTGAATAAACTAGCCCACAGGGTAACCAGCCCCAAATTAAGCCGATTAATAGTGCTTGGCCAGGGTTTTGCACTGGCATAAGTTTGCGGCCTAAAGGTTCTAGGTAACGCCAAAGGTATTTACCCAAGGCTTCAACACGGGTGAGTCCTGTCCACCATTGGCCAACATAGAATGCCATAAGTACCAGCATGACCACGGCCAGCCAGCTAAGTAATTGAGTAATGGCTTTTATTTCGCCAATAAGTAACTGGCCTAAGCCACCAATTAACATGCCTGCCAAGGTGTAGCTAGTTATACGCCCTAGGTTATAAGTCAGCATTAAGGCTGCAATACGCAAGGGGTGGCGGCGGCTGGGTGGTAAAGCAAAACTTAAAGCACTAACAATGCCGCCACACATGCCTATGCAGTGACCACCGCCTAAAAGACCTGCCATAAAAGCGGTAATCAGTCCTGCACTTAATAACTCAGTCATTTCTCACTGGGTTCTTTGGTAGGTGTTTCTTTTGTTTCAGATTCTTTTATTTCTGATTCTTGGTTAGTGGTTTTTTCAGCTTTATTAGCTTTGGGCTCGTCATCATCAAAAAGGATGGAGTAGGCAGGTCCTTCTAAGTCTTCAAACTGGTTGTTTTTAACTGCCCAAAAAAATGCCCAAATGGCTAAGCTAAGTAGCACTAAAGATAGTGGTATCAACAGAAATAATATATTCATAAGTTGCCCCTTAAATGCTTTTGGCAGATTGCTGAGTTTGCACTTGTTTTCTTTGCTCGCTCAAGCGCTGCTCGCTGGCTTTGTCTCTTAAACGTAGTGCATTGAGTACAACTAACAAGGAGCTGCTTGTCATTCCAAGTGCTGCAAGCCAAGGCGGTACTAAACCCATACTAGCAGCAGGTAAGGCAATTAGGTTATAGACTAAGGATAAGCCAAGGTTTTGTTTTATCACTTGGCTAGTTAAGCGTGCCTTTTTAAATGCATGTGGAATTTTTATTAACCGGCTAGAAAGTAACAGGGTGTCAGCGCTAGTTTTAGCTAAGTCTGTAGAGTCACCCATAGCAATAGAGACTTGAGCACCAGCTAAAACAGGAACATCATTAACACCATCACCCACCATTACTACTTGACGCCCTTGCTTTTGTAGCTCTTTCAGTCGCTCAAGTTTAAGCTCGGGCGTTGCATTAGCTGTGAAGTGAAGCATTCCCAACTCTTTAGCGATGCTTGCTACCGAGCCTTCTTGGTCTCCAGAAAGCAGTTCATAGGTAATTCCCAGGGACTTAAGCTGCTCAAGCATTGCTTGGCTATCTGGGCGTAACTGATCGCTTAAATGAAACCAGCACAGGGGAGTATGTTCATCTGCAAAGAGTAACCACTGACCTTCTTCTTCGGGCGGTGTTAAAACTGCATTTTGCCAAGCAAAGTCTGCCCGTCCAAGGCGGTATTTATTTTCTCCGATAACTCCACTTAAGCCCTGGCCAGTGAAGGCCTGAATGGATTCTGCCATTAAATTGGGGTCACGCGCTTCAGCAAAGGCTCTAGCAATAGGGTGTTCAGATTGAGCTTCGAGTGCAGCAGCGTAGCTTTTAATTTGATTTTTTCTAGGGTCAGTTGCACTTCCCAACCAACGCACAGCTTTTAGTTCGAGCCTACCTTCTGTCAGTGTTCCTGTTTTATCGAAAATAACATGATCTGCTTTAGCTAAGCCTTCTAACACATGGCCTCTTGTGATGAGCACACCTTGGCGTGCCAAGGTGGAGTTGGCAACCGCCAGTGCTGTAGGGGTTGCAAGGGCAAGCGCACAAGGACAGGTAACAACAAGCAAAGCTATTAGCACCCAAAAAGCTCGTGAGGAATCGATACCTAACCAAACAGTAAAGACCAGAGTTGAGATAATCAGTAAGGCTGCAACAAAGTAACGTGAGGCTTCGTTTGCAATACTGGCAATGCGGGGCTTTTCAGCAAGCGCACGCTCACTTAACCTAGAAATGCTAGCGAGGCGAACATCTTGCCCTGTTTTTTCAACACGAACAGTGAGAGGGCTGTCAATATTTTGTGTGCCTGCTAAAACCTGGTGCCCAGGGTGGCAAGCTACAGGTAGGTATTCACCTGTCATAGTAGCTTGGTTAACACTAGAGCGACCGCTAACAATTACGCCGTCTATGGGTAGCGTATGACCCGGCTTAACGAGTATTAGATCACCGGGTTTTAGGTTACGGCTAGGAATAAAACTTTCTTGCTGATTTTCATCGAGTAAAATTGCAGCTTGAGGAATTAGGTCTTGCAGCGCATTTCCACTGCTACCTATACGGTGGCGAGTGCGCATTTCAATATAGCGCCCAAACAGCAGAAAAAAAGTGAACATGGCAATAGCATAAAAGTGTAGCTCACCCGTTTGAGTGACCAATGCCCAAACACTAGCGGAATAGCCTAAACCTATCGCGAGTGAAACAGGAACATCCATATTTAAACGGCGATTTTTAAGCTCATTTAAAGCACTAGCAAAGAAAGGCCAGGCAGAGTAAATAACGACGGGTGTCGTGACTAGGAAAGAGAGCCATTGAAAAAGGAGGATAAACTCTGGTTCCATAAAGTTGGCCAGCATGCCAGCTTCTAAGGAAATACCAAACATCATTGCTTGCATAGACCCTAAGGCAGCAACAATTAAGCGACGTATGGCTGTTTTTTGTTCTTTTTCTAGCTTTTTTTGCTGCTCATCAGCTTGCCAAGGCTGAGCACTGTAGCCAATGGATTTAAACTCAGCTAATAGCTTGCTTAGTGGAAGTTTGTTTAAGTTCCAGCGCAGCACAGTTCGTTGAGAGGTGAGGTTAACGCCTGTGTATTCAACACCTTCCAAACCATTGATTTGGTTTTCAATTAACCAAGCACAGGCTGCACAAGTAATGCCCTCTATTGCTAGGGTAGTTTCAGCAAAGCCTTCTTCATTGACATGAACAAACTCTTGTAGCAGCTCGGGAGCATCGTAAACCTTGAGTTCAGCAAGCTCACTTTCACTTAACTCAGGTCGAGCGGGTAGCTCAGTACGAAACTTATAGTAACTTTCTAGGCCACCATAAACGATTGCATTAGCAACAGCCTCGCAGCCTGGGCAGCAGAGGCTTTCTTGTTGTTCGTTAACAGTGACACTAAAGTGGCTATTTTTTGGAACAGGTTCACCGCAGTGAAAACATGCTTCCTGTGACATGGTGATTAAGTCCAAACGGCCTAAAGACCGCTAATTATGTTTAGCGTTTACTAGGCAAAAGATCTAGAGGTTGCTGCAAAGGAAAATGACCACGACCATAGAGTCGCCATTCTTTTTGCGGCCCGTAAAGCTTTACATCCCAATCATAGTTAACTTTTTGGGGTAGGTTGCCAAGGTAGCGACCCGAGCCTAGGTGTTGCACAGGAACAGAAAAATCTAAAGATGAACGGGTAGGATTTTCCATTAAAACAACTAGCTGATCTGGAAATGGAGCTAAGTCGCCCACCAAAACCATATTAAGCTGACCCTGTGCAAAGCTCAGGCTAGCCTTCAAACCTTTTCTTTCTGCAACTCGGTCTTGTTCAAAAGACTGGTTAATACCCCGGCCTTCCTTATAGTAATTTTCGTTTACTGTTCCATCATAGTTAATTGAACCAACAACTAGCAGAGTAAGGCCGGTTAAAACACCGGCAATGGCCGGCGAAAACGCCAGCCAAACCATGCCATTTTTATACCAAGGTTGATTGTTAGAGTGACTACTCATTAACGAGATGCCCTTATATAGAAGCGTGATGTACGAGTGCTATGGATACTTGGATCAGACTCGGATTCTAGGTGTAGCTCTATTTCAACGGCTGGTGATTTAGGCAATTGCTTAGGGTCACCAATTAATTGAATAGGGTATTGCTGAACCTCACTGGCTACCAAAGTGAATACCGTTTGAGAGTCTATTCTAATACCATCAGCGTTTTGCAAACTGAGCTTGTAGGTATGCTCTTTTTGGTCTTTATTGGCAATACGAATCAGGTAGCTGTTTTCAATTTCGCCAGTATTAATCATACGGAAAAGTTGGTTGCGGTCACGAAGCACCTCTAGTTCTAAAGGTACTCTACCACTGAGGGCGATAATAAAGGCAATCACCATAGCCGTTAATACAGTGAAGTAACCGATTAGGCGTGGACGCAAAAACTTGGTGGTACGACCAGCCAACTCTTCTTCTGTAGTGTAGCGAATTAGCCCTCTTGGATAATTCATTTTATCCATAACCTGATCACAGGCATCAATACAGGCTGCACAGGTAATACACTCATACTGTAAGCCATTGCGGATATCGATGCCTACTGGGCAAACTTGCACACAAAGGTCGCAGTCAATACAAGAGCCTAAACCTAACTCTTTTGGATCGGCAGATTTTTTACGTCTTCCACGAGGTTCGCCACGAGCTGCATCGTAAGAAACAATGAGGGTGTCTTTATCGAACATAACAGCTTGGAAGCGTGCATAGGGGCACATATAAATACAGACTTGTTCCCGTAACCAGCCAGCAAAGAGGTAGGTAAAGAAAATAAAGAAACCTAACCAGAAGGTTTCCCAAGGCCCCAAGTTAAAGGTAAATACACGTGGTATAAGTTCACGAATAGGCGAAAAATAGCCTAAAAAAGCTATCCCTGTAGCTGTAGCTATCAGCAGCCAAATTAGGTGTTTACTTCCCTTGCGAAGTAGCTTGTTAGCAGACCAAGGTGCTTGGTTAAGCTTTTTACGTTGATTAGGGCTACCTTCGGTTTTGTCTTCAACAAAGATAAATATCCAGGTCCAGACAAACTGTGGGCAACTGTAGCCACACCAAACACGGCCAGCAAAATTAGTAACAAAGAAAAGGGTAAAGGCTAGAATAATGAGTAGCCAAGCCAAAAGCATAAAGTCATGCGGGAAAATAGTGGTGCCAAAAAAATGAAACTGGCGGTTAGGTAGGTCAAATAGTAAAGCTTGACGATCGCCATAAGGAATAAATGAGGCTAGAAAAAAGCCTGTTAATAATACCCAGCTAGCAGCAGCACGCAGTTTTTGGAAAAGCCCCTGCACGCGTTTAACGTATATATGTTTGCGTTTGGCGTAAAGTTGGTTTTGTGGTCCGCCCGTAGTGGGAGATTTGCGTTTACTCCCAGCATTTACAGGAGTTACGTCTTGGGTAGGAATTTTATCAGTCATTCAATCATCACCAGGCTGGAGTTAGCTTTATGGTAAAACTGAAACCTTTGGCTTGTTAGCAACAAACTCAGGTTTTCTTAGAAAGGAATATTTGTATATGTATTTTGCTACTATCCTCCAGTAAAAAGCAAAAGGGAATGCGACAGCCTGCCGCATTCCCTAAAGCTAGTACTTACTTACCTTGGTTAAGGCTATAAATATAAGCCGTTACCAAGTGAAGTTTTGGCATTAGTTCAGCTTTCTCTTGTGAAGTCAGTGAATTAATGTTTGCGGGTAGCTCAACACCATAGTCTAGGTAACGTGCCTGAGCAGGCATTAAGCCGTTACGACCATGACGCAGGGTATAGCTAACCGAATCATAAACGCTTTCGCCTGGCTGTTGGTACAACCAAGTGTTAGCGGTTAAGTCAGGTGCACCAATGCTATCGATGCCCATAGCTGCACTACCCTTACCATCTGTACCGTGACAGGAAGAGCAAATAGCTTGGAACATAGGTGCTGCTTCTTGTGCTTTAGCAGCGTCATGTTCAAGACCCGAAAGTTCTAGAACATAGTGAGACATAGTGTCTACACCTTCATCACCTAACATATCAACCCAAGGCGGCATTAGGCCGTTACGACCATTAATAATGGTGTGACGAATGGTTTCTACATCACCACCATAAAGCCAGCTGTTATTGGTTAGGTTAGGGAAGCCATAACCACCGCGAGCAGAAGAACCATGACAAACTGCACAGTTGTTCTGATAAAGGCGGTTAGCTACCTGCATAGCTTCAGGATCATTAGCTAGAGTCTGAACGTCAATTTGAGCGTACTGATCAAAAATGGGCGCATAAAACTCTTCTGCGTGGGCCATTTCGTCTTCCCATTGACCGGAAGAACTCCAGTTTAATAAACCCTTATAGTTACCTAGGCCTGGGTAAAGTGCTAGGTAAGAAAGACCGAAAACAATGGTGATAACGAACATAAGAAACCACCAGCGAGGCAGGGGGTTGTCATATTCTTCGATACCATCAGCTGCGTGGCCAGTGGTTTCAACTTCACCATTAGTAGCCTGCGCTGAATCGGTTTTGCGGTTTCCGTAAAGGAGCCACCAGCAGAAGGCAATCACACCCAGTGTGATTACTGAGATCCACAGGCTCCAGAAGCCGCTCATGGCTTGGCTAGTCATGCTTTTTATTCTCCAGTGATGAGCTTGCATCTTGGTTAGGGTCGTCGTTTTCAGCCTCGTCAGCAAAAGGCAGGTTAGCTGCTTCATCAAAAGATTTCTTTTGCTTCTTACTATAAGCCCAAGCAATGATGCCTAGAAATGCAAATAATAAGACAACTGACATTAGGCCACGAAAAACGTTGATATCCATAACCTTACCGTGTGTCTTTTAGGACAGTGCCCAGTTGTTGTAAATAAGCAACAACGGCGTCCATTTCGGTTTTTCCATTAACGAAATCCTTGGCACCTGCGATATCTTCATCGGTGTAAGGTACGCCAAGCACTCTAAGACGCTGCATTTTAGTGCCAGTGTTGCTGCCATCCATTACTTGGTAGTTCATCCAAGAATAGGCAGGCATTACTGACTCAGGTACTACATCACGAGGGTTGAACAAGTGAGCATAGTGCCAGTCATCACTGTAGCGACCGCCAACACGGGCTAAGTCTGGACCAGTACGCTTAGAGCCCCACTGAAAAGGGTGATCATAAACAAACTCACCCGCTACTGAGTAGTTACCATAACGCTCAGTTTCAGCGCGGAAAGGACGAATCATTTGTGAGTGGCAGGTATAGCAACCTTCACGCACATAAATGTCGCGACCTTCAATTTCTAACGCGTTAAGTGGTTTTAAGCCTTCTACTGGCTTAGTGATATTATCTTGGAAGAATAGCGGGGTGATCTCAGCAAGACCACCGAAGCTGATTACAACCAAGATAAGAACCATCATTAAGCCAACGTTCTTTTCTACTATTTCGTGTTTCATTCAGCTAACCCCTTTAGGCCGTTTGTGCAGCAGCTTTTTCGGAAGCTTTGCTGGATACAGTCATATAGACGTTGTAAGCCATAATCAGCATACCCGTTAGCCAAAGAACACCACCTAACCAGCGAACGATAAAGCCAGGGTGGCTTGCTTCAACTGATTCGATAAAGGTGTACATCAGGGTGCCATCAGCGTTGACCGCACGCCACATTAGACCCTGCATGATGCCGTTAACCCACATAGAGGTAATGTAAAGCACAGTACCTACAGTGGATAGCCAGAAATGCACGTTGATTAGATCAACAGAATGCATGTCTTTTTTGCCAAACAATCTAGGAATCATGTGGTAAACGGAACCGATAGAAATCATCGCAACCCAACCTAATGCACCCGCATGAACGTGACCTACAGTCCAGTCAGTGTAGTGAGATAAGGCGTTAACGGTTTTGATAGACATCATCGGGCCTTCAAAGGTAGACATACCATAGAAGGAAAGAGAAACAACTAGGAAGCGTAGGATGGGGTCAGTACGCAGCTTATGCCAAGCACCAGACAGGGTCATCATACCGTTGATCATACCACCCCAAGATGGAGCTAGTAGAATTAACGACATAACCATACCTACAGATTGTGCCCAGTCTGGCAAAGCTGTGTAGTGAAGGTGGTGAGGACCAGCCCACATATAAACACAGATTAAAGCCCAGAAGTGCACTATAGATAAGCGGTAGGAGTAAACAGGGCGCTCAGCTTGTTTAGGTACAAAGTAATACATCATACCCAAGAAGCCAGCTGTCAAGAAAAAGCCTACTGCGTTATGGCCGTACCACCACTGAACCATTGCATCTGTCGCACCAGCGTAGATGGAATAAGAGTGAGTGAGGCTCGTTGGCAGTTGCATGCTGTTTACAATATGTAAAACCGCTACGGTCAAGATAAAGGCAGCAAAAAACCAGTTGGCAACATAAATGTGCGAGGTTTTGCGCTTATAAATTGTACCGATAAAAACAGCAGCATAGCTTACCCAAACGACTGCTATTAGCGCATCAATTGGCCAGATTAGCTCAGCGTATTCTTTACCTTGAGTTAAACCTAAAGGCAAAGTAATGGCTGCTAACAAAATAACTAGCTGCCAACCCCAAAAGGTGAAAGCGGCTAACTTGTCAGATATTAGGCGTACCTGGCAGGTGCGCTGAACAACATAGTAAGAAGTAGCAAATAATGCTGAACCACCAAAAGCAAAAATGACTGCGTTGGTGTGAAGCGGACGTAAACGTCCGAAGCTTGTCCATGGAAGGTCAAAGTTCAAAAGTGGCCATGCCAACTGAGCCGCTATCCAGACGCCGACAAGCATGCCGACGATACCCCAGACTACGGTCATTATGGCAAATTGCCGAACCACCTTATAATTATAGGTAGAATGTTCTATTGCTGTGCTCATGTCAGGTTCCCATTACAGCAGTTAGTTTGGAGGAATCCAGCGCCAAGTTTCGAGGAGCTGAGGTTTCCCAGCCATGATACAAGTCAATGGATCCTACTCATTCTATCGCAGCCGCTGTATGACCTGAACCTAAGTGTGCCTATTAGTTTCATAATTATTTACATTAAATAAAGCTTATATAATAAAAACTATGTAAATCAATAGGTTAGCTTTATGTGACAAAATACCGCTTAGACGAAAGTCTGGTTGTGGGTTGACAGAGTTTGTTTTCAATAAAAACCGGTTATTTTAATGTTGAGCGTGTTAAATAAGGTGTTTTGCTTAACCAGACTTGGCTGCAAACTAGAAAGTAACTGCTGCTATTTATACGGAATTCAAGTTTTAATGTGAAAAAAACACACTGAGTTGCATGGAAGTTTCTGAAATAGTTTAAAAAAAGGGTTTGACAGGCGGTCAAAAGACTGTAGAATGCGCTTCGTTATCAGGAAGGGCGGTTAGCTCAGTTGGGAGAGCACCAGCCTTACAAGCTGGGGGTCACTGGTTCGAACCCAGTACCGCCCACCAACTCTTAGTTAGTTATTTACTAGCATAAAAGTTCCTTCCCTTGATGACGACTGTAATGCGGACCGGTAGTTCAGCTGGTTAGAATGCCGGCCTGTCACGCCGGAGGTCGCGGGTTCGAATCCCGTCCGGTCCGCCACACAGTAAACCTAAGTTAAGAAAATATGCGGACCGGTAGTTCAGCTGGTTAGAATGCCGGCCTGTCACGCCGGAGGTCGCGGGTTCGAATCCCGTCCGGTCCGCCAATTCTTAGCCTAAGGGCGGTTAGCTCAGTTGGGAGAGCACCAGCCTTACAAGCTGGGGGTCACTGGTTCGAACCCAGTACCGCCCACCATTTAAAGTTCTAAATAGATTAAACCGCCGCTACTTCAGCTGCGGTTTTTTTGCGTTTAGTGTTTTTATTTCCTTTCTGTGCTATCTCCATCTTTTTATTCAATATATTCAATGCCTTGTCTATTTTAATAACATGCGTTTCAAACGAGCGCTTGACACTTTGCTAAGACTTAACAAGACTAGGCTATTCATAATAAAAAGTTAATTAGGAGCTTGCCGTGAGTAGCCAAACCTACCCCCATATTTTTCAACCCCTAGATTTAGGTTTTACCACGCTTAAAAATCGCGTGTTAATGGGTTCCATGCACACCAACCTAGAAGAGACTAAAGGTGGCTTTGAACGCCTAGCTACCTTTTATGCGGAGCGCGCTGCAGCAGGAGTAGCTTTAATTGTTACTGGTGGTATAGCCCCTAATGAGCAGGGCGTGGTCTTTCAAGGCTCTGCAAAAATGACTAGCCCAGAAGAAGCTGCAGAGCATAGGGTAGTTACTCAAGCCGTGCATCAGGCAGGTGGTAAAATTTGTATGCAGATTTTGCACACAGGTCGTTATGCCTATTCAAACAAGCTAGTTGCACCCTCAGCAATACAGGCACCAATTAACCCTTTTGCACCAAGAGAGTTGACTGCTGAAGAAATAGAAGAGCAGTTAGCAGACTATGTGGTCAGTGCAAAGTTAGCTAAAGAAGCTGGCTATGATGGTGTTGAGGTGATGGGTAGTGAAGGCTACTTAATTAACCAGTTTATTTCCTTGCGTACTAACCAGCGCCAAGATGAATGGGGTGGCAGTTATGAAAACCGTATTCGCTTTGCTGTTGAGTCTGTGCGTCGAGTGCGTGAAGCAGTAGGTAAAGAGTTTATTATTATTTTCCGCTTGTCCATGTTAGACCTAGTAGAAGAAGGCAGTAGCTGGCAAGAAATAGTTCAGCTAGCTAAGGCCATAGAAGCTGCAGGGGCAACTTTAATTAACACGGGCATAGGTTGGCATGAAGCGCGGGTACCGACCATAGCAACCAGTGTGCCTCGAGCAGCTTTTACACAAGTAACTCAGCGGATGAAGCAAGAAGTTAACATCCCGTTAATAACCACTAACCGTATTAATATGCCAGAAACTGCTGAAGAAGTTCTAGCCGCAGGTCATGCAGATATGGTCTCTATGGCGCGACCCTTTTTGGCAGATGCAGAATGGGTTGCCAAGGCTGAGGCAGGGCAAAGTAAGACCATTAACACCTGTATTGCTTGTAACCAAGCCTGTTTAGACCAAGTGTTTACTGGTCAGCCTACTTCCTGTTTAGTCAACCCACGTGCTTGCCATGAAACGCTTATGCAATCTGAACCTACTCAACAAGCTAAAACAATAGCTGTGGTAGGTGCAGGTATGGCAGGTTTGTCTTGTGCTACAGAGGCTGCAAAGCGTGGGCACCAAGTCACCTTGTTTGAAGCAGCAGCCGTTATAGGTGGGCAGTTTAACCTAGCTAGAAAAATTCCGGGTAAAGAAGAATTTAACGAAACTATGCGCTATTTTGGTCAACTACTAGAGCAAACCGGGGTTAATTTACAGCTAAATACTCGGCCCAGTGTTGATCAGTTGGCAGGTTTTGATGAGGTAGTGGTTGCTACGGGTGTAGTGCCTAGAAAACCAGACATTAAAGGCATAGATCATCCAAAAGTTAAAACCTATGTGGAAGCCATTCAAAACCCAGATTCCCTTGGAAAGAAAGTTGCTGTACTAGGTGCGGGTGGTATAGGTTTTGATGTTTCCGAGCTGTTAGTACAAGCACCTGCCTCACCAGAAGGCCAGTCTACTCAAGACTTTATGCAAGAGTGGGGAGTTGACTTAGAAGTGAAACAACCCGGCGGTTTAGTAGCACCCCAGCCACCTAAGCCTGAGCGGGAAGTTTACCTGCTACAACGCAAAGCATCTAAGCCAGGTAAGGGTTTAGGCAAAACGACTGGTTGGATACATAGAGCGTCTTTAAAAGCTTACCAGGTAAAAATGCTTGCAGGTTGTGAATATTTAAGCATTGATGACCAGGGTTTACACCTGAGAGTTGCAGGTGAGGAAAAGTGCTTGGCGGTTGATAATCTAGTGCTTTGTACTGGGCAGGAGTCAGTGAACCAACTGTTTGCCGAGCTAGAAACTGCAGGGCAAAAAGCTCATCTAATTGGTGGTGCAGAATTAGCCGCCGAGCTAGATGCTCGACGGGCTATAGAGCAGGGTTATAAATTAGCAATTAGTTTATAACTAGTTAGCAAAATACTGCTGCAGATAAGTATCAAAATCGATCTTATCTGCGGCTTCTATTTCTTGCTGTTGCTTAATGGAATGGCTGCTGAGCTGAGTAAACAAAGTTTCTCTTGCCTGGTTAATTGGGCTAGCAAGCAATTGTTCGCGTTGTGCTCTGGCTAGTTCTAAAACAGCAGGTACAAAACCATTGCGTTCTTGGGCTAATTTCAACATTTGTGCCGAAGGGGTTAGGTTTACATCATCTACCTTGGCTTGTTGCTGGTTAAGCGCATCGCAAAAAGGAGTTAGGTCTGGGGTGCCACCATCTAAAAGCTGGCATACCGGGCGCAAACGCTTTAAGAGAGCAGCCGCTTCTTGGCGCAAAGGTTTTCCGTTAATCAGTGTTTCAGGATCACGCGCAGCATTAACGGTTTTCTTTAAATTGATGTCAATGTTTTGGCAGGCTTCGTCATTTAGCTTAGGGCTAGGTTCTAATAAGCAGAAGAGCAAAAATGCATCTAAGAAATACATTTGAGCAACGTCTATTCCGCCGGGTAAGAAGGGATTGATATCTAAGCAGCGAACTTCAATATACTCTACGCCTTTGGTTTGCAAAGCTTCATTGGGTTTCTCGCCACTGTGCATGACACGCTTAGGGCGAATATCACTGTAGTATTCATTTTCAATCTGCAAAATACCAGTGTTTAGCTGACGGTATTCGCCGTCAACCTTAGTGCCAATTTTTGCATAGTCAGGGTAGGGCTGACTAATCGCTAGCTCTAGGGTATTAATATAATTTTCTAGTGAGTTGAAACAAATTTTCAAACTGCCTTGTACTTGGTTTTGGTAGCCTAAATCAGACATGCGTAAGCTGGTTGCGGTAGGTTCGCCCCAAGTACCAGCGGCAAGCTTTTTAAGGGGGTGCTGATCATGGCCACTTAAAAAGCTTTCATCTAAAACTGGGCTAGCACCGAACAAGTACATGAGCAACCAAGAATAGCGGCGGAAATTACGGATAAGATCGAAGTAGCGAGTAGAACGCCAATCTTTATCTGCAGCTTCTTCAGGTAAGCCCTCTAGTTTAGCTAGTAGAGGCCAGAGTTCGTCAGGAAAAGAAACATTGTAGTGAATGCCAGCAATGCTTTGCATAATGCGGCCATAGCGAGCATCTAAACCACGGCGGTAAACATGCTTCATAAAACCTACATTGGAGCTGCCATATTCACCGATACGCACACTGTCATTACCGTCAAGCTTACAAGGCATGCTCGCAGGCCAGAGTAGCTCTTGGTTGTCTAAGTTAGACAAGCTAAAGCGGTGCAGGTCTAGTAAAAACTCAAGTGTTGTTTCGCGACTCGTACTGACAGGTGTAATAAACTCGACGAGAGCTTCAGAGTAGTCAGTAGTAATATGCGGATGGGTCAGCGTTGACCCTAAAGCTTTGGGGTGATCCCCTTGGCTTATTTCACCTTGAGGAGTTGTGCGCAGGGTTTCTTTTTCAATGCCGCGTCGAATTGAATTAAAAAGCCCTTGGTCTGCAGTGCTTTGTAAGCCTTGCAGGTAGTCATTTAGATTGAGTGTCACTGGACATTAGCCTTAGAAAAGTTGAGAGCCACAGTAGGACTAGAGATATTGGGCGCATCTTAGCTAGTTTCAACAGCTGCAACAAGTCGAAATAAAAAACACCCTAACCTGTTGCAGCAGTCCTAGACACTAAAGAATTAACTGTTACCGCTTGAGTTGTGAGGCAGCAGAACGAAGTGCGGTACGAACTCCTTCCTCAAGTACAGGATGGTAGAAAGGCTGAGCAAGTATTTCTTTTAAGGTGAGCTTTTGCTGAATGCTCCAGGCTAAAAGGTGCACTAGGTGCTCAGCTCTAGGTCCAAAAATTTCTGTGCCTAATAGCTGCCCCGTTTTTTTGCAGGCATAAATTTTCATTAAACCCTGGTTTTGCTGCATAACCCGCGCACGACCTTGCTTAGAAAAATCCATACTGCCAACTACAACACCTTCTTCACCTAAGCGCGCTTGAATTTGTGCTAAAGACTCACCCGCTAAGGCAATTTGTGGTTCACTAAATACCACCGCTAAAGGTGTGCGGCGTGCTTTAGGCTTAAAGTTAGGCCAGCCAGCAGCATTACTGCCTGCAATAAAACCTTCATCATTGGCTTCATGTAATAAGGGCCTAAAGCCTGCGACATCACCAGCAATAAAGATATGCGAAGGGCTGCCATCAGCATTAATACACTGGGTGGTTTCAGGATTAAACTCAGGTTGCTGACGCTCATTAAGTTTTAAGCCAGCCGCCTCAATATTAATTTTATCTAGGTTGGCTTTACGCCCAGTAGCAGCTAATAAATAGTCGAAAGTTTCAGTGGTGGGCTGGCCTTGGTTATCTATAAAGCTAATAGCAACACCTCCATCTGTACGGGTGATAGACTGGACTTCATTGCCTGCCATGATTGGAAACTCTTTATTAAAAGTTTCATGGGCCAGTGTTTTCATGCTTGGGTCTTGT
Organism: Marinospirillum insulare DSM 21763; assembly: GCF_000686905.1. Lineage (GTDB taxonomy): Bacteria > Pseudomonadota > Gammaproteobacteria > Pseudomonadales > Halomonadaceae > Marinospirillum > Marinospirillum insulare. The sequence continues at coordinate 28,419 of NZ_JMLW01000009.1, forward strand.
AAAGGACCAATACCATCACCACGGCCAAATAAACGTAAGCGCACACCTAAACGACTCAGCGCTTGGCTTATTTCTAAACCAATCACACCTGGGCCGAATACAGCCACTGACTCGGGCAAATCATCCCAATCAAAAACGTCATCGTTAATAATTAAACGGTCGCCTGCAGCTTCGAACATGGGTGGCACAGCTGGGCGAGAGCCCGTGGCAATAATAATATTGCGCGCTCTAATTTTTTTACCACTGGTGGTTTCAAGGGTATTAGGGTCAATAAAGTGGGCTAGCTCATCTATACGTTGGTCATCTGCTAGCTTAGCTATATCTTGCAAAACAAAACTAACAAAACGATCTCGCTCAGCTTTTACCCTTTGCATCACTGCTTTGCCATCTACCTGGTAGCCAGCAGTCAGCTGAATACCAAAAGCTGGTGCAAGCTGCATTTGGTGAGCGCTTTCAGCAGCAGCGATCAACAACTTGCTAGGCATACAGCCAACACGAGCACAGGTAGTGCCATAAGACCCACCTTCTAGCATTACTAAGGAATCAGTTACTTTGCGGGCTGCATTAAATGCACTCATGCCTGCGGTACCTGCACCAATAATGGCAATATCGACCTGTTGAATCATTGCAACCTCTCAAAATTAATACTCATTCAAATAAGCGCTAGTTTAACAAAAACAAATATAAGTATCTGCTTATTTAATCTTTGCTCTAGGTAAAGGCTAGTCAGTCTAGTTTAGATTATTTATAATTCGTTAACTTAAAAACAAGCAAGGGTTAACCAAGTGATCTATTTGTGGAGTGTGACTTTTTTATGGGCTTTTTCATTTAGCCTGATAGGTGTGTACCTGTCAGGTAGTGTGGATGCCTATTTTGCAGTATTAACACGTACTTTTTTAGCTAGCCTCGTATTTTTGCCCCTGCTTAAATTTGCTCGTATTCCCTTAAAGCTGGCGCTGAAGCTAATGCTTATAGGCGGTTTTCAGTTAGGTGTTATGTACCTTTGCTTGTATCAGTCATTTAGTTATTTAACTGTGCCAGAGGTGGTGCTCTTTACCATTTTCACCCCAATTTATATCACTCTAGCGAATGATTTACTGCAAGGGAGGTTTACCCTCTGGTATTTACTGACTGCCAGCCTAGCAGTAGTGGGCGCAGGCATCATTCGTCTTAATGCTATTAGCGCAGATTTTTTTGTTGGGTTTTTACTAGTGCAGGCAGCCAACCTTTGTTTTGGGCTGTCTCAAGTGGCCTACAAGCACCTAATGGCCAATTTAAAAAGTTCGGCTTCCCATCTTAAGCATAGAGATGTGTTTGGCTACTTTTACTTAGGTGCATTGTTGGTTGCCAGCTTAGGTATGTTCCTGTTTGGTAATTGGCAAAAGTTACCCACTACAAGTACTCAATGGATTGTGCTTTTATGGCTAGGTTTGGTGGCTTCTGGGATAGGTTACTTCTTGTGGAATAAAGGAGCTACCCTGGTAGATGCAGGCGCCCTAGCGATAATGAATAATGCCCTTGTACCTGCGGGTCTTTTGGTTAATTTAATTATATGGAACCGTGATGTGGATTGGTTAAGGTTGTCCTTGGGAGGCTTGGTTATTCTTCTTGCGCTCCTTATTAATGAGCGTTGGGTTAAACCCAGAGTTGAGTTACAAGAAGTAAAAGCTGGTTAAACACCACTCAAAAACTGGCAATCAATGCTTTTTAAGTGTTTAATCAGCCTCTAGATTTTTGAAAAAAACTAAGGAGAGTACCGATGTTTCGCTGGTTGCCTGCTGTTTTAGTCGGTTGTTTACTTTTACCTAACGCTGGTCAGATTTATGCCTACGATGATTATAGTGAAATTCATGGCTATGTAAGTGGTGGTTTGCATCACTGGACCAGTGATGATTCGAGTGCTGAAGGCCTTAAAATACGGTTTGGTCAGCAGCTAACAAGTTTTATAGGTGCAGAAGCCCAGTTTGCTATAGGTGGCGAAGACTCAGAAACAGAAGTTTCGCTAGATCGCCTCTTTGGTATTTATGGTAAGTTTGGCTTGCCCTTAGGTATGTTCACACCCTATGCAAAATTAGGAATGACCTCTGCTTCTTTAAAAGCAGCCGATGAAAGCACAAGTGAATTTGAAATGAGCTACGGTGTGGGTTCAGAGTTTAACCTAACATCCCGCTTTTATGTTGATTTGGAATATATGGTTTACTTAGATACTGCAGACCTTGAGCTAGAAGGCTTTACTTTTGGTATAGGTTATAAACTACCATGAAAAACCCTGGCTTCCGCAATATTGGTTTAATCGGACGTTTGGGTAGTAACAAGGTAGTTGAAACACTTAAGCGGTTAATGCGTTATTTGGGCGAGCATAACTATCAGGTAATTATTGAGTCTCGTACTGCTGAGGTTATCTTAGGTCATGGATGTCAAGAAGCTGACCTAAAAATGTTAGCCGAAATTTGTGATCTGGTCATAGTGGTGGGTGGTGATGGCAGCTTACTAGGTGCAGCTCGAGCTATGGCTAAAACGGGTGTGCCAGTTTTAGGTGTTAACCGAGGCCGTTTAGGCTTTTTAACCGACATACTGCCTGAAAAAGTTGAAGAAAAGGTTGCCGAGGTTTTAGCTGGCAAATACACCTCAGAAAGACGTTTTTTATTAGATGCTGAAGTGTATCGTGAAGGCGAATTGATCGGCAGTGCTGATGGTCTTAACGATGTAGTGCTCCACCCGGGTAAATCAGCACGAATGATAGAGTTTGATTTACACATTGAAGGGCAATTTGTTTATAACCAGCGGTCTGATGGATTAATTGTTGCCACCCCCACAGGTTCTACAGCCTATGCACTATCGGGTGGTGGCCCTATTATGCACCCCAAGTTAGATGCATTAGTGCTTGTACCTATGTTCCCTCATACCCTATCCAGTCGCCCTATAGTGGTGGATGGTAATAGTGAAATAAAAATCTTCATTAGTGGCAGCAATGAAACCTACCCGCATATTTCTTGTGATGGTCAAACTCACCTAGTCACTAAGCCAGGTGATGTACTTTATATACGCAAAAAGTCTCAGAAATTAAAACTGATTCATCCCTTAGGATATGACTTTTACGAAATCTGTCGCACTAAGCTGGGCTGGAATTCACAGCACAGTAATTACTGATCGACACTCGTTAAAAACGGATAGTTTATGCAAGGTTATGATCTGATAGGTGATGTACATGGTTGTGGTAATACCCTAAGGCGATTACTAGAACTCATGGGCTACTCACGTCAGTCAGGTGTATGGCGACACCCTGCTGGAAGGCAGGTGATCTTTGTTGGCGATATTGTAGATCGTGGCCCAAGAATTCGTCAGGCATTACATGATGTGAGAGAAATGGTTGAAGCAGGCACAGCGCTGATGGTGTTAGGTAACCATGAATACAACGCCCTGGCCTACTCAACGCTTAACCCACAAGGCGAGCCTTTACGCTCCCACTCTCCTAGACACCAAAGAGTCATACAAGAAACCCTGGATCAGTTCGACCCTTGGCCTAATGAATGGCAAGACTTTTTGAATTGGTTTATGACCTTGCCGCTGGCCCTAGATTTAGAACAACTCAGGGTTGTTCATGCCTGTTGGGATGACCAACTCATGCCAAACTTCTTTCAAAACTACCCTGACGGCACTATGACTGAAGAGTTTTTACAAGCTTCAGCGATTATAGGTACCGATGAGTTTAGAGTGGTTGATCGTTGTACACGGGGCACTTGGTTACGCTTACCTGAAGGGCAAACCCAGAAAAGTGGTGATGGTTTTGTAAGAGACCGCTTTCGCACTTCCTTTTGGATAGACAACCCACGCACTTGGGGCGATGTGTTGTTTCAGCCAGATAGACTAACCCCAGAAATAGAAGCAACCCTTATATCAGCAGAAGACCAGCGCCGTTTAAGCTATTACCCACCCGAAGATAAACCCTTGTTTTTTGGTCATTATTGGTGCCAAGGCTTTCCATCAGTCATTCGGCCTAACCTAGCTTGTTTAGATTACAGCGCCGTTAAATATGGCAGATTAGTCGCCTATCGTTTTGATGGCGAAGCAAAACTTGATGCTGAAAAATTTGTGTGGGTTGAAGTACAAAGAGACGAGTATCCACTACTAGAAGAGTTGCGGGCAGAAATGCTTGCAGAGCATATTCAAAAAATTTAAAAAAAGTGGGAACTAAAATAGTTAAGCTGCGTCTTATTAGTCGTAGTTTCCTCATGATAGTCCTGCTTTGGCGGCTCCTTCTTTTTTTATTAAAGAGTAGCCGCCATTTTTTTTAACCCCATCGATTAAAAATTAGCGACTAGATTAATGTTTAAATTCCTGGTCTTACCAGCACACCAAGACCCTATGCCACTTTCACGCCACTTATGGAAAGCGCGTATCGGTCACCGTATTCTGCCGGATGAAGCAGGTAACCATGCTTTTTGGTTGCTGGATGTTACTCTGCTTCCTTATGTGCAACTGGCAATAGATGACTGGCAAGCTGGTCGACCAACTCAACCAGCAAATATTAACCCAACCTCTTTAGCTTATCGTATTAAAAAAGTACCTGTAACTCTTACACTGCTCCTGCTTGGTTGTTTGGTTACCTTGGCTTTTGAATGGCTATTTGGCCCTATTGTTTTTTTACTGGTTTCTTTTACACCCATGGAGTTTGCAAATGGTCAGGTGGTTAGCCTGCCTTTAAGCGCAACACTTACCTCCGGGCAGTGGTGGCGCTTAATTACGCCAATTTTTTACATTTTGGCATAATGCACTTGGTTTTTAATTCACTTTGGATTTGGGTTTTAGGTGAAATGATTGAAAGAAACCAAGGACAGGTTAAACTTATCTTATTAATACTTTTTACAGCCTTGGTATCTAATTCAGCACAATTTTTAATCAATGGTTCTAGTCAGTTTGGTGGCTTATCTGGCGTGGTCTATGGCTATTTAGGTTATATCTGGCTAACGGGTCGGCTTAAACCTCAAGAAGGCCTAGCCCTCAGTAATGCCTTGGTAATATTTATGCTGGGCTGGATGCTTTTAGGTATGACAGACTTTTCACGTTCTTTAGGCTTAAATATGGCCAACGAAGCGCACCTAGGTGGGCTTTTAGCAGGGTTAGCTTTTGCACTTTTACCCTGGCCTAAAAAGAGGAAACACGTATGACCTTTGCAGCTATGATAGAAAAAATGAGTCCGGAAATTTATACGGCATTAAAAAGCGGTGTAGAACTAGGACGCTGGCCTAATGGACAGGCATTAACTCAAGAGCAAAAAGAAATTAGTATGGAAGCCGTGCTACGTTACGAAGCACAAAGCAATATCCCTGAAGAAGAAAGGGTGGGTTATATTGCACCTAAAAAGAAAAAGCTCGCGACCAATGAAGAAGCGCCAGTAAAAATTTTAGGGCAGGAATAATAGCGTGCTAAGTTTAGCCGGTCGTTTACGTAAAATGGGTACAGAGCATACTGCACAGGTAAGTTATGAGTTAAAACTTGCCGATGGTGAAGGTGGTTTGCAAAGCCTAGCTTTAAACCCCTTGTTAGGAAAAGTGCTTAGCCTTGAATTTAGCGGCAATATTCATTGCATTCATTGTGAGCGAAAAACCAACAAAAGCTTTGCGCAAGGTTATTGTTACCCCTGTTTTAAAAAGCTAGCGCAGTGTGATACCTGCATTGTTAAACCAGAAACCTGCCATTATCACCTAGGCACTTGCCGCGAGCCAGCTTGGGGTGAAGCGCATTGCTTTAAAGAGCATACGGTTTATCTAGCTAGTACTACCGGCTTAAAAGTAGGCATAACCCGCGAAACCAATATGCCAACACGCTGGATGGACCAAGGAGCGATTGCTGCTTTACCTTTAATAAAAGTGAATAACCGCCTAGCTTCAGGCCTAGTAGAAACCACCCTAGGTCAAACCATCAAAGATAAAACCGCTTGGCAGCGTATGCTAAAAAATGAAGTCGAAGACTTAGATTTGGTGAAAGAAGCACAGCAAGTCTTGACGGAATACCAGCCCCAGTTAACCGCCCTAGATAACCTGGAATATGAAACGCTGACATTAAAACCTTTGTTTTTTGATTATCCAGTTTTAGAGTATCCAACCAAGGTTAAGTCACTTAACCTAGATAAAACACCTAAAATAGAAGGGCAACTACTGGGTATTAAAGGCCAGTATCTTTTGTTAGATATAGGCGTTATTAACCTGCGCAAATACGCTGGCTATGAGGTGCGTTTTTCTGCTCATTAATCAGCCAATAAAAAATGGCTCAGCAGTTAGTCTTTATTGGTTGGGCTTACTGCTGTTTTTATTGTTGAATCTGTTTTATTTCCCGCAAGCTGCTGCCGCAGACAAAAAACGCTCAGCTTTGGTTTTAAAACTAGAGCCAGAGCTAGCCCCAGTGCGTAATAATATTGAAGCCTACCTAGGTACTATTGAAGAGCGTAATACCGATGAAATGCGCCGCTATGCACGTTTTGCTAGAGAGCAAATAGCTCAGGCTGTAGAAGCTTTAGGTTATTATCAATATGGCCTTCATTTAGAAGTCAAACCTGGTGACCCAGCTCAGTTACAAGTTAATCTGCTGCTAGGGGAGCCTGTTAAATTACAGCAGGTGAATATAAAACTGGCTGGAGAAGCCGCTGGCCAAGCCAATTTTACTCTACCCTCAACTAAGAACCTGCAAATAGGCCAACAATTAAATCATGCTCACTATGAAGCAGCTAAAAAACACTTTTTAGACCAAGCCCTAAGTTATGGCTATTTTGCTGCTGATTTTTCTAAAAATACCCTAACAATTCTGCCTGAAGCTAATGTAGCTAATATAGACTTGCATTTTAATTCAGGGCCTCGTTACCGCTTTGGTGAAGTCAGTTTTGAGCAGCAGGGTCAGTTTCAAGAAAGCTTTATTAAAAAGTTTGTGCGTTTTAAAAAGGGTGATGCCTTTGATGCAGAACGCCTCAGTGAATTAAGTCGTGAACTACGCGCCAGCAACTACTTTAATGAAGTGTTAGTTGATATAAATGAAGACCTAACCACAGCTAACCTTGAAGTGCCTGTTGAAGTGCTACTGACCCGTCGCAAACCCCACAGTCTAGATTTAGGTATAGGTTATTCAACCGATATAGGCCCCCGCCTAAGTGGTAGTTGGACACAGCATTGGTTGAATGACCTAGGGCATAGTCGAGGCGTGAACAGTGAGCTTTCCTTACCGCGCAAAGCTGTCAGTGCTTGGTATCAGTTGCCCCTTAGCCCGCCTATGACAGACAAGCTACGTTTTACCACCTCTGTAGAAGATGAACGCTTTGACGATCATAAAAGTCAGCGCTTTAGTGCCGCTATTCAATGGCAACATCAACAAGCTAATAGCTGGGATAGAAACCTCTCATTAAAAGGGCTACAAGAAAACTTTCAAATTGGTGAAGAAGAAGACCGAACCTGGTTAACCTTGCCTGGTATTACTTTAAACCGTTTATACACAGATCAGCGAGTAGACCCAACAAAAGGCTACCGTTTACATTTTAATTTAGCTGCTAGCCATCAAGAGTTTTTGTCAGATATTAATATATTTCAGGTCACGGCTTTTGCGCGAGGGCTCTACACTTTTTATGATAATCATCGCTTCTTAACTCGAGTGCAAATGGGTGATTTATATACAGAAGACTTTTCAATTACCCCTGTTTCCTTGCGTTTCTTTGCTGGGGGTGACCAAACGATTCGTGGTTATGGTTATCAAGAAATAGCACCCAAAAGTGAAACAGGTCGCCTTTTAGGTGGGCGTTATTTAATAGTAGGCAGTACCGAGTACCAATACAGCTTAAGCCCAACCTGGCGCTTAGCTGTATTTGTTGATGCGGGTAACGTCAGCCTAGAAAGAAAAGAATTACAAAACCTTAAGGTAGGCCGAGGTATAGGGCTACGCTGGATATCGCCCGTAGGGGCTTTACGTTTAGATGTAGCCCAAGGTTTAGATGAGCTAGAGGGTGGCTGGCAGCTGCACTTTTCTATGGGGCCAGAATTATGATGCGTAAGCTTGCTTATGGATTGATTACAACCCTCACTAGTTTGCTAGTAACCCTCTTAGCCCTAGTGGCTTGGTTAGCTTTTACTAGCTCGGGTGGCCAGTGGCTAGTAGGGCAGCTACCCGGCTTAAAAGTGAATGGCTTTCAAGGGCAGTTAGCCAACCAGTGGCAAGCAGAGCGTGTTGAATGGCAAAACACTCAGCTTAAATTGGTTTTAGAGAAGCTAAGCTTTAGTTGGCAGGTGAGTTGTTTAACTGATAGAAAAGTCTGCTTAAACAAGCTACAGCTAGCTAGGGTTGAAATAACCACTCATACTCAGCAGCCAGCAGAGCCAGGTGTTGATTTTAACTGGCAAGATTTGCGTTTGGCTGACCTAAGCCTTCCCGAGTTGAGCCTTCCTCAGCTGAATTTACTAGAGCTTACTCAACTTAAAGGCCTAGAAATAAACCAGCTAGGTATAGAAAGTTTGGTTATTAATAATCAACAACAACTCAGCCAATTAAAGCTAGCTGCTAACTGGCAAGCTGAAAAAATTAATATTCAATCTTTAGAAATAGCTAGTCCCTGGTTTAGTAAATGGCTAAGTAAAGGGTCAAGTAAAAGGCTAAGCAAAAGGTTAGGTAAAGCTATAAAAGAAAGTCCTGATCAGCCAGCCAAGGTTAGGTTAACCGGTTGGCTAGCAACCCAAAATAACTGGCCATTGAAGCTAAATTTAGCCAGCCAGTTGAGTGACTACCCCTTGCAGCTGGCGCTGGCGGGTGACTTAGAGAAACTACAAATACAAACCACCTTAAACCTTTCAAACTTAAGCCTTTCAAACCTAGAAGAAGATGCCTCAATTAACCTAAAAGGTTGGGTTAACCTGCTGAACACCAAGGCACCGCTAAATTTAAACCTGAGTTGGCAAAACCTTAACCCTAGTCAAACTTACTCAGAATTAATGAATGGCCTAGAAGATTTACAATTAAAAACAGGCCAGCTAAACCTAACCGGTAATCTAAAAAAAGGCTGGCAACTAGCCCTTGATAGTCAACAAACTGTAAATCACCAACCCGTGAGTTTAAGTTTGGCAGCCAATATCAGCTGGCAAGCCTTAGCTTTAGAAGAGCTATACCTCAATTGGGCTGGTGAACACTGGTTAAAGGCAAAGTTTAATTTAGTGGAGTTAAAGCCAAAAGAGTTGAGCCTAGATGGAGAAATAGCGGGGCAGCTAAAAGATGAATTACTGAGTGATTTAGCCTTTGCTACTAACTTTAGTGGCTTTTTAGATACAGCGAGTCTTAACAACAGCGACTTAAAAAATAACAGCAACTCAAAAGACAACAGCAGCCAAAATAGCCAAAAAATTAATTACCAATTTAATTTAGATGACCTAGTCATATCCACCAAGCAAGAAAGCTTAGCTTTGGCGCTCAATCTAAATTCTGAAACCTGGCAAGCAGAAACCAAACTAGAGCTAGCTAACCTTAGCAATTTAGCGCAAACGCTTCTTAAAAGGCTTAAGCCTCACCAAGCAGAAGCACTAATTGCCAACGACCCTTTAGCTGGTGATTTAAAGCTAAATGCCAGCCTAAGCTTGCCAGCCTTGCCTTTAACAACACAAGCAGACTTACAGCAAGTTTTGTCGCGAGTGGACCAGGGGCAGTATCACCTAGAATTAGTATCTAATGAATTAAGCTATGCTGCTAACCAGCTAACCAATACCGATTTAAACTTTAGCTACCTAGATAAGCAATCTAATCTAACCCTGACTAGCCAGCAGCTAAACCTTGCCACAGATAATACAGATAATACAGATACCAACAGTGAAGTTTTACTGGAGGCAATCAAAATAAGCCTTGCAGGCTTAGTGAGTAATCACCAGTTGAGCGCTGCTTTGCAGTTGAATAAGCAGCCTTTACAGCTGAGTCTTCAAGGTGGACTAGACCTAGAAGATCCACTAGGAGTGAATTGGCACTACACTTTAGCTGAGGTATCAACAGAGCTAATTAAGCCTTGGTTGCCACCAGACTTACGTTGGCAAGATAAAATTACCGGTGAACTGCAAGGCCAGTGGCACAACCAGCAGCTTAGCAGCCGGTTAGACTTATACTCTGGCCCGGGAGAATTAGCCGTTAAGCTAGAAGACAAGCTGAATGAAACCTTTAGCTGGGTTCCCTTAACCTACCACCTTTTAAACCTAAGCTTTGAGTTAGAAAATGAAAGCTTGGTCACCCGCTTAACGCTTGATGGCGACCAACTAGGCTATTTAAACAGCCAAGTGGCTATTAATTTAAAGCCAGATGCAAGCAGCAATACAAGAAAAATTAAAGGCCATTATCAACTGGAAGGTTTGCAGATTCAGGCTTTCTCACCTTTTGTTAACCTAGATGAACTTAAAGGTAGGATTAAGGGGCAAGGAGAAATTCGAGGGCATCTTTTAGCACCAGAGTTGTGGGGTAATTTACAGCTAGAAGAAGTGGTAGCTGTTAATTCACGTTGGCCAGTCACCTTGCAGCGTTTAGATGGTGAGTTATTGCTGCAAGGCGAACAACTAAGTTTAACGGCTGACTTTTCTACAGGTGAAGGGGGGGATGGTCAGTTAAAGGGAGAGTTGCTTTGGCAGCCAAATTTATCAGCAGCTTTAAACTTAACTGGTGAAGCCTTCCAAGTTAGGGTGGAGCCTTGGGCAAATTTACAGGTAACGCCAGACCTCAACTTTAGCTATCAACAAGAAACCCTAAGCCTAGCAGGAAAAATAAAAATACCTAGTGGGGCTATTAGCGTGAAGCAACTACCTAAACAAGCCATTAAAGTTTCAGATGATGCGCAAGTTTTAGGCAGAGAACAGGCAGCTAAACAAGCACCTAACTTGAATTTAGATATAGAGCTACAGTTAGGTAATAGCCAAGAACCCGATAAACCACCTTTAAGCTTAGAGGCCCTGGGCTTAAATGCTGAAATTCAAGGCAGGCTTAAGCTAGGTAACGAACTGCAAACTCGAGGTGAGCTAGCCCTAATTAAAGGGGTTTATCAGTCTTGGGGGCAAGATTTAAAATTAAGAAAAGCCCGTTTAAATTTTGCTGGGCCAGTTAGCCAGCCATTTTTAGACCTAGAAGCTGTGCGAGAAGTGCAAGATATTACTGTGGGCATTCGCATCACAGGACGAGTTGACCATCCTGAATCTGAAATTTTTTCAGAGCCTCCTATGGCTAATGAGCAGGCTTTATCTTGGCTGATTTTAGGTCGCCCATTAAAAACGGAAAAAGATGAAAATACGCTCAATGCTGCTGCTATTTCCTATGGTTTAAAACAAGCTTCAGGCGTAACAGAACGCCTAGGTAAAAGTTTAGGTTTAAAAGACTTTCAACTGGTTGCCGAAGGGGGTGGAAGCGAGGCCAGTGTGGTTGCCTCTGGCTACATTAATGATAAGTTAAGTGTTGGCTATGGCGTTGGGGTTTATGATGAAGTGAGCCGCTTTGTGGTGCGCTACGAGCTTTCACGCCAGGTTTATATTGAGGCAGCTAGCGCTTTAGCCAGCTCCCTCGATATTTTTTGGCGCTTAAATTTTTAGTGGGTTTAACCATTTAGCAGGTTTTACTTTAAAGATTGTCTAAGCCTCGTTCAGCCATAGCCACTGCCCTAAAAATAGCTCGGCCTTTATTTAAAGTTTCTTCCCATTCCATTTGCGGAATAGAATCGGCGACTACGCCAGCACCGGCTTGAACATGCAACTGCCCATCTTTTATAACGGCTGTGCGTATCGCTATGGAGGTATCCATATTGCCGTACCAGCTTAAATAGCCCACTGCACCACCATAAACTCCACGTTTAACGGGTTCTAATTCATCTAAAATTTCTAAGGCTCTAATTTTAGGTGCGCCAGATAAAGTGCCAGCAGGAAAAGTTGCTCTTAACACGTCGATTGCACTGAGCTCTGGGCGCAGTTTACCTACCACGTTAGACACTATGTGCATAACATGCGAATAGCGCTCTATAGCCATGCTGGCGGTTACTTCCACACTACCAGTTTGTGCAATACGGCCAACATCGTTGCGTCCTAAATCGATCAGCATTAAATGTTCTGCTATTTCTTTAGGGTCAGCTAAAAGTTCTTTTTCTAAAGCCAGGTCTTCTTCAGGTGTTGTGCCGCGCTTACGCGTGCCAGCTATAGGGCGCACTGTTACTTCACCTTCTTCTAAACGAGCTAGAATCTCAGGGGAAGAACCCACAACTTGAAAGGTATCTAGGTGCAAATGAAACATATAAGGCGAAGGGTTTAAAACCCTTAAAGCACGATAAAGCTCTAAAGATTGCGCTTTATAAGACAGGCTCATACGTTGGGAAACCACGCACTGCATGATATCGCCTGCATGGATATAACCTTTTATTTTATCCACAGCGGCTTTAAATGCCGTTTCAGTAAAGCCCGATTCAAAGTCACTTTCTTTGACGGGTTCACGACCCGTACCCGGGCTAGTGGTATTTAAAGTCGCTGTACGCAATTTGACTTCAAGTAACTCTAATTTTTGCTGAGCTTTTTCTAAGGCATTATCTTCAGCAGGGTTGGCATGGGTAATTAAGGACAATTTACCTGAGAGGTTATCGAACACCACGACATCCTCAGAAACCATTAAAAGAATATCGGGTACTTTTAATGGGTCTGCCATACGAGCTGCAGCTTCAGGGTTATTTAGGCTCGGCTCAATGTAGCGAATGGTGTCATGCCCAAAGTAGCCCACCAGCCCACCGGTAAAGCGTGGCAAGTTAGGCAAAGGTGCAACCTTATACTGAGCTTGGAAAGCTTCAATAGTGGCCAGTGGATTAGCGACTGTCTCGCTACTGATCAGCTGATTATTTCTAAATAATTTAAAATCGTAGCCATCTACTTCAAGGCGTTCATTAGAAGGCAGACCAATAATGGAATAGCGACCCCATTTCTCACCCCCCTGAACTGACTCAAGCAAATAACTGTAGGGCTGTTGTGCTAACTTCATATAGGTAGAAAGCGGCGTATCTAAGTCAGCCAAAACCTCACGGCTAACAGGAATACGGTTGTAGCCTTCAGTGCTTAGGGCTGCAAATTGTTCAGGGGTCATGCTTAAATTCCTTTAAGTTCTTCTCTCAGTGCTTTAATCACTGAGTCATAACGGTTAGGGTCTTCAGCTTGGGCAGCGCCAAAAATAGCGGAACCAGCTACAAAAGCATTGGCACCAGCGGCGGCAATTTCAGCAATATTATTTACGCCAACACCACCATCAACTTCAAGTTTTATGGGGCGTTCACTAGCAATAATACGCGCTCTTGCTTCACGCAGTTTTTGTAGGGTTTGCGGGATAAACTTTTGCCCACCAAAGCCAGGGTTCACACTCATTAGTAGAATTATATCTAATCGATCCATGACATAATCCATTAGGTTCAAAGGTGTTGCAGGGTTAAATACTAAACCAGCCTTGCAGCCACCATCACGAATCATTTGTAAGCTGCGGTCGATATGCTCAGAAGCTTCAGGGTGAAAAGTAATGCTAGTAGCACCCGCTTCAATAAAGTCACCTATCATACGATCAACCGGCTTAACCATAAGGTGTACATCTATTGGTGCGGTAACACCATGGTCTCTCAGTGATTTACACACCATTGGGCCAAGGGTTAAGTTAGGTACATAGTGATTATCCATCACATCAAAGTGAACCCAGTCTGCACCAGAAGCGAGTACTTTATCGACTTCTTCACCCAAGCAGGCAAAGTTAGCAGAAAGAATGGAAGGGGCAATAATAAAGTCAGAAGTATTGGCAGACATAGTAAGTTTGTGTCTCTATTAAGAAGTATTTAGAAGCCTTTAGGCATTTTAAGGCATTCAGCCAAGTTGTGCAGCTTTGTTACATCTTTACAGGGGTTGCCGTGTGTAGCAACATTGGTACCGCAGAATTAAGTGATCAAGGATATTATTCAAGTGAAAAGATTAACCTTTCTTACCTTATTGGCTTTTACACATCTAGCTTTTATTAGCCTAGCTCAGGCAGCTGATACCCCTTTTGGCTTGGATGATGAAGAAGAGCAAGAGGTTAAAGTCGAGCGTGCTAACCCAGACCCCATGGGCGAAATGCTTGCCGCCTTGGTAAAAGAATTACCCGCTGAAGAAGTGGTTAACCTAACTTTAAATGATGAAGAAACATTTTTAGCTTTAGAGAGGGCAGCACTTAGCTTTAAACCTAAAGGACAGGTGTTAATGCTACCCGGCGACAGGCAACACCCTAATTGGCCGCAAGGTATCGCGCCCTTAAGGCAGGTTTTACCTGAATACGGTTGGACTACCCTCGCTATTTCTTTACCCATTTATAAAAGTGCAGGGGTTGCTAAAAGAACGCTAGGGCCTGGTCCTTTGCTTGGTTATATCAGTAAAAGCAGCGAACCTGCTAAAAGTTCAGAAAAGTCTGATCCAGATACAGGGGCCGATGTAGGCTTTTTAGGTGGCGATGAAGATGAGCAAGAAGAAGTGGTGGTTGAGGTTGTTGATCCAGTCGAAGCGCTGAATGCACACCGAGCTTTAATAGAAGCGCGCTTGCAAGCGGCTTTGCAGCATTTAGGCAACCAGGGTAAGCAAGTTTTGGTTTTGCAGGGAGAAAGTATTTATTGGTTACAGCCTTGGCTTAAAACAGACAAGCTTCCAAAAAAATCACCACTTATTTTACTTTATGTTGAAGCCCCTGCTGGTGCCGATTCTGTAAGTTTTGCCGAGCTTATTAAACACCTAGGTAATCGCCCTATCTTAGATATTTATGCAGGGCAGAACACCTTGCAAGCCAGTTGGGCAGCCGAGCGTAAAGCTGCTTATTTAAGGGCGGGTAATAAGCAAGCAGTGCAAATGGCTGTTAAAGTGCCCGTGAGTAGCAGTGATGGCACGGATAGCCGCTGGTTAACGCAAAGAGTTGAAGGTTGGTTAAGGGGGCTTAGATAGTTACAGCTTTTTAGAGTCCTCGTGCCTTTTTTAAAAGCCCATAGGCATGCTGTATTTCTTGGGCTCTTTCTTTACCCTTTTCTAAAGCTAGGTCTGTAATGCCTTGCGCCATTAACTTATCTGGGTGGTGCAAGCTCATAAGCTTACGGTAGCTGAGTTTTATCTCTTCAGGTTTAGCGTCACTATTAATACCTAAAGTGCGATAAGCCGCTAATAAAGCAGGCTCGCTAGCAGACTTATCTTGTTGGTAGGTTTGTTGTGTTTTATAGCCTTTTTGCATGCGTGTACGTTGATGCAAGCGATCAGCCTCTACTTGGCTAATATTAAGCAAAGCTAAAAAAGAGTAGATCACCCTGATTTGGTTTTCGCTAGCAGGGCCGCCTGCATAAGCAATATTAAAAAGCTGATCTACAAAATCTAAACGCCTAGCTTTTTTATTTGCATAGCGTGTACGCAGTAACTCAAGTTTGGAGTCAATTTGGTCAGTCGCCAGTTTGCCTTCGTTAAAGCGGGCGATAGCCAGGGCTCTTTCTTGAGGCTTTAGCTTCATGCGTTTGAATACAGCCTCAGCAGCGGCTATTTCTTGTGGTGATATACGACCATTTTGCTTGGCGACATAACCTAGGCAAAGAAACAAAGTATCACGGTAAATCAGCTCACTAGACTTAGGTAAGCTCATGCGCGGCAAGCGCTTTAAGGAATTTATTAAAAGAGTGAAGATGGAGTGACGATGAAAGTCAAAGCTGTGCCCAAGTATAATGCCCAGTGCTGCACCTGCCCAACCTCCAAGCATAAAACCTAGTAAAAAACCAACCGCCTTACCTGCAAAGTGAGGTAGCTTTAGCCTTCTTAACTTCATAATACTTTTATTCCCTTGCTAGCCTTGTTTTCTCTGTTTGTTCTATTATTTTCTTTGCTAAACGTGCATTCAGTTCAGTTAAACGCTCGGGTGTACCCACATCTACCCAATGGCTCGTTAAAACTGCTGCATTTGCCTTTTGCTCATCAATCATTAAACGCAGCAAAGGCGATAAAATAAAAGCGTCACCTACTTGGTGCTGGTGCTGATAGGCTGCATAAAGCCAGCTTTCATCTAGCAGGGCAGGATTAATGCGACTGACCCCTGCAAATGTTTTACTTTGCATTCCAGCCCTAGGCTGATTAGCTAAACTGCCTGAATCTTCTGCAAAGAAAAAGTCCCCTTGAGGGTTGTGTTCAGGGTTATCCACTAAGAGCATAAATAGCAGCTCATCTTGAGTAGCAGGTGGCAAGTGGGGTAATTCACTGATCCAAAGGTCACCGTTAATTAGCAAAAAAGGCTCTTCACCTAATAACTCTTTAGCTTTTAGTAAGCCTCCACCTGTTTCTAAGGGAGTGTTTTCAACTGAGTAGCTAACCTCTAAACCCCAAGCAGAGCCCTCTTGAACTGCATCAATAATTTGTTGGCCTAAATAACTAACATTAATAACAACCTGTTTAATGCCTTGGGCAGCTAGGTTTTCTAAATGCCAAAAAATAAGTGGTTTGCCTGCTACTTTTAGTAGGGGTTTAGGTGTGTGCAGGGTGAGTGGCTGCATACGTTTGCCTTCGCCTGCTGCAAAAATCATAGCCTTGTTAGTCATGATTAGGCTGCTGTAAGTTGTTGCCTTGCTGTAAATAGGCATTGAAACTAGGGATAACCAGTTCACTTAACCAAGTTTGTATATCGGCAAAATCTGCATAATTTTGAGTTGCCCTAAGCAAATGCTGCAAGGTGAGTGGAATATCTTGTAAATAATTTGGCTTAGCATCACGCAGAGCTAGGCGTGAAAAAATGCCTGCAACTTTTAAATGGCGATGGATACCCATCCAATCAAACCAACGCTTAAATTCAGCCAAGCTTACAGGAGTCGCTTGTTGGCAGTAGGCTCGATGAAAATAGGCAAGCCAAGCCTGCTGAGTTTGTTCTGGCCAATCTAGGTAGCAGTCTCTAATAAGAGAAACAGCATCGTAAGTACAAGGGCCATAAACAGCATCTTGAAAATCAATAATGCCGAGTTGATTTAAACCTAAAACCATAAGGTTGCGTGAGTGGTAATCGCGGTGAACCGTTACTTGAGGTTGCTCTAAAGCAGAAACAATAAGGCTTTGCTTAAATGCCGCCCAGTTTTTAGGAAGGCTAGTTTTAGGTAGCTCAAGCAAACCTTGGTAGAACCAATCGTCAAATAAATTTAACTCTTGGGTTAAAAGCTCTTTCGAGTAGTCTGGCAGTGGGTGGTCATTTGTTGCTGTTTTGGCTAGTTGTTGAATAGCCGTTAGTTGGTTTAAAGCTTGGTGATAAAGGGTATCTACTTCAGATGTGGGTAGCTGGGTTACCTGCTGCATAAATTGCAGATCACCAAAGTCTTCAAGTAGGGCAGTGCCTAGCTGCAGGTCATAGGCAAGAACTTGAGGAACTTTAATACCCTGCTGGCGCCAGGCCTTAGCTAAACTAATAAAGCTATGTGAACTTTCTTTTTCAGGCGGCGCATCCATTAAAATCATACTCTTGCCCCTGGTGTTTTGCTCGGCAGCTACACGATAGTAACTACGAAAGCTTGCATCCCCCGCTACAATGCTAAGTTCAGCATCAGGGTTGGTTAACCAAGGCTTTAACCAAGCTCTAATAGCGAGTGAACGATCTGTTTTTGTGGATGTCTGGTTAAGGCTCATAATAGTTTTAGTCGTGGCAGTGGCAAGTAGATTAGCTATAATACGCAATTTTGCGGACTTTAGCAGGTTAGTGCAGCCTGCTAGCTTAGTCCTTTTGCTCTGGAGTGGTGCTTGAAGTTGATGTTTTTTAAAAACGACTTACCCATAGCGGCTCTAATGCTGGCAGCTTCTGCTGTGCATTCTGCGCCGCCTAAAGCACTGGCACCTGAGCTTTTAGACTGGCAGGTATATTCAGAGCAGCCGGTTGGAGAAGTTTGTAGAGGTTATTACTTAGCGCCAGAACTTGATTTACCCGAAGCCCACCTACCTATCGAACAAGCACGCTTATTTGCTGCTGCTCAGCAACTTAACTATTCCGCTCAGGGCGGCCTGCTAATGCAAGGCGAGGTGAACCTACGCAAAGGTTCGCTTTATTTAACTTCTGACCAAGCCAGCTTAAATGCGGCGCGAGATTATGCCAAATTAAAAGGCAATATTAGTGTGCGTCAGCAAGGTTTGTTATTGCGGGGTGCAGAAGGCGACTATCAGCTAGAAAAAGAAGAGCTGCAAATGAGCGAAGCTCATTATGTTGTTCATGAGCAGCGCTTGCGCGGTAGTGCTTGGACATTAGAGCAGGGTGCAGATGGCATAGTAACCCTTAGAGATAGTTCTATGACTAGCTGCTCGCCTGGAGACAATGCTTGGCGTTTAGTAGCAGGCAAGCTAAAGCTAAACCGTGATACAGGTTTTGGTGATGCCACCAATGTGCGTATGGAAATATTAAAAGTCCCGGTTTTTTACTGGCCTTGGTTAAGGTTTCCAATCGACGATCGTCGCCATACGGGTTTGTTATCACCGAGTATTTCCTGGTCAAAAACTAGTGGTTTAGATTACCAGCAACCTTTTTATTGGAATATAGCACCAAACGTTGATGCAACCTTCTACCCCAGACAAATAGATAAACGGGGCTTTATGCTGGGTGGCGAACTGCGTTACCTAACAGAGCGAAGCTCGGGTGAAATTTACTATGCAAGGCTGAATGAAGATAAAGAATTTGCAGATTTAGACCGTTGGAATTTTGCTGCTAAACATCAGGGTCGCTTAACTAGCCAACTTAACTATCAAATAAATTACTCTCAGGTTAGTGATGATCTTTACCTAAAAGACTTGAATACCAATACTTTTACCACTTCAGATACCGAGCTACTCCAACAACTGAGCTTTAACTATGCAATTGACGGTTGGCGTACCCGCTTAAATTTTCAGGGTTATCAAAAACTGAATACCGCCAATAACTCACCAGAAACACCCTACCAACTATTTGATTTTCGTTCTGGGCGTAAAGCAGGTTTTCAAGATTATTACCGACTACCCCAGTTAGAGGTGCGTAAAACTACGCGCTGGAATAATGTTTTGCAAAGCAGCTTGCTTGTTGATCTTACCCAATTTAGTAAATTATTTGATAAAGAGCTAGGCGGCTATAAGGTTACCGGATTAACTCAAAAGCCAGGTACAAACAATGACTATTATTTTACTAGCTGGGGTGCGCCTGATACCTTGCGTCTTCACTTAGAACCTAGCCTAAATGCTGAATGGCGTTGGCCTTGGGCTTATATACGTCCAGCTGCTAAAGTAAAATTTAATCAATACCGTATTAATCCTTACTGGGCAGCTAGTGTTACAGCCATAGAGCGGAACAATGTTGAACTAGACCCTTCCGCGCTAGTACCAGTGTTTAGTTTAGATACTGGCTTATTTTTAGAAAGAGACACTGGCTTGTTTGGTAAAAAGCTAGTTCAAACCCTAGAGCCAAGAGCCTTCTTTGCCTATGTGCCTTTTGTAGAACAGTATGATATCCCCAACTTTTTTGATGGTGGCTTTGTTGAAGATGATTATGGGCAGTTATTTCGTGCTGAACGTACTACAGGGCAAGACAGAGTCGGTGATGTTAAAAAGCTAACCCTAGGTGTAACCCAGCGTTTAATAAGTCAAAACACCGGTCGTGAATTAGGTAGCTTAGGGGTTGCCAAGGCTATTTATTTAGAAGATAGACGGATAGATAATAGCTATTTACATCCAGACCATACAAACCGAGCTGATAACAAGCCTAGAGAAGATCAAGCCTACAAGAATGTACGCACTACCTCTAACCTAGCAGTGCAAGCTAGCCTTACGCTGACTAAAGATTTAAAGCTAAGCTCTAGCTTAATGTGGGATGATTATTTCCACAAAACCGAAAACTCCAATACCTATTTAACTTATACTGGTATAGAAAATAGCCAGTTTAACTTGGGGCATAGTTATACTTCTAACTATAACCTAGGCTTTAAAGGCCCTAGGCCAGATAAAAATGGGTTAGATGCCTGGTCTTATTTGCAGCATGCCGAAGAGCAGGTGTATGCATCTATGATTTATGCACTAAATGAGCATTGGCGAGTATTCGCTAAACAAGGCCACGACTTAAAGCGTTCAGAAAAACTCGATAGTATTACAGGACTAGAATACAACTCTTGCTGCTGGCAAATACAACTGGTGTACCGTGACTGGGTTGATAATCCAGACACCTCGCCCGGCTACCAAGGCGCAGCCAGTGACAATGCATTTGAGGCAAGAGAGCGTGATTATGGAGTTTTCTTAAATGTGGTATTCAAAGGCTTAGGTGGTGTGGGCCAGCCCATACCGCAATTACTCAGTGAAGAAGTCCAAGGTTATACCGATCGCCCCTAACGGAGAATTTGAGTGTTAAAAAAAATCTGGGTCACCAGCCTAATGTTAGGTTTGCTAATGAGCTTGGCAGCCAAGGCTGAACCACGTTTAATTGATAAAATTGTTGCTGTTGTTGATGAAGAAGCTTTAATGCAAAGTGAATTAGAGCAGCGTATTCAGCAGGCCAATGAGCAGATAGCCGAGCGAGGTATTCGCCCACCCCCTGCTGAAATTTTACGCCAACAGGTGCTTGATCGTTTAATTATAGACACTATTCAGCTACAGCTAGCTAAGCGGGGGGGCTTACGAGTCGATGATCAAACCCTCAATGAAACCCTAGCTAATATTGCTCAGCAAAATAATATGACGCTGCGCCAATTCAGCCAAGCCATAGAAAATGATGGTATAACCTTTAATGAGTTTCGTGAACAAATCCGTCATGAAATGTTGATTTCACAAGTTCGCCAGCGTCGTGTGGGCGAGCGTATTCAAGTGAGCGAGCAAGAAGTAGATAACTACTTAACTTCTCCCGAAGCCCTGCAGCAAGACGGTCGTGAATACCGAGTTGGGCACATCTTAATTTCAATACCCGATAGCCCTAGTCCAGAACAAATAAAGCAGGCTCAAGAGCGAGCTGAAGCCTTGAAGCAAAAGTTAGCTGCTGGCGCAGATTTTCAAGAGCAAGCCATAGCCAGCTCTGCAGCAGACGAAGCTTTAAGTGGTGGAGACCTTGGCTGGCGTTCAGCACTTGCCTTGCCTTCAATCTTTACAGACCAAGTGCCTAAATTACCCTTGGGCGGTATTGCTGGGCCGATTCGCAGCCCCAGTGGTTTTCATATTATTAAGCTGCTAGAAGTTCGTGGTGGCGACCAGTTATTTATTGACCAAACCCAAGCGCGCCACCTTTTGTTAATGCCAAATGCAGTAAGAGATGAACAAGCTACCCTGGCTGAAATACGTAAAATAAAACAACGCATTGAACAAGGCGAAAGCCTAGCCAGCTTAGCAAGAGAGCTATCCGATGACCGAGGCAGCAAGCAGTCAGGGGGGAGTCTTGGTTGGGTTAATCCGGGGCAAATGGTGCCAGAATTTGAAACGGCTATGAATGAGCTAGCAGTAGGGCAAGTGTCTCAACCTGTAAAGAGCCAGTTTGGTTGGCATTTAATTCAAGTCGAAGAACGCCGCAAATCAGATATGACAGACCTAATGCGCCGCCAGCAAGTTCGTCGTATTTTATCGGAACGTCGCTTTGAAGAAGAAGTACAAAACTGGTTAAGAGAAATCCGTGACTCAACCTGGGTAGAAATAAGGAGTTAATATGACTCAATTATCCACTCTACTCATAACGCCTGGTGAGCCAGCAGGAATAGGCCCAGACTTAATTACCCTCTTAGCTGCAGAAGGCTGGTCTTCGACTTGGGTGGTGGTTGCTGATCCTGCCTTGCTAGTTGAGCGCGCTAAACATTTGGGTTTAAGTTTACAGATAAAAATAGTCTCCGCTAAAACGCTAGACGCACCCTGCGAAACCCATGAAGTGAAAGTTTTACCTGTGACTTTGCGAGCACCAGTAACGGCTGGGCAGCTGAACTCAGCCAATGCAGCTTATGTGTTAGAGACCTTAACGCTAGCGACAGACCTGTGTTTACAAAAACAAGCCAAAGCTTTAGTCACTGGGCCAGTGCATAAGGGTATTATTAACCAAGCAGGCATTGCCTTTACGGGTCATACAGAGTTTTTACAAGAACGCTGTGTCAGTGAGCAGGTGGTTATGCTCTTAGCTACAGAGGAGCTGCGTGTAGCCTTGGTGACGACTCACCTACCTTTAAGGGAAGTAGCAGATGCCATTACACCTCAACGCATAGCTCAGGTTACGCGTATTTTGCATCACGATTTACAAACCCGTTTTGGTTATAAAAACCCACGTATTTTAGTTTGTGGGTTAAACCCTCACGCAGGTGAAAGTGGGCATTTAGGTCGAGAAGAAATTGAAGTTATTGAACCTACCCTAGAAAAGCTTCGAGCAGAAGGCATTAACCTTGTAGGGCCTTTACCCGCAGATACCCTGTTTACCGAAAAGGTTTTAGCAGAAGGTGATGCGGTACTTGCTATGTACCATGACCAAGGTTTACCAGTGCTTAAGCATCAAGGCTTCGGGCGTGCGGCCAATATAACCCTAGGCTTACCCATTATTCGTACCTCGGTAGACCACGGCACAGCTTTAGACCTAGCCGCTAGTGGTGCGGTAGACACGGGTAGTCTTAAAACTGCCCTAAATTACGCAACCCATTTTGCAGTATAAATTTTAGAGAGTTAATTAATGGCTTCACTGAGCGGGCATAAAGCACGTAAGCGTTTTGGACAAAACTTTTTACACGATACCGGCATAATTCGCAAAATTGTGCGCTCCATTGCACCCTCGGCTAAAGACCACCTAGTAGAAATTGGCCCAGGCATGGGCGCAATCACTGAACTACTACTAGAAGAAAATGGCCAGTTAGACGTTATAGAGCTAGACAGAGACTTGATTCCTGGTTTAAGGGTTAAGTTTTTTAATTATCCAGAATTTACTATTCATGAAGCCGATGCCTTAAAGTTTGATTTTGCTCAGCTACGCAAAACCGATGAAAAGCTTCGTATTGTGGGTAACCTTCCCTACAACATTTCTACGCCACTTATTTTCCATCTGCTTTCTTTTCAAGGCTTAGTGCAAGACATGCACTTTATGCTGCAAAAAGAAGTAGTTGAGCGTTTAGCTGCAAAGCCAGGCACGGGAGAATGGGGTAGGTTAAGTGTCATGGCACAGTACTACTGTGATATAGAGAAGCTGTTTTTAGTGCCCCCCGAATGCTTTAAGCCTCAGCCTAAAGTAGAGTCAGCCATAGTGCGCATGACTCCCAAGCAGCAACCCACTTTTAAAGCCTTAGATGAAGCAGTGTTAGCTGATACCTTACGTTTAGCCTTTGCTCAACGGCGTAAAACCCTACGTAATAACATGAAAGGCTATGTGACGGGTGAGCAGTTAGAGGCGTTAGAATTAGACCCGCAGCGCCGCCCAGAAACCTTAAATTTAGAAGAGTTTGTTAGGCTGGCAAACTTTCGAGCTGAATAAGTATGGCAACCTACGCAATAGGCGATATTCAAGGTTGCTATCAAAGCTTCAAACGCCTTCTAAAAGAAATTAACTTTAAGCCTTCACGCGATACCCTTTGGTTAGCAGGTGACCTGGTTAATCGGGGTAAGGGTTCGTTAGATGTTTTACGCTATGTGATTGACCTAGGTAAAGCAAGTAAGCAGGTGCTTGGCAACCATGACTTTCATTTGCTTGCCGCTGCAGAGGGCCTACGTAAGCTTCGCAATTCAGATACGCTAGAAGAAGTCATTAAAGCCCCCGATGCCAAAGCACTGATCGACTGGTTAAGCCAGCAGCCACTTCTGCATTACGATAAACACCTGGGTTATGTTATGACCCATGCTGGTATTCCCCCTATCTGGAAGTTAAAAAAAGCTCAAATGCTCGCTGCAGAAATTGAAAAGCTTTTATCATCTAAAGCGCGTAAAGAATTTTTAGAAAATCTATTTGGCAATGAGCCGCTTTGTTGGTCTGATGACCTAGAGGGTGAAGATCGCCACCGTTCTATTGTTAATTACTTTACCCGAATGCGTTTTTGCCAAGCCGATGGCAGCCTAGACTTTACCAGCAAAAATGACGTAGCTAGCGCACCCAAAGGTTATGCACCCTGGTTTAGCTACCCAAGCAAGGTGACTAAAGACACTGAAATTATTTTTGGTCACTGGGCAGCCTTAGAAGGCCATACAGGGGTAAAGTCCATTCATGCTTTAGATACTGGCTGTGTATGGGGAAACCACCTTACCGCCATGCGTTTAGAAGACCGCAAAAAGTTTAAAGTGGCAGCAGTTAAGCAAGACCTTATATAATGCAGAATCTTAAAAATTTAAACCTAGGTAAACTAAATGACTACTAGCACTATGAACGCTCAGCAGGCTTGTGAGCTGTTAAAAGAAGGTAAGCTAAAGGTAGTGGATATACGCGACCCACACAGTTACAGCACTGGCCGAATTAAAACAGCTGAGCGTTTAGACAATAGTAATTTGCAAGAATTTATAAATAATAATGCTAAAGACCAGCCAGTATTGGTATGTTGTTATCACGGTATGGCCAGCCAAGGTGCAACCGATTTTTTAAAAGCCCAAGGTTTTACAGAGGTTTACAGTCTGGATGGCGGCTTCGAGTTTTGGAAGGTTTGCCACCCAGAACACTGTGAATAATGATTTATTTTTTTACCAAGCTATGACCAAATCACCCTGCTGAATATTGACCATTTCTGGCAGGGTAACTAGCTTACCCCTTGAAAAATTAGGCTGCACCCTTTCTAAGCTTAAGGTTAGGTCAACAGGCACTAGCTCTGTGAAAGACCGCTGAGTGTTGTCGTAAAAAGTATTTAAACGGAAAACGCTTAAAGTATCACCCGGTTTTAAACCAGCATCAGAGCCAGTATCTATATAAAGGTGCTTATTATCGGTGCGAGTAATACGTGCCATAAAGGGCTGACAGCCAATTTGCACATTTAAGTCACTCACCATCTGTTCAATGAGTAGGTCAACTTTTTCACCATAGTCAGTTTTCCAAAAACGTGGATTAGCAAAGCCAATTTTTTCAGTGCGGTTTTCTGTCCAATTACCTTGGGTAGCATAACTGCGGCTAGTAACGAGTTCGCCACTAAAGCCATCGTGAATGAACAAGTCAACTTTAAGTGCACGCGCAAAACGCTCACCTTTATAACGAGTGCGCTCATACAAACCCTCAAACACACCCCTTTCACCTGCCAGTTCAGGATTAATTAAATCCATACTACGAATAACACCCGTTAATACATATTGGCTACCAATACGGGTGGCGGTATCTACTGCAGTAGTGAGTGAGCCGCGGTCGTTAACCGAAGTAGGAATACTGCTGACCTGGTTATACATTTGAAAGCTGGTTGCATCTAAGGCACGTAATTTATCTTGGCCTTGCATACGCTGCAAAATTTCTTTGGGGAGAGCTTCGCTGGCGTTGTGTAAAGCACCCATATTAGCGGACTGAGGTCTTTCCATATAGAAGTTACTAATCGCTAGGCTACGCTTATAACCATTAGCATAATTTCCACCCTCACAGCTGCCACTGCTTTCAACCAAGGCTCTAATGGTTAAAAGCAGCAAACCATTTTTAACTTCTTCTTTAAGCACTTCCATTTGGCTGATACTGCTTTGCGTATCGATAGAAAGTTGGTCGGTATGCAGTTCACCTTGGCTCATAGCCTGATAGCCATTCACCTGTAAAGCACCTTGGAAGCTTGCTTGCCTAAGCGCATCACGAATAGCCGCACGGCGAGCTTGTACTAAATCTTGGTGGCCGATAACCGAAGTGCCCGTTGCTTCAACCCATTGGGCAGTAGCAGGGAAAGAAAAGAAAAAAAACAAAGTAAAGATGAGGGCTTTATACATGAAATTAGGTCCATTAAAGCAAAAACGGGAAGTATCAGATTGATACTTCCCGAGCTAATTGTCTAGTTAGATTTAGCTTTTTTAGTCGGCATTAATTTAAGTGGTAGCGTGCTCTAGGCTGATTTTGTGAAATAGGTAGACGCTGGCTAGGGTGTTCACCATGAATAGTGTACTTAGCACAGCTAGGATCTGCAGCCATAGATTCGCTTCTTAACATGCAGTGTTGAAAGCGCGGCTCTAAAACCAGCTCCATCAGTGTTTCATAAGAACCATTGCCCAGATCACGAGTAGAAACCACCTTGGCACCCCTAACTAGGTTGTCGACATAGCCGCGAATGTGATCATCACGCGTTGCTAAGTTCTGTACCGTGGTGTTACCTTGAATGCGTGTACCATAAACACGCTCAGCCATGCTGCGGTAAGCATCTAGCTTAGAAGCACGCATTGCCATTAAATTACGTTGGTTAGGGGTTGTTTGCACATCAGTTTTGCCGTGTGTACCGTAACCATTTACGCGAAGTACAACAGGATCAAAACTGCCCATATCAAGAACTCGAACCTCTTTTTCTGTTACTGGTTCTTCAGCTTCATCTTTGGAGGCACAGCCTAGGATTAGTGTAAGACCTAAAAGCATTAGGCCTGTTAAAAGGGTTTTGTTTATCATGCTGACTCCCAAGTCCATATTTTGTTGGTATCAAGTTAACTAACTTTAACCTATATTCGACAGAAACAGTAATTGTTTTAGCTAAATTGAGATGTATCTATGCAAGTATACCTAGTTGGCGGTGCAGTGCGTGATGAATTATTAAATTTATTTGTAAAAGATCGTGACTGGGTTGTAGTGGGTGCTACGCCTGAGCAAATGGAAAAACAAGGTTTTCGCCCTGTGGGTAAAGATTTTCCGGTATTTTTACACCCGCAAACCCATGAAGAATATGCGCTAGCTAGAACCGAACGAAAAGATGGAAAAGGCTATAAAGGTTTCACGGTCATTGCCAGTCCTGAAGTTACCCTAGAAGAAGACTTGTTGCGCCGAGATTTAACCATTAATGCTATCGCTAAAGATTCAACAGGTCAGTTAATAGACCCTTACAAAGGGCAGGAAGATTTAAATAATAAGCTACTTAGAGCCGTTTCAGATGCTTTTAATGAAGATCCGCTCAGAGTATTACGTACAGCCCGTTTTGCGGCTCGTTTTGCTTATTTAGGTTTTAAGGTGGAAGCAGGCACGCTTGAAAAAATGTGCCAAATAACTGCCAGTGGCGAGTTAGGTTACCTTACGGCTGAGAGAGTTTGGGTAGAAGTTGAAAAAGCCTTAACCGCTCAAACACCCTCAGTGTTTTATAAACTTTTGGCTAAAGTGGGTGCAGTAGAAAAACTTTGGCCAGTCTTAGCTAAGCAGCTAACTAATAACCCTGATTGTTTAAATTGGCTAGATAAAGCTGCACAGCAAGCCTTTAGTTTACCGAAGCGTTTTGCTTTATTGGGTTGGGGTGCAAAGCCAGTATTTTTAGAAGAATTGGTCGAGCACCTTAGCTTGCCTAAAGAATACCAAAAGCATTTAAAAGCTTTGTTATTTATGCAAAGTGAACCTGGTTTAACCAGTTTAAAAGCTGAAGAGATTATGCAGCTGTTTGATCGGCTAGATGCTTGGCGACAACCCGAGCTATTTAATGCAGTAGTCGAGCTGATGGAATTAACCCAAGCAACCCACCAGGCTGAACTATTAAAAAATAGTTTACAACTCGCTAGAAGCATTAGTGCTAAAGATTTAGTAGCCCAGGGTATTAAAGGGCCGGAAGTAGGCGTAGAGCTAGCCAAACTACGCCTGAAAAAAATAAGAGAGCTAGTTAATAATGCTAACCAATAGCTAGTAGTTAAAAGTTAGCAGTTTAGTTCAACAGGCTTAAGGACTTGTTCAGGGTGAGCATGCTCTTGCCATAGTTCTAAATAAGTTTGTGCGTAGCCTGTAGGTTTTTGGTTGGGTGCTAGCTCGGCCAGGGGTAGTAGTACAAAGTCATGTTTAAGTAAGTCTGGGTAGGGAAGCTGCACACCATCCACCTCGCCACTGGCTTCGTCCCAACTAATAATGTCTAAGTCTAAAGCGCGTACATAAATGCTTTGGTCTGCTGGCATCAGGTATTTTTCATTACCTTCAATACGCTTAAGCAGTTTATTTAATTCACCTGGTTTTAAACAAGTATAAAAACCAGCAACCAAGTTATAAAAAGGTGCACAGCTTTTTGCTTTAATTCCAACTGGTTGGGTTTCATACACTTGGCTAATGCTTAAATCCCCAAACTCAGTTTGCAAGGCCTGTAAGGCACGGCTAATTTGATAATCACGCTCGTGGTTGCTGCCCAAACTAACCCAGCAGTAAACAGGTGTCATAAAGTAGGCTCTTGGCGTTGGCGAGTAATTTTAACACCAACACTGGCAGCAGCAGGCACAGCACTAGGTTTGCGTAAGGTAAGGCTAACCTGTTGAGTATTAAAGTTATGTAGAAGCTGACTAGCTATTTTTTCAGCGAGGGTTTCAATTAAATCGTGGTGCTGAGACTGAGCTAAATTAATAACGAGCTCACTAACAGCTGCATAGTTAAGGGCTAAGTTTAAATCATCACTCGCAGCCGCTGGGCGAGTATCTGTGCTGAGTTCTAGGTCTAGCACCAGCTTTTGCTCAAACTGTTTTTCCCAATCAAATACACCGATACTAGCTAAAAAGCTTAACCCTTCAATAAATACCGTATCTTCAAACTTACTTGTTGCCTTATGCATTAGCCCAACCCCTGTAGTTCGGTTAATGGCCAGCGAGGTCTTAAAGGAGCAGGAGTAGCGCCATCGCTCTGACCTGAAGCTAAGCGTTGTGCACCGGCAAAAGCAATCATTGCGCCATTGTCGGTACAGTAGGCTAAAGAAGGATAAAAAACCTGACCACCCATGCCTTTTAAGTTCTTTTCTAACTGTTCGCGCAAATGTTGGTTAGCGCTGACACCACCAGCAATGACTAAACGCTTCATGCCAGTTTGTTTTAAAGCCCGTTTACACTTAATAACCAGCGTATCGACTACGGCATCCTGAAAAGCCCAAGCCACATCGGCCAAGGTTTGCTCGTCTAAAGGTGCTTCTTCTTTTAAACGGTTAACACAGGTGAGGGTGGCAGTTTTTAAACCACTAAAGCTAAAATCTAAACCAGGGCGATCAGTCATGGGGCGAGGAAAACGAAAGCGGCCCTGAGTGCCTTGTTCGGCTAGCTTGGCTAAACGTGGTCCACCCGGATAACCCAAGCCCATCATTTTAGCGGTTTTATCAAAAGCTTCACCGGCAGCATCGTCTAAAGACTCGCCGAGTAATTCATATTCACCAAGGGCATCCACACGAATCAGCTGGGTGTGTCCACCTGAAACTAAAAGTGCAACAAAAGGAAACTCAGGGGGTGTTTGGTCTAATAAAGGTGCGAGTAAATGGCCTTCCATGTGATGCACACCCAAAGCAGGAATATCTAAAGCAAAGGCTAAGCTACGCGCCAAGCTTGCGCCGGTCATTAATGCACCAATTAGCCCAGGGCCAGCTGTATAAGCTACGCCTTCAAGGTCTTCGAGTGATAAGTCGGATTCAGCAAAAACCTGCCTAATTAAAGGGGTTAGTTTGCGCAAGTGGTCGCGAGAAGCTAATTCAGGAACTACACCACCGTACTGCTCGTGTAGCTCAACCTGGCTAAAGAGTGCATCGGCAATTAAGCCACGTTCAGTATCGTAAAGCGCTACGCCTGTTTCATCGCAGGAGGTTTCAATGCCCAGCACCAACATAACCTAACCCTAGTTTCAAAATTTGGGCGGCTAGTATAAAGGAAGTGTATAAATATTTGCACCGTGAAGCACAAAGAGGTAGAATTTTTCGCTTGTAGTATTCCTAAAACCTATGTAGTTAACCTTCTTAAGGACGGTGATTTTAATGCCTGTAATTAAAGTCAAAGACAATGAGCCGTTTGACGTCGCACTGCGTCGTTTCAAGCGTTCTTGCGAAAAAGCTGGTGTTCTAGCTGATGTACGTCGTCGTGAATTTTACGAAAAGCCCACAGCTGAGCGCAAGCGCAAGAAAGCAGCAGCGGTTAAGCGCCATCAGAAAAAACTTCAGCGTGAACAGCGTCGTTTTGAGCGGATGTATTAATACACCGTTAAAAATCGCTTAGTAGTTATGGAGTTGTCTTGACCAAGGCATCCCCTAAACGAGTCTTAAATTATTTGATTTAAGGCTCGTTTTTAGTTTCAGCTCTAAGAGCAGTAAGTTTTTAAATTGAGGTGCTAATGAGCGGCCGCATCCCCCAGGCATTTATAGATGACCTAGTTGCTCGCAGCGATGTGGCAGATGTTGTTGGTGCGCGTATTAACCTCAAAAAAACGGGCAAAAACTACTCAGCCCTTTGTCCCTTTCATAACGAAAAATCCCCTTCTTTTAGTATTAACCCAGATAAACAGTTTTATTACTGCTTTGGTTGTGGTGCCAGTGGCAATGCACTCACTTTTTTAATGGAATACGATAACCTAGAATTTGTTGAAGCAGTAGAAACACTGGCAAGAAGTCAGGGCGTGCAAGTACCAAGAGAAGACTTTCGTGGAAACCAAAAATCTAGCCAAGCCCACCAAGAGCAAAAAAAACAAACAGATCAACGCTTAGCCTGTATGGAAGCGGCCAAAAACTATTACCAGCAAGTCATGCGTCAAGGTGAAGGCAAGCTAGGTTTAGATTACTTCAACCAGCAGCGTGGTTTAAGTGATGAGCTGCTTAATAACTACGCACTAGGCGTAGCACCCGAAGGTTGGGAAGGTTTAAAAAAACACCTCAACCAAGCAGGCTTTAGCGAAGCACTACAAATTGAACTCGGTTTGCTAGTAAAAAAAGAAGACACAGGTCGAGTTTATGACCGATTTCGTAACCGAGTTGTTTTCCCAATTCGCAATACTAAAGGTCATACGGTAGGTTTTGGTGGGCGAGTTTTAGATGACAGCAAACCCAAATATTTAAATTCACCCGAAACCCCGCTCTTTCATAAAAGTGAAGAGCTTTATGGTTTATACGAAGCCAGAAAACAACCGGGTAGATTAGACAGGCTGCTAGTAGTAGAAGGTTATATGGATGTGGTCGCCCTAGCTCAGCAAGGCATTCATTGGGCCGTTGCTACCCTAGGTACCGCAGCCAGTGAAGAACACCTTAAAAGAATTTTTCGCCTAGTTAACGAAGTGGTTTTTTGCTTCGATGGCGACGCAGCCGGTACCCAAGCGGCAGCGCGAGCCATGCAAACCTTGTTGCCCCTGATTAATGATGGTCGCCATGCCCGCTTTTTATTTTTACCTGCTGGCGAAGACCCAGACACCCTAGTACGCAAAGAAGGGGCAGGTTTATTTGAGCAACGTGTAAACCAAGCCATGCCTTTAGCAGAGTACCTAGTTAGCTACCTGCGCCAAGATTTAGACTTAAACCTATTAGATGACCAGGCACGCATGGCGCAGGCCGCAAGGCCGCTTATACAAAACCTAGCCGATGGTTTATTAAAACGTAGACTAGTTTCACACCTGCAAAGCTTAACAGGCTTGACTAGCGAAGATTTGCAAGCCGAACACTTGCCGATTAAACAGCAGACTTATCAACCAATAAAAGAAAAAGTAATCACAGAAAATACTAGCCGAACCTTGCCAGCTGAAGAAAAGCTACTACGCTTATTGGTACGTTATCCAGACCTAATAAGCCAAGTACCAGAAAAGCTAGAAATAGAAACACAACGCAATGCATCGGCAGAAGTTTTGCACAGCCTACTTGAATACCTGCGCAAGAGTCCGCATATAACAACACAAGTACTCATGGCTTATTGGTCAGGAACCAACGAAGGTGAAGCCTATTTGCAACGTGCCAGGCTAGCACTAGAATTAAACCGTGAAACCGCAGCCGAAGAAATACAGGCGATTTCACACTATTTAATAAACCGTAAAGCAGAAGAGCAAGTTGAAGCGCGTTACAGCGACTTACTGGGACAGCCTGAATCGTCCCAGTTACCAGCGGCAGAGATGCAAGAACTCTGGAAGCTAGTACAACAAAAGCATCTTAAATCAGAAGATAAATAGACGGTCGAACGCGAAACTGCTATAATTTCGCGCCTAACTTAAGGCAGGCTGTAATATTCAATGGTCTGCCTTTTTATATCCATATTTCTTGCACAGCTGAGATAGGGGTTCTATGTCCGGGAAAGCGCAGCAGCAATCTCGATTGAAAGAATTGATCGCCCGTGGTAAAGAGCAGGGTTACCTGACTTACACGGAAGTTAATGATCATTTGCCGGAAGAAATTTCTGATCCGGATCAAGTCGAAGATATAATTCGTATGATCAACGATATGGGTATTCCTGTCAGTGAGGAAGCCCCGGACATGGAAACTTTGCTCATGACCGACGGTGATTCAACCGACGAGTCAGCAGCCGAAGAAGCCGTGGCCGCACTAGCCGCTGTAGAAGGTGATGCAGGTCGCACCACCGACCCAGTGCGCATGTATATGCGTGAAATGGGTGCAGTAGAGCTACTCACCCGTGAAGGCGAAATTGTTATAGCTAAACGAATCGAAGAAGGTATTCGTGAAGTTATGCACGCCCTCGCTTATGTGCCAGGCACAGTTGAAAGTATTCTTGAAGCCTATGACGTGGTTGCAGCAGCCGAAAATGGCCGCTTAACTGATGTTTTTGCAGGCTTTATAGACCCAGTCGATGATATACCTCCACCAGGTCCTGCACCTACGCCAGCTCCAAAGCCTAAAGCCGCCGCCAAAGATGATGACGACGAAGATGCTGAAGAGGGCGAGGAGGAAGAGGAAGAAGAAGCAACCGTTAGTGGACCAGACCCAGAAGAATCACGGATTCGTTTTGGTGCATTAAGGGATCAGCTAGTTAAAGCTCGCAAAGCAATAGACAAGCATGGCTTTGCACATGAGAAAACCCAAACAGAGCTTAATAAACTAGGTGAGCATTTTGCACCCTTCAAGCTAGCTAACAAGCACTATGAGCGCGTGGTTAGCAATGCCAGAGGTGCAGTTGCCGATATTCGTAATCAAGAACGTCAAATTATGCGTTTTTGTGTTGGTAAAGCAAAAATGCCCCGTGCTGATTTTATTGCCACTTTTCCAGGCAATGAAACCAACAGCCAATGGGTTGATGACGTTATTGCCAAAGATGACACCATCGGCAAAAAAGTACGCTCCTACAGCCTAGACATTAAGCGTTGCCAGCGACGCATTAAAGCACACGAAGAAGCCTTTAACCTGAGTGTTGCAGAGTTAAAAGAAATTAACCGCCGTTTATCTATAGGTGAAGCGAAAAGTCGCCGCGCCAAAAAAGAAATGGTGGAAGCTAACCTACGCTTGGTTATTTCGATTGCTAAAAAATACACCAACCGTGGCTTACAGTTCTTAGACCTTATTCAAGAAGGCAATATCGGCCTAATGAAAGCGGTTGATAAGTTTGAATTCCGCCGTGGTTATAAGTTTTCTACCTATGCAACCTGGTGGATACGTCAAGCTATTACACGCTCGATTGCCGACCAAGCGCGTACTATTCGTATTCCTGTACACATGATTGAAACCATTAATAAAATCAACCGTGTACAACGTCAAATGCTACAAGAAATGGGACGCGAACCAACACCAGAAGAGTTGGGTGAACGCCTTGAAATGCCAGAAGACAAGGTGCGCAAAGTACTCAAAATTGCCAAAGAGCCCATTTCGATGGAAACGCCCATTGGTGATGATGAAGATTCACATTTAGGTGACTTTATCGAGGATACTAACCAAGAATCCCCGATAGACTCAGCAACTGAAGAAGGCTTAATAGAAGCCACTCGTTCAGTTCTGTCAGGTCTAACCGCCCGTGAATCTAAAGTGCTGCGTATGCGTTTTGGTATTGATATGAACGCCGACCACACGCTAGAAGAAGTAGGCAAACAGTTTGATGTAACGCGAGAGCGCATTCGTCAAATAGAAGCCAAGGCATTGCGTAAGCTACGCCATCCTTCACGTTGCGATTCGCTACGTTCTTTCCTAGACGAGTAGAAAAGGCGAATAGCTAAAATAATTATCAGAAGGTCTTGATTCATCAGGGCTTTCTGGTATTATTCACACCGTTTTAGGGCCTTTAGCTCAGTTGGTTAGAGCGCGCGACTCATAATCGCTCGGTCGCTGGTTCGAGTCCAGCAAGGCCCACCAAAAATTTAAGAAGTAAGAAACTAAAAAGCACCCTTAGGGGTGCTTTTTTGCGTTTATAAAGGCGGCCATTGCCTAGCGGTGTGTACGATATTTAAAAGCCATACCTGTTTATCGACAATTTCATACACTGCCATATAGTTGTTATGAATCACCAATTCAAAGGTATTCGCTAATCTTCCTTCTCTGCCAGCTCTTGGGTGGTCTTCAAGCATTGCTATTTTGCTAGATATTAAATTATCAATATCTAAGGCTGCTAAGGGATTTTTTGCTTCAAGGTAATCAAAAATTGCGATACGGTCGCTGATAGCCTCGGGTGTCCACAGTAGCTCTATCATTTAGCTAGTGTAATTGTAGCTGCACGTTTAGCAGCAAAAGCTGCCTCAACATCAGTATTAGAAGTCAGCTTACCTGCTTTTGCTGAGGAACGAGATTGCTCTATCTTTTTCATAAGCCAAGTATCGTACTCCAAGCTTTGTTCCTGTTGAGCTACGTAATTTCGCATAAAATCGCGCAAGAGTTGAGCGGCGGAACGATCCTGAAATTTAGCAAGCTGAGAAAACTCTGTTTTTAAAGCATCATCGACTCTAAAAGTAAAAGTAGCGTTACTCATAATATTACCTCAATGTGTTACAAGTTAAGTATATAGTAGCACAAAGAAAGGTAGTCACCAGCAGAACTTGTTCTAAACAACTAGACACGCTTAAGTTAGAATACACACCTTAAGGCTTCAGGTCGTCTTTAAAGCGCTGTATCTGTTGCATTCCTTGGTGTAGTAAAGAAACTATACCGATCTTGTTATTAGCACCTTGCTCATGCTGGTTGCTTATTACGGTTAATAATGTCCGAAGCTGTCAGGCTGTGATAGGAAGACTCAGGCGCATCAAAGGCCAGTTTCAATTCAGCTTTTAAGGCTTCAAAGCTTAAAGATTCTACTCGCTCTTTATCGCGTCGAATGAGGTCGCGAATGTATTCACTTACATTATCGTAGCTACCTTGTTCGCCAGTGTTGGCTGCTACAAAGTTACTCAGCTGTCCTTTAATACGTACAGTAATAGTAGTTGCTTGCGTCATTGGCTTAATCCTCTTGTTTAGCATGTATTAAATATAGCCAATAAACACTAGAAAACCAATACAAGCGTTAGCAAGCGTCTAAAACATCCGTGTTTTATCTGTGTTATCTGTGGCTAGCTTTTATTTACTTGCCTTGTTTTTTCTTCTGCGCGGCTAATAGTAAATCACCTAGTGTATTCCCCGTAACCGCTTGCTGCTGTTTGGCTGCTTGTTTGTTATGGGTGGCGGCTTGTCGCGTACCTCTAGCATTACTAGCACCGGCTGTGCTGTTGTTTTCTCCCGGCTGGTCACTCATGCGGCAACTTAGAGCAATGCGGCGGCGTTCTACGTCTATTTCCATCACCTTAACTTTTATAATATCGCCCGCTTTTACTACGTCTCTTGGGTCTTTAATAAAAGTGTCGGCTAGAGCCGAAATATGCACTAGGCCATCTTGGTGTACGCCGATATCCACAAAAGCACCAAAGTTAGCCACGTTGGTCACTACACCTTCTAACACCATGCCTGGTTTTAAATCTTTTATATCTTCTACACCTTCTAAAAACTCTGCGGCTTTAAATTCTGGACGAGGGTCACGGCCTGGTTTGTCTAGCTCTTTTAGAATATCGGTAACCGTGGGCAAGCCAAAGCGTTCATCGGTATAGTCCGCAGCATTTAAGCTTTTTAAAAAGCTAGTATCACCTATTAAGCTAGCTACATCACGCTGGTTAGCCTTAGCAATTTTTTCAACCAGTGGGTAGGCTTCTGGGTGAACAGCAGAAGCATCTAAAGGATTTTTAGCATCACGAATACGCAAGAAACCCGCACACTGCTCGTAGGCTTTAGGGCCAAGGCGTTTAACATCTAATAACTGGCGGCGGCTAGTAAAAGCACCTTGCTCATCACGCAGGGCAACAATGTTTTCTGCTAAGCCAGTGCTTAAACCTGAAGTACGCGCTAACAAGGGTGCTGAGGCCATGTTTAAGTCAACACCCACACCGTTTACACAGTCTTCGACAACGGCATCAAGCGAGCGGGCTAATTGCACTTGGGAAACATCATGCTGATACTGGCCCACACCTATGGATTTAGGCTCAATTTTCACTAGCTCTGCTAAAGGGTCTTGCAAACGACGACCGATAGAAACCGCGCCCCGAATAGTTACGTCTAAATCTGGAAACTCACGTGCTGCAAACTCAGAAGCCGAATAAATGGATGCACCGGCTTCGTTAACCATCACCTTGCTAGCCTTGGCTCCGCTAGCTAGCAACTCACCAACTAGCTTGTCGGTTTCACGGCTGGCAGTGCCATTACCTATAGCAATTAGTTCAACCTGATGTTTTTGGCACAAGGCTGCCAACACGGCTAAAGACTCACGCCATTGGTTTTTAGGTTGATGCGGGTAAATAGTAGCGTGATCAAGCAGCTTGCCCGTGGCATCGACAACCGCCACTTTACAGCCAGTTCTGATACCTGGATCAAGCGCTAGGGTGGTTTTAGGCCCAGCAGGGGCAGCTAACAAAACATCTTTTAAATTATCTGCAAAGACTTGAATGGCTGCTTCTTCAGCTAGCTCACGCAAACGGGTTAAGAGTTCAGTTTCTAGGCGAGTGTAAAGTTTAACTTTCCAAGTCCAACGCACCACTTCGTTTAGCCACTTGTCCGCAGCACGTCCAGTATCTTTTACACCAAAGCGTTCAGCAATCACCGATTCATAAGGATGCGAAAGCAATGCTTCTTCGCCAGCTAGTTTTATGCTTAGGGATAAAAAGCCTTCATTACGACCACGGAACATAGCTAAAGCACGGTGTGAAGGGGTTTTGGCGAGTTTTTCATCCTGTTCAAAATAATCGCGGAATTTAGCACCGGCATCTTCTTGCCCTTTAATCACTCGACTGCTTAACAAGCCATCTTGCCAAAAAGCATCACGTAAACGCCCAGACAGTTCAGGCTCTTCAGAAAACCTTTCCATAAGAATTTGTTTTGCGCCATCTAACACGGCTTTTTCATCGGCAAAACCAGCCTCGGTATTGATATAGGCGGTGGCTTGGGTTTCAGGTGTTAGTTTAGGGTTTTCTAGTAGAGCATCGGCTAGGGGTTCGATACCCGCTTCACGGGCAATTTGTGCTTTAGTACGGCGCTTAGGTTTGTAAGGTAGGTATAAATCTTCTAAACGCTGCTTGGTATCGGCCAATAAAAGTTGTTCTTTTAACTCATCGGTTAGTTTACCTTGCTCTTCTACAGAAGCCACAATAGCCGTTCGGCGTTCTTCTAATTCACGCAAATAACGCAAACGCTCGTCTAGGTTACGTAATTGCGTATCATCTAAAGCCCCCGTGGCCTCTTTACGGTAACGTGAAATAAACGGCACGCTTGCGCCTTCATCTAACAAAGCAACCGTGGCGGCTACTTGCGCCTCACGTACATTTAATTCAGAGGCAAGGCGTTGGGCAATAGAAGGCAGCATAGGATTTCCTAAGATGAAAAAACAAAAGCAGTAAGTTATAACAGAGAGCTGGATAAATCAACAGGAGGGGAGGACGAAAGGTGATTAGCTGCTTTTAATACAAGGCTTAGCGTGAAAACTGACCTTTGGTAGTGCCATAAGCATTAACTGCTTTACGGCCTTGCTGGTTATCTACTCTTTGTTGATGAAGGTCATAACGAACACTGATGGCTTTTTCAATTAATTGATCGTTCAGTGCTTCTAATTGAGAAAACTGATTTTTCAGTTGCTCTACTTCTTCTTCCGTCCAGTCATAATCAAAGGTTTGATTAACAAGTTGTTCACGAACTAGCGTTAATTTATCGACTTTCTCTAATTGTGTGCCAGCCTCTATATCACTAAAGGAATCGAGCTCAGTAAGTAATAGCTCACTAGCTTTTACTGCTTGCTCAAGCGCTTCACTAGGCTTTAAATCATTAATTGGTTGGCTGGTCATGTTTTACTTGCCTCATCGGGTAACTGGTTAGCAAGAGCTTGCTGATGTTTTGCAAGCTCTTCACGAAATTGACGTGCTTCGTCAGCAATAGTTTCCCAAGCTTCTTTAATAGGTGTAAGTAAATTAATGGCTTCAAAAATAGGAGCATCAGAATTACTAGCTTTGGCTTGGCTAATTAAACGACCAGAATACTCATAGAGATTATCTAAGTTGGCAGCTAATTCAGGTTCAATATCATGGCGCAAAGTTATTCGTAACTCATTTAAACCAGCTTGTGCTTTGCCTAACCATTTGTTTTTTGACGTATCATCTTTACGGTCAATGGCACTGATTCCATCATTTAAGTGAGAAAGAATAGCAGTGTATAAAAGCTGGGTAAGTTTGTGAGCATCTGCATCTTCTATTTCAGCTTCTAGGTGACGGTTGTTGTTCACCTGAGAAGCCCAAGCCTGAGCAGATTTTTTCATTTGGTAAGGTGTTAAGCGACGAACCATAAGAGTGCCTTTGCAAAATATTTAAACGCAAAATTCTGGTGCCAGCCAAAGCCAGCACCAGATAGAAGCTAAGGCTAATTACAACAGACCCAGAATAACCTGTCCAGCTTGGTTAGCCTGAGACAAGGAAGCAACCCCAGCCTGTTGTAAAACCTGTTGTTTGGCTAGGTTAGATGTTTCTGTTGCAAAGTCAGCATCTTGAATTCGGCTGCGAGCAGCAGAAAGGTTTTCTGCATAGATGTTGTTGCCTGAAATCACTGCCTCAAAGCGGTTCATTACCGCACCGAAGGTAGCACGCATTTCAGACACTTTATCAATAGCGTCACGTGTTAGAGTAATAGAGTTCATTGCTGCTGACTGCTTGGTGATATCAATAGTGCCTGTTGCACCAATACCACCAGTTAATATTAATTTAAGACCTGATGTGCCAGCTCCAGTCATTGCCTTTAGACCACCTGATAAAATACCAGCATTAATTTGTGAGGCAGATTCGTTGGTAAATCCTATTTGTAAAACCAAATCTTTCGCACCTGAATTCAATAAAGGCATACCATTAAATTCAGTGGTCTCAACTATTCTGGCAATTTCCATAGTTAGCTGGTTCACTTCTTTCTGTAAACCACCACGTGCTGCAGTATTGTAAGTGCCGTTGGAAGATTGAATAGCTAGTTCGTTAATGCGCTGTAGGTTGGCTGCAACCTGGTCTAAAGCACCTTCAGCTGTTTGTGCCATAGAAATACCATCACTAGCATTACGCGTAGCCATATTCAAACCACGAATATCTTTGGTTTGTGATTGAGCCAAGTATAAGCCTGCAGCGTCATCTTTGGCTGAGTTAATACGCAAGCCAGTTGATAAACGTTGAAAGGTAGTAGCTTGCTGGTTTTGTGTAGTAGCAAGATTACGGGAGGCATTCAGTGCCGCCATGTTGGTGTTAAGGACTAAACCCATTGTCCGACTCCTTTTTCAGGTAACGTCTTTGGCAAGTGCTTGCCGTGTAGTTCGGCAAACTCTTGCCGTTTTGACACATTAACTGGCAGAGCCAGCGTGCTACTTAATATATTGCAAACAGCGTGCCAAAAAGTTAAGACTGGCTGATTATTCAGTTTCTAAATTTTGAAAAGTTTTATCTGCTTCATCCTTAATAGCGTCCCAGCCTTCTTTCACGGGCTTCATTAGGTTAACCACTTCTTCAACCATAGCGGGGTCATCGGCTGATACAGCTTGCATCAAGCGGCGGCCCATATAGTCGTATAAGCTATTTAAAGTAATCGCCACCTCTTTTCCTTTTTCAAAGTCTAAAGAGGTTCTTAGTTCAGTAATAATGGCTAAGGCACGAGTAGACATCTGTGTTTTTGCAAGGGCATCTTCACGCTCAATAGCGCCTTTAGTTGCTGCTAAACGGCCTAGTAATACTTCCATTAAAATTTGAATAAGGCGGTGCGGGCTAGCATCTGCAACTTCTGCTTCGCGGCTGGTGCCCTGAATGTACTGTGCTGCACCTCGCAGGCTTTTTTTGTAAGACATTAAAGTCAATCTCCATAGATGTTTTAAACAAAAAAAAGGGTATCACAAAGGATACCCTAGTTTTAAATTGCAGTGAATCTACTTAGTGTAGCCAGGTAAACCAGCCATTTGTTGACTAATAAATGAGCCAGTAGAGTTAAATTTTGCAACGATACCATCAATTGCGCTAAACTGTTTTACCAGTCTTGCTTCTAACAGTTCAAGCCTAAGATTGGTTGAGTCTACTTTATCATTGATACGGTCAACTTCCTTACCCAAGCCTTCAGTACGAATTTGTACCAAGCCTTTGTAGGACTGACCATCTTGTACTCCACCACTAACTAAACGTGTTGCTAAGTCTGAAAAGCGTTCAGCATAGCCGCTAGGCTGTGTATCATCTAACTTTTTAGAAGAGCCTAAAATATGGGCAACTTTATCAAAGTTTTCATCTAAGGCTTTAGTTAAGGCAGCAGAATCAACTTCTAAAGTTCCATTACGTGAGCTAGGGTTTTTAGGGTCATAAGACTTATCAACAAAAACCTCTATGCCTATTAAGGCCAAAAAGTTCTTTTGTGTATCGTCAGCATCCTCACCTTCGGTTGGTGAATACAAGATATTACGCATTTCACCTTCGATAGAGCGAATAGTGCTATCACCATATAAAGAGCCTTTCTTAGCTTCATTTAAATGAATAATGACATCATTGTAAGCCTTAACAAAAGCTTCAATATTATCTTTAATGGCAGTGTCATCACGCTTAACTTCTAAGCCACCTACGCTTTCGCTCTGACCACTGGCACCCGCGGTTACATCAATAGTGACACCAGAGATAACATTTTCAAACCTATTGGTAGAGCTGGTTGCTTCAATGCCATCAATTTTGATACGGGCATCGAGGTTATTAGCTAAGTCTTCCTTATAAGCATCATAACCAGGATCACTTTCCGCAACTGGAGCAAGACCTTGAAATTCTCCTGAGCTTAAATCCGTATCTTTAGTAATAGTGGCATCGCTAAAGTTAGCAGTAAAACGCCCAGCTTCACCGCTTTCATCAGCATTAAGTACTAGGCGAGCGTGAGTTTCACTAGTATTTACTAGATTGGCTGAAACTTTGCCTTGTAAGCCTTCATGGCTATTAATGGCCGCACGAATTTCATCTAGGGTTTTGCCGTTGGTGTCTATAGTAATAGGATCATCATTAGAGTCTTTTAAGGGAGTAGTACCATCCTTCTCAAAAAAAGTTAGAGTTCCAGAGAAGGGGTCAGTTGTACTTAACTCACCTGAAACATGACGATAACTTCTAGCCTCGGCAAGTACTTCTATATTGTAGTTACCTGCAGTTGCACCAGCTACATGGTCAGCAGTTGCAGTAAATAGCTTGTCATTACTGCTATTAGCAGCCAATTGCTGAAACTTATCTAGCCCTTGCAGGTCTTTCATAGCATCGCCCATAGAGCTTAGGCGACTTTTAAGTTGAGCCATACCACTAATTTGTGATTCATAGAATTTTTTATCGTGTTCTAAACGCTTTAGTGGTGCTGCTTCAGCTTCGAGGGTTGCTTTAATAATATCATTGACGGGTAGGCCTGAACCAACACCCATAAAACTGATACCAGACATAATAAATACCTCTTAATTTATAATATTAAAACTAGGAAACTTGAGTTGAAAAAAAG
This sequence comes from Marinospirillum insulare DSM 21763, assembly GCF_000686905.1. GTDB lineage: Bacteria > Pseudomonadota > Gammaproteobacteria > Pseudomonadales > Halomonadaceae > Marinospirillum > Marinospirillum insulare. Next base: position 70,168 of record NZ_JMLW01000009.1, read on the forward strand.
TTAGTATCGCCAGCTAATAGCTTGGCTTTACGAGCTAGTACTTCTTCAGAGGGGTACTGGCGAATCACTTCATCGGTTTTGGTGTTAAAAACTTTGACTACTAAATCATCTGTATCTTCGTGTAGCTCAAACCTTAGTGAGCGGTTGTAGGAGTAAAGGGCACTATTGATTTCATCAAGAATATCTCTTAACTCACTAGCGCCTATACTGTCGGTTGTTTCTTCTTGTTTTTTTGCTAGGATTTCTTGGGATTCTTGCTCTAAAGTTTCAGATAATTGGCTAGGCGTTTTAGTTTCAGCTTGGCTAACTTCACTTTTAATAGCAGGTTTGCTATCAGTTTCAGGCACAAGTGCTGTCGTTGTATTGTTTAAAGAAGAGCCGCTGCCAACAGGCCTGTCTGTGGTGACGGCAGGGTTCAGACTTAATAGCTCTGAGGACATGACGGTAACCTCTTATTGAATGGATTGCTTACAGTATAGTAATCGACCGTCTTTCCAACAACTTTAGTTTTTGGTTAAAATTTAAACAAAAAAATGCCGGGCTATACCCGGCATTTGTTAGGCTAGCGTGTAAGTTAAACTTACAGTAGGCCTAGTACCACCTGAGATGAAGCATTCGCTTGACCTAGTGCAGCAACACCCGCTTGCTGAAGTACTTGTTGCTTAGCAAGGTTAGAGGTTTCAACCGCAAAGTCAGCGTCCTGAACACGGCTACGAGCTGCTTGTAGGTTTTCAGAGTAAGTCTGGTTACCAGAGATAACGGTTTCAAAACGGTTCATAACCGCACCAAAGGTTGCACGAATTTCAGAGATGCCATCAATAGCAGCACGCGTAAGAGCAATAGAGGCTTGTGCAGACGCTTGTGATTCAATGCCGATAGATCCGCTTCGAAGCAAGCTATCAGTACCAGTTGTGATTGTACCAATAACTGTTTTAGCACTACCTGCCATCGACTTGGTTAAACCACCTGACAAACCAGCCTTTACTTGGAACCCAGAGCCATTTTGGTTACCTACCTGCATGGTTAGTGCTTTTGCAGAACCATTCAGTAGCTTTTGACCGTTAAACTCAGTGGTATCAACAATACGCGCAATTTCTTGCGTTAACTGGTCAACCTCCTTCTGCAAACCACCACGTGCTGCAGAGTTGTAAGTACCGTTAGCTGACTGAATGGCTAGCTCGTTAATACGCTGTAGGTTGCTAGTAATTTGATCTAGCGCACCTTCAGCCGTTTGTGCCATCGAAATACCGTCACCAGCATTACGGGTTGCCATGTTCAAGCCACGAATATCTTTGGTTTGAGACTGAGCAAGGTACAAGCCAGCTGCATCATCTTTAGCCGAGTTAATACGTAAGCCTGTAGAAAGGCGGTTAAAGGTTTGTGATTGAGCATCTTGCGTTTTAGCAAGGTTGCGAGCGCCATTAAGTGCGCCAACGTTGGTGTTAATTACTAAAGCCATGGTGAACTCCTTAAACTTAAAAAGTATGTCCGGGGACAATTACATTATCGGACGTATCACTAAAAACTTTAAACTTTTATTTAGAATATAAAAAAGCCGAGGTTTATCCTCGGCTTTCTTTTAAGGCTAGTGTGTAAGTTTAACTTACAGTAGGCCTAGTACTACCTGAGATGAGGCATTCGCTTGACCGAGTGCCGCAACACCCGCCTGCTGAAGTACTTGTTGCTTAGCAAGGTTAGAGGTTTCAACCGCAAAGTCAGCATCTTGAACACGACTACGTGCAGCTTGTAGGTTTTCAGAGTAAGTCTGGTTACCAGAGATTACTGCTTCAAAACGGTTCATAACCGCACCAAAGGTTGCGCGAATTTCAGAGATACCATCAATAGCATCACGAGTCGCTTCAATAGAGGCTTGAGCAGCAGTTTGTTTGCTAATATCAATAATCGAAGTACCAGCAAAGCCACTTTTCATTATGCTTCTTATCGTACCGCTTGCATTTTTTGCAAGGTTGTCAGCTAGACCACCCGACAAACCAGCTTGTACTTGGTAACCTGAACCATTTTGGTTACCTACCTGCATGGTCAATGCTTCTGCACCACTGTTAAGTAGTTTTTGGCCATTAAACTCCGTAGTCTCAACAATACGCGCAATTTCTTGCGTTAACTGGTCAACCTCTTTCTGCAAGCCGCCACGTGCTGCTGAGTTGTAAGTACCGTTAGCTGATTGAATGGCTAGCTCGTTAATACGCTGTAGGTTGCTAGTAATTTGATCTAGTGCACCTTCAGCCGTTTGTGCCATCGAAATACCGTCACCAGCATTGCGGGTTGCCATGTTCAAACCACGAATGTCTTTGGTTTGAGACTGGGCTAGGTACAAGCCAGCCGCATCATCTTTAGCTGAGTTAATACGTAAACCAGTTGATAGTCGGTTAAAGGTTTGTGATTGGGCGTCTTGTGTTTTAGCAAGGTTGCGAGCGCCATTGAGTGCGCCAACGTTGGTGTTAATTACTAAAGCCATGGTGAGTCTCCTTACTAATTATAGTAGACCTAGTACTACCTGAGATGAAGCATTCGCTTGACCGAGTGCAGCAACACCTGCTTGCTGTAGTACTTGTTGCTTAGCAAGGTTAGATGTTTCAACCGCAAAGTCAGCATCTTGAACACGGCTACGTGCAGCTTGTAGGTTTTCAGAGTAAGTCTGGTTACCAGAGATTACTGCTTCAAAACGGTTCATAACCGCACCAAAGGTTGCACGAATTTCAGAGATACCATCAATGGCAGCACGCGTACCAGAAATAGCAGCTTGTGCAGACCCTTGTGTTTCAATACCGATAGTTCCGCTAGCGAGTAGGGCATCAGTCGCATTAACAATACTACTGATAACTTGCTGACCGCTACCGGTTGTCATTGCAGAGTTTAAGCCACCTGACAAACCAGCTTTCACTTGGAATCCAGAACCATTTTGGTTACCTACCTGCATGGTTAGCGCTTTTGCAGAACCATTCAGTAGTTTTTGACCGTTAAATTCAGTGGTCTCAACAATACGCGCAATTTCTTGTGTTAACTGGTTAACTTCTTTCTGTAAACCGCCGCGTGCCGCAGTGTTGTAAGTACCGTTAGCTGATTGAATGGCTAGCTCATTAATACGTTGTAGGTTGCTAGTAATTTGATCTAGTGCACCTTCAGCCGTTTGCGCCATCGAAATACCGTCACCAGCATTACGGGTTGCCATGTTCAAACCACGAATGTCTTTGGTTTGAGACTGAGCAAGGTACAAGCCAGCCGCATCATCTTTAGCTGAGTTAATACGTAAACCAGTTGATAGTCGGTTAAAGGTTTGTGATTGGGCATCTTGCGTTTTAGCAAGGTTGCGAGCGCCATTAAGTGCGCCAACGTTGGTGTTAATTACTAAAGCCATGGTGAACTCCTTAAACTTAGAAAGAATGTCCGGGGACAGTAGATGTATCGGTACTAACCAATAAAACTTTAATTTTTTTATTTACTAGTTGAAAACCTCTTCAACCCAGGCAACAAGGCGTTTGCTGCATATTTCTTCAGTGTTGCTATCTAGCACTAGTCGTATGTTTACCTCGCAACTCAAGCTTTGAAAAAGCTTCATATCGGCTATTAAATAACCTGTTAGATGGGTTTCCATTTTTTTCCAGTGCTGAAAATCTGCTTCATTACTCACCAAAACCCATTGTTGAATAGTGGTATTGCCAGCAAGGTCTTCAATAGTATTTGTAAAGGCTTCAGGTTTGCCAGAGTAAATACAAAGGTCGGGTTGCAGGCGTGCTAGCTCAATAGAATTAACCACAGCAGCATTAGCAGCTGACAGGTGGCTATAGTTTTGCACTTGCACTTGTTCTTTTAATTCATTGCTCACAAATATTTTAGTTAAGCTTTGGCCGAGGTGTATTTGTTCAGGGTTAGGGTCAGATATAAGTGTCAAAACTCTAGGGCGTTGCCGATGCTGGTGGTGCCATTTACCTGCAAGCAAATCATCAGCGTCTAAGCCAGAGCCTCGTAAAGCTAGGTTGGGGTTAAAAGCTGGATCATGAGTAAGTAGAGCAAACCAGTTTTTCTTAAATAGTTGTTTATCTTCAGGCATAAGCTGATAGTTATTGCTACCAACAAGTACAACGCTACTCAAGGGTGTCCATACTAGCTTGTTACCTGCTAAACAGAGTTTAATTTGTAAATCATTAACTGCTAATAAGCTAGTGAAGTCAGAACTAAAGCCACCTTGCTCCATAAGTTTAGAGCGTTTTACTGCAAGGCAGGCTGGATTAAGTGCATTAAAATTCTGCTCACACCAGGCTCTAGGTAGGCCGGTTACCTCTTGCTCTAAAAAGAAGTTTTCATATAAATCACCAACTAAACCATTTTTACCAAGTATTTGCCCGGCACTTAAGATGCTAGCGTTAGTTGATACTAAACGTGGTGCAGCCATAGCAATATCTGGCCTTTGTAGTTGATCTAATAATGCATCAATCCAAGTAGGCTGAACAAAACGCAGGCGATTTAAAGCAAAAATTACAAGTTCTGATTCTGAAGCAGAAATCAGTTCACGCCATGCGGCTAGTTCACCTTGCCAAGAGTGCAAGGGAACAAGCTTAGGCTGGTGGTCTTTAAAGGTTAGCTTTTCTTCAATTAACCAAGCAGTAAAATCTACTGTATCAGTAGGTATTGCCAAGTAGAGTAGAGTTTGATTTGTGGCATTACTTTTTAGATAGGATCGAATAAAATTTGCCAAATTAGTATCTAAAGCAGGTGTTGCAACTAACAAATCTGCTTTTACTGTTAGATCTGGTAAGTTGTATTGAATATTATAAACACCCTGATATAAGCCAGCATTAACATTAGCTTGATTGTAGCCGCAGCGTACCAAGTGTTGTAGTCTAATTTCGGAACCTAACTTTTCATAGTTATTACTATCTATCAATTGATCCGTATAAGGGGAACGGTTAACTAATATATAAGGTACGTGACCTATAGCCGGAATAGTCATCCTTTCAGCAAGGCGAAAAATTAAATCCTCGTTTTGTCGGTAGGCATAGGCTTGGTATCCGCCTAGGGCTTGCCATGCGTCTTTTCTGAAAGCTACGCAGCGATTAACATAATCAGTTGACCTAAGCAAGTCTAAGTTGAAGTCAGGCTTAAAGGCTGGATCTTCAGGTAAACTTGTACCCAATCTTGATTCATCATTATCTAGTTTTTTATCACTTAACTTAACTAGTACTTCATCACCATAAATAGCAAGCCAATCAGGGTTTAAATCAGCATAATCAGCTAGGTTGAAAAGTGCTTGGGGGTGCAGTTCATCACCTGGCCAGAGCTGCATTATCCAGTCTGCATCAATATCTTCTATGGCCTGATTAATTGCTTCAAAAGGGGTTGCTGCTTGTATCCATTGAATGTTTTCTTGCTTACTTAGGTCTTCAATTGGACATGGAGCAGTACTTAAGATTGTAATGCCATAATGTTTATAAATTTGTAGTTCGAAACTATCTAGTGTTGTTGCTAAGGCATTAAACAATGATTCATCAACAACAAGAAGCAGGTGAAAGGTAGGTTGATTTTTCCATGCATTATACCGCTCACCCATTAATTGACCTGTTAGCTCGTTAGGCTGAGTGCTAGTACGCCATATTTTAAATTTATCATTAATATAGAATCTATGATCATAACCTTGAGTATTTAAATTATCATAGAAACTATCATTGTCTAAAACTTTGTCAGATAATTCTTTTTCTCCGATGATTTCTAGAATTTTAGCTGTGGCTTTTTTTGTGGCGCTTAGTTCTATTGTTGGGTATACATATTTATTATTATTAGATGAAAGGTTAGTTAGTGATTCTCTTTTGTCTTCGTCATAAATTAACTCGCTTAGTGTTGAATATAAATCTTTAGCCTCACATTGTGCTACACCATCATTAGCAGCGTAAATTAACCCACCTAAAAATACTTGACGAGAAACTAGCTCTATTGTAGCGCAACCCATAGCCATACTTTCAACTGCAATACTAGACCCTGGTGAAACTGTAATGTCAGATATTAAGATAACGCTCTCAGGCCTATCAAATATGTAGGCAAAATTGTTTTCTAAGCCTAGTTTTTTTGCTAAATGATTGGCACGTTGATTACTAAAACTGACACCTGAAGGCCTATCTTTAATAATAAAAAACACCGACCTTTCTGATTCTTCATTTATTTTTGCTGCTGCTTCCATAAATGCATCTAGAGTTTTTTCATAAGTTAAAGGATCAGAAGTTGCATTCTCATGTACAGCATAGGTTGTAAAAAAACTTACTACTAAAGCTTCGTCAGGTATTGTAAGCTTTGTTTTTAAATCAATAATATTATTTAACTCTATTGTTCTATAACTATCCCAGTTTACAAGGCCAGTTATATGCTTCTGTCCTTTCCCTGTTTCCATATCATCTAAAGTATCAATGCATCGCGAGGTGGTTAGAGTAAGGTGATCAGCTATAAATTGACGTATAGAGCCTAAATTCCTTGCAACATAAGGGCTATGACATAAATGAATTGAAGGGATGTTGTTATATTTTGCCCACTGGACTAAAGTAGCCTCATGAATAAGGTATTCCTGATTAGTTAACAGGGCCTTTATATTATATTCTTCTTTTAATTTATCTAGCCCCTTGTACAGAGTTATTATTTTCTCTGTTCTTTTTTTTGCACTTTCAATAATGTAGTCAGAAAAACTAGATTGATAGTTGTTCTCTTTTAAAAATTTATCTAGCTTAGGTTTGTTTTTATCTAGTAAAGTATTTTTTAACTCTGCCTCTTCTTTTATTAATGCTTCTTCTTCGGTGCTAAAAGTGTTTTCAATAGTGATGCATTTAACATCATGGCTTTTTGCTATAGCCTTGTGAGTGGAAGTAAATAGTTTTGGTGTAATTAAGTCAAAACTAGTTTCATTTAGTAAAGGGTTAAGTATTAATATTTGGCGATCTAGTAATGTAGATATAATTGCATTTTTTTTCATGAGTTACCCTAACGTATTCTTTTCTGAGCTAAGTTAGAAATTTTACCAATCGTAGCAAATATTTCTGAATTAATGGATGTGTAGAGTGGGGTTTTATTAATATTTAAATCAGTGTTGTCAATAGAGGAAAGCCAGTTATCTGCAATATAACCTTTTGCAGCATCAGCTTTGCTATCTAAATCCCAAAAATAAAGAACTTCTTGCTGCTCACTATTGAGCGATGTAAATATCCACTTTTTTATATCATTGTTTGCAAGTTGATAAAGCCTTAGAATAAACTGTGCAGAATAAATGCTTTCAAAATGCACTACTAGAAACTTATTAATATTAGGTAACTCGGCAGCAACAATGTTTTCTTGATGATAATATGGAGCTATTTTGCTATTCCAATCTTGCATAAAACCTTGGAAGCTTTTATCGACCTCTAGCCAACTCATTAGTCTAAGCCAGGCATTTTTTCCACAGAAAGTTTGGCTTGCTACTAGATTTGCAAATTCTTCTGATGTGTAATCAGGTATACTCATTATTCACCCTTGTATTTTTAAAATATATTCTGTTATTTGGAAATCTTCTAAAGTGTCTACATCTGCAGATTGGTTAGCGCTCATTAGATAAGCATAGGTACCTGAACTATAGAGCTTGCTCAGTTTGTTTAGATAACTTCTTTGAAAAAGATACATAGCACCATTTAGTCGATAATAAGGCTCTAGGTCTTGTGTTCTTTTTAGGTTTTTAGGTTTAATAAAACCGTCCATTGAGCCGTCTGTGCCTAGGGTATTACAGAATTGGATGGGGTACTCTACTTCACATACTGAAACCACTGCTTTTGCTGACTTTTCTTCCATTAGCTGCATGGCTTCTTTTATATGCTGTGCATTCCTTAGTGGTGATGTGGGTTGAAGGATAGCAATAGTAGAGGCTTGCTGGCTATGCTCTTGTTCAAACCATTTAACCAAATGCGTTACGACATCATTGGTTGTTGCTTCATCTGATGCTAGTTCATCAGGACGTAGAAAAGGTACTTTTGCACCGTATTCTTTAGCAATTTTGGCTATGCCCTTGTCATCTGTGCTAACAAAAACATAATCAAAAACTTTACTTTTTAATGCTGCTTCTATAGTCCAGGCAATCATAGGTTTGCCTGCTAGGTCTTTGGTGTTTTTTCCTGGCAATCTTTTGCTGCCACCACGGGCTGGGATGATTGCAATTTTCATTAAAACAACCTTTCTATATCTTGCTGGGCTTTTTGGTAGTCTTTCATCTGGCCTATATCTAGCCAATAATCATAGCTGGTGTAGGTTCCTATACGCTTACCTGCTTGTCTATTTTTTTCAAGGAGTGTTGGTAAGTCTATCGGTTGCCCTGTTTTTACTTTAGCAATAATCTCTGAGTTTAATATATAAATTCCAGTATTTATTTTATAGCGATAAGTGGGTTTTTCTACCATGGTAGTAATAAGTTGCTGTTCTGTTTCTATTACACCAAAAGGAATGCGGTGTTCATCTTCTCGTACACACATGGTGGCATCAAATTTTTGTGCTTGGTGGTGTTCTAGTAGTTTAGAAAAATCTACTTTGGTAAGCACATCACCATTCATCATAATTAATGGTAGTTGAGGCAGGTCTTTAGGTAGAAGTCCTAGTGCGCCACCTGTACCCAGCGGTGTGGTTTCATGCACATAAGTAATTTTAACTCCCCACTGGCTACCATCACCAAAATGTTGGTGGATAAGTTCAGGCATATAGTGGGTGGAAATATAAAACTGATGAAAACCTTGCTTAATAAACTGGTTGATTAGGTGTTCTAGCATGGGTTTATCGCCCACACGCAGCATGGGTTTGGGGCAGTGGTCAGTTAAAGGCTGAAGGCGTGTACCAAAACCACCTGCCATAATGAATACGGGGTTAGCTTTTTTGGTGGGTTGCAAAGCTTGATGAAGTGTTTCTAAACCCGCTAGGCAGCCAGTTTCATCTAGCAAAGGCAAAGCGAGTAAATCATGCTTATCCATCAGTTTTAAGCGGTGTTCACGAGAGCTAGTCAGCGGTGCTGTAGTTGGTTTTTTGTTCATTACCTTGGCAACTAGGTCTTGCATTTCACAATCCACCAACAACCCACGACGAATATCACCATCGGTCACTGTGCCAAGTAGTTTGTTTTGTTCATCGCAAATTAAGCCAATCCGCAAAGCGGCCTTATCTATAACACGCATCGCATCACGAATTGTGGCTTGGGAATTAATTACAACTCGCTTCCAATCAGTCATTAACAATCTTCTCTTGGGTTGCAATTCGGTTAGCTGCTGGAATGATGACTTGCTGTGCAGGGACATTTTTGGCAATGCTTACACCCGCACCTATTACAGCCTGCTCACCTATTTGTATTCCCTGAATTACATTTGCACCAGTGCCGATATGTACTTGCTTAGCGGTTGTAACATTTCCGCTTAAAGTAGTGCCAGGCGCTAGGTGGTTGTGTACGCCTATTATGCAGTCGTGCTCTACTATTGCACCGGTGTTAATTAAGGTGTTTTTACCAATAGTGGCATTGGTTTGTATTATTGCGCCTGCCATTATTTGTACGCCTTCATCTAGCTTTGCGTAGCTTGAAACAAGGGCATGTGGCGAAATAACTGAAGCGAAGGAATAGCCTTGCTCGGTGAAATAATTAAACAAGTTATAACGTAAATCATTACCTGGCACAGAACCTAGGCCATTCACTAAATCAACCTCTTCTGGCCCAAAGCTGTTTAGCAATAACTTATCCTCAGTTATTTGCTGTAAACCTGCTAAAAGGCTAGTGGGCTGAATAATGTCTGGCGTTACTACAGCCAAGAGTGGTTGCTTGGTTGCAAAAAGAATTTCTGCTAGCACCGAAGCATGACCACCTGCTCCTAACATCACTAAAGGCTTAGCCATGAATAAGCTCGCCTTCTGCATAGTTTTGCTGTGCAGTTTTTCCTAATAAAGACCAATATAAATAGGGTGATAAACCATCGCCTGGGCGTTTTGTGGTTAAGTTTTGTTCGGTAAACAATTCGCCAGCTTGTATGCTACTGGCTGTAACTAAGCTTTTACGCGCTATGGCTTGGTTTTTTATTTCTGAAGGTTGTGGGCTTTTAATGCCGCTGCCTAATGCCTGTTCAACATCACGTATGGCTTGCACCATAGCGGTTAATTCGTCTGGCTCTAAAGATGCTTTATGGTCTGGGCCTGGTAGGGTTTTATCTAGGGTGAAGTGTTTTTCAATTAGCTGTGCGCCTAAAGCGGTGGCTGCTATCGGAATGTTGATACCGGCGGTATGGTCTGAATAACCTACGGTTAGCCCAAAGGCGCTGGCTAAGGTTTGCATGGCTTTTAGGTTAACGTCTTTAATGGGCGCTGGGTATTCTGTTGTGCAGTGTAATAGGGTAACTTTTTCTTTCAGTGCTGCTTGCCCCGCTTGGCTGGCATAAGCTAGCGCAAAGGCTTCTTCGCTGGGCTGCTCGGTTGCCTTGCTGGTTAAACCAAAAGCAATTACTGCTAAGGCGTTTTCAACTTCAGCTAGGCTAGCCATGCCAGTCGAGACAATTAAATCACAGCCAGTTTGGGCGTGTTTTAGTACAAAAGGTGCATTGGTTAGTTCGCCTGAAGGAATTTTTAGGGTTTTAAGCTGTAAGTTATTCACCAAAAACTCTAAACTTTCTTGGTCAAAAGCGGTAGATAAAAACTCTATGCCTAATTTTTGACAATAAGCCACTAGCTCATGATGGGTTGCATAATCTAGCTCTAAGCGACTTAGCATAGAAAACTGCGATTCTGAAACGCCAGTATTGCGAGCTTGGTATTCAGCTTGTTGCGCACTTTGGGTGACTAGGTTTTTGGCTTTAAAGGTTTGGAATTTAACAACATCCGCACCCGCAGCATGGGCGGCATCAATTAGTTTGAAAGCCAACTCTGCACTGCCATTATGGTTAACGCCTGCTTCAGCAATGATTTTAATACTCATATTATTTCCTTAATTAGCATAAAAGCTTCAGCAGCATGACAATTGCTTTGTGCACCTCTTAGAGTAGCTAAGGCTTCTAGTGCTTTACGACTGCGTGGAAAAGGGAAGTTACCCATTTCTGACTGGTATATTTCCATAATATCGAGCTTTTTTTGTATGTAAGCAGATATATCTACATAGACATTTGGGCGAAAACCACCATCTTCTGGTTTCATACCAAAATCAGTTTCAGAAATGGTTTCGTAGGCCAGTACCCTTTTAATAAAAGGATAACGAAAAGATTTGGTAGCAGACATAGCTGCATCAAAAACTAGTTCGTGATCACTGTGTGCATCATTTCGGTAGGTTACGTAAACAGTCTGAGGCTTTACTTCATTAATAACTTTGCTAATTCCACCTATCAATTTACCTATTGGTAAAGTTTCTAAAGCTGCTGGTGGTAAGCCAAGCTGGCTTACAGAGTCAAAGCCATACTGTTCAGCCACTAATTTGATTTCATTGTTTCGTGTAGTAATTTGGTTTTTACTAAAACCGCTTGCTTCAGACATGCCAGTGACGAGTAACCAATGAATCTGGCAGCCCTCTGCTTTATGACGTAACAAAGCACCGGCACAACCCAAGGTTTCATCATCAGCGTGGGGTGCAATGACTAGAATTTTATTCATAAATAATCACCAACTTTAATACTTTCAGCGAGCTGCGGCTGCTCTATCCATAACGCACTTGTATCAGCGCATTTTACTAAAACCTTGGTATTGTCTAGTTCTAAAATACGACCTGGTTCAATATGCTTTGAAAAGGTAGTCTCTGTTAAATAGGTTTTTTGTAATATCAAATGCCGCTCATGGAAAACAAACTCAGCCCCTGGGTAAGGTGGCGATAAAGCACGTACTAAATTATGGATACTATCGGCCTGCATTCGCCAATCAATTAAACCATCTGCTCGTGTACGCTTGCGCCAATAAGTTGCTTTGCTGGGGTCTTGAGGAGAAAATCTGGCTGTTTTACTAGCTAAAGCTCTACTAAATTCAATTATTTGTTCAGTTGAAATAGTTAAAAGCTTAGTATAAAGGCTTGTAGCATTATCTTCAGGTTCAATAGTAACTATTTCTTGGCTTAAAATAGGTCCTGAATCTGCACCTTCATCCATTTTAAAAAAGGTAGAAGCTGTCTCTTTTAAACCAAGAGCAAGCGCCCAAATGATTGGGTGCCTTCCCCTAGCTTTTGGAAGTGGTGCGGGGTGATAACCAATTGCACCATAAGACGCTAAATCAAGCGTTTCTTTATCAAGCAAATAACTCCAACCGAAACAATAAATCACATCTGGCTTATGTTTTTTTAAAAAAGTTAGGCTTAGCTCTTTTTGGCTCGGGTTTTCATAATGAAATGGGATATTATTATCTTTGCAAAGCGGTGCTAAATCTACAAAGTCAGCATTTACAACTGATTGTTGCTTAGTAACGACTGCAACAACTTCAATTTTTTCCGCTTTAAGAGTAAGTAGAGTCTCTAAAGCCTTATAACTGGATTGTACACAACCTATAAACCCAATTTTCATTCATCACACTCCATGTCATAAAATGATTTTTCTAAGAGGTTATCTAAAGAGTGTGAAAGCAGTTGTTTTACAATCTTTTCTGAAGCATTGCCACTACCGTAGGGATTTATAGCTTTACGGCAACTTTCTTGGAAGTCTGGGTTTAATATTTTTTTCATTGCTGCCAAGATTTCTGTTTTACTTTCACCACAACTTACTACGGTTTCACCACATAAGCGTCCTTTTTGCCGATTGCCTATGTTTAGTGTTGGTACACCAAAGGTTGGCGCTTCAATTAAGCCACTTGAAGAATTTCCGAGAACCGCAACGCAATGCTTTAATGCACTCAAGTATTTTAATTGCCCTAATGACCTGACTAAAAACACTCTATCTGGATGCAGTTCTTGGTATTTGTCTAAAATTTTTATAAGTCGCCGACCATCTGTATCTGCATTAGGGTAAGAAATAATTGCTTGATATTCTGGATACTCATCAAGCGCAGCTAGCAAATATTCGAGTGATATTGAGCCACCTCCAACCTCCAATGTAACTGGATGGTAGGTAACAACAAAGTAAGGTTTATCTAAATTAAAACCAACTGCGCTGGATAATTCTTTTTTAGAAATTAGCGGTAGTTTTTTTATGCTATCTATGCCAGGCGCACCTGTGTTGAACACTAGTTCTGGATGCTCTCCTAACTGAATGACTCTTTTTCGGTAAGCTTCTGTAGCAGTAAAGTGAAGGTGCGCCATCTTAGTAATTGAATGGCGCACAGCTTCATCAATTAAGCCTTCTGTTGTTTCGCCACCATGAATATGAGCTATGGGCACACGTGCAATCATTGCCGCCTGAGACACTGCCATGGATTCAAAGCGGTCACCTAAAACAACCAACAAGTCAGGCTGGTTTCTTTCAAAAGCTTCAGCAGCACTAATCGTAGCTAAGGCCATAGATTTACTTATTGCTACAGGTGAATCTGAAGATAAAAGAAAATCCAAACGCTCAGTAACCAAAAAGCCATCTTCTTCAATTTGCTTAACTGTATAACCAAACTCTGGTGATAGGTGCATACCACCAACCATTAATTGCAAACTAACTTCTGGTGCTTCATGTAGGTACTTTATTACCCAATAGAGCAATCCATATTCAGCGCGAGTACCTGTAAAAACAGCGATTTTTTTCATGGTTATTTTGCCTCTACAGGCAGGCGCATGGGTAATGCTACGGGCGGTAAGCTCATGCGCTGTGCTTGCGCCATAGCAAACTCACGCCAAAAGGGCCATAGGTGATAGCTAGCATTTTTTAATGCAAATTCATCGAGTGCATCTTGATTATTTAATAGTTCTTCATTTTGAACTAAGTAATCAATCGAGTAGTTGGCTTCTATTTTTGCTACTACGTCTTGATTGTTCTTAGCTTTAAGGTAACGCAGACCAACAGTGATTTTAACTCTGAATATTTTGTATTGTGCGTTTTGGTTTGTAATCTCTAAAACCATGGAACTGGTTACAGCATGTCTAAATTGAATGTTTAGGCTGTTTTTTGCTGTAATGGTTTGTTTGGGTTCAAAATCATTCATTAGCTCAGCTTGAACAGAGTTTTGAAAAAGACTTTCAAACTCTAAATTTTGCTGGGCTAATTTTAGCTGGTCTGTAGCCATGGTATTACTCATTTACTACTGCTAGGTTTTGGTATTCACGTAGGTTATGTACCTTAGCCGTACTTTTTGCTGTGGGTGTTTTATTTTCTAACGTCTGCCATTTCTCTGTAGTTTGCTTAAAATGCGTACCAAAACCCACGTAGCTAGCTAACACGTTTGCCAGTAAAGCATTTAAACTGACAGCTTCTTCTTCTGCCTTGATAGCTAAACTTTGATGCAGGCCACGGGGCAGGCGTAGTGTTACCCTTCCGCTGTAGTCGGCTACAGCGTTTTGCAGTGGTTGTGGAAAGGGTCTTCCAAGTTCTGTGTGCATTTCTGCAAGGGTTTCTATGCTATCTAAAGCTAAGGCATAAGCTTCTTCGTGGGTGTCTGCGTATTCTGCAAGACTTGGAAGCTCTTTTACTTTTGCTTCGTAACAGGTTTCGCCTTCAAACTCACCTAAACGAATTTCTATTGTGTATTTACTGGAGTTAACTTTAGTCATTTTTTTGCTCTTCTAACGATGAAAGCTCACCTTCAAAATTTTCTAGTGTTTTGATAACCCTCTGTACATAGACAGGTTTAATTTGTGGGTTTTTACCATGATCGCAATTAAAGCTACCACCTAAAAACTCTCTAAGATTTGGGTGAATATAAAGTTTATGTCCGCCACGACGCCCATCACGAACTATAAACCCAAGCTTTTGTAATATTTCTATAAGCTCATTACAGCGGGTGCTTTTTTTCTTTTGCTTAAGCGTTGTAATTGCGTAGCTAACTTTCATTTCACTAATCCATTGACGCTGCACATGGTGTCATTTTTAGGTTTTTCAAGCAAGAAGAGCGAACCTATTACCTTTGATATAAAGAAACATAGAAGGGTTTATATTACCGGCGAGCTAGGTAGATTCACTAGCCTGGCTTCAGCCCATTCTGAATGGGTTAGGTCACCACGCAGCGCATCAGCAAACATGGGTAGGCGGTGCATTAGCTGCCATACCGGGCGGGTCATTACGCCTTGGGCATTGGTGGTTTCTAGCAGCTGGTTGCGGCTGGCTAAATCTGGGCAAACAATGGCGTTTAACCAATAGTTTGAATGCGCATAGTCTGGTTCTTTAACAAACTGGTAATCGGTAGCGGCAAAAAAGCTTTGGTAGTTTTCCGCAATTTTACGCTTGTTAGCTAACATGCTTTCTAGCTGTTCCATTTGCGCACAACCTAACGCGGCATTTAAATTGGGCATGCGGTAATTAAAGCCTGCTTCGTCGTGGTAAAACTCGTAAGCATGTGGCGCTTTGGCGGTTGTGGTGATGTGCTTGGCGCGAATGCCGTCTGCTACTTCGCGGCACAACAACATGCCGCCGCCACCCGTTGTAATCACTTTATTGCCGTTAAAACTTAATGCAGCAAAGCGCCCTAAGGTGCCTGTGTGCTGGCCTTTATAAAAAGAGCCAAGGCTTTCTGCGGCATCTTCAATTAGAGTTAAATTCCATTCTTGGCAAAGGGTAAGCAATTCATCTAACTGCACTGGATGACCAAAGGTGTGCATGGGCAAGATGGCTTTAATGGCTGCTCCTGTGGGTTTATGTCGGCAGTTTCCATCTGTGTCTAGCATGGCATGGACTGCTAACCAGCTTGCAGTGGCTTGGGGGCATAAACCAAAAGAGTCTGGCGCTATATCTATAAAAATGGGTTTAGCGCCTAGGTGATGAATGGCGTTGCAGGTGGCAACAAAAGTCAGTGCTTGGGTTATGACTAAATCACCAGCTTTTACATCGGCTAAATGCAATGCGGTATGCAGCGCAGCGGTGCCATTCACGGTTGCTATGGCACGGTTAGCTTGGGTAAAGATTTGAATTTTTTGCTCGAATTCATCAACAAATTTACCCACGCTAGACACAAAAGTACTGGTAATGGTTTCGGCTAGGTAGGCTTGTTCGTTACCAGCAAAGGTTGGGGCGTGAAGTGGAATAAATTCTTGGGTAGCGTAAAGGTCTCTAACAAATTTCACTAGCTGAGTGGGCATCTTATTCATTCTTTACATCTTACCATCTAGGTATTTACCGGTTTCTTTATGCCCAAAATCTGGCAGCATTTTAAAGAAGAGTTTAACTAAATCGTCTTTTTCCCAAGCTAAATTAGTTTTCATGGTTTGTATGCTGGCTTCAAACATCTGCAATAGCTCTGGGTCAAATTCTGGTTGATTTTTGATAATGCCTAAGTTGCTAAAGCGTTGCATATCCAAGGTTTCAGCGGCAGTGTAAAACTCTTCAAAGTCTTTTTCGCCGGTGGTGTCGCTGCCTGTAAATAAGCAAGGCCACTGACCTTGTTCGGGCAGTGTTTTGGCTAGCTTGCGTGCTTCATCTTCCGTGGCGCATAGCACAGGCTCGTAGCCTTTTTGTTCCAGGTATTTAACAGCGATATCAGCAAAGGATATTAGGTGCAGGTTTTCGCTTAATTTAGGAAAGAAAATATCCCGATTTTCACCAAAAATACACGACATAAGGCAGAGTTCGCCAGATTCTTGAGGGGTAACAAAGTAGCGTTTAATATCATTGGGCGCAACGATGGGCTGACGTTTTTCTAAACGCTGATTAAAACCATGCAGTAAAGAACCATCTGAAAAAGCCACGTTAGCAAAGCGAGCAGTAGAAATTTCAATATCTAAACTACGGCGCATTAAAAACATTTCCATAATACGCTTAGACGCACCCATCATATTGACAGGGTTAGCCGCCTTGTCGGTAGAAACACAAAAGTACTTTTTAACACCTTTAGCTATGCATTGTTGCAACGTTTTATCAGTGTTAAAGACGTTAACATCAATCATGCGCATTAGGGTGTAAGGGTCTTTTTCACTGCGAACATGCTTAAGTGCAGACAGGTTAAGAACATAGTCGAACTGCCCATCGGCTTTAAAAAAAGCATCGTATTCAAGCGAGCCAATATCTAAAGCAAAGGTTTGAAAGTCACCCTCGATATAGCCAAAAGAGCTCCGAATATCCCTAACCAACTCCACTAGGTTGTTTTCACTGATATCAACCACATGCAGCTTTTTAGGGTGGCGCTTGAAGATTTCTTTAACCACCGCCTGGCCGATAGAACCTGCACCACCTAAAACCAAAAAGCGTGAAGAGGAGACTACTTTAGACAGTTTTTTACTGTTTGTAGCTAAATCCTCAGAGAAAAGAGCGTGTGAACGTCCGATGAGAGGAAGCATTTTAAAACCCAAGTAACTAATGGTTAATGTACTACTGTTTTTTCAGTAGGCTGCGCATCATTTTTAACCTATCCATTTCACTTGAAACTTTACTTTCCTCTAGGTCATAACAATATTGGCAATCAACTAAAGCTGACCTAGCTGAATCTATTTCAGCTTCTGTAAGAAAATCTTTATACTTTCCTATATTTTTTAAAGACTTACTAGGATCAAGGTGTTTGCCTTCTAATGTTAAGTTGTTTGCATCAAGATCAAGAAAATTAAGTATTTTCAGTTTTGTATCTTGATAGTTTTTTATAAGGTCTTCGAAGCGTAAAAAGAAAACATTTTTATCACCTTTATACTTTTCATAAAGTTGTTTCCGTTGTTTTTCTTGGTCAATAACAAAATCTTTAGCCGAGGTGAAGCCTTTTACTATCCAGAAAAATGTAGAGTGCTTTTGGCAGTCTGCTATTTGGTCTAAAATATTTCTTTCAACAATTATAAGTTTTGATTTTGTAAATAATTTTTGCCATGTTTCTTTATCAGAATAATTAGCTATTGCTTGATCAAAAACTAGGTGTGTTTTTTCTTTATTGTTATGTATTTTAGAAATTGAATCTATGTAATTTCTAAAATGATCTGAAAATAGTTCGCTTTTGTTTTTTGATTTGTTGTTTACATCAAACAAATAACTTGTTTTTTGTAATAGGTCCACACCAATATATTTGATTTGCTCTTGAAATATTTCTGGGAGCATATCAGTATTACTAAATGAGTTAATTACAGTGCTTCTTATTAGGTTTTCTTTTAGAGTGTCAAGTTTTTTTTGTGGGCTGGTGTCAATAGCTTTAATAATTTCATCTACCCACCCTAAACTGTATGCATGAAACTCTGGAAGCCCTTCAGTAGTGTTGTCAGGCATCATTTGAACTTTGCTATGCTGCCTTAGTAAATCACATACTGCACTAGATCCTGAGTACCAAAGACCAGAGATTAAAACTTTATTCATTGAAATCCTTTAATAATTAATTATGCGTTATTTAGTATTTTAGTTATATCGCTAGCTTTTGGTTTTACTAGGTTATTACCAGCTCTACATGGATCATACATCTCACCTTCTAGTGCCAGCAAACTCTCTAAGTTAGGAATATAGCTTTTAACCTTTTCAGCAACTGCTAGTTTTGTATTTAGCTCTAAAAACATATCATAGAGGGCTTCTGGTTCTGCTTTTCTCGTGAGGGCTTGGGCTAGTTCTGTAAACCGCCCATCGTTAGCTATTAGGTTAAGTTTACACACTTCCGGCATGGTGAAGGCACAAGCCAAACCGTGCGGCACACCAAAATGTGCTGTTAGTGGATAAGAGATAGAGTGGCATAAAGCTGTACGGGTGTGGCTAATGGCTAATCCCGCTAATAAGCTGGCTTCAGCCATTTGGTCACGTTCTAGTTTGCCGCCTTTACCAGCAACTAAAATAGGTAAGGCGTTTAGCCCTAACTGTAATGAACGGGTTGCATAACCCAAAGTTAAACTATTAGCATTTTTATTCCAAACAGATTCAGCGGCTTGGTTAATGGTATCTAACCCCGTTGATAGCGTTACACTAAGTGGCAGGCTATCGGTTAATTCAGCATCAATAATGGCAACGCTTGGGAAGACGTTATCGCCACCCAAAGATAACTTCTTGTGAATTTCATGGTGCCAAACTGTAGCAAAAGGTGTTACTTCACTGCCGGTGCCAGCCGTGGTTGGTAAGGCATAAAGGGGTAGTTGTTTAGCGTCTGGGTGCAGGTCTGGGTTTGCTAGCAATTCTGCTAATGTATTTTTACCTTCAACAGCTAACCCTAGGCGTAAAACCTTGGCAGCATCCATGGCACTACCACCACCAAAAGCAACAATAACGTCAACTTGTAGCGATTCAAGCTGGTTAATATCTGCTTGAAGGTCTGTTAATCCAGGGTTTTCTTTAACTGTGTCTAGCCAAGTAACTCTATTGTTTTCAGCCACCTTAGCTAAAATTGTGTCCTCTAAAAACTGTGCTTTACCACGCAGGGAGGTAACAATTAAAAGCTTTTTATCTTTAAGCTGGTCAACCAATTGAACACGGCTTCCACGCCCAGCAAAAGTCTTTACAGGGTTATAGAACTGCCATTGGTTAAAGGTTTCATTCATTTTGCAACCCAATCCATAAAGGCGTGTTTATTTTCAATAGGTGTGCTTGTGGGTCTACCAAGGTCATCACGTGACCCGGTTGTAATACGTACTTCAAGCAATACTGGGCCTTTTTGTTTAACTAGCTCTTGCCAGCATTGGGTTAATTCTTCTAAGTTAGAAGCGACTGCATAAGCGGTATAACCACTGGCTAGGGCAATGGCTTTAAAATCGGTGGTGTCAGCGGCAGTGGGTTGACCCCCAACCGATTCATGAGCAGCATTGTTTAACAAAACATGCACTAGGTTAGCCGGTGCAATACTGCCTACTATGGGTAAAGCGCCCAAGTGCATCAATAGTGAACCATCACCGTCTAAACAGACCACTTGTTTATTAGGCTTGCCCATGGCAACACCTAAAGCGATGGATAGAGTATGCCCCATTCCACCCACGGCTATAAAATCCCTTTGTTGTTCTTTTCTTTGCGCTCTTAATTCAAATACTTCGCGTGAGGTTTTGCCCGTGGTAGAAACCACGCAAGCATCACCCATTAAAGGCAGTAAAGCATTTAAAGCTTCTTCACGCTTAAGACTCGATTGCATGGAAGGTTTGCGTTGGCTTTTATAACTGGCAAAAGCACCTTTTTTGACCAACAAAGCAACAGGCGCTTGGGTGGTATCGAGTTGTTGCTTAGCCCAACTTGCCAAGTCAGTAGCATTGGAGTCTTTATCAACCACTTGGTAAGGAATCTCTAATAGCTCTAACTGCTCAGCGGTAATACGCCCTTGCTTAATATGCTGGGGTTCATCTTTAACATCAGGCTCACCACGCCAACCCACAATTAGTAGCATAGGAATGCTGTAAACTTCTTTGTCAGCTATGGAAGTAAGTGGGTTAATAACATTGCCTAACCCAGAGTTTTGTAGGTACACCACGGCAGCTTTGCCAGTTGCCATGTGGTAGCCAGTTGCCATACCCACTGCATTACCTTCATTGGCGGTAATGGTGTGCTTACCAGCAACACCTAGGTCATCAACATAAGCACAAAAATCAGCTAATAAAGAATCGGGCACACCGGCATAATAATCCATGCCTTGCTCAGCTAGGCAGTCTACAAACTGCTTAGGGTCTATCATTGTTTTAATACCTGCATTATTTAGTGCCTGGAATCAGTTCAAGAATGTCTTTAATGGATAGCATACGTGCATCACATTCTGCTGAGCGTTGGTTAGTCAGTATAGATTTAGCAGTATCCATCATGGCTGGGTAAGCACTACGTAATAACTGGTTGGCATAAATAACAATATTTACGCCACGGTCTTGTAATTCTTGTTCAGTGACAGTGTTGTAGCTTGAAGGTACAACCACTAAAGGCTTACGGTTTGGCAAAGTAGCGTAACGATCACAAAATTCAAAAATTTCATCGGGTGTTTTTTCACGGCTGTGAATCATAATCCCGTCAGCACCAGCAGCTAGGTAAGCTTGGGCTCTTTCAAAGGCATCGTTTTGGCCTTTACCTAAAATCAAGCTTTCAATGCGTGCAATAATCATAAAATCATCAGTGCATTGGGCTTTTTTACCGGCTTTAATTTTTTCACAAAAACCTTCAATGCTGTCTTGGGTTTGAGGCACATCGTTACCAAATAAAGAGTTTTTCTTTAAGCCAGTTTTGTCTTCAATAATTACCGCAGAAACACCCAAGCGTTCTAGGGTTTTTACTGTGAATTTAAAGTGTTCTGTTTGGCCACCGGTATCAGCATCATAAATAATCGGCTTAGTGGTAACTTCAAGCACTTCATTTAAAGTAGTCATACGTGCAGACACATCTACAGCTTCAATGTCGGGCTTACCTTTGGCTGTGGAATCAGTTAAAGAACTGCCCCACATACCATCAAATTGACGCTGCCCTTGGGGGGTGTCAATCGCAGCATGTTCGATGATTAAACCGCTTAGTGCATTGTGAATATCTAAAAAACGTAACAAAGGTTTAACCTGTAGCATACGCCGCAAAGATTTTAAGCGAATTTCAGGGGTAGTACCGATTTCTTTTAAGGCTTTATTCAGCTGGGTAGAAGAAATGCCTTTTGTGTAAGGCACCTCGATTAACTGCCCGCCCCATTCTGCTAAAGCATCTATGACCTTAGCACGAGTTTGGCTTTGAACACCTTCTTTCCAATCATCACCATGAACAACAAAGTCGGGTTGGTATTTACGCAAGTTAGGCACGTAATCAAGGGTTTCTTGTGGTACTACTTGGCTAACACCCTTAATGTTTTCAATCACAATTTTACGTTGGCTGAACTCCATGTAGGGAATGCGCTTGTAGCTAGCAATGGCAGCATCTGTGAGCAAACCAACCATCACTTCGCCGTGCTTAGCGGCTTCCTGTAAAATATTTAAGTGACCTGGGTGGACCAAGTCTGCGCTCATACCAACGTAAACTTTCTTCATTTTAAAATTTTTAACCTTATAAAATGTTTTACTCTACCCCAATATTGCTTGTTCTAACCGCTTAGTAATATTGGTAATAGCTTGTTTTTGTAACTTTTTATCGACTTTAGGAATATACACAGCGCCTTTAGTCTTCGAGTCTGCGCTAAAGTGTATATCAATAGCGTCTGTATAGTCAGCCCAACTTGTGTTGGCTAAAGTATGCTCTGTATAAACGGCAACTTTACATTCAGTTAAGCTTTTCAGTTGTTTAGCTAAGCCTTTGCTAAAGCCTACCTCTTCACCAAAAAATATAACTAGGTCTGCATCGGCACGGGCTAGTTCTATTAAGTTAGGCAACTCATAGTCTTTGGCTAGCAGTTCGATAGTACTACTGCTGATGCGAACTTTTCCATTTTCTTCAATTTCTTTTAAAAAGTACCCAAGTGTGCCAATTAACTTAGTGCAATTGCTGTCTATATGAAGGGGCACAAGCAAAACTCTAAGTTGTTGGCGGAAAGCTGGGTGCCAAGTAGTAACAAGTGAGATTTGTGGTAAATGACCACTATTCCGTAATTCTAAATTTAGGTTATGTGCTGGGTCATGGGTTAACACATCAAACCAATCTTTATAAAGGCTAGGTAACTCTTTGTGTTTTAGCTCATCTTTTTGTTGTTTTATCAAACCTTGGCAAGCAACATTTGCATAGGGTGTCCAATGCAAATTTAGTCCTTTTAGTTGCATACGTAGCCCAAGATCAGCAAGGTAAAAACAGTTAGGGTAATTAGTATTTAGGCCAAACGTTTCAAAGTTTTTACGACTAATAAGTACACAGCTAGCATTAAGTGCACTAAAGTTTTGATCGCACCAAGCACGTGGTTGGTTGTTTAAATCTTGCTCAAGGTGAAAGTTTTGAAAAAGATCATCCACATCACCATTCATACCTAACACTTGCCCGGCACTAAAAATACGCCCGCTGGGCCTTACTAACCTAGGCGCTACCAAAGCAACTTTAGGTCTTTGCCCATGCATAACTAAACGCTCTAGCCAATCCAATTGTACACAGTGAATATCACTTTCTAACAAGCAATAAAAATCTGCATTAGGTTGAGTGGCTGCTAGTTGAGTGTAGGCAGCTACTTTAGAGTTTGTTGAACCTAACTCAATGGTTTCAATCAGCTCAGAGTTAACCAGTTCTTTTGGAAGTGAGTTAATTAACTCTTTGGGTGCGCCTAGGCAAAGCTTCCAATTAGGGTAGCTAGTGGTTTGTAAAATAGATTGAATACAGTCTGTTACGGCTTCATGCCATTCAAGTATAGGCAGCAATAGCACAACGCTAGGTTGGTTAGTTAAGGGGTACTTAACCTGCCAAGTGACAGGTTTTAAACCAGGCAAAACCTCTATATCCTTATGCCCACAACGTTGCAAGTGTTCTTGACGTATTAAACTACCAGTCATTTCAACGATTTCTGATTTTAACGTTTCATCTAGCACTGAACCGCGATGATTAGCAATCATAGGGATATGCCCAATGGTTGATGAGTTCATGCGTTCAGTTAGACGAAGTAAAAAATCTTCATTTTGTACATAGGCAAGGCTAGACAAACCTTCTAAACCAAGAATGGCATCACGCCTTAAGGCAACACATTGTCCAATGTAATTAGTAGAAAGCAGCAGTTCATGATTAAAATCTGGTTTAAAGTTTGGGCTATCGTGGTGGTCTTCATCGGCATAAATTGCCAGCCAATCGGGTTTAAAGTTGGCATAGTCAGCAAAGTTAAACAGTGCATCGGGTAGTAGCTGATCACCCGGTTGCAACAAGATTACCCAGTCGCTCTCTACCTCGTTAATAACAGTATTAAGCTTATCAAAAGGTTGTTCAGCCACTATCCACTGTAAGTTGCTTAGGGTTAATAATGACTCGTCTGGGCAGGCGGCCGAGCTAATAATGCTAATACCATAGTGTTGATAAGCTTGGTTATCTAAACTGACTAACGAATTTGCTAAAGCACCAAATAATGATGCATCAACAATATAAATAAGGTGAAAGCTTGGCTGTGAATGCCACATAGTTTGCATGCGCTCAGTCATTAACTGCTCATCGACTGGCAAGGCTTCTTTATGCTTTAACCAAGTGCTATAAACATCTTCTTCAGAAAAACGCTCATCAAACGTTAGCAATTTCTGCACATTGCGCCAATGAAAGCGTAAGGGGTTATTCGCATTGTTTAACAAATCATCAGTACTTAAAGTGGGGTTAGCAGCTAAAAACTCTGCCCAAGCCTGCAAGTCAGCATCTATTTGCTCAACAATGTGTGCTTCACCGATTAACTCCGCCATAACCCTAGCCACCCTAAGCGAAGAACAAAAATCTCTGCCTGGGCCTGTTAATTGGTTAGAGGATCTTTGTGCTTCTCTTATAGCTTCTAATTCATTTGGTTGGGTTAATAGCTTATGAACAA
Source organism: Marinospirillum insulare DSM 21763 (assembly GCF_000686905.1). Lineage (GTDB taxonomy): Bacteria > Pseudomonadota > Gammaproteobacteria > Pseudomonadales > Halomonadaceae > Marinospirillum > Marinospirillum insulare. Next base: position 94,540 of record NZ_JMLW01000009.1, read on the forward strand.
ACTCTACTGCTTCACTAGTATGTGTATGCGCTACCTGAGCTTCAGGGCCATAAGCAAAAGGCTCCCAAAGTTCTTCAAAAATATGAATATAAGGCACTTCACAAAGAATTGCCTCGCTAGAAATAGTTGACTTAGGAGAAAGGACTAAAGTAGAGGAAGCAACATAGGGTTCCGCATGATCAAACACATAGCGTAGCTGTTTAGAGGTTAAGCCTTGTTTAGACGCTTCAAGAGCCACAAAATCATCCATAAACTGCTGGTTGCCAGGTCGGTCTTTAATAATAAATACCGTTTCAGGCAAGCTTTTTATTAATTTAGCAGCTAATGCTATAAAATTTTGAATGCCTTTAAGGTGAGGGTCTGGTAGTTTTGGGTCATGTATTAAACTAGTATTACGAAAGGTAGGAAAAAAAGTAACCAGTTGCTGATTTATAGTTAAACCCAAGTGAGCACGGAAGTTAGCAATTTGCGCTTCACCAGTTAACAGTGCGTACTTGTCCCAAGAAGGCATACCCGTAATTTCTAATTTGGGTGGGTTAGGCAACTTATTAAAAGCATGTTGTAAAGAATCGACTTCGTTAGGGCAGGCGGTAGTCATTACATCGGTAGCAAAATCCCAATAAGCACCACCCGGCTCGCTTAAAATAAGCCCATGGTTAATGTGCAGGGTCGGAACACCTTGCTGACTAGACCAATCACGCATAATACGTTCACGCGGGAAAGCCTCGTTAGAAGTGAAAAAACCAATTAACTGATAGTCTTCTTGGGCCTCTTCTAAAGCATCAATTAGCTCTAAGCTAACAGGCAGGCTTCTTTCTAACAGCGCTTTAACTTCTTTTTGGTAAGGCTCAGTAACTTCACCGCTAAAGTCTAACTGTTTAACCTTCTTTTCATATTCACTTAACAGCGCCGATCTATCGGTAACCTTAGACTGCAAAGGCTTAACCGAAACTAAGTCGGTAACCAGCTTATTGGCAGAAGCAGCATCAAAAAAAGTAGCAGGTACAAGCAAAGTAACCGGCTCGGTATAGTAATGGAGTAGGTCCATTAAATCGGTACTGGTACGCTGGATAGAAGGTAAAAGAATCGCTTTAGGCTGGTTAGTAGAAATACTCATAAATCTTTATCTTTTAGCAAAGAAGCCAATTGAACAGACAGCTTCATATTAATGGCAGAACCCAGGTTGATGCCTTTGTAGGTTAGCAGGTCAGAAGAAGGGTCAGTGGTGGATTTTAGAGCGTTAAACAAGATTAAAGGTTTTGGATTACCCTTATTAACAGGTACAGGTATGTTTTCAGAAAACCTGCTGGCTTGTTTAGTTAAATGATTATTTAAAATAAAGCTGGTAGTTAGTGTGTTTTTTTCTAAATACTCTGCACGTTTTATAAAAATGTTTTTATCATGCTTTTTTGAGAATGCTACAATGTTTTTTAATGTTTTTGTTAAGCTATCAGGATTGATTAATTTTTTCGAGATACTCATATTTACTACAGCCTTATATTCTATTAGTACCCTAGTTTTTTTGAATTTTCAATACAATGTTCTTCTATATATTTTAAGTTATCACCATAAAATTTTTTGTAATTATTTATTTTGTTGCCTTTAGGTTGGTATTGCTTATCAACATAACTTGTAATGTCGTTTTTTACTGGTAACGATAGCTTATAAGACAGTTTTTCTATAGAATCTTTTTTGTTAGCTAAAAAGTCCTCGTATTTAAATAATATAAAATCATTTTTGTTTTTTAAATAAGTATCAGAGGATAGTTTCCAGCGATAAGCTAGAGAATCAATATAGGATTTAGAACAGTAATCTAGCCAACAAGAATCTAAGTTAATTTGCCAAGCGGGTGATTTTTTTAGCTCGGGCCAATCATTAACAATTAGGTTTTCAAGATTGCCAGGGATTTTTAAACGATCTAAAATACTTCGAATATTATCTTTTGGTTCTCTAACAATTATTACAAACTTAGCATTAGGGAAGCATCTTTTTAAATCATAGTATTCAAAAGTTAACCCTGGTTCTTTAACTATATCATTACAAAAAAAATCTTGATATTGAAAAACATAGTCTTCAAAGTTTTCAATATTATATTTTCTTAGTATCTTACTATAAGGTCTTTTAATTCCTGGATTCAACTCTCAAGTGCAACTCATTAAACTAGGATTGGATGGCAAGCTGCTGTAGCATCTTATGCTTTTCAATCGACCAAGAATGAGAAGCAAACATGAGACACTACACACAGCTCACCAGAGAGCAACGATACCAAATATCTGCCCTGCTTGATAACAATTTAACCCAAACTGAGATCGCTAAAACGCTTGGTGTTCACAAATCAACCATTAGTCGAGAGCTTAAACGTAATACAGGCAAACGTGGATATCGGCCTAAACAGGCTCACGAATTTACCGAAGAAAGGATCAAACAACGCTCAAAAAAACGCTTTATTGAGCCTATTTGGGGTGTTGT
>NZ_JMLW01000010.1 GCF_000686905.1 Marinospirillum insulare DSM 21763
CCTGAAGCCAAACAGTTTATGGCTGACCAAGGCATTCCGGTTCGTTTATGACTTTTCAAGCATTATGATTCTTCAAGCAAGAAGCACAAGCCAGCCACCTCTGCTGGCTTTTGTTATTTTATGGCTAGCAGGGCTTTACCTTAGACTGCCCATTTTAGTTGTTGCGCCTTTAACAGCGGCCATTAACGATGATCTTAGCCTTCCGCAAGCTTTACTAGGCAGCTTAACAACGCTGCCAGTGTTTATGCTCGCTGTTGGTGCTATTTTAGGTTCGCTGGTTATTATGCGGCTAGGCTCTCGTAATGCTTTAGCCATTGCTTTAGCGGTGGTAGGCATTGCTTCTGCTGCAAGAGGCATGACCGACCAACTTTCTTTGCTACTTATATTCAGTATTTTAATGGGCTTAGGCATAGCTGTTATGCAGCCCGCCTTACCTGCCTTACTAACCCGTTGGCTAGAACCCGCTCAGCTTGCCCTAGGTAGCGCGGTTTACATGAATGGTATGCTAATGGGCGAATTTATAGGCGCAGGTTTAACCCTGCCTATTTTAATGCCTCTATTAAACAATAGCTGGCAAGCAGTGCTGTTACTTTGGTCTTTACCTGCCTTGCTAGTGGTTGCGCTTTTATTTTTACCTAAGCAAAACACATTAACCACTAGCGGCAATGCACCTAATAAAAGCTGGATACCGAATTGGTCAGACCCTTTGCTTTGGCGTATGGGCTTTTTATTGGCTGTCAGTGCCTCGCTATTTTTTGGTGGCAATGCTTATTTAAGTAGTTTTTTAGAAGCAAGGGGTGAAAGCCATTTATTAGAAGCCGCTTTCTTTTGGTTTAATATTTCACAAATGTTTGCTTCAGTATTAATGCTGTTTATGGCTAGGCGTTGGATAGCACGAATACTACCCATTAAAATTAGCTTAATTTTAACCATTGCCGGTATGTTAGGTATGTTGTTATTTAGTGGTTGGCTAAGTTTAATGTTCGGTTTTATGCTTAGTTTTTGGGCAGGCATTTTACTGATTTTATTGGTGGCTTTACCGCCACAGTTAAGATCGGGGCATGAAGCAGGTAAGTTAGCAGCAGGCGCTTTTACGGTTTCTTATAGCCTATCTTTCTTCTTGCCCTTAGCAGGTGGTTTAGTGGCAGACTGGTTTGGGCAAGCGTCTCTTAGCTTGTGGTTTTTATTATTAATGTCTTTGCCTGCGATTCCTTTAGCTTGGGGCTTTCCTTTACAGAGTAGAAGTTAAAGCGTTCCACGGATATGTAACTTAAAGGTGTCTGGATCAAGCAGGGTTTCTCTTAAGGGGCGACCTGGCTTGTATTTAACATCGTAGCTTAAAATTTTACTGACCTGCTCACGGGTTTCTTCGCTTGCATTGACTCCCAGGGTTACTGACAACAAAGCCTTGGCAGGGAAGCTATAAAAGTGCACTAGCTTACCATTGGTGAGGGGTTTGCTACTTTTTGCTTCTTCAAGTGGGCGAACCAGCCTAACCTCTTCTTCCTGCGCATACTCAACAGGGCGATGAAATAAAGCTGGAAATGGCTTCATGGGGTGATCAGCTTGCGGTCGGGCTTGACCATAAACAACAGGCCTTAAAACCTGTTTTTTGCTATTAAAGCCTGGGTAGCTGGTGTCTAACTCTAAAACTAAACCACGGTGTTGATCTGCCCACCTATCCCACAACAAGGGATTGTCTGGTCGAGTAAAAAAACGTGCCATGGCCAAGGCTTGATAAGCCTCAGGGTTAGGTAAAACAGCAGGCTTACCTTGGCGTCTTTTTTTCATCTGCTGTTCTATTTTAGGACGCTTTTTTTGGGCTTCGGTTTGAAACATTTCCCAAGTCATCAAGCCTTTTAACTGAGATGGTAAAGCTTTAAATTGACGCTGTAATTCTTTTTGAAAGTCTGCTTCACTCACCCTTATGGCTTGGCGCTTTATAGTTCGGGCATTATTTTGATAAGGATCTAATAAATCTGTTACTTCGCTTAGATGTAAACGTGCATGACGCAATACATCTAGCTGTAAGGGGTTAAGGTAAAGATAAACCTTCACTTTTGACTAGCCTGAGTTAAGTTTTCTGTTACTAAAGCTGGTAAGTAATGAGTGTTAAACTCTTCTGGTAAACGGCGCAACCGGCCATTACTTAAAGCAACACAGGCAAAGTAGGTGTAACCACGCATTAAGGTTTTTTGGTCGCTGACTCGAATTAATTGAAAACGTCTTGCTACCCTAAAACGTTGGTCATATTCAACGATCCAGGTTGCCATTTCTAACTCTTCACCCTCAAAGGCTGGAGCTAGGTAGTCAATTTCATGGCGAATAACCACTAAGGCTCTATCTAAGCGTTCATAGTCATCCATAGTTAAACCTAGCTGGTTAGAATGCTGCCAACTAACTTCTTCAATGTAGCGTAGGTATTCTGCATTATTAACATGCCTATAGTGATCTATGGCTTCAGCCGCTACAACGAACCGTGTGGTAAAAGGCTGGGCTAAGTCCCACTGCATTTAATTCTACCTTTTGAATAATTACAGACTAGCTAACAAGACTTCATAAGCTGCCGTATCTAATAAAGTTTGCCATTCTTTGTCTAACTGATCAGCATCGGCTTCAAGAACAAAAATCCAGGTTAGAAGGGGCGCTTCATTTAATACTTCAGGTGTGTCTTCTAAATCTGTATTGCAGGCTATTAGCTTACCGCTGACCGGTGACTGAATGTCAGACGCAGTTTTAACCGACTCTATACCTGCTAGCACTTCGCCAGCTACAACCTCTTTGCCCAATTCAGGAAGCTCTACATAAACAATATCACCTAAGGCATCTTCAGCATGTTGACTAATACCTACACTCACTTGAGTTTCATTAATTCTTTTTGCCCACTGGTGAGTGGTATTAAAACGCTGTTCATTGCTCATTTCGCATGCCTTTTTATTTAATCTTTTAGCTTAAGCTTGTGCTGACTTTTATCTCGATAATCAACCACTTTACGCTGTAAAAATGCAGCTAGTTCTTCTGTGGTTCTTCCATCTTCTATACGTGCTGCAGGCAACCACCTAGGGCCAGGATAAACAAGGAAGCCCTCTTGAGTGCGAATAACCCGCTTAATTTGCTTCCATTCAAGGGTATGCTCTGGCTTAGCAGCCACTTGAATTTTTAGTTGTTCTTCATCTAGGCTGTATTTAAGGTTTACGCCATCCATACCTGAGCGCTTAAAGGCGCGCTTAAACATGCGTTTCATCAAAGTACCACGCAGGGTGTACCAGCAAAGCCCTGCAGCAATTAGCACTAAGTCCCACACTGAGTAGGTAAAACCTCGATGCGCTATATTAATCGCCAGCAAGCCAATTAAAGTAAAAATAACCAACCACATAGTGGCTTTTCCACGACCACTACGCGGACCTAGCTCGAAGTCGTAGAGTGCTAGGCGAATAAACTGGGACTCAGTCCAACGGTACTCAATATTCATAATTAACCTTTATTGTTATTAGAAAAATAATTTAGAAAGCTGGAAAGGGGACTTTATTAATGGCTACCCAAACGATATAAGCAACGCTTAATAAAGCTGCAGCATAGGCCCAAAGTTTGCCACGCTTAATAGCAATGGTGCCAAAAGCAATGTAAGCCAATAAACCCACTACCTTAGCGGTTATCCAAGCCGAGTTATAAAAAGGCCACTGACCTAGGTGGTAGCAAAGCGCTAAAGCGGCAATCAGTAAAACAGTATCGTTACCATGCGCCAAAATACGCACCCATTTATTGCGTATCCAGCTAGCACCCATTAAAGCGGAAGCACCTCGAATAACAAAAAATACCACACTAATAGTAATTGTAAGCATGTGCAGGTGCTTAAATGCTTCGTAACCCATAATGACTAACCTTCAGTTAAATAAATTCAAATTAAGGAGAAGCATCTTACCAGATGCAAAATCAAATCGGCATTAAGCTTGGCAGGTTTTACACCAAACACTGGATCTTTGCCCTAGCTTTACTTCCTGTAAAACTGTTCCGCATACCCGACAAGGCTTACCTGCTCTGCCATACACATTTAATTCTTGAGCGAAATAGCCTGGTTGACCATCGCCACCAACAAAGTCCCGCAGTGTAGTGCCACCCTGTTCTATGGCGGCAGCTAATACTTCACGAATAATTTCAACCAAGGCTTGATAACGTTTAAGGCTGACACTTCCAGCAGCTCGGCGTGGATCTATACCCGCCCTAAAAAGTGCTTCTGTGGCATAAATATTACCCACACCTACCACTTGAGCGTTATCCATAATAAATACTTTAATGGCTAGCTTACGGTTTCTGGAACGCTGATAAAGTGCTTGTGCAGTAAAGGCATCACTTAAAGGTTCTGGACCTAATTTTTTTAATAATTGATGTTCTTCAGCTTTGCCTTGATAGGCCAGCAAGGCTCCAAAACGTCGTGGATCATGGTAGCGCAGCCTCAGTGGCTCTTCTTTATCCTTAGGCAAGGCCCCTACCTGTAACTCAACATGATCATGTTTTTTCCAGGGCTCATCGGGTGTGACTAACCTTAAGCTACCCGACATGCCTAAATGCCAAAGCATACCCCAGCCTGCATCGAGTGCTTTTTGTTCAGGCGCAGGTTCAACTAAAGGCAAGATTAAATATTTAGCCCGTCTCTCTAAAGGTGCTAGCTTCATACCCACTAAACGCTTAGGTAGATCATCGGGAATAGGCCAGCGTAGCTTAGGCTGACGAACGTCTAGCTTTTCAATCGTTCGGCCTTCTAACCAAGGGTTAATGCCTTTACGGGTTGTTTCAACTTCGGGCAACTCTGGCATATCAGCCTCCTAGTTAGTATTTAAAAAAACATAAAAAAACCCGGGCCACCTGCGCAGACCGGGTTTTTCAACAAGTTAAGCGAATCAATTACTTGATTTTAGCTTCCTTGTAAGTAACAACCTTACGAACAACTGGATCGTACTTATTACGTTCTAGTTTTTCTGGGGTGTTACGCTTGTTTTTCATAGTGGTGTAAAAGTGACCAGTACCGGCACTTGAAACCATTTTGATTTTCTCACGCATGTTTATTGCTCCAGTAATTGTTTAAGCAGAACTTAAACTTTTTCGCCGCGCTTAGCGATATCGGCCAAAACTTGCTCGATACCCTGTTTGTCAATCGTACGAATACCCTTGCTGGATACACGTAGCTTAACAAAACGCTTCTCTGACTCAACCCAAAAACGGTGAGTGTGCAAATTTGGCAGGAAACGACGACGCGTTTTACGCTGCGAGTGGGAAACATTGTTCCCAGTTAGCGGTTTTTTACCGGTAACTTGGCAAACCATGGACATTATATGCCTCCAGTCAATCTAAGGGCGCAGGTGTTGGAAAAAATGAAAGGCGCCTTTATACCAGAAGGGCAGCCCGCAGGCAAGCCGACAAACCATCCAGGTTAAAACGCTGGCGTATTATAGCAGACCTCTGGCAGCAAAAGACACTGGTTCTCCATCACCAATGATAAGATGATCTAAAACTCTCACATCTATACAGGCTAAAGCTTCTTTCAATCTTTTTGTAATCAGTTCATCAGCATTGCTAGGTTCAGCAATACCCGATGGGTGATTATGCGCCATTATGACTGCTGCAGCGTTATGTGCCAAGACTAACTTAACAACTTCTCGCGGATAAACTGAGGCACCATCTAAAGTTCCACGAAACAAAACTTCAAAATGGACTACTCGATGCTGGTTGTCTAAGAGCAGCAAGGCAAATACTTCATGGGGCAGGTCACGCAGCTGTAATTTTAAATAGCGCCCTGCCGCTTCTGGGCTAGTTAAACCTTCACCTCGCATTAGCTCAGCTTCTAAATAGCGATGCGACATTTCTAATATAGCCTGCATTAAAGCAAATTTAGCAGGGCCCAAACCCAAATGGGCACAAAATTCTTTTTTATTGGCCAGCAACAAAGGCCGTAAACCACCAAAGCTATCTAATAACTCGCGTGCCAGATCTACAGCACTCTTTCCTTTAACTCCAGTATTTATAAAAATGGCTAGTAGCTCAGCATCGGTTAAGAAACCAGCCCCTTTAGCTAATAGCTTTTCTCTAGGGCGTTCATCGGCTGGCCAGTCATTAATTCCCATAGTCTAAGCTCCCTGCTAATTTTTAAGTCAAATGCTAAACATGATAAGGTTAGCCTCCTTCTCTTCTAGGGTTAATTGATCCATGACAGGACTTAATAACAAACGCCTGCTACTGGGCGTTAGTGGTGGTATCGCTGCTTATAAAAGTGCTTTTTTGGCACGTTTACTGGTTAAAGCAGGGGCTCAGGTACGCGTAGTTATGACACCCGGTGCCCAGGCTTTTGTGCAACCACTTACCTTTCAAGCACTCACGGGTAACCCTGTACACACTGGCTTACTAGACCCTGAAGCTGAAGCGGGTATGGGGCATATTGAATTAGCTCGCTGGGCAGATTTAATTATTGTTGCGCCCACCACAGCCGATTTAATGGCTCGCTTAGCTAGTGGGCAAGCAGGTGATTTGTTAACCACCCTTTGCCTTGCAACCTCTGCACCCATTCATCTTGCGCCAGCCATGAATCAAGCCATGTGGCAGCACCCAGCTACTCAGCGTAATACTCAACTATTAACCCAGCTAGGCTACACCCTTATTCCACCCGCAGAAGGTGAACAGGCCTGTGGTGATGTTGGTGCAGGACGCTTACCTGAGCCAGAGGAGCTTTTTAACTGGGTAGAAGATTTTTTTCAAAAAGGTGAAGTCAGCCAACCCGCTGCCGGTTTACGTTTTACAATAACTGCTGGCCCCACCCAAGAACCCTTAGACCCTGTACGTTATTTGTCTAATCATAGCTCTGGAAAAATGGGTTATGCCCTCGCAGCCGCAGCCGCTGAGCTAGGTGCAGAAGTGCAACTTATTTCAGGACCAGTGAACCTAGCTATTCCTGCTGGAGTGAATGGCACACAAGTCACCACAGCTAAACAAATGTTAGAAGCTTGTGAAAGCAGACGCAGCACAACTGATATATTCATTGCCTGTGCTGCCGTTGCAGATTACCGAGCAGCCACCCCTGCTGATCAAAAGATAAAAAAACAGGCCAACCAAGATGAGCTAGTTTTAAAGCTAGTTAAAAATCCCGATATTTTAGCTAACATGGCTAAAGCCACTACAGATAAGAATAACCCCAGACCGTTTTGTGTAGGTTTTGCTGCTGAAACCCAGCAGGTAGAAGACTATGCCCAAGACAAACTACTACGCAAAAACCTAGATGCCATAGTAGCCAATGATGTAAGCGATAACAGCATAGGCTTTGGCAGCGATGAAAACCGCGTTATTTTATTTACCCAGCACAAGCAAACAATACAGCGAGAAGCCTTACCACAAGGCAGCAAGTTGGCTTTAGGGCGACAGCTAATAGAAAAACTTTTAGCCTTTTATAAGGAACAGAAAACTCTATGACTTCCCATCCAGTAAAACACCCCAAGGTTGCAGTGAAAATTCTTGACTCAAGAATAGGCGATCCTAAAGCTGTTCCCAACTACCCCTTGCCTAGCTACGCCACTGAAGGTTCAGCAGGTATGGATTTACGTGCTTTATTAGATGAGGCCCTAGTGATTGAGCCAGGTGCTACCCACCTAGTGCGCACAGGCTTGGCTATTCACCTTGCCGACCCTAGCCTTGCAGGTGTTATTTTACCCCGCTCTGGTCTTGGCCATAAGCACGGTATTGTTTTAGGAAATCTGGTAGGGTTAATTGATTCAGACTACCAGGGCGAACTAATGATTTCAGTTTGGAATCGTGGTCAAACTAGCTTTACCCTAGAGCCTGCAGAGCGTCTAGCTCAATACGTTCTAGTACCCGTTATTCAAGCAGAGCTAGAGGTTGTTGAAGACTTTGCAGCCACAGAGCGTGGCACAGGTGGCTTTGGTAGCTCCGGCCGCCAATAACACCACCCATTAGCGGCCCAGATTACGCACTAAGAGGATTTACCATGAGTGATGTTCCTGCTTCTATTTTTCGTGCCTATGATATTCGTGGCATAGTTGGAAAAACCTTAACACCTGAGACAGTGCAGCTTATTGGCAAAGCATTAGGCTCAGAGGCCGCTGCAAGAGGTGAAACAACCCTTGTAGTCGCCCGTGATGGACGGGTTTCAGGCCCAGCTATGGTAGAAGCTTTAAAAAAAGGCATTCTAGAAACAGGCCGAGACATTATAGATGTAGGCATGGTTCCTACTCCCACCCTCTATTATGCCGCTATGCAAATAGAAGGCACCAGCTCAGGCATTATGGTTACGGGTAGCCATAACCCACCTGACTATAACGGTTTTAAATGTGTACTGGCTGGCGAAACCTTGCATGGCGAGGCCATTACTGACCTTTACCGCCGTATTGTTGAAGGCGACTTTAAACATGGCCAAGGCTTTGAAAAGAATCACGATATTAAAGATGAATACATCAACGCTATTCTTGAGTCAGTACAACTCAAACGCCCACTTAAAGTCGTAGTTGATACAGGCAATGGTGTTGCAGGCGAGCTAGCACCACGCCTAATCAAAGAACTAGGCTGCGAAGTTATTCCTCTATTTACAGAAATTGATGGCACCTTCCCTAACCACCACCCAGACCCAGGCAAGCCAGAAAACCTCAAAGACTTAATTGCCAATGTGCAATCGAATCAAGCCGATTTAGGCTTAGGTTTTGATGGTGATGGTGACCGAGTAGGTGTTATTACTCCCTCAGGCACACTTATTTATCCAGACCATTTAATGATGGCCTTTGCCGAAGATTTACTCAGCCGTAACCCAGGTGCAAAAATTATTTACGATGTAAAATGCAGCGGTAACCTAGGTAAGGTTATAAGCAAAGCTGGTGGCGAACCAGAAATGTGGCAAACGGGTCACTCACTAATTAAGGCGCGCATGAAAGAAACCGGTGCCCTATTAGCAGGTGAAATGAGCGGCCATATTTTCTTTAAAGAACGCTGGTTAGGTTTTGATGATGGACTTTATGCAGCCGCCAGATTACTAGAAATTCTTGCTGCACAAGATTTAGACGCTGATGCCTTCTTTAGCCAATACCCACAAGACCTAAGCACACCAGAAATTAATGTTGAAGTAACAGACGAAAACAAATTTGATCTAGTGCAAAGACTAGCGCAAGAAGGTGACTTTGGTGATGGACAAAAAACTACCCTAGATGGTATTCGTGTAGATTACGAAGATGGCTGGGGACTTTGTCGTGCTTCCAACACCACGCCAGTATTAGTACTCAGGTTTGAAGGAAAAACACCCGAAGCCTTAGAAAGAATTAGTAACACCTTTCGAGCTGCCCTAACTAAAATTGATGCCAGCCTTGAGCTGACTTTTTAATTAATACTGAATTTTAATTGAGAATCGCTATGACACCAACACCTTCTGACGCCAGCCCACAAACTGTCGTTACCGTTTTATCAGAAGCTTTACCCTATATTCAAAAGTTTTCTGGTAAAACACTGGTTATCAAATATGGTGGTAACGCCATGACTCAAGATGACCTAATCGATTCTTTTTGTCGTGATGTAGTACTACTAAAAGAAGTGGGTATTAATCCTGTTGTTATTCATGGTGGTGGCCCACAAATTGGCGAGTTACTAGATCGCCTAAAAATTGAATCTAAATTCATGAATGGTATGCGTGTAACCGATAGCGCCACCATGGATGTAGTACAAATGGTGTTAGGCGGCTTGGTTAACAAAGAAATAGTTACTCAGCTAAACTTAGCAGGTGGAAAAGCCATAGGGTTAACGGGTAAAGACGGCCAGCTTATTAAAGCTAAAAAACTAAAAGTGAGCCACCAAACACCTGAAATGATGGCACCAGAAATTTTAGATATAGGTCAAGTGGGTGAAGTTGAATCTATCGACACTTCATTAATTGAAATGCTAGCCAGCCGTGATTTTATTCCTGTTATAGCGCCCATAGGGGTCGATGCCAAAGGTGCTTCTTATAATATTAACGCTGACCTAGTTGCAGGCAAGGTAGCCGAAGCCCTAAAAGCAGAAAAGCTTATTTTGCTCACCAACGTAGCAGGCTTGCAAGATAAACAAGGCAAGGTACTCACTGGCCTCACAACTGCTCAGGTTGACTCCCTGATTGCCGACGGCACTATTTATGGTGGCATGTTGCCCAAAATAAACTGCGCCTTAGAATCGGTAAAAGGGGGCGTGCATACAGCACACATTATTGATGGCCGCGTACCCCACGCTACACTACTAGAAATTTTTACCAATGCTGGCGTAGGTACTCTAATTACCAATCAAGCCAATGCAATAGCTGAAGAAACTAACTGAGTCGAATCTTAATAGGGTAAGTCAAAGTGCAAGAACAGCAACCAGTGAAGCGTAAAAGGAGCAAGCAGCGTAGAGATGAAATCCTCCAAGCGCTGGCAAAAATGCTGGGTAACCAGCATCAAGGACGCATTACCACCGCAACACTTGCTAAAGAGGTCGGGGTTTCAGAAGCGGCGCTTTATCGCCACTTCAACAATAAAGCCAGCATGTACAAAGGGCTAATAGAGTTTATAGAAGAAAGCCTCTTCACACGCATCAACATTATTATGAAAGAGCAAAGCTCTACCCTGGTGCGCTGTGAACACCTTTTAACCCTTGTGCTAGCTTTTGCAGAACAAAACCCAGGGCTCTGCCGTCTACTTACCGGCGAAGCCCTAGTCGGTGAAGATGAAGCACTTTGTAATCGTATTTCACGTTTATTTGATCGTATTGAAGTGCAAATTAAACAAGTTTTACGAGAAACAGAAATACGCGAAGGCAGAAAAGTTGCACTACCAACCACCGCAGCCGCGAGTATGCTGCTAGCTATAGTGGAAGGACGTATAGTGCAGTTTGTACGTAGTGGCTTTCAGCGGCGACCAACACACGAGTGGTCTATTCAGTGGGAACATTTAGCTAACGGTTTAGTCATTTAAACGCTAAAAATTACTGGGTGGTTTCCAAAGTTATCATTCTTAACCCAGTCACTAAAAGGGCTACACCTGCCATTTTATTAACCAAGCTTACAACCCAAGTTTTTACTTGCTGCCTTGCTAACTGGGCACCCATACGCCCAAACAAGCTATACACCAGTAAATCTGCTAAAAAACAGGTTAAACCCATTAACAGCATTTGCAGCATAAGGGGTTTGCTAGGGTCTATAAACTGAGGTAAAAGTGCAGAAAAATAAAGCAAGGCTTTAGGGTTAGATAAGTGAATAACCAAACCGCGTGAAAAAGCTTTTAATGGACTCGCTTTAGTGCCTTGAGCCTTCACTCTAACCGCTCCAGCTGGGCTAAAAATGGCAGAAGCACCTAAGTAAAAAAGGTAGCCAATACCCAGCCATTTAATAATAGAAAACACCCAGCTAGATGCGACTATTAAAGAAGCGATGCCCGTTGCTGAAAGAATAAAGAAAACCACATCCGCACTTCCCACCCCAAGAACAGTTAAAAAAGTAAGCTTAGAGTTATTGCTGGCCGCTTGGCTAGCCACTGTAATTGCTGAAGGACCAGGGGTTAAAATTAACAGTAAAGTAGTTACTAAAAACAATAAATACAGCTCAAGACTCATGGTATTCCTTAGTTAGTTAAAACCTTTGAGTTCAATCGAATGGGTTTTCTAGCTGCAATCATTACCATTACTTTTTAACTGGAACCGCTTCAAGTAGTTCAATGATTGCTCGCTGGTTATTCATTTTAGCTAAATCTAGTAAATAGCTTTTTTCTAAGTCGTGCATACTGCGGTTAGCTAGTAAACTTTTTACGCTGGCCAACTCTCCATTAACGATAGAAGTTTTTAAAGCTGCAAAAGTTGCAATACTACGGTCATTATTGTCAGTCATTATGCTTCCTCCTAGGTTAGCTTTGCTAGTTAGCCTAGCCTATATTTCACCCACTTACTTTTGTTTCTATAAAAACAAGCTAACTACAAGGTCAACCACCAAAAATAGGTCGTGTAATTAACCTTCATACTGTAAGGTAAAACTTAACTGATTCAACAGGTTATTAAACTAGACTGTTGAATGAGTTGCTTAGGTATTTTTATTAAAGGAGCCTTCGTGATGCCTACTTCAACATCTGATTTCCATCTAAGGCCAGCACTCATCGCCATAGCGATAGGTTTTGCAATCTGGTTTATACCAACACCTGAGGGTGTTTCGTCTCAAGGCTGGCTAATGCTCGCCCTTTTTGTAGCAACCATTGCAGCGATTATTGGTAAAGTCATGCCCATTGGGGCTATTTCAATACTCGCCATTACCTTGGTTGCTGTCAGTGGCGTAACTAGCGATAACCCTGGCACAGCCATACGCGATGCGCTGGGAAGCTTTAATAACCCATTGATTTGGCTAATAGCCATAGCCGTCATTATTTCCCGTGGACTAATAAAAACGGGCTTAGGTGAGCGTATTGGTTACTATTTTATTGCCATCTTTGGTAAAAAAACCGTGGGAATAGGTTATGGTTTAGCACTTTCAGAGCTTATCTTAGCGCCTGTTACACCCAGTAATACAGCGCGTGGTGGCGGTATTATTCACCCAATTATGCTGTCTATCGCAAAAAGCTATAACAGCACGCCAGAAAACGGCAATACCAGTAAAATTGGTAAATATTTAGCACTGGTAAACTACCATGCTAACCCTATTACTTCAGCCATGTTTATTACCGCTACAGCGCCTAACCCTTTAACCGTTAAACTGGTTGCTGATGCAACAGGTGCAGCCATAACACTTAGCTGGACCACTTGGGCTTTAGCCATGCTGCTGCCGGGTTTAGCTGCAATCCTGCTGATGCCTTTAGTTATTTATTTAATGTACCCACCCGAAATTAAAGAAACACCCGACGCGGTTAACTTTGCTCGCGAACGCCTGGCAGGCTTGGGTAAATTAACCCGTGATGAAGGCATTATGCTGGGTGTGTTCTTAATTCTACTGCTGTTTTGGGCAGATATTCCCGCTCTAATTTTTGGTGCTGCCTTTACACTTAACGCGACTACTACTGCTTTTTTAGGGCTATCCATTCTACTTGTAACAGGGGTGTTGAATTGGAAAGATGCACTCGCTGAAAAAAGTGCGTGGGATACCCTCGTCTGGTTTGGTGCTCTAGTTATGATGGCTACCCAGCTAAATAAACTAGGGGTGATTACCTGGTTCTCTGGCGCTATTGAAAGCGGTATTGTTAGCACGGGTTTACCTTGGCCTGCTGCAACGGCACTATTAGTTTTAGTCTTTCTCTATTCGCATTACTTCTTTGCTAGCACTACGGCTCACATTACCGCAATGATGGGTGCTTTCTTAGTGGTGGGGTTAAGTTTGGGTGCGCCACCCATGGCCTTTGTACTTATGATGGCTGCAGCCTCCTCCATAATGATGACCCTAACCCATTATGCTACTGGTACTTCACCGGTTATTTTTGGCTCTAATTATGTAGAGCTAGGAGAATGGTGGAAAGCTGGTTTTGTGATGAGTGTGGTTAACCTACTTATTTGGGTAGTTGTAGGTGGAGTTTGGTGGAAAGTGTTAGGTTACTGGTAAAAGCTTAAACTTCCTCTAATAACCTAGGGCTTACACTGACTTAGTGTAAGTCCTACTAGCCTAGTAAGCTTAATAGCCTTTGATAAAAGGCTCGTTTTGAAGTTAACAAGTTAAAATTAAGAGTAAATTAAAATGGCAGACAATCTTTACCA
This sequence comes from Marinospirillum insulare DSM 21763, assembly GCF_000686905.1. Classification (GTDB taxonomy): domain Bacteria; phylum Pseudomonadota; class Gammaproteobacteria; order Pseudomonadales; family Halomonadaceae; genus Marinospirillum; species Marinospirillum insulare. Next base: position 13,711 of record NZ_JMLW01000010.1, read on the forward strand.
AAAAGGCATTAATAAAATTCAGGAGTTAACCGCTTCACCCGATGACAACCCCACTGGCTTTATGAATATAGGTGCAGATTTTAAAGATATAGCGCCTGATTTAGAAAAGTACGTGGTCGAATTTGCTTTTGGTGGCGTTTATTCACGCCCTGGGCTAGATAACAAACAAAAAGTGCTAACCACCATTACTGCGCTGGTTGCACAAGGAAAGCCCCAAATTGCTATGCACATTAAAACTGGATTAAGCGTGGGCTTAACCCCAGAAGAAATTGTTGGCTGCATTATGCATTTAATTCCCTACACGGGCTTTCCTAGCGTATTAAATGCCTTAACCGTAGCTAAAGAAGTTTTTGCAGAGGAAGGCGTAAAGGTAGATACCTCTGCCTTCGAATAGCATTCATCCAACTGTTTTAAAGCTATTTGCTAAGGCTTTTCTATTAAATAACCACAAAGCAATAAAGGCTGGCACATTCATTAAAATTCCATATAAGAGTGCCAGCATACCTAACTCGGGTGCCTGTAAAAAACTAAAGGCTATAAGTATTGCCATGCCAGCATTTTGTACACCCGTTTCAAAACTTAAAGTGCGCGACTGCTGCTCGCTTAAACCCACCAGCTTGGCTAGCAGGTAACCCGCCGTTAGCGCTAAGCTGGCTAATAAAATAACCATGAAAGCACTGAGGCCAAACACTGAAGGCAGTAGCTGATAGTTCACGCCAATTAACACCAAAATCATTACCATTAACAGCCCAACAGAAAGCTGTTTAAGCTGCTTTTCATAAGCCTGCACCCAGCCAGGGTAAAACTTACGCAAGGTCATACCTAAAAGTAACGGCAAGGCGGTAACTAAGGTTAGCTGCAAGACCACCATTTTATAAGAAAGCTTAAAAGCCACCTCATAACCCAACCAAGCTAACTGCATTTGCGCAGCCCAAGGCATCCATACAGGTGACAATAAGCTCACTACAGCGGTTAAAGCAATCGACAGGGGCAAATCACCCCCAGACAAGTTACTAAACAAATTAGAGGTTGCTCCACCTGGCGCACAAGCTAGCAATACCAAACCTGCGGCTATTACTGGTGGTAAATTTAAAACCAAAATAAGTAGCCAAACAACCAAGGGTAAGAGCAACAACTGAGCCACAACGCCAAGCAGTGCAGCCTTAGGTTTTTTTACTAAGGGAATAAAACTTTGCCAACGTAAACTGGTACCCATCACTAACATAATTAAAGCCAAGCAAAGAGGTAATAATACTTGGTTTGCTAATTGAGCCATTCACTTTTCCTTGTTAATTATAAAAAAAGCCCTGAATTTCTTCAGGGCTTCAATTCTACTCGTTTACAACTGCTTTTACCTAGTCATGGGGTATGCCACGCTTGTGGTAAATAGAGTAGTAAAGCAGTGGTATCACTACTAGGGTTAAAATAGTTGATACTAATAAACCAAAGATTAACGAGATAGCCAAGCCGTTAAAGATAGGGTCATCTAAAATAAAGAAGCCACCCACCATCGCCGCTACAGCGGTTAGAATAATTGGCTGCGCCCTAACTGCACTAGCTTTTATTACTGCATCTTCCCAGCAAGCGCCTTCGCGTAATGATTGGTTAATAAAGTCTACTAGCAAGATAGAGTTACGCACAATAATCCCTGCCAAGGCGATCATGCCTATCATACTGGTGGCGGTAAACTGTGCATTTAGTAACGCATGGCCAGGCATAATACCTATCATGGTTAAAGGAATTGGCGCCATAATCACCAAAGGCACTAGATAAGATTTAAACTGCGCCACCACTAGCATATAAATAAGAATCATACCCACGGCATAGGCAATACCCATATCACGGAAGGTTTCATAGGTTATTTGCCATTCACCATCCCATTTAATGGCTGCAGTATCTGGCCAGGTGGGTTGGTTAATAAAGTATTGCTCAGGTGCATCTACTTCATCGGCTAAAGTAAACACTGCATCAAACATACCGTATAAAGGTGAATCCAGCTTACCTGCCATATCCGCCATTACATAATTCACTGGCAATAAATCTTTATGGTGAATAGACCCTTGCCAATCGGCTGAAGTGACCTTAGCAAACTCAGATAAGCTGACTAGCTGGCCCTCACGGTTACGCACGCTTAACGATAATAGCTGTGAAGCTTGGGCTTTATCGCCTTCAGCTAACTGTAAGCGAATCGGCACTGGGTACTTCATGTATTCATCATGCAAAAAGCTGATTTCTACCTGCCCCAAAGCTATCGACAAGGCTTCAACTAGCTGGCCTTGAGCAATGCCTAAACGTGCTGCTCGGTCACGATCTACTTCAATCAACCAACGGTTAGCACTGGCTTCTAGGGTGGTATCTACATCAACAATGCCTTCTGTGCCTTTAAGTAGCTTGGCTACTTTATGCGTCATGGCTGCACGAACAGCAGGATCTGGGCCATAAATTTCTGCAACCACAGGGGCTAATACAGGCGGACCAGGCGGTACTTCAACAATTTTTACATTGGCATTAAAACGCTCACCTATGGCTTGCAAAGGTTCACGCATGGAAAGTGCAATTTGGTGCGAAGCAAGCTTACGGTCACGTCTGTCGACTAGGTTTACTTGTAAATCGCCCATGTGAGGGTCTTCACGTAAATAATACTGACGCACTAGGCCGTTAAAGTTAATCGGTGCAGCCGTACCCGCATAGGTTTGCCAGCTAATCACTTCGGGTACGCTTTCTAAATACTCACCTAAGGCCAAGAGAGTACGTTGGGTTTCTTCAACGGGTGTACCTTCTGGCATATCAACAATCACCTGAAATTCAGACTTATTATCGAAGGGCAGCATCTTCATTACCACAGCTTGAATACCTGGCAACATGGCCGCAGCAACGGTTAGAAACACCACCGACACACCTAAAACAATTCGACGCTTGCGGTTTTCACCTAAGAAAGGACACATTATTTTGTCGAAAAAGTTAAGCACCTTGCCTTTTTTAGCGTCTGCTTTACTGCTTGTGTCATCAGCAGGGGTTTCATGCTTCATCAGCTTAACCGCCAACCAAGGTGTCACCACAAAAGCGATAATCAATGAAATCAGCATACCCGCTGAGGCATTAATGGGAATAGGACTCATATAAGGCCCCATCAAACCCGTTACAAACGCCATAGGTAATAAGGCGGCAATTACCGTAAAGGTTGCCAAAATGGTGGGCGCACCTACTTCATCAACGGCCTTGGGGATAATTTCGACTAGCGATTTAGTACCCATTTTTAAATGTCGGTGAATATTCTCCACCACCACTATGGCGTCATCGACCAAAATACCGATTGAGAAGATTAGCGCAAATAGCGAAACACGGTTAAGTGTAAAGCCCCAAGCCCAAGAGAAGAACAAGGTAATGGCTAGGGTAATCACTACTGCAATACCCACAATTAACGCTTGGCGCCAGCCCAGTGCCGCTAAAATAAGCAAGACCACTGAACCTGTCGCAAACAATAGTTTAGTAATTAAAGTATTAGATTTATCTGCTGCGGTGTAACCGTAATCACGGGTAGTGATCACTTCAACACCTTCAGGAATAACACGGTCTTTAAGCAGCTCTATACGCTCGGTTACTGCTTGAGTAATGTTAATCGCATTCTGGCCTGGCTGTTTAGCAATCGCCAAGGTAACCGCTTGCGATAAATAACCAGGATTGCGCTCACCAGCTGGACCAAAGCCTGTCATAACCGCTTGCGAGGGTACTTTTCCGCCCCGCTTAACTTCGGCAACGTCTTCCAAAAATACAGGCGCACCTTCATGCATACCTATCACTAGGCGGCGCACCTCATCGACTTCAGCCAATAAACTACCAGCCTGAACTGGCAAGGCTTTATTGTCTTGTACTACCCAAGCTTCTTGTGAGGTGGCATTGGCTGCCTGCAAAGCTTGCTGAATATCGTTTAAAGCTAGGTTGTAACCACGCAAACGAGAAGGATCAAAAATGACCTGCACTTCATCTTTAGCATCACCTAGGGTGTAAATATCGCGTGTGCCTTCTACACGCTTAAGCTCGGTTTCTAACGCATGAGCTACACGGGTTAAGTCTTCTGCTGTGTAGTTAGGGTCATCACTAAATAAAGTTAGCGCCATAATTGGCACGTCATCTATGCCTTTAGCTTTTATTAAAGGCGGCAAAGTACCTAGGTTTTGTGGCAACCAGTCTTGGTTGGTGTACACCTGATTATAAAGGCTAACCAAAGCCTCTTGGCGCGGTATGCCAACATCGAACTGCACAGTAATCACTGCCATACCGTGACGAGAAACAGAGAAAACGTGTTCTACATCGGCCATTTCGCTCATCACCTGCTCAGCAGGCGTGGCAATTAAGTGCTCAACTTCAACAGGGCTAGCACCAGGAAAGGCGATAAAAATATCCGCCATGGTGACATCAATTTGCGGCTCTTCTTCTTTAGGCGTTACAGCAACAGCAAACAAACCCATCAGCAAGCCAGCAATGGCCATTAAAGGGGTTAGCCTAGAAGTTTGGAAAGCAGCCGCAATACGACCTGAAATCCTTAACTTACTATCACTCATTACTTGTCTCCATGCTGGCTAAAGCAGCGGCTGGGCTAAGCACTAAGCGCTCACCTTCTCCCAAACCCGAAAGCACTTCTAAACGCTCGCCATCACGGCTGCCAATGCGTACTTGGCGTAAACGAGGCTGGTCTTTATCATCTAAAATATACACGGCACGTAATTCACCACGCTGCACTAAAGCAGAAGCAGGCACCCATAAAGCAGAACGCTCGGCAACCGGTAAATTCACCTTAACCAACATACCTGGGAATAAATCGCCTTCTGGGTTTTCTAAATTCATGCGTACTCGAAAAGTATGCGTGGCTGGGTCGGCATAGGGGTAAAAAGTCATGCTTGAGGTTTCTAAAATCCGGCCCGTATCAGACACCACCTGAGCATCACGCTTTTCACGCGCACTGGCTGTATAACGCTGAGGTAAAGCTACTACTACACGTAACTCTTCTAAAGATAAGCCTGACATAAGCGGCTGACCAGGGTTAACAGAACTGCCCACTTCCACATGGCGTTCAGTCATTATGCCGCCATAGGGCGCTACTATGCGGGTGTAATCCATTTGTTTACGTGCTTCAGCCACACTGGCTTGGGCACGGTTCATTCTAGCTTCAGCAGCATTTAACTGGTTTCTTGCTTGGTCTAACTGGGCTTGAGAAGCTAACTCACGTTTAAAAATACCTTCAACCCGGGTAAAGTTTTGCTTGGCATCATCTAAACCCGCTTGTGCTTCTCGCAAACCTGCTTGGGCTTGATTTAAACGCGCTTTCTGCTCAGTGGAATCTAGCTCAACCAATACATCACCTGGGGCGACAGGATCGTCCACATCAAAATGTACTTGGCGAACCTGACCACTGGTTTGTGCTGAAACCGTGGCTTGATGCACAGCTTCTATCACGCCATCTAACTGAATACGCTCCACTAGATTAGCGCGTTCAACGGGCTGGGTTTCCAGCGCCTGCACCTGCAGCGAGATACCAGCCACTAGTGCTGCTGCTAGCATCGTCCAAGAATTTTTCATCCCCATCTCTCCAGTATCAGAAATTATTTTTCACAAAAAATAGTATAAAGGCTGTTAATCAATGCTTTAGCACGATCATCAGCCAGCTTGTAGTAAATTTGCTGTCCTGCACGGCGACCTACTATTAATCCTTGCCTACGCAGCACACCTAAATGTTGCGATAAGCTAGGCTGGTGTAAGTCTAGCTTAGCTTCTAACTCACCTACGTTCAGCTCTTCTTCACTTAACTGGCATAAAAGCATTAAACGTGATGAGTGAGCACAAGCTTGTAGTAGCTGTGAAACCTCACCCGCTTGGCTTTGCATCTGGTTAATCTTCATCCATCACCAAAACAGCTAATCTTAATATAGTAATTTATAATATACTAATATACCAACTTCAAGCAAGTTTATGTTTCTATAGCAAGATTTTGTGCTAAGCCCCGCCTATAAGTACCCGGAGTGCTACCTGTCCAATTACGAAAAGCCCGATTAAAGCTAGCTAAATCTTCAAACCCTAACTGACCAGCCAAAATAGCTAAAGATACTGAGCTACTAGTTAATTGCTGCACGGCTAAATCTCGACGCACTTCATCTTTTACAGCTTGAAAGTGAGTCCCCTCTGCTGCCAAACGACGGGATAAGGTTCTAACTGATAGATGCAAAGCTTCTGCTACCTGCTGAATAACTGCTCCAGTTTGAGCTGCTTCACTTAAGTAGTCCCTAACTCGGTGAGCAAGCAATCGCTCGCCAAAAGAAACATAAATCCAATCTGCAGGCGCTCTTTGCAAAAAGGCGCTGAGTTGTTGTTTTGTTTGTCTTATGGGTTTACGCAACAACTTTTTATCAAAGTGTATGGCTGTCCAAGGTTGATCAAAAACAACTTCCCCCGGATAAAAGTATAAATACTCATGGCTATGTTGCGGTTGATGGTAGGCACAACTGATTTTTAAAGGTGGAATTTTTTCAGCAATTAACCAAGAAGCAATACCGTGTACCAGTTTAAGCATCAACTCATGCACCAAGACTCTGTCACCTTGCAAGCTAGCATTTTCTATAAAGCGCAAAGAGGCCAAATCTTTGTCGATGACTAGCTGATAAGCAACATCATCAAGTAATAAACGAAAGAACTGGCTATAACGGTGTAAAGCCACTTGCAGGTTGGGTGCATCTAATAAACTTAAACACAGGTATTTCAATGTCCCACCACGTAAAGGGCGACTAAAAAACCCAGGAGTTTCATCATCATATTCGTTGGCTAGTAATCGGTAGAGACGTGCAAATTGATAAACGGTAACACGCCCATGGGGTGCCTCTAATAAAAAGTAAGGGATACCTGCTTGCAGCAAAAAGTATTTACGCCTTGCTAGGCTAGTACTAATACCCTGAAACAGGTTGTGTACAAAATGCATAGGAACTGTGGTGGAAGATGCGTCCATTTTTTACTCTTCTTAAGCAGCTTAAAGATTGGCACGAAATGCTAATTTTTTGGCTTAAAACGCCAAATACTTACTCCTAATTATGCCTAGTATGAATCAATCAAACCTACTCACCAACCTTTAATCACGCGAACTTAGGTTAGTAAATGGGGTGATTGCTAGATAAAACAAAAACAAAAAATTCAAACGGAGTAATAAAATGTTAATGAAACCTACCCTTATGATGGCAGCTTTAGTTAGTGTTTTCAGTCTTTCTACCACTGCAGCTGCAGCTGTGAGTGACAATGAAATTCGTATTGGTTACCTAGCAGACATGTCTGGCCCTTATCGTGATCCTATAGGCCCTAAAGGCATGGATGCTATTCAAATGGCCATTGACGACTTTGGCGGTGAGATTAATGGTGCAAAAATCATTACCTTTAGTGCCGATGACCGCAATAACGCTGACTTGGGTTCAAGTATTGTTAGGGGGTGGATAGACCAAGATAAAGTAGACATGGTCACTGGTTTAATCGCTTCCTCTGTAACACTCGCTTCAATAAAACTACTAGAAGAAAACAACAAACTAGGCTTGGTTAATGGTGCGGTTTCTTCTTCCATAACCAATCAGCATTGCGGCCCCAACCATTTTCACTGGGTATATGATACTTGGGCTATGTCTAACGGTACGGCCAGTGCTATTACTCAGGAAGGTAACAAAAGCTGGTTTTTACTCAGTGCAGACTACTCTTTTGGTCATGCCTTAGAGAAGGATGTAGAGCAGGTAGTTAAAGCCAATGGCGGCAACATTGTTGGCAAGGTTCGTCACCCCTTCCCTAGTACCGACTTTGCTTCTTTTATGTTGCAGGCTCAATCCTCTGGCGCAAAAGTTATTAGCTTAAACAACGCAGGTACAGACACCACCAATGCTATACGTACTGCCAGTGAATTTGGTATTACTCAAGCAGGTCAAATACTCGCCGGTATGGTGGTGTTTAGTAGCGATGTTCGTAGCTTAGGTTTAGAAACAGCCCAAGGCTTACAGTTCACCAAAGCTTGGTATTACGACATTAATCCCGAAGCTCGCGCTTGGGCAGAAAGATTCAAAAAAATAACTGGCACTATGCCAACTATGGTTCACGCTGGCCTTTATTCTAGTACCCGTCATTACCTTCAAGCCGTTAAAGATACGGGAACAGATGACACCCAAACAGTTCGCAAAAAAATGATGGAAACGCCAGTCAACGATATTTTTGCTAAAAATGCTTACATTCGGGAAGACGGTCGCATGGTACATGACATGTACCTAGTGCGTGTTAAAACGCCGCAAGAATCTACAGATGAAGATGATTTATTTGAAATTGTTCGAACCATTCCTGCCGACAAAGCTTTCCGCCCTTTATCTGAAAGCGTTTGTAACATGGTCAATAAATAAGGAAAGTAATAATGATAACAACTGCTCCTCAAGCCAATACTATCAGCGCTGCGCTTAGCCGTAGTGCACGTAAAAATGCAACGTCAGTCGCTTTAAAGTTCTTAGATAGGCAGTGGACTTACCAAGCATTAAATCTTGCAGTTAACAAAATTGCTAACCAGCTTATTGAGCAAGGTCTTAAAAAGGGCGACAGGGTTGTCGCCTATGGTAAAAACTCGGATGCCTATGTTTTAGCTTGGCTGGCAATTTTGCGAGCGGGTCTGGTTCATGTCCCCACTAATTTTGCACTTAGCGCAGAGGAGCTGCGCTATGTTGTTCAGCAATCTGAAGCGCGTGGCATAATCAGTGATCTAAGCCTAGCTGCCCATGTTGAACCCGCAATTAAAGATACCAACCTTGTTTTTAAAGCGCACTTTCATAGCAGCGAAGCACAAGCAACCGATATTTTACAGCTAGCCTTAGCTGACTTACCCGCTAGCACGCCAGAAGTTGCGCTAGCCAATGATGACTTGGCTCAGTTCCTTTATACCTCAGGCACAACTGCTGCGCCCAAAGCCGCCATGATGACACATCAAGCATTAATGGCAGAGTATATGGCTTGTATGGTTGAGCTAGATTTAAAACCCAACGAGCCCATGCTAGCTGCTCTGCCCTTATACCACTCAGCACAAATGCATGTATTTTTAATGCCTGCATTACTTTTAGGTACTAGCGTGCGCTTAATGGAAAGTCCTTTACCTGACCAATGCCTTGAGTGGATAGAAAAAGAATTACTGGTTACTTTCTTTGCACCGCCCACCTTTTGGATAGCACTGCTACGCCACCCAGACTTTGATAAACGCAATTTAAGCAGTCTTAAAAAAGCTTACTACGGCGCTTCAATTATGCCAGTGCCTGTTCTTAAAGAAATGGAGCAGCGCTTACCCGGTGTTGGGCTATATAACTGCTATGGGCAAAGTGAAATAGCACCGCTAGCTACTGTTTTACGTCCTGAAGACCATGCGGATCGCCCAGCTTCCGCCGGTCGCCCCATTATTACCGTAGAAACACGCATTGTCGATTTAGACATGAACGATATGCCGCCAGGGCAACAAGGTGAAATAGTGCACCGCTCTCCTCAACTGCTAACTGGCTACTGGAATAACCCAAAAATGACCGAAGAAGCCTTTCAAGGTGGCTGGTTTCATTCTGGAGACGTTGGTTATTTAGATGAAGAAGGCTATTTATTCATAGTCGACCGTATTAAAGATGTGATTAATACGGGGGGTGTAGTGGTTGCTAGCCGTGAAGTTGAAGAAGCCTTGTTTACTCACCCAGCCGTGTCAGAAGTAGCCGTTATAGGCATGCCCGATGACAAATGGATTGAGGCTATTACTGCTGTAGTGGTACTTAAAGAAGGTGCTTCGGTCACAGAAGCGGAGCTTATTCAACATGCACGCCAGCACCTAGCACCCTTCAAACTACCTAAGAAAATTGTTTTTAGTGATTCACTCCCCAAAAGTACCGCAGGTAAAATTTTAAAACGCCATCTGCGTAAGGATATTTAGTAATGCTTGAGCAAGATGAAAACACCCAACTTTTCTATGAAATGATTAGCCGCTTTTTAGATAAAGAAGCCGATCCTTACTATTCCGACTGGGAAGATGCTGGGCAAGTGCCACGTGACTTTTGGTTAAAGCTAGGTGAAGCAGGCATGTTGGCCGTTGACCTAGCCGAAGATTACGGCGGCACAGGTGCAGATTTTGCGATTACTCAGCTAGTGATAGAAGAAATCTCTCGCCGTGGTTTTGGTGGTTTGTCTAGTGGTTACAACATTCATAGCAATATCGTTATTCCTTATATAGAGCATCTAGCCAGCGAAGAACAAAAGCAATACTGGTTACCACGCATGGCAAGCGGCGAAGTAATGAGCGCCATTGCTATGACCGAACCCGGTGCTGGCAGTGATTTAGCCAATATAAAAACCCGCGCTGAAAAAGTAGCGGATGGCTGGAAGTTAAACGGCTCTAAAATTTTTATTACCAACGGCATGATGGCCGATATGGTCATCGTTTGTGCAAAAACCGACCCATCTGCTGGTGCTAAAGGCGTGTCATTATTTTTAGTGGATGCTCACCTAGCTGGCTTTTCTCGCGGCAATCCCATTAAAAAAATTGGCCAACATGCCAGTGATACAGCCGAGTTATTTTTTGAAGATATGTTGCTACCGGCTGATGCGCTTTTAGGCCAAGAAGGTGCTGGTTTTGCTTATCTAATGCAAGAACTACCCCGTGAGCGATTAGGCGTAGGCTCACAAGCTTTGGGTGCAATGGAAGGTGCTTTAGCGCTCACTTTAGATTACGTTAAAGAGCGCACAGCCTTTGGTCAGCCAATAGCCAACTTCCAAAATACCCGTTTTAAACTGGCTGAAGTGCGCGCAAAAATTGATATGGCACGGGCTTATTTTAATCATTGTGTGGCGCTCTACCGTGAAAACCGCATGTCTGGCACCGATGCAGCGATTTTAAAACTGCAATTAAGTGAAATGCAGTGCCAAACCATTGATGAATGTTTACAACTCTTTGGCGGTTATGGTTATACGCTGGAATACCCCATTTCACGTTTTTATGTAGATGCAAGAATCCAAACCATTTATGCCGGTACTTCTGAAATTATGAAAGAAGTGATTGCTCGTTCAATGCTTGGCAAATAATTATTTATTAAGTGACAAAACAGATAGAAAACACTAGGAATAAAAAATGAAATTTAATTCGGTTGTTATTGTGGAAGGTGTGCGTACTGCTATCGGTGGTTTTGGTGGCAGTTTATCTAACCTAAGCCCTGCTGACATGGGTACTGCCACGGCTAAAGAAGTCATCAAGCGCAGCGGTGTGGATGCTAAAAAAATTGACCATGCTGTTTATGGGCACATTATTACTACTGCTCCGCAAGATGCTTACCTAGCTCGCCATATCGCTATTAATGCTGGCCTAGAAGAAAGCTCTGCAGCTTTTAATGTAAACCGTCTTTGTGGTTCTGGTTTGCAAGCGATTATTTCTGCCGCACAAATGATAGAAGCCGGTGATAGCCAACTAGCTTTAGTGGGTGGTGCTGAATCCATGAGCCAAGGCGCTTATTTATTACCTAAAGCACGTACTGGTTTGCGTATGGGCGATGGCAATGTGCAAGATTTAACTTTGGGCATTCTTAGCGACCCTTTCGGTACCGGCCATATGGGTGTTACCGCAGAAAACATAGCTGCTAAATATGGCTTAACTCGTCAACAACTCGATGAATTTGCGCTCGCCAGCCACCAAAAAGCAGCGGCAGCGATAGAAGCTGGACACTTTACCGATCAAATTGTGCCTATTCCTGTTAGAAAAGGCCGTGAAGAAGTACTTTTTGCGACCGATGAGCATGTGCGTGGCCAAGTTAGCCTAGAGGATTTAGCCAAACTAAAACCTGCTTTCAAAAAAGACGGTTTAGTGACTGCGGGCAATGCTTCAGGTATTAACGATGGTGCTGCTTCACTGCTTTTAGCTAATGAAGAAACTGCCGCACAAGAAGGCCTTAAAGTTAAAGCACGTTTAGTTGCCAATGCCTTTTGTGGGGTTGATCCTGCCTTTATGGGTATGGGCCCAGTAACAGCCGTAAAAAAAGCGTTAGCCCAAGCGGGTCTTACTATGAATGATTTAGATGTGATTGAATCCAACGAAGCTTTTGCTGCTCAGGCTATGGCTGTGGCACAAGAATTAGGCTTCCCAGCGGATAAGCTAAACCCTAATGGTGGTGCAGTGGGAATGGGGCATCCAGTAGGTGCAACGGGCAGTATTCTTACCGTAAAAACACTTTATGAGCTAGAGCGTATTCAAGGTCGCTATGGACTTATCACCCTTTGCATTGGTGGTGGGCAAGGTATAGCCTTAATCATTGAACATGTTAGCTAAAAATCAATAACAAAACTAAAAAATGATACAGCAAGGGAGCTAAAAATGACTTCAACTATACAACCTAAAATTCTACCCGCTACCCAGTCAGCAGTTAATCCACCCCTGTTAATTGGCGATATTTTAAAATCGGGTGTACGCATGGCGGGCGATAATCAAATTGTTTATCGTGATCTTAGCCGCCATAGCTACAGCGAATTTGAAAAGCGTGTGCATCAACTTGCCCACCTGTTAACTAACCAAGGTGTTAAAGCCGGTGATGTAGTAGCAGTCTTAGATTGGGATAGTCACCGTTATTTAGAATGCTTCTTTGCTATTCCCATGCTAGGCGCAGTTTTGCATACGGTTAACGTGCGCCTAGCGCCGGAGCAAGTGCTTTACACCATGGAGCACGCTGAAGATGTATTTGTATTAACCCACCAAGAGTTTTTACCCCTTTTACAACCTTTAGCTGAAAAACTACCGGCTATTCGTGGTTATATTCTGTGCCAAGATACACCAGAAGCAGTTAAAACCAGCCTGCCTTTAAAGGGTGAATACGAAGCCTTGTTAGCAGCACAACCTGAGCAGTATGACTTCCCAACATTTGATGAAAATGCCGTTGCCACTCTCTTTTATACAACGGGCACAACAGGCAACCCCAAGGGCGTATTTTTTACACACCGCCAATTGGTTTTGCATACCCTAACCGAAGCAAGCAGCGTACAAGCGCCTGGGTTTGAACTGCTTAACCGCGACAAGGTTTATATGCCCATTACTCCAATGTTCCACGTACATGCTTGGGGCATTCCTTACACAGCAACGCTCTTGGGGGCGCAGCAGGTTTACCCAGGCCGTTACGAGCCAGAAATGCTAGTGAAGTTGTTAGTAACAGAAAAAGTCGATTTTTCTCACTGCGTACCTACCCTGCTAAATATGGTGGTTTCTGCTGATGCAATTACTTCAGGCAAGGTAAAATTAACTGGCTGGAAAGTTCTAATCGGTGGTAGCGCCTTACCACAAGGCTTAGCTAAAAAAGCTTGGGACTTAGGCATAGATACCCGCTCTGCCTATGGCATGTCAGAAACCTGCCCGCTACTAACCGGCTCTATTCTGCCAAAAAATATAGCCGATGCTGATTTTGAAACCCAACTCCCTTGGCGTTGTAAAACGGGTGTCGCTGTACCCTTTGTAGACTTAGAAGTGGTTGACACCTACGGCAAACCCCTACCTCACGATGGTGAAAGCGTGGGCGAAATAAGAGTTAAATCACCCTGGCTAACCCAAGCCTATTACAAAGAAGAAGCCCGCAGTGAAGAACTTTGGCAAGAAGGCTGGCTGCATACCGGTGATGTTGCCACCATAGATGAGCACGGCTTTGTAATGATACGCGACCGAATTAAAGACGTGATAAAAACTGGCGGCGAGTGGCTATCTTCTTTAGAACTAGAAAACCTGATTAGCCAATACCCAGGCGTAGCAGAAGTGGCCGTGGTTGGTGTTGCAGACGAACAGTGGGGCGAGCGCCCAGCAGCTTTAGTGGTTGCCACTGACCCTTCTAAGCCACTTGAAACGACTGCCATTCAAAAACACCTAGAAACTTATGTTGAGCAAGGCAAAATCAACAAATGGGCCATTCCACAGCAAATTATGCTGGTCGAAGAAATCCCCAAAACCAGCGTTGGTAAACTGAATAAAAAAGTTATACGCCAACAGCTAGCGGATTAATCCTGCCTTAAATCTTCTTCTTTTTAAGAATAATAACCACCTAAGTTCTGGATAAAGCATCTGGAACCTAGGTGGTTTTTTTATCTTAAAAAAACCTATCAGCTCGCCTTCCAGCCCTTACTTAACGAATTACACTTGAGAGTTGAGTTTAGGTTGATAAAATCAGTTTTCACCTGCAAAACCACTGCAGCTACCTTTTCCTTCTCCTAGAACTGCTCACCAATGAAACTAACCACTAGCAAGAAAAAGACCAAAGCCACCCGCAGCGCCGATTCCTCCAGCACCGAACGGTTCAACAAAGCTTGGGAAAGGGTGACTAACCAACAAAAGAAAAACGACCGCTTGCGCGATCAAATCAAGGCTTTCGCCGAACAGGTGACTAACGCGATTGAAGAGCAAGAAAAAGCCCACGTTACAACTCTATATAAAAGTTGCGAACACTTATTGGTTTTTTATAGCCGCAAATCTTTAGCTCTTTGGCACCGCGAAGTGCTTATTGAGTGGATAGTCGATTATATAGACACGATTGCCAACAACCCCTTTGCTACTGATGTAAATCTAGATGCCCTCTCTCAAAAGATGCAAGCCATCATGGAAAAAATTCATCCTGAGTTGTTTGAAACTTTCCAAGATGAAGCTATGCACGAGGAGGAGCATTTCTTCGATGAAATGGCAGATGAAGATGATGAAAGCATTTTTGAGAAGCTTTTTTCTGACTTTCAGGATGAACCAGGTTTTGATGATTTTTTCCGCCAGCAAGAAGCCTTCGAGCAACAGGTAAAAGATGACGAGAAAGCACTCAATAAGCTAATGAAAGGCAAATCAATCAATAAGCTCTTTCGCCGCATCGCACGTATGTTGCACCCCGACTTTGAACAAAATGAAGAAGCTCGCTTAGAGAAGAACCGCCTGATGAGTGAACTGATTGAAGCAAGGGATAATAATGACATCACCACCTTGTTTGCTTTCTATGCTGAATACATTGGCAAATCACCGCTAGAAGAACTAGGCGGCGACCTGACTGACGCAACAGAACTGCTTAACCGTAAATATGCACAACTACGCTCACAGCAAGCAGACATTCTGCATGAAGACCCTAAAGCAGGTATTTTGTATCAGCGCTTCCATAGAAAAACTAACAAAGCATCACAGCGGGAAATTAATGCTCACCTAAAAAAAATGCAGCAAGACATCGACAACCTGACGCTATTTCGTAAAGAAGTGACCAGCCTAAACAAGTTAAAGCCTTACCTACAAATGCGCTGGGAACATATAAATGAAGAACCTTGGTGATTGCATGGCTAAAGACTCAATTACTATTATTCGAGTCTTTAGTGAGCAACACTTCTTAACCAGCATCTTGTATTGCTATCACTAGCTAAATTACACCTAGTGGCTGTCTATTCAGTAACGCTCGGCGTTCTCGCCAGTCGGGTAGAAATTGGTCCATGTAGGCAATAAAGCGGGCGTTATGGTTGCGCTCTAGCAGGTGGACTAGTTCATGCACTACTAGGTATTCAAGGCAGGTATGGGGCTTTTTAGCGAGTTCTAAATTCAACCACAGGCGACAGGCTTCGATGTTGCAACTGCCCCATTTGGTTTTCATCTGTTTGATGCGCCAATCGTTAAGCTCAACCTTTAAACGTGGCAGCCACTTATCAAGTAGTTTGGGGATTTCTTGGCTAAGTTCTTGACGATAAAAACGGTGCAGCACTTTCGCTCTATTTTCTGTTTTAGTGCCAGGTCGTACCCACAATTCTAAATAATTGTCTTTACCAAAGCGCACTTGGTGAGCGCCAGCGTGTTCAATTACTGCTAAGCGATAAGCTTTACCCCACAGATAATGGCATTCCCCTGACACCCACTGGCGTTGTGTTTGGCGAGCTTGCTGATCAAATGCTTGTTGCTGTTTTTTAATCCAAGGAATGCGTGCCGCAAAAGCTACACGTATGGCGGTATCTGTGAAACTTTTTGGCGCTATCACTTGCACCTGCCCATTCGGTGGTAAAACATTAATACGCATGTGCTTAATCGGTTTGCGTACTAGTTCAAACTTTATGCTGCCAATTTGTTGCTGCATCTTACTTATAGTCTGGCTGTGCTTTGGCCAGCTCCATTAAAGCTTCAATATTTATCTTTTCTTTACCCACCTTGTAGTTGCCCATCTCTTCGCTCAGTGTATACGCTACTTCACGCTCTTTAAAACGGTCACCCACCCAGTCGGCTTTTTTGGTGGAGCGAATGGTGTCATCTATTTTATTCGCCAGCTCTTCATCTTTGCCGAAGTTGTCATAAATAGCCCGCTTAGCTGCCGTATCCAAAGTGCTAGGATAATCACCCGCTCCCTCGTTGGGCTTCACCACTTTACTGGCCAGTGCTTGAATTTCTTTTAAGTAGGTTTGATAGTCGATGGCTTGTTGACGGCGCTTTTTAATCAGTTCATCTAACAAAACCGACATGCTGTCGTAGTACTCAGGGTTAAGCGGATTGTTTTCCACCAGAGTACGGCGCAGGTTGTTTTCGATGCCTTCGTTCACCGTACTAGCAAGGTCCCGCTCACCCTCTGGTATTTCTTCTATTACATCCTCGCCTTTACTTATCACCAGTTCCAGCAAACCCAGCTCTTCAAAGTCGAACAAGACTTCACTGTCATCAGCACGGATATACATATCGATCAATTGCCGCATGGCCGGCTCTAGGCGCTTCATATCCACTTCATCACCGCTAAACTGCTTCACTTGCGCGCGCACCGCTTCATAGTGTTCGATTTCTTGGCGGATTTTTTCTTGTTCGGCAGCAGTGTAACCGGCCTGCTGCATTTCATTGGCAAGGTTTGCATAAGCACGTAATAGCTTGGCAAAGGCTTTATAAAAAGCTAAACGCAGCGGTTCTTTTTCCAGCAGCTCGTCTTTGTTTTCACCCGATACCCCACAAAAATAATGCTGATACTCAAGAATGCCTCTTGGTGCTTTAACCGGCTCGCACAGGGCTCTAAGTGTTTCTAAGCTGTTGTCTAAATCTTCTTTTGCTTGCTCTAAGCGGTCTTTAAGCAGCCCCGCAACATCCTCCTCATCGTAGCCATCAAAGGCACCTTCGGTGTAGCTTTTAATGGCTTTATCAAGGGATTTAAACAGGTCTTTATAGTCAATAATGTAACCGTATTCTTTATCATCACCATCTAAACGGTTAACCCGGCAAATGGCTTGGAACAGGTTGTGGTCTGCCATGTGTTTATCGATATACAGGTAGGTGGCTGAGGGTGCATCAAAACCTGTCAGTAATTTATCTACCACTATCAGCAAACGCATTTGCCCAGGTTCTTCAATAAAGAGCTTTTTAACGGCAATTTCAAAGTCTTCCACGCGAGAAGCCGCCTGTTCTTCTGGCTGCTCAAAAAAATCAGCCAGCATTTTACGGTAGGTAGCGTACTTAAACAGTGCTTCGGTTTGCCCCTCGCCGGATTCTTCACCTTTAATGCTGGCGGCTGTGGGTTGATAGCTGGTAATTATGGCTAGTTTACCGGCCAAGTCTGTTTTGCTGAACAGGTCATAGGTGGTACAGGCTTGATACACGCTGGAACACACCAACATGGCATTACCGCGGCCATCTTTTAAACGGGGTTTCTTTTTCATATCCAGCCAAATATCCATGACGATTTGCTCAAGCCTGGATTTACTGGAAAGCACCTTACGCAAGGTTCCCCAACGTTGTTTTAACTGGTCTTTAGCGGTTTTTGTTAAGCCTTGGGTGTTGATATCAAACCACTCATCAATTTTTTCTGGCGAGGTTAAGTGCTGGTCAATATCCCGCGCTTCATAGCGTAAATCTAACACCACGCCATCTTCTACCGCTTCATCAAACTTATAGGTATGAATATAACTGCCAAATACTTCGATGGACTTTTGCTTGTCTTTTTTCATCAAAGGCGTACCGGTAAAACCGATAAACATCGCCTCTGGAATAATCGCTTTCATTGCTTCATGCAGCTTGCCGGATTGAGTACGGTGGCACTCATCAACAAACACAAACAAATTACCTTTGGCTTTAAAATCTTTAGGAATGGTACTGCTAAGTTGTTGAATAAACTCATCGGTGGCCTGCTCTGACTCTGCAGTGTCATCATCCCCTTGGCGACCAAACTTATGCACCAAGGTGCTCATTAGCCAAGGGGTCGGCTGGTTCAAGGCAGCAATTAAATCTGCGCCACTTTGCGTGCGGTAAATAGCTTCATCAACACCGCCAAACACCTTTTCAATTTGCTCATCTAGCTCGGTGCGGTCAGTAACAATTAACACCCGGGCTGCGGTTTGATTCTCTCGCAGCCACTTGGCCAACCACACCATGGTTAAGCTTTTACCTGAGCCTTGGGTATGCCAAATAATCCCACCTTCGCGGGTCGCGATACGTTGTTTTGCTGCCTTAACACCAAAAAACTGGTTGTGCCGGCAGGTTTTTTTAACCCCAGCATCAAACACCATAAAGTCGTGAATAATCTGCAAAAAACGCTGTTTATTGCACAGTAGGCTTAAATAAAAATCTAACGGGCTTGAATAAGGATTAGGCGTTTCTTCTTTCCACTCTAAAAAGTAGCGCTCGGGCGTTTCAATGGTACCGTAACGTAAACCTTGATTGTCATTACCGGCCATCACCAGCTGTATGCTGGTAAAGAAATTACGGATAAAGGCTTTTTTCTGGTTATCTAAGTTTTGGCGAATGCCCTCGCTGACCGACACAGTTGAACGCTTCAGTTCCAACACCCCTAAGGCGATACCATTCACATAAAGCACCACATCCGGACGCTTAATGTTTTCACCTTGAATGCTAACTTCTTCCGCAATGGCAAAGTGGTTATTCTCTGGGTTGTGCCAATCAATCAGCCAAATGGTTTCATTTTGATGCCCAACACCTTCAGACTCTTTAACGCCGTAACGCAGTAAGCGATACACCTCTTTGTTGGCTTGATAGAGGGCTTTGCCATCCCCTAAAGCAGCAGCCATGTCCAGTTGGCGCAAGGCTTTAGTGATTAAGGTATCGCTGTAGCCTTGTTTTTTTAGCCAAGCGGTTAGCAGATCAGCGTTAATATTTTTATTGCTCTGATCATGCAGATTACCCAAGTAGTCATAGCCCAAATCTTGGCGAAACAGCTGAATAACACGGTTTTGGGTGGTGCGTTCGAGTTGGTTGATTTTGCTCATAGTTTCCCTATCCCTAACACTGCTTACCGCATGCACAGCTCACTTTTTGCGTGCAAGGACTCAAGCTGCTTAATTGTTCATCAAGCGCAAAAACTGCGGATTTTCAATTTGAACCTGCAGATTCTTCTTATATTTTTCTATGGTGCCGAGCGCACAAAAAGTACGGCCTACTTTACTATTAAAGGAGCCAAACTTGCTCTCAAGCGGCGCAATGTTCTCATCCCAAACCACCAACGTTAAGGTTTGATTCGGATACTTCTTATCTAAACTTAGATACATACCTTTAGAGAACATCGTCGTGTCAGCCAGCACGCCGCAGGCCATAACCTGCTTACCCACGTAAAAGGGTGCTCGATAGGCTTCAATTCGTTCAACGTTCACCTCACTGCTTTGCTGACTTGCAGCAGCAAGGTGCGGGGAGTTCGCCTTTAGATACACCGCAGAAGCTGCGTTAATTTGTATCTGGAGGCGATTGCGATAATCACCCACAGCGCCACGGGCGCAAACCTCCACACCCTCTAAACCGGATAAGCGCCCCAGTTTATTTTCCACAGCACCTAAAGAATCATCCCACACCACTAGCGTTAAACTTTGCTGTGGGTGCGGCTTATCTAAGTTCAAATACACACCTTTGCTAAAAGGGGTAGTCTGCACAACGGTACCGCATGCTGTTACCTCTTGACCTACATAGCGCGATGCTGAACGCGCTTCGATTTGTTCAATGTTAGTCGTAGTTGCAGTGTTTTTGCTCGCAACAGGTGTAGCCACTTTCTGGTAAGACTGTGCTTTCACAGCAGGTGTATTAGCGTGTTGCTGCGCTACAGTCTCTACTGGCTGCATGTGCGGCGAAGTGCTGGTATCCACTGGACTACTTTGCCCGATAGTTGGATAAATCTGACTGACCAGCGCCATGGTTAAAAATACACCACCCACCACCATTGCAGACTTAAACATGCCAGACATGCGACTTTTCTGGGGAGGTAATGGGCTTGCTGGCTGTACGTCTGGTTTGCGGGCAGCAGGCGCTGGCTTAGCTGGCTCTCGTTGAGTTGCCTCAGTTTCTGCTTTATAAACCCCACTCTGCTCTTTAGCTGTGAGTCCAACAGGCTGTTCAACTGTATCACTGCGGATTACAGACACGGGGGCAATAGGCTCTGCTTTAGCTTGGTAATTATCCTGCCCAAAATCAAAGTCGAGTGCCTGCACCCCGAGTGCTTTCTTAATTGCTTTTATGTCTCTCGGGTAAACTCTTAGCTCTGTTGATGCAAGGTCTGCCAGCACAGCCGGGCTACTTTCTATATCAGTGGTGTGAAACCAGTACGACGACCTAACTGAAAGGTCTACTTCACCGGTGATTGGCCCAGTAAAGACAATGGCGCCATTGATGTGACCAATATTTTGATTTTCCAGTAGGTTCTTTTGTTTCAACCAGTCGATGATTGCAAACTTATACTCACGTACCTGCTGAAAGGGGTTAGCTCTGTGATTACTACCGCCCTTTACCGCAGCGCCAGCGACTGTCCACTCACCATTTTCAGTACCAATTAAGTGACCGCTGTAATGCTTAAAATCAGCGACCAAAATAGCCGTAGGGAGCAGGCACACCAAATCAACCTCATGCCCATCCCACATGCTATTGGCGATTAGGGTGATGTCTTTGCCTGCGCCTCCCCAGTCGGCTTTAAGTGCTTGGATAAACGCCCTGAGCATCTTGTTTTCATGTGTTCGGTCGGCTTTTTGGCCGTACAGTAAGATCGACATTGTGTAACAGCCTTACTTAAAATTTAAATACTTATGTACCAGCAAAACTTGGATATTTTGAGATTAAATACCTATTAACAGACGTGACCACCGCCCTATTGAGCTTAGCTTTTATTG
This sequence comes from Marinospirillum insulare DSM 21763, assembly GCF_000686905.1. Taxonomy (GTDB): domain Bacteria; phylum Pseudomonadota; class Gammaproteobacteria; order Pseudomonadales; family Halomonadaceae; genus Marinospirillum; species Marinospirillum insulare. Next base: position 34,825 of record NZ_JMLW01000010.1, read on the forward strand.
TGGCCAGTCAACCATCAGTCAACCATTTATTTTTATTTAAACTCAACAACTTAGCTTGCAATCTCAACAAAAAACAATGTTTTTAAGACTTCCAGTCAACCATCAGTCAACCATTTACTTTTCTTTAAATTCAACAACTTAGCTTGCAGTCTCAACAAAAAACAATGTTTTTAAGACTTCCAGTCAACCATCAATCAAGCAAATTAAGCCCAAAACGGAATGTAACGAATAGCCTTGGGGCCAACAAGCGGGTCATAAGGTCGGATAAGACCCAAATCGATCGCATCTTTAATGACACGACTGACCATCGACATACTCTTAGCCTCAATCCCAAAGCGCTCACGTAAGCTGGGATTATTCATCGGTTCACGGTTTACATATTTCAGGCAACAATGCAGATAGCAGGCGCGTGCGCGCTCTTCTTTGTCCATCTGCGCAAAGGTTTTGTAGCTGAATAAAATACTGCGGGTATGGTGCTCTGTTACCTCAAACATTGGTGCAGGCAATTGATACAGTTCGGTTTGGAATACTACCTTATCAATGCCTGTCCCCCGCTCTTCACAAATATTCAGGCGTCGCATAAACGATGCTAATGCTTCATTTCGGCTGCGTGGTGGAGAGTCTAGAAAACGTTCTGTTGCTACCAATGGAATCCCCGGGTTAGTGATTTCCATGCGAGTGTCAAACAACTCAATCATCGGCCCTGTCCCAGTAATACTGAAATCTTGATGGATAATGGCATTAGCCACCAACTCGCGTATAGCTAACTCTGGGTACATTGGCGCTTCACTGCGGAAAGCTTTACCTATTTCTTCGTTAGAGGGCAGCAGTGCTTTTAAATAACCAATCAACCCTTCAAAACCGACTGCATAGCCTTTTGTGCCTTCGATTTCACGAATGGTTTCAACACGACTATTGCCGCGATACATAATCAAACGCACCGTTTTACGAGCCAAGTGCTGAAAACTTTGCAGTTGACGGGCAAACATGATGGCGCCCAAGTTTGTAATATGCCAGCGACTGCCTACTGTTTCTTGTATTAAACCATCAGCGGTTAGCGCGGCTAAAATACCTACTCGGTTATCGGGTAATGGCAAACCTGTCAGATCAAAATAAGCAGGATACTCCAACAACTTAAGCACTTCATCGGCTGTGATATTAGTGGCGGCTAACTGCCGTTCAAACGGCGTTTTATCAAAGATGCGCCACAATTCACGCTCTTTTTCAGGGAAGTCTTTAAGTTTTTTCTTATAGGAACCGCTGCGTATATATTCAACTCCGTCAAATTGCACCGGCTGATGTGCCGCAGGTTGAATCTCAAGAATAACGACAGGTAGATTTTCCTCTGACCCTGCTAAAAACTCATGAAAGCGAAAATGTATTTTGGGCGACAGTTTCTGTAATAGCCAGTTTTCGATTTCTTGCTGCTTGTATTTCTGCTGCGAAGGCTGAAAGGTTGTGCCCAGAACTGTATGTGTCGCATCCTCTACCCCGTAAACTAAGTAGGCCGTTTGCTTACCCAGCAATGCTGCGGAGTTAGCCAGAGCAGAAATGTACTCCCCAATCACCGCAATATCGGCATTGTGCTTAAACTCAACCCACTCTGTCTCGGCAGGCAACATGCATAACTCTTTTAGCATGGAGCGCATTTGCACTAGCGTCATATCAATTGGCATTGCTAACTCCTTGAGCGGGTTGCAGCAAACGAATCTTCCCTGTTAGTAACTGCTGCATCATGCCTTGTTTGATTTGGCGGGTTTTGTTGAGGCGTTGTTCCAGTGCTTGGATTTCTTCGTCCATATCGGAAAGAATGGTGGCGATGGCGGTTTGTTCTTCAAGCGTAGGATTTGCGAACAAGAACTTTGCCATATCACTGCCATATAAATGGTAGACAGTAGACCCTGTGACTAGCTGCATAATTTGATCGCGCATCACGATAATTAAATATGCAAAGAAAACCCCATTCAACAGCTCCTTGTTAGAACGTATTACTAAAATATCACCACCAAGAATAATTCCTGACTCAAGGATACAGCTCGCAGTTGCTAAACCGTTTGGCGTTACATCAGAGGTCGGCATTAAAATATCATTGACTTCTGACTTAACAGAACCTTCTATATTGGTAGATGAAAATATTTTCTCAATTTTAGGACCATAGGTTGTAAAGAGCTGTCCATAATGAATGCACTGTTTTTTGCCGCTATCAACTAGATCGCTTTTAGGTAGACCAGCTCCCTTTAGAAACACTGCTACTGCACCAAGCTGCATAGCTTCCCAATCCTCCGGTATCTCGCCTAGCTCGCTTTGTTTGTAGCCTTTTTTGCTGCCGTCTGGGCGCTGTGCAAATTGCGGTAACCGAGTGCGGCCAGTGAGCAGTTGCTGCATGGTGGCGGTTTTAATGGCTTGTTTTTTAGCGATCAGCTTTTCTAGTTCGCTGAGCAGTGCATCGGTATCGGATAGCGCATTGGCGATGGCGGTTTGTTCTTTAATGCTTGTTGCTACAGGAAATTCAAGTTGACGAACCTGCTTAAAATTAAGTCCTTCACGGTTCCCACCTGCTTGATAGCTATCAATTTGCTCTTGTCCAAGTCGAGAGTTAATCAGCTCAACCAAAAGACTAGGTGCAAGCTTTTTTTCAACTGTTCTGATTATGCAAACATGCTGATTTACATTTCCACCTGATATTAATTTATTAGCTTTTGCACAACGGCCAATAGATGCCCCTGTTATATTCAATAGAACATCATTTTCTTTCAGTTCCGAGCTTAGAAATGTACTGTGCATATCATCCGTTATATAAGCTACATCTGATAGATCTAGATTACCTCTCTCCACATTTTGACTTCTAATAAATGGCCGACCTGTATCAACATATACTGAAGAACCACCAGTTGGAGTTTTGCCACTACCAACCTTAACTGTGCAATCATCAAGCAATACAACCTTCCAACCCTCCGGAATACGTCGGCTATCCATGCCTCCGCCCTGCGGGCCGCCACAAGTGGCGTTCAAATTCGCTCCCGACGAATTTGTAACCCCCACCTCTGTCTGCTTATACCCTTCAGGCACTCGCTTCTCTGCTGCCTCAACCAGATACTGCTGGCTTACTTCTGCTACTGCATCCTTAGTCATTGTTCTGCTCCTTAGCTGCCAGCTGGGCCATGGCGTTGGCGCGTTCGCGTTCTAATTCGTGTTTAAGTTGTTCTTCGGTGGGTAAGTAGGGCAAGTACTTGGCGGAGAAGAGTTGTTTTTGCTCCGATAAGACTGAGTACTTAACCACCGCTTCACTTTTCTCGCTGCACAGCACCAAGCCAATGGTGGGGTTATCGATGCGTAATAAGCTGCGGTAATGGGTCCAGCTCAATTCGAGAGACACTGTCTCCCAAATTGGAAAGGCGTGATAAAAGCGGCGCATATTGCGCAAGTTAGTCACATCAAAGCCTTTACCCAAGCGCTCGGTAAGCTGTGTAGACAATAGCTTGAGCTGTTGTGTGCCGTATTCAGCACGGCTTGCGCCCTGCTGTTCATGCTCAACAAGCATTTCACCAATATGCCAATAGCTGTGCACCAGGGCGCTGTTCACCGCTTGGCGTACTTGCCCGCGGGCGTGTTCAATAAGTTTTGCGATTGGCTCCACTAAGCTGGCTAAGCTCTGCTCACTGGGCTGATTCATAGCGCTAAGCCCATGACCTTGAGGTGCTCTGCCACTTTATTGCTGAGCTGCGCTACCTTCTGGGTAATTTCGGGCAATGGCTCGCTATAGCGTTCTTTCAGCTCTTGTAAACGGCTGGCCAATTGCTGGGTAATGCGCTCAATTTCCGCTTCGATTTGGCTTTGCAAGGTGGCCAGCCATTTGTCTTCAACCAATAACTGCTTAATTGCACTTTCATCCAGCTTGCCGTATTGCCCTAGCACTGCTTGGTCGAGCTTTTCTTGTGAGCTTTTCAGCTGGGCTTTAGTGCTGGTTTCTAAATCAAACAACTGCTTGGCTTGTTCCAGCACCTCACGCTCTTCTTCATCAGTGGTTACTCTTAAACGGGCATTAACCGTGGTTTTAGTGACTTTATCGCTGTCGCTTAAGGCTTCGACTAACAAGCCCTCTTCGCCTGTGTGTTCTTCAACCAGGCTTTCTTGCTGCTGAACAATCTCATCTAAGGTGCCTTGCAGTTGGTCTAACTGGGCTTGTTGCTCAGCAAAATAGCGTTGCACAATTAAGGTGGGCGGAATCAGCTCCATTTTGTATCTCACGCGCTTAATCACTAAATCAGGGCTTTCAGTGAGCTTTTTACCTTTTTTAGCCACCAACTCGCGTACCTTTTTACCAGCGTTCCACCCCTCTTGCACCAATACATACACATCGTCTTGTAAGGTATCGGCCCAATAATTCATGAGGATTTGGTACATAGCGTACTTATCCAGCAAAGGGGTGTTGTGGTAACGCGCTAACAAATCTTCGCTAATGCGGTGGATAATGTCTTTGGGCTTATCATCAAGGCTGATGGCTGGAAAATTTGCCTGCTGCGCCCAGGCACTAAAGGGCTGTAAGGCTTGCTGGGCAAAGGCGGTAAATTCTGGGTGTTGCAGAATATGGGTTTTAATTTCGCTGGCAGGTACATTTATTTGGCTGTAACCCTCGCGCAGTGGCGTAAACAAGCTGTCACGCAAGTTGGGGAACACCTGCCAAAACTGCTGTAGCTGGTCAATGTCCTGATTAGGAATACCACCCTGTAAGTGCCCGGCTAAATCGTGCAAATCTTCTGGGGTGCTGCTGTCGATATAGCGTGGAATGTTTAGGTTGTAGTCGTTGCTGGCAATTTCGTCCAAGGGCACGCTGCGGCTGTAGCCAGGCAGTGTTGAAGCTTGGGTGAAAACATCCACTATTTTATGTACATCTTGGCTGCGCAAACGGTTTTTATTGCCGTCTTTAATAAAACCTTTGCTGGCATCTATCATAAAAATGCTGTCGCGCTGGGCGGCATCTTCCTTGTCTACCACTATAATGCAGGCCGGAATACCTGTGCCGTAAAACAGGTTAGCTGGCAAGCCGATAATGGCTTTGATATAGCCCTGTTTAATGAGGTTTTCACGAATACGCGCTTCAGCATTACCACGAAACAACACGCCGTGAGGTAAAATAATTGCAGCTTTACCAGTGCTTTTTAAGCTTTTAAGAAGGTGCAGTAAAAAGGCATAGTCACCATTTTTCTCAGGCGGCACACCCCACACAAAACGACCAAACTCGTCTTCATTGGAGTTTATTCCACTGGTCCAGTTTTTGGTAGAAAAGGGTGGGTTGGCGACGGCAAAATCAAAGGTTTTCAGTTGGCCGTCAGCATTTTTCCATTCTGGGCTGCTAAGGGTATTGCCTTGTACGATTTTTGCGGTGGCATTGTCGTGCAAAATCATGTTCATGCGTGCCAAGGCGCTGGTGGCATTGTCCATTTCTTGGCCGTAAATGGATAAACCACGCGGCGCTTCATCACTGGCTTTTAATAATAAGGATCCCGAACCGCTGGTAGGGTCATAAACGGTGGCATCTTGCGGTGTTTCGGCGGTAATACCTATGACTTTGGCGAGAATACGCGACACTTCTGAAGGAGTATAAAACTGGCCTTTAGATTTACCCGATTCAGTAGCAAAGTGACGCATCAGGTATTCGTAGGCATCGCCTAGTAGGTCATCATCACCGGCACGGTTGCCGCCCATGTCTAGGCCTTCAAAAATACCCAGCAGATTAGACAGGCGATCTATCATGTCTTTGCCTTTGCCGAGCTTGTCTTCATCGTTAAAGTCGGCAACGTTGATCACGCCTTGCAGGTCGTTGGCCTCGGCAATTAAGTTAATGACTTTATTAATGCCTTCGCCAATGTCTTTATTACCTTTAAGCTTGATCAGGTCGTCAAAGCTTGCGCCTTCGGGTACTTCGATCATGGCGTAGGGGTTGGCTTGGGCTTTATCAGACACATACTTTAAAAATAATAAGGTCAGCACATAATCTTTATATTGGCTGGCATCCATACCACCGCGCAGCGCATCACAGCTGGCCCAAAGTGATGAATAAAGCTCGGTTTTCTTAATCGCCATAACGTATTTCCCTAAAAACTTAACACTCAATTATTTATTTTAGCTGCCTTAAACTTTTTTCTTTTTAGGCACTACCACCACTTGAGTTCCGGAAAAAATATCCGGCCAGGTGCGTTTTTCTTTATCAAAAAACAACCATAAATAGCCCAAACCCAAACAGCCCCAAGACACTAAGCCACCCACTAAACGCAGTAAAGTTTGCTTGGCATTAACAGGCTGTCCTAAAGGGGTTTGTACGCGAATACGCCAAGCTAACATGCCTAAGGTTTGGCCCGTTCGCCGCCAAAAATAGCCATAAAACACAAAAGGAATTAACCAAATCAGTAGCTTAAAAGCCCAGTGTTCATTAGCCTCGCCATTAGTTATGGCTACACCAATAAACCCATAGAGCATAAAAATAGCGCCTAGCAATAAAGAATCATAAACAATGGCTGCTAAGCGTCTAAATAAACCTGCATAATAAACTTCGTCTAAATCAGCAAAAACGTGTGACATAACAGCTTTTTAATCCTTAATTAATAAAATACAAAAATCACCTAGCTCGATAGATAAACCAAAAACCTAAAGCACCACAAAAAGCCGCAGGTATTAATACTGCCAAAATTGGATTAAAGCCCCATAACAAGGCACTTGGGCCTAATAAGTCTTGGGCAAACTTTACTAACAAGGCAATGACTATACCGTGAAACATTCTAGTACCTGCAGGCACTGAACGTAGTGGACCAAAGGTGAAGGAAGCGCCTAACAAAACCACCGCAAACACAGTTATGGGTAAAAGTGTTTTTTTCCAAAAAGCTAACCAGTAATAACCGCTGGCTTGCCCTTTAGTAGTTAAATAGCCTGCATATTCCCATAATTGGCTAGGTGGCAAGTCGTCTGGCTCAAAGGCTTGTAGTGCAATGTACTGTGGCTCAATAGGCAGATTTATATCTAGTTTAGGGAAAGTAGATTCCACCAACTGTGTATCGCTAAAGGTTATATCCCGAGCATCACTTAACTGCCAAACCTTGTTTAGGTAGTCTGCTCGGGGCGCCATAATCAATTTTTTTAAAGACCAGTCTTCTGCTAGTTCAAAGATTCTAACGCCTAACAACTGTCCATCATCTCGTGCCACATTAATACTATAAAAGCGGTTATCTTCTTTTAACCATAAATCACGCGAGGTAACTAAGCTGGTTTGATTTTTTTTGTAGAGTTTTTCCCAGCGGTAAGTATCTGCATATTGGCCCAAACTGGGCAATAAAAACTCACTAGCCAACATAGCCAGAACTAAAAGCAAAAATACTGGCTTGCAGGCCTGAAAAATTAGCTTGGGAATTGAAATACCAGCAGCACGCATTACGGTTAGTTCACTGGTCGCCGCTAAGTTACCTAAACCTATTAAAACCCCAACTAAAATAGCGATAGGTAAGAATAGGTAAAGCCGATTAGGTAAGCGAATAATTAAGTAGTGAACGACTTGAACAAAACCGTAGTCACCTCTTAAATTATCTAATTCATCTAACAGTGAAAAGATAATATCTAACCCAACAATAACGAGAAGCACAGCTAGGGTACCGATAAGTACAGATTGGGCTATATAACGACCAAGTAGCCTCATGATTTAAACACCCCGCGCCGCCAGCACAAAGCTAAACCCATAGAGAAAAACCCAAAATGAACTAACCACATGCCAGGCCATACAGGCCACTGTTCTTTATTAATAGCGCCTTGCAAAGACATTAGCCCACCTAGATAAATTAGCTCTAATAACAGTACGGGCAGGATTGCAATAAAGCGTCCTTGGCGTGGGTTCACTTTTGTTAAGGGTAGGGCAATAAAAACCATGACTAGAACTAAAACAGGCAGACTTAAACGCCATTGCAGCTCGACTTTAGCAGCTAGAGATTTGTCTGCCAGTAACTTATTGAGTGATAACATAGCAACTTGCTCTTGCACGCTAGGTGGTGAATAAACACCTACTCTAAGTGCATAACGGTCAAACTCAAGCGAGCTGCTGGTTAAATCAATACTAGGTAGCTCATAGCGCCAGCCATCTTCTAAAACTAAAAATCGGCTTAGGGTTTCATCGCTTATTTGCTGATAAGCTCTATCGGCCAAGGCCAGAGTTGCCTTACCCTCTGCAACCTCAGCAATAAAAACACCTTCCAATAGGGTATTGTCTTCGTTTTGTTGATTAACAAAAATGGTTTGTTTATTCAGGTGGGTAAACTGCCCAGTTGCTACGGATTCAAAACCGGTTTTTTCTTGTTGTTCCTGCATCATTAATTCGCTAGCAAACTGCGCCTTAGGTGTAAGGTAAAGACTGCTAAATGCCGTTAAGCTGGCTACACCTAGCGCAAGCACCAGCACTAATTGCATTAACTGCCTTTGGCTGACACCGCTAGATTGAATAACCGACATTTCGCTTTCCATATACAAGCGGCCAAAAGTTAGCATCAGTGCCAATACAAAACTGAGTGGAATGATTAGTTGCAGCGCGTAGGGGGTATAAAAAAGAGTCAACTGTCCTAGAATATCTAGCGAGATTCGGCCCGAAGCTACGCGATTTAAAAACCTAGCAAAGCGGCTACCCACTATAACCAGCAATAAAATACTACCCACGGCAAGGGTTGAAATAATTATTTCACGCGCAATATATCGATAAAGGATCAATCCTAACTCCTGCAAACAAACTTACGATGCATTTCTTAAGTAAAGCCATTATCCTACACGAACCTTAAGCTTGTCTTGCTAACAAGATAAATTGATGATCTTTCTAAAGACTTTACGGAGCAGCTATGAACTTTAAACTGGTTACCCAATCCCCAGCCCTTACGGAAACAGCCTGCGTGGTGCTTCCAGTGATGCAGGATGGTAGCCTTACGCCAGCTGGCGAAGGTGTTGATAAAGCTACAGAGTCACTTATTCGTCAAATTATTGACCGAGGTGATTTTAAAGCCAAGCTAGGTAAAACTTTTTTAGTACCTTTTGCTCCGGGTGCCGAAGCTCAGCGCATTCTTTTAGTGGGCATGGGCGAACAAGACAAGCTAACCGAAAACAAGTTTAGTAAAGCCTGCCAAGCTGCCTATGAAAACCTAGCCCAGCTTAGCCTACACAATGCATTACTAACCCTAGCCGATACACCTTTAAAGGGCCGTGATTCCAGCTGGAAATTACGCCTTATGGCTGAAGTAGCTGAAACCAGCTTTTACCGCTTTACTGAATTTAAGTCTAAACCTGCGGCAGAAGACTTTCCAGATGAGCTAGCTTTTTACTGGCCTGATAACCAACAAAGCTCTGAAGGCGAAAAAGCTCTGCAAGTAGGCCAAGCTATAGGGCAGGGTAAAAACTTAGCACGCACTTTAGGTAATCGCCCAGGCAACGTCTGCACCCCTATACATTTAGCTGAAACAGCCCAGGAATTAGCAGCTAAAGATTCTGCGTTTAGCACAAGCATTTTAGACGAAAATCAAATGGCTGAATTAGGCATGAATAGCTTACTTTCAGTGGGTAAAGGTAGTGACCAGCCACCACGTCTAATCGTTGTTGAATATAAAGGCAGTAAAGATGCCGATGAAGCACCTCACCTTTTACTAGGCAAAGGCATTACCTTTGATACTGGCGGTATTAGCTTGAAGCCAGGCGAAGGCATGGATGAAATGAAGTTTGATATGTGTGGTGCTGCCAGTGTTCTAGGTGTGTTAGAAGTGGTTCGCCAAATTAAACCTAAGTTAAACCTAGTGTTTATGGTTGCTGCAGCTGAAAACATGCCCTCTGGTAAGGCCAGCAAGCCAGGTGACATTTACACGACCATGTCTGGCCAAACAGTTGAAGTATTAAATACCGATGCCGAAGGCCGTTTAGTTTTGTGTGACGCACTCACCTACGCCGAGCGCTTCAAACCTGCTAGCGTGGTTGATATTGCTACTTTAACGGGTGCTTGCATTATTGCTTTAGGCCACAACATTAGCGCGCTATTAAGTAACAATGATGATCTAGCTAGCGCACTACTTAAAGCCAGTAAAGATGCTAACGACCCTGCTTGGCAATTACCTTTAGCTGAAGAATTTCAAGAGCAGCTAGATTCTAACTTTGCGGATATGCAAAACATTGGTGGTCGTCCTGCTGGCACCATCACCGCTGCAGCTTTCTTGTCGCGCTTTGCTGAAAGCTACCCTTGGGCACACTTAGATATCGCCGGTACTGCTTGGCATTCTGGTAAACAAAAAGGTGCTACTGGTCGACCTGTTGGCTTACTAACGACCTACCTACTAGATTTAGAAGCAGCCAACGCATGACCCGTGTTGACTTCTACTTATTAGCAGAAGGAGCTAACAGCAGCCGAATGGAGTTTGCTTGCCAACTAGCAGAAACCATTTGGCGGCGTGGGCATCAGCTGTACATTCATGTAGCCGATGAACAGCAAGCCCATGAGCTAGATGAAAAGTTGTGGAATTTTAAACCTGAGGCCTTTGTGCCTCATGGTTTACTTAATAACCACCCACCTTCACCCGTTGAAATTGGCTGGCAAGAAGACCCAGGCAATCACCAGGATGTACTGCTTAATCTTGACTTAAAAGTGCCACCGCATTTTTCACGCTTTCAGCGCGTAGCAGAAATTATTGATGCAACTGAAGCTGTAAAAGCACCTAAGCGGGCAGACTGGAAATTCTACAAAGAAAGGGGTTACCCAGTGCACACTCACGATATGCGTACTAGGTAAAGATTAGTGTTGTTGGTGGGGCAACAAGCCATCATAGATAATATCCAATAAGTCAGGCCCTTCATCCTCTTCACAAACCACCTTAACGTGACGGTTAATCATTAAGCCACCGCCTAGCTGTAATACTGGGTTATCCACACCCACTAGACGCATATCTTCACGTAACTGTTTAATTAAAGCACGCAACTGCAAAGGGTTAGGAAAATCTAACCCTAAATCTTCAAGATAAGCTTTTAACTCATCATTGGGTAAAGCAACCATTGGCTCTTGTTGTAATAGACGTTGCAGAATCACTGCTGTTAAGCGGCTAATTTCTACCCTAACAGCTCCTTTAGATAAAGCAGACGGGTGTAGACTAAGTACAATACTTGCTTCATGCATAGTGTTCACTTCACACCTAGTAAATGTATCAAAAAGTAACTAACTAGTTTTATTTACTTACAAGCATAACTTGAAAAGCTGACTTTTACAGCCTAACAGTTAACACTTTTTTAGCCATGCAGTATTTTTAGTAAAAAGCTATAATCTGCGCAATTAATCCTTACATTCAGCTTTACAAGTAATCTACGGAACCCACATGACCACCAAGCCAGAAGCTTCTCTCGATAAAACCTATCAGCCCACCGAAATTGAAAAGCGTTGGGCCAAAGAATGGGAAACTAAGGGTTATTTTCGTCCTTCCGGTCAGGGCGAAGCTTTTAGTATTATGATTCCGCCGCCTAACGTCACCGGCAGCCTACACATGGGCCATGCCTTCCAAGACTCCATAATGGATGCCTTAACCCGTTGGCAGCGGATGCAGCAAAAAAACACCTTATGGCAAGTGGGCACCGACCACGCAGGTATCGCCACTCAAATGCTGGTTGAGCGTAAAGTTGCTGCTGAAGAAGGCAAAACACGCCACGATTTAGGCCGTGAGAAATTTTTAGAAAAAGTTTGGGAATGGAAAGAAGAATCTGGCGGCAACATTACCAACCAGCTACGCCGCTTAGGTGCTTCCGTAGACTGGGAGCGCGAACGCTTCACTATGGATGATGGCTTTTATAAAGCCGTACAAGAAGTGTTTATTCGTTTATACGATGAAGGCCTAATTTACCGTGGCAAGCGCCTAGTCAACTGGGACCCTACCCTGCACACGGCCATTTCAGATTTAGAAGTTGAAAACAGAGAGCAACAGGGTAACTTCTGGCATTTCCGCTACCCGCTAGCCGATGGTGTTACCACTTCTGAAGGCAAAGATTATTTGGTAGTTGCCACAACCCGCCCTGAAACCTTGTTGGGTGATACTTGCGTTGCGGTGAACCCTAAAGACGAACGCTACGCTTCAGTGATTGGCAAAGACATTATTCTACCCTTGGTGGGTCGCCGTATTCCGATTGTTGCTGATGACCATGCGGAAATGGACAAGGGTTCAGGCTGTGTAAAAATCACCCCAGCGCATGACTTTAATGACTATCAGGTAGGCAAGCGTCATAACCAACCGCTGATTAACGTACTTAGCCAAGATGCAGCCATTCTTAGCCAAGCTGAAATTTATAATTTAGACGGCAGTGTAAATACCACCCTTGATGCTAGCCTGCCAGAAGCTTTCCACGGCCTGGATAGATTTGTTGCGCGTAAAAATCTTGTTGCAGCCATGGACGAGCTTGGCCTCTTAGAAAAAGTTGAACAGGTTAACAACACCCTGCCCTATGGCGACCGTTCGGGCGTGGTGATTGAACCTCTGTTAACCGACCAGTGGTTTGTAAAAATTGCCCCCTTAGCCGAGCCTGCTATTCAAGCCGTTGAAAACGGCGATATTCAGTTTGTACCCAAGCAGTATGAAAATATGTACTTCGCTTGGATGCGTGATATTCAAGATTGGTGTATTTCGCGCCAGCTTTGGTGGGGGCATAGAGTTCCAGCTTGGTACGATGCTGAAGGTAATATTTATGTTGCAGCTTCTGAAGAAGAAGCCCGCACCAAGTACAGCTTAGATGCTTCACTTAAACTTGAACAAGATACCGATGTTTTAGACACTTGGTTCAGCTCAGGTTTATGGACCTTTGGAACGCAAGGCTGGCCTGAACAAACACCTGACTTAGAAACTTATCACCCTAGCAGCGTATTGGTCACTGGCTTTGATATTATCTTCTTCTGGGTAGCACGCATGATTATGCTTACCCTGAAATTCACCGACCAAGTGCCATTTAAAACCGTCTATGTCACCGGCTTAATTCGTGATGACAATGGTCAAAAAATGTCTAAGTCTAAAGGCAATGTTTTAGACCCCTTAGATATGATTGACGGTATTCAACTGCCTGAACTGCTTGAAAAACGTACCAGCGGTTTAATGCAGCCGCAGCTAGCTGAAAAAATTGCGAAGCAAACCCAAAAAGCCTTTCCCGATGGTATTACCGCTCACGGTACCGATGCTCTGCGCTTCACCCTATTAGCCATGGCAAGCACTGGCCGTGATATTAACTGGGATATGAAACGCCTAGAAGGCTACCGTAATTTCTGTAATAAAATTTGGAATGCGGCACGCTACGTACTTAGTAATACTGAGAATGATGACTGTGGTTTAGATGAAGCAGCAGAAATCGAGTTAACCCTAGCCGACCGCTGGATTATTTCTCGCCTGCAAGAAACTGAAAGCACCGTAACTCGCCATTTAGAAAACTACCGTTTTGACTTGGCTGCCAATGCTTTTTATGAATTTGTATGGCATGACTACTGCGACTGGTATTTAGAACTTTCTAAGCCAGTGCTTTGGGACGAAACTTCACCCGTAGCACGCTTGCGTGGCACACGCCGCACCTTGGTTAGAGTGCTAGAAACGCTATTGCGTTTAGGCCACCCCATGATTCCTTTTATTACTGAAGAAATTTGGCAAAGGGTTAAACCTTTAGCAGGTGTTGAGGGTGAATCCTTAATGCTAGCGACTTGGCCAATTGCGGATGAAACTAAAATTGATGCCGCAGCAGTTAGCGATATTGAATGGGTCAAAGGCGTTATTCTAGCCGTGCGTGAACTGCGAGCTAGCAACAATATTTCCCCAGCCATTGCCCTGCCAATTTTAATTAACAATGCCAGCGAAGAAGACCAACGTCGTTTAGCCGATAACCGCATCTTCTTACAAAAACTGGCTAAGTTAGAAAGCATTGAACAAGTAACTGAACTGCCCATGAGTGCCATGCAACTGGTTGGTAAAATGGAAGTTCATCTACCCCTAGCAGGCTTTATCGACAAGGACGCTGAAATAGCTCGTTTAGATAAAGAACTAGCTAAGTTACAGCAAGAGATAGAACGCACCGAGAAAAAACTAAGTAACGAAGCTTTTGTAAGCAAAGCACCCGCAGCAGTGGTTGCTAAAGAACAAGAGAAGATAGATCAAGCCAAAGCAACCGCTAGCAAGCTGAAGGAACAGCAAGAACAGCTTAAAAGCTTGTAATGGTTAGACGTTAAATAAGCAACTAAAAACACCCAGCTGAGTTAACATTTAGCTGGGTGTTTTTTTATAAGCAACAATCCACTTTCATACACACCAAAGACTTGTTTCCAAAGGCAAACAATGAAACTATACATTCATTATTAAGCAAAAAACGAAGATATAGCTTTATGAAAAAACGCTCAGCTGTAGTTTTTCCGAAAGATATTCGTATATTACAAACGCTTGGTGAGAATATCACCCTAGCCATGAAGCGCCGAAAAATCACCCAAGTAAAACTGGCTGAACGAACAGGCCTGTCTATACCAACTATTCGTAATATACTTAATGGCGAGCCTAGTGTTTCTATCGGTCACTATGTAATGGTTCTATCCTCACTTAAATTAGTGGAAGACTTGGGCAAGGTTGCTTTAGATGATGAATTTGGCCGTAAACTACAAGATATAGAGCTACTAAAAAACCGTACCTTATGAATAAGACAATTTTAGTTTACGCTCATTGGGACTCAATGCCGCAACCTGAACAAGTTGGAAGACTAGAGGTTGATTTGGTGCGTGGTGCTGAAGCTTACCGTTTTACCTATGCAGAAAGTTGGCTTAGCTCACCATTTACAACTCAAATAGACCCTCAGCTACAGTTGTTTTCAGGTAATCAATTCAACGATGATCCTCGTAACTTCCGTGCTTTTTTAGATTCTTGCCCAGATCGTTGGGGACGCTTGTTAATGCAAAGGCGTGAAGCTGTATTAGCAAGGCAAGAGGAACGTCGCCTAGTAAAGCTAAATGAGTCAGATTATTTGCTGGGCGTTCACGACAGCCAGCGTATGGGTGGTTTACGTTTTAAGTCATCTGAAGATGGCGCTTTTCTAGATAATAGCGAGTATTTTACAGCACCGCCGCTTTCAAGCCTTCGAGAGTTAGAATATGCAGTTAATCAAATTGAAAAAAATACAGACCTAGATAATCCAGATTATATTAAGTGGTTATTTATGCTGGTTTCACCGGGTTCTTCTTTGGGTGGTGCTCGACCCAAAGCCAGTGTGGCTGATGGTGATAATCTTTGGTTAGCAAAATTTCCTAGCCGTTATGATGACTATGATATAGGCGCTTGGGAATACCTAGCTTACTTAATGGCGTTAGATGCTGGTGTTCACATGGCACCGTGTCGCATTCAGCGATTCAATAACCCCCACCATACTTTTTTAACACAGCGTTTTGATCGTACTGGTAAAACAAGGCATCACTTTTCTTCAGCCATGACTCAGCTAGGCTATTACGATGGCGATACAGGCGCTAGCTATCTTGAATTGGCTCAGTTTCTTATTGAACAAGGTGCCAATACCAAAGCGGACCTTGCTCAACTGTGGCGCAGAATAGTTTTTTATATGTTGGTGTTCAATAGTGATGACCATTTGCGTAACCATGGGTTTATACTTGCAGAAGGTTGTGCGGGCTGGTTGTTATCACCAGCATACGATATCAACATTAACCTTGGTGCCACAGGCTTACATCTTAATGTTGACGACAACTCAAATGAACTTAATTTAGATTTAGCCTTGGAGGTAGCAAGCTATTTTCAATTGTCAAATTCACAAGCAAAACAAATTCTATTAGAAGTAAAAGCTGTAACAAGTAAGTGGCAAGATTACGCCAAAAAAATAGGCATTAACCGCTCAGACCAGCAAATGCTAGAAAACGTATTTGGATTTTTTTAAGCAAAAACTATCTAGAATAGCCTAGCATTACTTTGCGGCTCAAACCTAAAGGCAACTTAGAATCCATGATCGAAAAAAGTACCAACCAGCAGCACAGCTTATTAGAAGACGCTTTAGCCCTATTAACAGCCACCCCTTTGGTGGCCTTGGGGGTTACCTTTTATAGCCAAGCTGAATTATTAACTGGTAGCACTGCTGGTTTAGCATTTCTAATTAAATACCTAACTGAATGGGGTTTTGGACCGGTATTTTTTGTGCTAAACCTTCCTTTCTACCTCTTAGCTTATTTACAAATGGGTTGGAAATTTACTCTACGTACTTTCTGTGCCGTTGGGCTAGTCTCAGTGTTTACAGAAACAACTCCCCTGTGGATTAGCATTGAAAGCATTAACCCAATTTATGCCGCTACTTTAGGTGGCATGTGCTTAGGCTTAGGAATGCTGCTGTTATTTCGCCACCGCGCCAGCTTAGGCGGCATCAATATTTTGGCGCTCTACCTGCAAGACCGCTTTAATATTCGTGCAGGAAAATTTCAGATGGGAGTAGACTTAGTCATAGTGATGCTAGCAATTATGGTACTGCCATTAGACAAGGTATTGCTTTCCATAACAGGTGCAGCGGTACTGAATATGATACTTACCCTTAATCACAAACAAGGGCGTTATCAGGGAATAAGTTAAACACTAACATCAACAAAACTACCCAAGCCACCTATACCACCAAGACTCCCTATCCCAATACTTTCACCTAAGGCTTGGGCTAAATTGCCTTGCCCTAGCGAGTTATCTAAATCACCCAACTCACCTTCAATATCTTTAAATAATTCTCGCGTTTCTTCATCATCGTCTTGGTGCTTTTCTTTAAGCAGAGCTAACACTTGCCTAACTAATTTTGCAGCTTCAGTAAGAATTTCGCGTAATACTTTATCGTCGATATCGTCATTAGGTTGCAGGCTAGTTAGCGGTGATGTGCTTGGACTAGGTTTATCCAGCTTAGATTCATCCTGTTTATCAACCTTCTCATTCTCTTCAGGTCTAGCTTCAGAATGAACTTGACGCTCAACTTCTTTGGCAAGTTTTTCAGCTTCCTTGGCATCGGCTGCAGCTGTATCTGGAGCATCGCTAGCATTTGGTTCACTAACAGAAGCTGCTGAACCAATGGATAGCTCTGAATTAACATCAACCTCTTCTTCGCTGCTTGAACCCTCATTGCCTTCGCCTGAGCTAAGCGACATAACCGGCATATTGGCTGAACCACCAGCAGAGTTACTTACACTCTTGCTGACCACATTAAGCTGTTTAGCAATTTGCTTGAGCTCTTGTGCTAGCGCCTTGTAATTGCCCGGTGGCAGTTTTTCCAGAATGGCTTTTAAAGTCTCTAAACGCTGCTTTAAAATAGCTGCCCGCTGACTTGCTAATTTTTTAGGTGAAGAGCTTTCTTTTAGTTCCTGCAGCTTGGTCAAAGCTGTTTTCATATCTGCCATTCTCTTCTTACGATGCTCGTCCAGAGGATTAGCTTTAAGTTGCTCATCCTGCACATCAAGAATTGTTTTATGAGTTTTAGCAGGCGCTTTTCCCTTGAAAGAAAAGGAAAGCAGATTGGGCTTAATTTCCATGACTTGTCTTACTCCAATAATAGGTACTTACCTGACGTTATCGGTTATTGGAGTCGTTACTTGAGTTTTTGCTGATTAAGCCGATAGCTTAGGTAATCAATTATTAGCAGGGAGCATATATCAGATGCCTTTAACTTTTTCTTCTGACTCACTTCGTTTAGCTAATTCTAAACAAGCTAACACCATTAAAGCACAGGCTGGCACTAGTACCACGATGACTAATGATTCTTTAACCAGGTCACGAGTAGCACCAGAAGATAGTGCAGCTAAAGAAAATAAGAGCATTTATCTTCACTTATCTGAAGAGGCTAAAAACAAGTCACGCCTTGAAAAAAAGAAGGAAGCGATAGATAAAAGTGATTTACCCACCAAAATTAAAGACTATTTGAAAAGAATTCATGAGTTAAAAGAAGAGTTGCGTAAACTGCAGCAAGAACTAAAAAAAGTGATGGCTAACAATAATATTTCAGAAGAACAAAAAGATTTGCAGGCTGATCAGCTACAAAAACAGATAAATGCTTTGAACAACGCTCTGGTTTCTACACTTAATGCTTTAGAAAAAGATTTAAAAGAAGAACCCTTAACTCAAGAACAAGCAGCAACTTTTGCTGAGCTGCTGCTTTAGCTAGTAGTTACTCAGAAAAACCTGTCAAAAGCTCTAACAGTTGTTGTTCATCCATCACTGGCACGCCTAAGCTTTCTGCTTTAGTAAGCTTAGAGCCAGCAGCTTCACCTGCCACTAGCTGGTTGGTTTTTTTAGATACACTACCCGAAACTTTTGCACCCAAAGCTTCTAAGCGTTCTTTGGCTTGATCACGGGTTAGGCTTTGCATACTGCCGGTTAGCACCCAAGTTTGGCCGGTTAGGGGTAGGTCTGCACGCTTTACTTGGGTTTCTGGCCAATAAATACCTTGGGCTAATAAATCATCTAAAGTCGTTAGGTTATGCTGTTCATTAAAAAAGGCATAAATGTGCTGAGCAACAATGGGGCCAACGTCATCCACTTCTAACAGCTGCTCTACACTGGCTTGCTTTAGGCTAGTTAGCTGCCCAAAATAACGCGCTAAATTGGCAGCGGTGGCTTCACCTACTTCTCTAATGCCTAGTGCATAAATAAAACGCGCCAGGGTGGTTTTTTTGCTTATTTCTAACGCTTCTAACAGGTTATTAGCCGATTTTTCTGCCATACGTTCTAGGTTGGCTAGCTGCTCTAAGGTTAAGCGGTATAAATCAGCAGGGCTTTTAACCAGTTCATTTTCAACCAGTTGGTCGATTAACTTAACGCCCAAACCTTCTATATCAAAAGCTTTGCGGCTGGCAAAATGTTTAATGGCTTCTTTACGCTGGGCTGGGCAATACAGGCCGCCGGTGCAACGGTAAGCCGCTTCGCCTTCGGCTCTTTCCACATGCGAAGCACAAATCGGGCAGCTGCTTGGCATTACAATCTTTTGAGTTTCTGCTGGGCGCTGCTCAACAACAGCACGTACCACTTGTGGAATTACATCACCCGCACGACGAATAATTACCGTATCGCCAATTTTTACCCCTAGCCGTTCAACTTCATCCATATTATGTAGCGTGGCGTTAGAAACCGTTACACCAGCTACTTGTACTGGTTCTAAACGTGCAACAGGCGTTACAGCACCAGTTCTACCGACTTGGAACTCAACATCTAGCAAACGGGTGATTTCTTCTTGGGCTGGGTATTTAAAGGAGGTTGCCCAACGGGGTTCTCTGGCACGAAAACCTAGTTCTGCTTGCAGGCGTAAATCATTAATTTTTAGCACTGCACCGTCAATATCGTAAGGCAGTGAATCTCGCTTGGCGGCTAACTCATCACAAAAGTTTTTTAAACCAGCATAGCCTTGCACAACTTGCATATCAGGGCTGGTTTTAAAGCCCCAATTTTTAAGTGATTGCATGGCTTGGTAATGACTTTCTACAGCAAAGTCTTCACTTAACTGAGCAACTTGGTAGGCAGTAAATTCTAACGGGCGAGTAGCTGTTATGCGTGAATCTAACTGCCTTAAACTACCCGCTGCTGCATTGCGTGGATTGGCAAAGGTTTTTTCATCAGCGATTCTAGCTTGGTCATTCATGGCTTCAAAGGCGGCGCGGGGCATATACACCTCACCCCTAACTTCTAGTAATTCAGGTAGGTTTTGCCCATTAGATGAAAACAAATCATCCGGAAGAGAACGCAAACTAAGCGGAATGGAACGCAGGGTTTTTAAGTTTTCGGTAATGCCTTCGCCGGTTTGACCATCGCCACGGGTTACGCCTTGCACTAGCTGCCCGTTTTCATAAATAAGGCTAACGGCTAAACCATCTAACTTGGGTTCACAACAAAATTCGATGGCTTCGCCTGCAACAGCTCGGCCTAAATCGGCAAGCTCACGCTCTACACGTTTAACAAAAGCTTGTAAGCCTTCAGCATCAAAGACATTACCCAAGGAGAGCATAGGCACTTGGTGGGTAACGCTGGGGAAGTCAGCCAAGGGTGTAGAGCCGACTCTTTGTGTGGGTGAGTCAGCGGTAACTAATTCGGGGTGTTGGGTTTCCAGCTCTTGTAACTGACGAAATAGCCGGTCGTACTCAGCATCAGGCAGGCTAGGGTCATCTAACACATAGTAACGGTAGCTGTGTTCGTTTAATTGCTGGCGTAAATCAGCAAGCTGCTCGGTTAACTGAGATAAAGAAAGTTGGGTCATTGTTTAGATTGAGTCATGGTCTAGGGGTTAGCTGCCTGCTCGCTTGGCTTTTTTGGCATTCACGCGCTTTTGGTACTCAAAGTCTTTAATGGTTTGGCGATAATGCTCTATGGTTTGTTGGGTTAAATTACTGCGTTGCTCATCTTGCAGTTCTGCACCCCAGCTTTCTTCCATTACCTTAGCCGTGGCTAGCATACGTTCAAATACAGCCATAGGTTGAGGTGTGTTGGGTAAAGGCATAACCAAAACTATACCAGTGGTTAAAAATTCTTCTGTTGTGTTAGGGTCAAAGTTGCCTGGAGAGAACATATTCACCAAAGAATAACCCAGAAACGACTGTGCATCCTGCTCTTCAACATAATGGTAGAAACCTGACTCGCTCAGCTTCATACCTATTTTGTCCATTAAATAACGTAGATGACTACCTACAATGGCTTTGTCTTCTGGTGCGTTCACGTTAATGGTTAAGAATTTTTCTGAACCACCCCAGGCACTTTTTTCTAGACTTGTTAATAATGCAGTTCGCAAATTTTGCTCTTTTTCTTCTGGGTCAATTTCAGCCACTGTTTCTGGCTGCTCTTTAGCTTTTTCTGTGGCTTCTTTTGGTGGCTGCTTAATTTTAGGATGCTCTAACTCTACTAGATCATCAAGATTATCATTTTCTTCAAATCTTGCTTGCTCTTGTTTTTGCTTAGCCAGGTCAATTTTTTGCTCTTTTAATTGTTGCAGTTCTTTTTGCTGAAGTTCCATTGAACTACGCGACGCTTCTGCAAAGGTAGGGTCAACAGAGAATTTACGGCGCATTTTGTCCCAGGCAAGCTCTTCTTCCTCTTCACTTCTATAAGTTTTAGGCTTTATGCTAGTCGGTTCATCAACTATAGGGCCCTTTTCAGTTATAGCTGCTTTAGGCTGCTCATCCAGTTCACTGGCTTGGGTTGTATTTAGCTGGCTGTTTTCTTCGGGTAGTTGCTGCTTGTTACGCAGCACGGGAATAGGGTCATCATCAAAGATATCTATATCATCAAATAAAGGGTCTAAACCTTTTTGTGATGCTGGTTTTTTACCATCAACATTTAGGGTAGGTAACTCTCGGGCTAATTGAGCGCGTCGTTCTATTTCTTCTGGGTCTTCGTAGTCGTCTTTTTCTCGGCGTGCAGCAGCTCGCTTACGACGTATCGCATCAATAAGCACTAGTATAAAAACAGCTGCACCTAGCAGCATTAAACCTTCTTGCAGACCCATATAACCCTTGCCTTTGAACCATAAAACCGAGGAGCTTACCAATATTTGCTATTGGTGACATTAAAATGACTTAACTGGCGACCATAGCAGAAGCTTCTTCTAGATCAACACTGACTAATCTAGAGACACCTGGCTCTTGCATGGTGACACCCATCAGCTGCTCTGCACTTTCCATGGCTTGTTTATTGTGTGTAATGTAAATAAATTGTATTCGCTCAGACATTTCTTTAACCAAACGTGCATAACGCCCAACGTTTGCATCATCAAGCGGTGCATCAACTTCATCAAGCATACAGAAAGGTGCTGGATTTAGTTCAAATATTGAAAAAACTAAGGCTAAAGCAGTTAAAGCCTTTTCGCCACCCGATAGTAAATGAATTGTGGCATTTTTTTTGCCTGGTGGGCGTGCCATTATAGCAACACCTGTCTCAAGTAGGTTATCGCCTGTTAGTTGTAACCAGGCACTACCACCACCAAATATACGTGGAAACAGCGTTTGTAAACCCTGATTTACTTGCTCAAAGGTTTCTTTAAAGCGCAAGCGTGTTTCTTTATCTATACGTCGAATAGCACCCTCTAGGGTGTTCAGTGCGTCTTCTAGCTCTTCATTTTGCGCATCTAAGTAATCTTTACGTTCAGCTTGTTGGTCGTATTCCTCTATGGCAGCTAGGTTTATGGCACCTAAACGTCGAATTCTAGCTTGGGTATCTTCTAGGTCTGCTTGCCAACGTGATTCTAATGCATCTTGTGGCAGGTGTTCCATCACTTCACGAAGGGTGGTTTCTAGTTCGTGCAGTTGCTCTAAATGGCTATCACGTTTAACCATTAGAGTTTGTTGTTTTAAGCGTTGCGCCTCTAATAAACCACGCAACCTGTCTAGCTCTTTATCTTGTAGGCTACGTTGCGCTTCTAGTTCTCGCTGTTCTTCTTGGGCGAGCTGCTGAACTTGACGTAATTCTTGTACTCGCTCTTCTTTATTTTTATGGTCTTGCAATAAATTATCTAACTGCTCAGTTTCCTCATCTCCTGGCTCTCTGGCAGCTTCTAAGGCTAGGCAAAGGTCTTGGTATTTTTCTTCCTGAACTTGACGTTGTTCTGCTAGGCGCTGTAAAGCTTGGCGGCCTGCCTGTTCTTTAGTCATTAGTTGCTGCTGGCTTAGTCTAGCTTCTTGTAAAGCTTGCTGCTTTAAGCGTAACTGCTGGCGGATAGTTTCGCGCTGTTGGCGTAGGCTGTCTCGCCCTTGTTGTTGGTCTTCTCGCTGTTCAAGATTGGCTTCGACCTGCAATAAAGATAACTGCCATGCTTCTTTGTCTTCTTGTAAACTCTCTTGCAGACTAGTGCTTTCTTCAGCTAACAGGCTAAGCTCACTTTGAAGCTGTTCACTGCGCTGTTGCTTGTGCTGAAGCTTGGCTTGTAGACTAGCTTGTTGGCTGGCCAATTCCGCTAGCTGGGCTTGTAA
This sequence comes from Marinospirillum insulare DSM 21763, assembly GCF_000686905.1. Classification (GTDB taxonomy): domain Bacteria; phylum Pseudomonadota; class Gammaproteobacteria; order Pseudomonadales; family Halomonadaceae; genus Marinospirillum; species Marinospirillum insulare. The sequence continues at coordinate 57,785 of NZ_JMLW01000010.1, forward strand.
GGGCCTTGCTTCTTGTTGCAGCTCTACTAAAGACTGCTCGCACTTTTCTAAAGCTTCAAGGCAGCTAGTTTCTTGAAAATCTAACTCATCGAGCTGTTCTTCAACTAGTGCCTGCTGTTCTTCTAGCCTACGAATTTCTTTTTGCCTAGCTAGCATACCTGTGGTTTGGGCTGTGGCAGCTTGCATAAGCACACCATCAACAAATACCTGCTCACCCTCTGCGGTTATTATGCTTGTTAGCCCCGTTAAACTCTGTTGCTGGGCAAGGGCATCTGCCAGACTCGTAGCGGTTTTTATATGCGCCAATTTTTCGGCCAAACTAGCGGGTAGCTTTTGTTGGTTACGAATTTTACTCAGTAAGGTGTTTGTGGGTAAGTTATTTAGATGATTACCCGCTTGTTGATAAACCAATAAATCACCTACTGGCAAACTGCTTAGGCGCTGTGTTAAATGTTGCTCTAAAGGCACTTGACTGATTAAGGCTGCTAAAGCCTTGGCTAAAGCAACTTCAACGGCTTTTTCCCATCCTGTTTCAATTTCTAGCAGTTCACCCAAGCGTGGCCAGTCATTTAAACCTTGATCTTTTAACCAAGCATCGCGCTCTGCATCTTGGCCTTCTAACTCTGCTTGCTGCAAGGCTTGCAAGGAGGCTAAGCGCCCTTGTTGTTGCTGGAATTGGCTAGTTTGCTGATTTAAGCTTTGACGTAATTGCTTTTGTTTTTCTTGTCTTTCTACTCGCTCTTCACGCAGATTTTCTTCGTTTATTTCAATTTGCACTAGGCGCTCTTGAAGCACTTGTTCTTCTAAATTTAAGTTTTCTAGCTGTGCTTCTTCTTGCTCTAGGTGAACTAAGCTTTGCTGTTGTTCTTTTAAACCCGCTTGCCGCTCTGCTAGTTTATGCAAACTCGTCTCATGCTGTTGAATGCGTGCTTGGGCTAAGGCAGCTTCACGCTGGTCTTTTTCGGCGCCAGCAACAAAGCTATCCCAGCTTTTTTCTAGTTGGTATAGCTTTTCTTCTAGGTTATCTAGGATTTCTTGCTCTAGGGCTTCTTGTTCGGCCAGCTCTTCAACTAGGGGTTCAGCTTCTGCTAGTTGCTCTTGTAAACTCACTAGCTGTTCTTGGTCTAATTGTTCGTTTTCTTGTGCTTTGCGCTGTTCTTGTTGCAGTTCATCTAACTCAGTTTGCAGCTGCCTTTCACGTTGCTGACGATGCTGTAAACCTTGTTCTAAACGAGCAATTTGTAAGCTGGTTTCAGTTAATAACTTTTGGGCGGTATCTAGCGCATCACTGGCTTCTGCTTGACGTTCTCGGCTTGCCTCTAGCCTTGCTTCGCCCTGCCTTAAGCTGACAAGGCAGGCTTCTTGCTCTAGCTCTAACTCTGCTAGCTGTTCTAAAATACTGGCTAGTTGTTGATCTACTGCTCGCCAACGTAAAACGGCTAATTCTGACTTTAAGCGGCGCTCGCTAGCTTTTAATTGTTGATAACGTCGTGCAGCTTCAGCTTGACGACCTAAACGCTCTAATTGCTTACCTAACTCTTCCCGAATGTCACTTAGGCGCTCAAGGTTTTCTTGGGTACGTTTAATACGGTTTTCAGTTTCTCGGCGGCGCTCTTTGTATTTGGAGATACCTGCCGCTTCTTCAAGGTAAACCCTGAGCTCTTCAGGACGAGCTTCAATTAAACGAGAGATCATGCCCTGTTCAATAATGGCATAACTGCGCGCGCCTAGGCCTGTACCAAGAAACAAGTCGGTAACGTCGCGGCGGCGGCACTTAGTACCATTTAAAAAGTAAGTAGAGACAGCTTCACGGGTGACAAGGCGTTTAACAGATATTTCTGCGTAGTCAGCATAAGCACCGCCCATTTTACCTGAGCGGTTATCAAAGAGAAGTTCAATGGATGCCTGACCTACAGGCTTTCGGTTGCGTGAGCCGTTAAAAATAACGTCGGTCATTGACTCGCCCCGCAAATACTTAGCAGAAGACTCACCCATTACCCAGCGCACAGCATCTATAACATTAGACTTGCCGCAGCCATTTGGCCCAACAATCGCTGTCATATTGCTTTTAAAACTCACCTTAGTTGGGTCTACAAAGGATTTAAACCCCGCTAACTTGATGGATTTTAGACGCATGAGTGTAAGTGCCTAAGTAGATGGTTAGCTTACAACTGTTGATTAATTTCTAGATTAACACGTTGCTGACCATCAACCTTTAATACTTCTGTCTGTCCCTGCCAGTCACCTTCTTGTGCTTGGGGTGTACCACCTAGGGCAATACGCGCTTGAATAACCACTTGTTCAACAGAAGACAGGTTATTTTGCGGCATCATGGCTTGCTGATCACTTAGTCTAACAGTGGTTGGTAAATCACTCACTTTTATACGTGTGGCTGCTAAGGGTGCGCCTGCACCACCTACTGGCTGAGCAAATACAAAGATAGTGGCGCGTTGATCAGCTAAGAGGCTAGCGGCATTGCTGAGACTGAGGTTAACGATAAACTGTGGACCCGTTAAAGAGAGTGGCTCCATGTTTAAGCGCTGCCTTACGTCAGCTATACCTTCGCGTAAAGATTCATCGGCTTCTATACCACTTGCACGAGGTAGGGCTGCTTCCCAATATACTCGGGCCGCTTCCCAATCTTGCTGTTGGTAGGCTGCCATGCCTAGCAGGCTGAGGGTGGCTGGGTCCTTGGGGTCAACTTCTAGTGCCTGATCAATAAGCTGCTCTACACGCTCAGTAATACGCTGACCATCAGCAAAGTAAAGGGCTTGTGCTTGCTGAGCTAGCAGCATAGCGCTGGTACCTTCAATTCTAATGATTTCACCTATAGCTTGGGCACCTTTTTCTAGCTGGCCTAAGTCTAGGTAAACACGCGCTAGTAATGACCAACCTTGCGTATCATCAGGATTAGCAGCTACGGTTTCTTCTAGTTTACGCAGCAGGCTACCAAAATCTTTACGGCCTTCTTCAATTAATTGCTGTTGTGCATACCAAGACTCTAAGCCTAAGCGTCCACCGATGCGCTCATAAAGCATAAAGGAAGACCCAAGCACACCAGCAACGACTAGAACTAAGGCTGCTTTTCTAAAAAAGCTATTGGGGGTATGCCAGGTTTTTTGCTGGCGAATGTCTGCATCATCTAATAAAAGGTCTTCAATTTCTGCTTTCATCTCTGGAAAAGCGTCTTCTTCTATTCGACCTTCTTCTAAGTCTAACTCTAACTGTGCTAGTTTTTGCCGGTAAAGGGTAATGTTGGCGATTTGACGAGCATGTTGTTGAGCTAAAAGTGCTTCGGTTAACTTTTCTCTACGCAAAAGTGGCCAGATTAAAAATAAACTGGCTAAAGCAGCCAGTAGAAATATGCCAATCCATAAGGAGGTCATTAGGATTCCTTAGTATTCGATGAAGAAGATGTAGGGGCTGTGTTGTTTTCTAACTCTAAAATTTTTTGAATGCGTAACTGCCTTTCGGATACAGACATTTTTACCGCTGAGTTAGGTTTTTTACGACTTCTTACTAGAAAAAAAGCTACCAACAAACCCAAGAGCACCAGCGCAGGCGGCAAGTACCATAAAACCCAAGTATCTTTACGCATAGGCGGCTCATACAAAACATAGTCACCAAAGCGCTGTACCATAAAGTCGTATATTTGCTGATCGGTTTTACCCTCTTCTAAAAGCCGATAAAGCTCTTGGCGCATATCGTAAGCACTAGGTGAATTTGAGTCGGCTATGCTTTGATTCTCACACTTAGGGCAACGTAACTTGCCACCTACATCTTTATAACGTGCCTGATAGCTATCATCGGTAAAGTCATATAACTCAATGGCTGCATAGCTGCTGGTTGTAAACAAAGCCAAGAGCAAAGCCATTAGTAAATAATTAAAGGTTAAGTGTTTGATTGATTTTACTGAGCGGTTTGCCATTTACGCACCTCCGGCATAATCACTTGATCAACTAACTGAGGGGTAATAACGCCTGCTAAGTGATAGCGAACTATGCCATCACGGTCGAATATAAAAGTTTCTGGCGCTCCATAAACACCTAAATTAAAGGCTAGCTCCCGTAAACCGTCTTCTTCAAAAAGTACTAGGCTATACGGGTTGCCTAGCTGACTTAAATAACGAAAAGCCTTGCTGCGCTCATCTTTATAATTCAAGCCAACAATGGGAATACCTGCCTGCGCCATACGCACAATTTCTTCATGTTCGTCATAACAGCTAGGACACCAGCTACCCCAAACATTAAGAATAAACACTTCACCCAAAAGATTTTCTTGGGTAATTTGCTGCAATGGGTCATGCAAGTTAGGCAAACTAAATTCGGGCATAGGCTTACCCAGCAGAGCAGATTCTCTAGCTGATGGATCCATGCTTAAACCCTTGTAAAGAAATGCGCCCACTAGTACAAAAATAATGAGAGGAAGAAAAAGTAAAAAGCGTTTCATTTACAAGCTTCCTTTAGTGATAGCAGTGAGTTGCTCTTGTGCTTTTTTACTGGAGTAACGGCGGTCTGTAATGGCTAGAACACCACCCAAGGCAGCAATTAAAGCACCCAACCATAACCAGCGTACAAAAGGCTTGTAATGAACGCGCATTGCCCAAGCATCGGCAGTTAGCTCTTCACCCATAGCCACATAAATATCTTTTAAGAAGCCCCAATCAATGGCAACTTGTGTCATAGGCATTCCGCGCACTGTGTACAAGCGTTTTTCTGGCGTTAAGGTGTTAATTAACTTACCGCTAGGGTTGTGCACCTCAACAATGGCTCGGTCTGCAATAAAGTTAGGTCCTTCGCGGTGAATCAGTTCTTTCAGCGTAAACTGGTAGCCTTTCACTTCAACAGGCTGATCAATCTGCATCCGTAAATCACGCTCTTCACCATAGTTAGACACCATGGTGACACCCAAGACTATGAGTGCCGCACCTATATGCCCAAAGAACATACCTAAACGGCTGCGACTAATACCTAACCAGCCGCGTTTGGTTTGTGCCGCTTCCCACAAGTCTCTTAGGCTAGTAGTAAAAATCCATAACACTAGGGTTAAACCTAGCGCCACATACAAATGCCACTGGCCATCATAAACCCAAGGTAGAACAGCAACGCCCAGCACTAGCGTAATAACACCTGCTAGCCAGATTTTTTTCTTGAGCTTTTGCCATTGCATTTGTTTCCAGTCTGTTAAAGGGCCTAGGCCTAATAACACACCTAGCAAGAGCATTAGCGGCACAAATAAAGCATTAAAATACGGAGGTCCTACCGAAATTTTACCCGTACCTAAGGCATCTAATATTAAAGGATAAAGTGTGCCTAGCAGCACCATGATAGAGGCAATCACTAAAATTAAGTTATTAGCTAGAAGCAACACATCTCGCGACAAAAGCGAATAGCTAACCCTTGCTTTTAAGTTAGGCACTCGAATGGCATAAATAAGCAGTGACGCACCCACGGTAACCGCTAAGAGAATCAGTAAGAAAAAACCCCGTTCTGGGTCATTGGCAAACGCATGTACTGAATTAAGTACTCCTGAACGCACTAAGAAAAAGCCCACCAGGCTTAATGAAAAAGTAAAAATAGCCAGTAATAACGTCCAGCTTTTAAACACTCCGCGCTTTTCTGTAATCGCCAAAGAGTGCATTAAAGCCGTACCGGTTAACCAAGGCATTAATGAAGCGTTTTCAACTGGGTCCCAAAACCACCAGCCACCCCAGCCGAGTTCGTAATAAGCCCACCAAGAACCTAGCGCAATACCTACAGTTAAAAAAGCCCAAGCGCTGGTTGTCCAAGGGCGACTCCACCTTGCCCAAGCTGAGTCTAACTGCCCAGACCAAAGTGCCGCTAAAGCAAACGCAAAGGTAACCGCAAAACCGACATAGCCCATATAAAGCAAAGGTGGGTGGAAAATTAAGCCAGGGTCTTGCAAGAGAGGGTTAAGGTCCGCACCATCCACAGGAATGCGCGGTAAAATACGATCGAAGGGGTTGGAAGTGAACACCACAAACAACAGCATTCCGACACTAACAAAGCCTAAAACAGATAAAACGCGAGCTAACACTTCAGCAGGTAAACCACGACTCAGTGATACTGCAAAAGTCCAACCTGCTAAAATGAGCAACCAAAGTAGCAAAGAACCCTCGTGCGCACCCCACACTGCACTAAGTTTATAGAACCAGGGTAAAGCTGAGTTAGAGTTAGCTGCGGTATAGGCAAGACTAAAATCATCAAATAAAAAGCTAAGGCTAAGCAAAATAAAGCTTATCGCTAACAAGGTAAACTGAGCCCAGGCTGCTGGCTGTGCATAGGCTAGCCATAAGGGTTGGCGCGTAAAGCTACCAATAAGGGGTAAGAAAGCCTGCACACACGCCATAGCCAAGGCCAGAATCAGTGCAAATTGACCGAACTCTGGTAAAAAAAGAACTTCCATCAAAAACATCCTGATTAGTTAACGAACTCTATTACTTGTTTGAGGTATCACGCATAAAAGGCGATGACTCTGGCATTTCACCAGCTAGCTTCAGTGCTTCAGCCACTTCAGGTGGCATGTAGTTTTCATCATGGCGTGCTAAAACCTGGCTGGCGACTAGCTCACCTTGTTCATTTAAGCGCCCCACTGCAACCACACCCTGGCCTTCACGAAATAGATCGGGCAAGATTTTTTCGTAGTTAATCCAAATTTCTTGGTTATAGTCTGTTACTGCAAAGCGCACCTTCATGCTTTGAGTGTCTCGTTCAACACTGCCTTCAACCACCATGCCACCGGCACGAATCTCAGCATTTTCTGGTGCTTCACCTGCCACTATCTGAGTAGGCGCGTAAAAAAGGTTAATATTTGAACTGAGCGCATAGAGAGTTAAGCCTATAGCTAAGGACAAGCCACCGACCATTAAACCAATTAGCATCAGTTTTTGTTTGCGTTTAGGTGTCATAAGTTACTACCTCAAATAGGCTAAAAAAGGGTTATCTTGAATTGGCTGCTTCACGTGCTATTTGGCGACTCAGCTGTTTACGAGTGCGCTTTAAATTCAACCAGGGCAGTAAAATACTAGAGGTTAAAAGCACCAAGGTTATTGCATAAGAACTCCAAACATAAAGCCCATGCCCACCCATGTTGATTAAGTCAGACAAGCTATCAAAATACATAGTTCATTTATCCTTTAACAATTCACGCACCCAGCCAGACTTGGCTTCTCGGCGCAGCACCTCTGCTCTAGCACGCAACAATACTGACCAGCCTAACAAAGCATAGAAACCGAGTACCATAAATAATAAAGGTAGGTACATAGAGGCTGGCATAGCAGGCTTTTCTGTTAATTTAATACTGGCTGGCTGATGCAGGGTGTACCACCAGTCCACCGAGTATTTAATGATTGGGATATTGATTACGCCTACTATGGCTAGCAGTGCGCAAGCCTTAGCCGCTGTTTCTTGTGGGCTTAATGCTTCACGCAAGGCCATAACACCTAGGTAAAGAAAAAACAAAATAAGCATGGAGGTTAGGCGGGCATCCCACATCCACCAAGTGCCCCAGGTTGGCATACCCCAGATAGCGCCAGTGACCAAGGAAATAAAGGTCATAATTGCGCCAATGGGCGCTAGAGCTTGCGCAACCACATCGGCCATTTTCATTTTCCAAACCAGCAGCACTATTCCAGCAACCGCCATCATCATGTAAACAGACTGGGCTAAGAAAGCAGCTGGCACATGAACATACATAATTCGGAAACTATTACCCTGCTGGTAGTCCATAGGTGCATAAGCAAGGCCTAGCACCAACCCTAAACCGAGTAACAACAAGCTACTGCCAACAAACCAAGGCAACCATTTACTGGTGATTTGGTAAAACCACTTGGGTGATCCTAATCGATGATAGAGGGTTTTTAGCCAGTTCCACACGTTCCATTACCTATCTTAAAAAGTTATTCACCAGAAACGGCAATCCGTAATGCCGCTGCAATTGCCCAGGGTGATAGAGCTAAGGCAGCTAGTGCCAAAGCAGCTAATAAAGCTAAATGAGCAAGGACAGGCTGACCATTAACAGCAGCCTGCATAGCACCAGTACCAAAAATAAGCACTGGCATATAAAAAGGTAAAACGACCAAGGTCATTAGTACGCCAGACTTGCCCAGCCCAGTGGTTAAAGCTGCACCTATAGCACCTACTAAACTCAAGGCAAGACTGCCTAATAATAAAGATAGCATTAGCACGCCTTGGGCCTGCCAAGGCAAATAAAGCATTATCCCTAACAAGGGCGCTAACAAAACTAAGGGTAAACAGCTTAAAACCCAGTGCACTAAAACCTTAGCCAAACTTAAAGGTGCCACAGGATAGCCGCAGACTAATAACTGCTCAAGTGAACCATCTTGCAAATCTGGCCTGAATAAAGCATCCAGTGACATTAATACGGCCAATAAGGCTGCCACCCAAAGCACGCCAGGCGCAACGGGTGCTAAAATTTCTGCTGTTGGTGACACACCTAAAGGAAAGAGCACTACCACCAACGCAAAGAAAACCAAGGGGTTGATTAAATCACCCTTGCGGCGCACTTGTAATTGCCACTCACGTTTTAAAGCTGCTACAAAGACACCCGCTAAGCTAGGTGAGTTCACCTGTTTAGGTGTTAGGCGACAAAAAGCCGCAGCTTTGTGATGCTTAGCCTGATTCATAACTCTTCGCCTAATGAGAGTTTTTTGAGGTTTGGAAGGGCTTCCAGTGCATGGTGACTAGTTAAGATAACCGCTCCACCTGCTTGACTATGGGCTATTAACAGGTTTTCTATTGCAGCCACTGCATTTTTATCTAGGGCGGTAAAAGGTTCATCTAGCAACCAAACTAAGCGCTGTGTAAAAGTAAGTCTTGCTAAGGCGGCACGGCGTTTTTGACCTGCAGATAGCTGGTGGCAAGGATGATCTTCATAACCAGCCAAACCGACTTGCCACAAGGCCTGCTCTAGTAGAGTCTCATCATGAATGCCTTCTAAGGCCGCAAACCACGTCAGGTTTTCTAGGGGGGATAGCTCGGCTTTAATACCAGCAAGATGCCCAATGAATAAGATAGACTGATAAAAATATTCTCGGCAGGCATCAATGTTTTGACCTTGCCAAAGTATTTCACCTTCGCTAAAAGGTAGTAGCCCTGCAAGCAAGCGCATTAAGCTAGTTTTACCTGCACCATTAGGCCCTTCTAGCTGTAACAGTTCACCTGCATATAGATTAAAGCTTAAATCATTAAAAAGCCGTCGCTCATCTCGCTCACAAGCAAGCTTATGAGCAGTTAACAAAGCAGCAGTGCTTTTAGCTGGCGTTTTAATCAAAGCAGGAGAACCTTACAAAAATGCGGTATAAATAGGGCGTACACTTTACTATGATCCAGCTTAAACCGCTACCCAGCCCCAGATAGCACTGACTGTTTCAGGAGACAATTTTATGCAAGGATTACCGCAAACACCTCCCGCTTCAAATGAGACAAGTGGTTTAGTGAGAGCTGGTAGCACTACAACGCTAGCCACTGAAGGGCGACCACTTTTATCTCCTGGTCAAACTACAACTGGGCAGGTGGTTACAAGTGAGCCTTTACAACAAGGGCAAGGGCACCGTGTTCAGGTGCAACTAAGTAATGGCCAGCAAATTAATCTTATATCAGATAAACCCTTCCCTGAAGGTCAGCAACTTCAACTGACAGGTCGGGCTGAAGGTCAGGTTGAAGTTAGGGTCTTGTCTCAGGCTGCTATTCAACAATTAGCGACTAGCCTTATAAGCCAAATGCCAGCCATTAAAGTGCAGTTGGCAACTGGGCAAACCCTTCCTTTACAACCTGGACAAGCTAGCAGAGCAGAAGTTATAGCCAGCCAACCTAATAGCGGCCAAGGTTACACCCTAAGACTAGAGCTCAGTTCTGGGCAGCAGGTTAGCCTAGTTTCAGAACGCCCCTTGCCTGTTGCTAGCCAAGTTCACCTTAATGCTAACACCCAAGGCGGCCTTGAAGTACGTGCGCTTAACCGGGAGGTTTTACAATTACTTGATCAGTTAAAGGCCCCTTTAACCACTGCTTTGCCTAGTTCTGCTAGTAGGGCGGCGGCAGCGACTCCATCTAGCCTAGAATCTTTGCTTGCCAGTGCCAGCGCCCAGCTTCGTCATGCTTTACCCAGACAAGCACCACTAGGGCAAGTAATGCAACAGCTTACCCAGCTAGTTAAACAGCTCCCTGCTAGCGGCTCACCTCAAACACCTAGTGCAACTCGAACGGCTCAACCACCCATTCAGACACAGGTCAGCAATCCAACAACCAATTTAGCTAGCACTCAAGCTACTAACGTTAGCTCTACCCAGTCTGCAGCCAAACCTGCTAGTAGCTTGTTAGCCAATTTAAACAATAAGCTAACAGCGGCACTTAATTTAGTGCCACAAGGCAACCAAACACCTTCAGCTAGTAGCTTGCAGCAATTTATTCCCTTTAGTGGTTTGTTGCTTGAGGCCAACCTACTAAGAGGTGTTCAAACTAATCCGGCAGGTGGAGATTTGAAACTTTTATTGCAGCAAGCTAGTAGCTTACTGCGTGAAGGTTTGGCTAATCCAAACAATTCACAGCCGCGTCAGCAGCAATTACAACAGCTAGCACAACAGGTACAAAGTGCAGAGTCGCGTATTCAGGTAATGCAGCAAACCAGCTTGCAGGCAACCCAAGCAACTCATGAACGTGGGCAGCCAGCACAAATTGTACAAATGGACTTACCCTACTCAGTTAGGGGTGAGTGGTTTCAGGCTCAGCTAGAGATTCGTCGCTGGATAGAAGAAAAAGATGCAGAGGCAGCCATAGAAGAAGCTGAAAGAAGAACCCGCAGCTGGGAAGTTAACTTAAGTTTTACTTTAAAAAACTGGGGTAAAATTCATACTTTGTTGCGCCTAAAAGATGAACAATTAAAGGCCGATATTTGGGTAGAGGTTAAGGAGTCTTATCTGCCAATTAAAAAGCAAGCAGAAGTATTAGCTGCACGTTTAAGGCGCATAGGTGCAGATGTAGAAGAGGTCACTTGCCATTTAGGTGAACCACCGCCAGTGATAAAAAAGGCGGGTCATCAACACATTATTGATACACGGATTTAGTATGCGACTCGATAGAAAAAATTTTAAACGCCCAAAAACTGCTGTAGCACTACAATATGATGGCTTAGGCGCACCGCGCCTTACAGCTAAGGGTAATGCTGAAACAGCAAAAAGAATTATGGCGATTGCTGCAGAGCATAATATTCCAATTCATGAAGACCCTGAATTAACGGCTGCCTTGGCGCACTTAGATTTAGGCGATGAAATACCCGAACTGCTTTACTTAGCAATTGCAGAAGTTTTATCTTTTGTATATGACTTAGACACTTTACGCAGTAAAACTAGCGGAAAATAAACTAGTTAATAGCGTAACGCTCTTCTTGAGGGGGGTGTTCTTTTTGGGTTTTTAGCTCTGAGTGAACTAAAGTGATTAACTCTGCTTCTACTCGTGCAAGGCCACAGTTGTTAATTAAGTCTTCTGCAGAAGCGCCCATTTCAACCAAGCGTACTGCGTAAGCATAAGGAAGGCTGCCCGGGTCTCGCTGTTCAAACTCCATTTGCCTTTCCATGGTTGAGTTAAGCCGTTTTTCAACTTCAACTAAGCGCTGTCCCACACCTATAGCACCACTTCCCATAGCATGGGTTTCATTACGCAAGGCTTTAACTAGCAAATGCGTTTCTTGGCGAGCTTCAACCAACCCGCGCTTTAACTTTCGTAAGTGTGAATAGCAAATAAGCGCCAAGGCAAAACCTAGAGTGGCCAATAAGAGGGCTACTAGCTCAAACCAACCAATCGTAGGTAATTGCATTAAATTGCAGCCAGCTCAGACCACTCTTCTTCTGACATTAGCTTGTCAAGTTCCACCAAGATGAGCAGTTCATTGTTTTTGTTACAAACGCCTTGAATAAACTTAGCGCTTTCTTCATTACCGACGTTAGGTGCAGTTTCAATTTCTGATTGCTTAAGGTAAACCACCTCAGCAACTGAATCGACCATAATGCCTACAACTTGCTGGTCTGCTTCAATAATCATAATACGTGTTGAGTCGCTAACTTCACTAGGCATTAAACCAAAGCGCTGGCGAGTGTCTATAACGGTGACTACGTTACCGCGCAGGTTGATAATGCCTAGCACGTACTCTGGTGCTCCAGGCACTGGGGCAATTTCTGAATAACGTAGAACCTCTTGCACCATCATAACGTTAATGCCGTAGGTTTCTTCTGCTAGGCGAAAGGTCACGTATTGAAGTACTAAATCAGAGGCGCTTTCAGCCTGGAATTTTTGTGGGCTAGACATGGCTCAATCCTTTAGTTCATATTGGGGGGAACACCCATTAATGTTAATGCTAATACACCTAGGGCATTAAAAATAGTACCTAGGCAATAAACTCTTAATCCAAATAAACCTTATTAGTCATCTAAATTGTTCAGTGCAGTTAAATTGGCTGGCTCTAAATGACCATGACCTTCTTTTAGTAGTCGATCGAAAGCTGCTACATCAATTAACGCACACATATGCTCTATAACCGTTCCAGCTAACCAAGGGCGCTTACCTAAGGTTGTGCGCCAGCGCACCTGTTCTGGTTCTAAGCTAATAGAACGATCGACTTCGTTACAAGCTAAGCCCCAGGTACTATTGTGGATACGAATAATAAGCTGGTAGGGGTCTTGATTTTTTTCTATTAACGCAGGTGGAAGCACCCATTGGGCGGTATCAACCATAGAAACATTCATATTGTTGTTTCTTAACATACCTAAAAACCAACTAGGCTGACCAAAAAGTGGTGTAGGCTCTTTGTCAATTTTAATAATACCACCTAACTCAACCAGTGGAACTGCTAGAGTTAAACCTTTAACTTTAAATAGCAGGCATTCAAAACGCTCTTGCGCCCAAACAGGACGACCATCTTTCCAACCAGGCGGTGAAGGAGGCTGACCTGCTGCGGGTGTTTCTGCTGCTACCGGCGTTGCTGCTGGCACTTCCTGCTGAGGCTCTATTTCTACTTGAGGTTCTTCTTGCTTAGGTTCTTCTACTGGCTGAGTAACTTCTTGTGATGTTTCAATCTCTTGAATAAAATCAGCTAGAGTTTCGACTGCTGGCTCAGGCTCAGCTTCAGGTAGCTTTAGATTGGGTAAAATAACTTGCGATTGAGTTAAAGGCTCATCTAGTTGAACTGGTTTAGCCAGCTCTTCTGCTAAGGTTTTAGGTGCTTGCTGTAAACCAAGCATAGACTCACTCAGCTGTCTTGCCTGTAATGACTCTTCTTTTTGTACGCTTTGTGCTGCAGGCGCTTCTTCTGGGCTTTCATCAGCCATATCATCATGCAGCAGTGCTTCTAAGTATTCTTCAATTGCTTGCTGAGGGGTATCTTGCCAACTCATTAGCTACCCTCCTTACCAATAACGCCTTGCTTACGCAGCTCTGCTTCTTTTTCTTGCAGAAACTTTAAAAGTACAGTGTAGGCATGCACACCACGACTATTAGGGTCAAGCATTGATGCTGGCATACCTACAACACTGGCATCACGAAACTTGGTATCTACCGGAACCATAGAATGCCAAATAACATCACCATAGGTATTACGCAATAAACGAAGACTTTGTATTGAAGCTTGTGTACGGCGATCATAAAGTGTTGGCACTACTGTGTAGGGTAAGCCTTGCTTGCGTGCTTTGTTAATCATATTCAAGGTGCGCATCATGCGCTCTAAACCTTTAATAGCTAAGAACTCTGTTTGCACAGGGATAATTAGCTGTTCGCAAGCGGCTAGGGCATTAATCATTAGCAAGCCCAACACGGGTGGACTATCAATTAATACATAGTCAAAACGGTTCCATAGCTGAGCCAAAGACTTGGCTACCACCAAACCCATGCCACCCTTTCCGCTCATTTGCCTTTCAAGGGTTGCTAGAGCAGTGGATGCAGCAATAATTTTCATGCGGTCGTGGCCGGTATCTAACAACAAGCTAGCCGGCAACGACTCAGGAATTTGCTTGTGTTGAAAAAGGTCATAAACACTTTTTTCGACACTGTCTGGATCATACTTAAAGTAACTGGTTAAAGAACCGTGGGGATCTAAATCGAGCAGTAAAACCTGATGACCACGGTCTGCAAGAATGCCGCCGAGCGTCACTGCTGTTGTTGTTTTGCCAACACCACCTTTTTGATTAGCGACTGCCCAGACATGCATACCTAATTTAACTCCTGTTTATTACCTTTAGTTAGGTAACATCACTTATTAACTTACTGGAAATATCCGCAAGGTTGATTATCTCATCGGCTAATCCAGCCTTAGCAATTGCCATAGGCATGCCGTAAATAACAGAGCTTACTTCATCTTGGGACCAGACAACAGAGCCGGTTTCTTTTAATATGCGAGCGCCTTCTTTACCGTCTGACCCCATACCCGTCAAGATTACACCAAGCACCTTTCCGGGGTAAACCTTAGCAGCTGAGCCAAAAGTTACATCAACGCTAGGTTTATAGTTTAAACGCTCATCACCAGCAAACACTCTAACAGTGCCACCATTACGTCTATCAACCATCATTTGCATGCCACCTGGCGCAAGCAAAGCTAAACCTGGCCTTAGCTGATCACCATCTTTTGCTTCTCTCACGCTGATTTTACATAGGCTATTCAGTCTTTCGGCAAAAGCACCCGTGAAAGTTGAAGGCATGTGTTGAATAAGAACAATGGGGGCAGGAAAGTTAGCTGGCAGTTGAGTTAGAACAGTTTGCAATGCCATAGGCCCACCAGTCGATGTGCCTATCGCCAATAATGAAAAGTGGCGTGGCTGGGGCTTAGGCTTAGGTGCAGGAGCAAGATTAGCCTTAGCTGTTGCACGATCGAGTTGTAACTGTTGCTGGCTTTTTTTTGCGTTTTCTCTTCGAGCAGCTATACGTTCTGCAAGACTTAATCGTCCTTCCGAACTAGGTTTAGCTATTGCGGATGGCTTGCTTATAGTTTGAGTTCTTGGAGCTTTTTTATTGGTTTGACCAACACCACTTTTGGCAACAGTTATAAGCCGCTCACACAACACCTTAGCCATTTTCTCTAGGTGGCGTGATATATCTTCAAAGTTTTTAGGTAGGTAGTCGACAGCACCAGCCTCTAAAGCATCTAAGGTTACTCTTGCACCCTCATGAGTGAGTGAGGAAAACATGAGCACTGGCGTAGGTTGTTTAGCCATTATTTCACGAACAGCAGAAATACCGTCCATTACTGGCATTTCATAATCCATCGTGATGACATCGGGTTTTAAGGTTAGCGTCTTTTCGATTGCTTCGCGGCCGTTAGATGCAGTACCTATAGCCTTCAAACGCGGGTCTGTTTCTATAAGCTCACAAACCCTTCGTCTAAAAAAACCCGAATCATCAACCACCAGAACGGTGATTGGCATTTTTATCTCCTGAACCTATTCATAACCAAATCAGCGACGGCCTGTATAGTGATTTAACAAGCCAGGAATATCGAGTATTAAGGCAATTCGGCCATCACCCGTTATGGTTGCACCAGCTAAACCAGGTGTTCCATGCAACATAGTGCCCAGAGGCTTAATAACCACTTCCTCTTGACCTATTAAGTCATCAACAACAAAACCTACCTGCTGATTTCCTATAGCAACCACTACCACATGCGCATCTTGCATTTCTTCTTTAGATATTTCGCGCTTAGCGGGATCTCTCACCAACCAGCGACGTAGATAAAAGAGTGGTAGGGTTCGGTCACGAATAATAATAACTTCATGGCCATCTATTTTATTTGCACGTGAAACATCTAGTTGGAAAATTTCATCAACGTTAACTAGAGGTAAGGCAAAGGTTTGGTCTTGCAGCTTAATCATTAGCGTTGGCATGATGGCAAGGGTTAAGGGCACCTTGATGATGATTTTACTGCCTTTGCCTAGCTCTGACCAAACGTTAAGCGTACCGTTGAGCTGTGAAATTTTTGTTTTCACAACATCCATACCTACACCACGTCCAGAAACATCGGATGCTTGTTCCTTAGTGGTAAGGCCTGCCGCAAAAATTAAATTAAATGCTTCTTGGTCGGTGAGCCTGTCTGCAGCATCTTGATCTAATTGACCTTTTTCTACTGCCTTACGCTTAAGAACTTCAGGATCCATACCAGCACCATCGTCTGCAATGGTTAAGAGTATGTGATCGCCTTCTTGCTCAGCCGACAAAATAACTTTACCCACCCGATCTTTGCCGTTTTTCTCACGCACATCTGGCATTTCAATACCATGGTCAGCTGAGTTGCGAACCAAGTGAACCAGAGGATCGGCAAGCGCTTCGACCAAGTTTTTATCTAGATCAGTATCTTCACCAATCATTTCTAGAACCATTTCTTTTTTCATGGACCTAGACAAGTCACGTATGATGCGTGGGAAGCGCCCAAAGACCTTCTTAATGGGCTGCATGCGCGTTTTCATTACTGAGCTTTGCAAGTCTGCAGTAACAACATCTAAGTTGCCTACAGCTTTAGCTAGTTCAGCATCTGCACTATCGGAACCTAGGCGAACAAGGCGGTTACGAACTAAAACTAGCTCACCTACCATATTCATAATTTCATCAAGGCGCGAAGTATCAACACGAACAGTGGTGTCTGCAATAGGTTCTTTACGCGCTGGAGCTTTTGATGCAACAGCAGGAGGCGCAGCTGGTTTAGCTGGGGGCTGAGGTGGCGCACTTGCTGCCTTAGGAGCAGCTTCAGGTTTAGCTTCTGACTTGGCTACACCTGGGCCTTTACCTTTACCATGCAACTGATCAAGCAGCGCATCAAACTCATCTTCTGTAATTTCATCACTCGATGCTGCAGGGGCAGCGGGTTTGTTAGCAGGTGCTACGCCGGGCCCTTTACCTTTACCATGCAGCTCATCTAGCAAAGCATCAAATTCATCTTCGGTTATATCATCACTGGCCGGTGCTGCTGTTTCTGTAGCTTTAGGGGCTGGTGACTCTTTTTCCATTGCCGCTCGATCTTCTGGGCTTAAAGCATTCAGTAAGCTTTCAAACTCAGTATCAGTAATATCACCACCAGCTTCTATAGTTTCACTAGATTCGGGAGATTGGTTAGCTGATGCTTCTTCTGTTGGCGAGCTAAGCGTTTCTTCACCTTCTGGCTGAGCATAGTAGGCAAGTGCGTCGATTAGAGCAGGGTCAGCGTCTTCTGGCATTTCGTCTGAGCGTACTGTCTCAAACATTTCATTAACAGCGTCTAGTGCACTTAGCACTGTATCCATTAATTCCGGGGTTACTTGACGTTGATTTTTTCTAAGCGTATCAAATACGTTTTCAGCATTATGACAACACTCAACAAGAGGGGTGATCTGTAAAAACCCAGCACCACCCTTTACGGTATGGAACCCGCGGAATATAGCGTTAAGTAAGTCAGGGTCATTTGGAGACTGTTCCAAGTCCACCAACTGCTCTGAAAGTAGTTCCAGGATTTCACCAGCTTCTACAAGGAAATCCTGCAGAATATCCTGATCTGCGTCGAGACTCATCCATCGGCTCCTTTAAAACCCGAGACTGGAGAGAAGATCATCAACTTCATCCTGTCCTGACACAACGTCAATGCCATGCTTCTCTGCATTGATTACAGGCCCATCTGGAATCTGCTTGTCGATAATCTCAGTGTTTTTATCAGCATCCTTAGGTTGGATACCCGTTATTCTATCCACTTGACTAGCCATTTTTACTAAATGAACCAGACTGTCTTCTACTTCATGTACCAGAGTGATTACTTTTTTAACAACTTGACCCGTTAGGTCTTGGTAATCTTGTGCCAAAGTGATCTCACTAAAGTTACCACTAAGTACACCCGTCTGTCGTTCAGTTTCTACCAAAAAGGTATCAATGCGCCGATACAGGTCTCGGAATTCCTGTGGCTTCATTTCTCGACGAATCAGACGCCCCCACTCTTGACGCAACAAAGCAGCTTCTTTACCTAGCTCACTGGCAATTGGCATGCTTTCTTCTACCTTATCCATCGTGCGGTTTGCGGCTTTTTGGGTAAGGTTAACAATATAGTTAAGACGGTCAGTGGCATCAGCCATCTCAGAAAGTGCTTCATCCCGATTAACTGTTGCTTGGGTATCTAGCTGAAAGCTTCTTATAGCATCATGCAGGGCACGAGTTAATTGCCCTACTTGTTGATACAGATCTTTGCTCCGCGCATCATTGATGGTCTGCAACAAGTTAACAGCATCGGCAAGAGCGCCCTGCTCAATTTTATCAACCAGCTCGCCGGTTGTATTGCGCAGTAGCTCTTCAAAACTTCCCGGCACTTCGTTTTGCTCAGACATGCATCTACCTTGGCTCTATAAAAATTAAGAAAAAGCCATTATTTCTGGATGCGCTCAAAGATTTTTTCAATCTTTTCTTTTAATACAGCTGCAGTAAAAGGCTTCACAATATAACCATTAACACCAGCCTGCGCCGCAGCAACTATCTGCTCACGCTTAGACTCAGCAGTAACCATTAGAATTGGCAAGTCTTTCAAGTCTGGATCGGCACGCACATGCTTTAACAGGTCAAAACCTGTCATGCCAGGCATATTCCAATCCGTTACTAAAAAATCATAGTTTCCGGAATTCAGCATAGGTATTGCTGTAAGACCGTCGTCTGCTTCAAAGGTATTGTTAAACCCTAAGTCACGAAGCAAGTTTTTTATGATCCTTCTCATAGTAGCAAAATCATCGACAATGAGAATCTTCATATCTTTATTCAAGGCAACCTCCGTTAAACCTTGCAAACAGCGGTAATGATATTAGTAGAACAATACCTAAAGAGAGGCATGCTATACATTTTTCCAGTCGGCAAGCCTTCCGCGCAACCGCGCTGCAGCTTGACTAAGAATCTGGCTGACCCGAGACTCACTCACATTCAGAATGGCCCCAATCTCTTTCAGATTCAGTTCTTCGTTATAGTACAGAGAAAGTACCATTTGTTCACGCTCAGGCAAAGCTGAAATTGCATCGGCCAACGATTCCTGAAACCGCGATTCTTGTACTTCAGCGTAGGGCTCTTCCGCATTTTGATCGGGAACCTCGTAAGCTGAATCTTCTTGGCTGTTTACTTCCTCAAAACTAAACAGCCTAGAACCTGCAGTATCGGCTAGATACTGATTATACTCTTTTAATGTTACACCCATTTCATCTGCTATTTCATGATCTTGGGCATCACGACCTGTACGGCCTTCTATTGCTCTTACCGCTTCACTAACACGACGACTATTTTTATGTACTGACCTAGGCACCCAGTCTTGTCGGCGCACCTCATCTAGCATTGCACCCCTAATGCGTATAGATGCAAAGGTTTCAAAACTAGCACCTTTTTCTGCATCAAAGTTACGCGATGCCTCTATTAACCCCATAGATCCTGCTTGCAGCAAATCATCTAGCTCTACTGTGGCGGGCAAACGACCTAGTAAATGGTAGCCAATTTTGCGTACCAAAAGCGAGTGCTTCTCTAGCAATTTAGCATCTGCAA
The DNA here is from genome assembly GCF_000686905.1 of Marinospirillum insulare DSM 21763. Lineage (GTDB taxonomy): Bacteria > Pseudomonadota > Gammaproteobacteria > Pseudomonadales > Halomonadaceae > Marinospirillum > Marinospirillum insulare. The sequence goes on from NZ_JMLW01000010.1 coordinate 77,323, forward strand.
GCTGCTGATTGCGGGAGTAAATATTAAGACCCTTGGTTGCTGTCATTTATTAAGCTCACTCACTATCCCTAGGTTTCTTCACTGCGTTCTACATCTCTAACAAATCTTGCCAGAATGGATGTAGGGCTTGCTAGCTGAACATCATCCGGTATTTTTTGACCATTGGTTAGGTAGCTAACCGGAAGCCGTTTCTCTAGCACTAAGCCTAGCACTTCACCTAGGTGCATGGCTTCATCTAATTTGGTTAATATACACCCATTTAAGCCTGCCTCTCGGTAAGCATCATAGGTATCTAATAAAACCCTTGCCTGACTGGTTGTAGGCAAAACTAAAAAACGTCGAATACGTGCCTGAGCTGATGCCAATAGATCAACTTGTGTTTGCAAGTTGGGATCACGCACATTTAATCCTGCTGTATCTATCAATACAAGGCTTTTTCCTCGTAGAGATCTAAGTGTCATATCTAGGGAGTTGTTTTCATCTACTACCCTTACGGTAACACCTAGTATACGACCAACAGTACGTAGTTGCTCATAAGCTGCTATGCGATAACAATCGGTTGTCACTAGAGCCAAACCATCTGCACCATGATTCAACACATAACGTGCAGCCAACTTACTAATAGTGGTTGTTTTGCCTACACCTGTTGGCCCTAGCAAGGCAACAACACCACCTTTATCAATAAACTCTTCGTCTAGCGTTTGAACTTCACCTTTCAAACGGTCTAATATTTGCTGCCAAGCGGTTTTGTTATCACTCTCAGGATTTATTTTAACCAATTTTAACAAGCGCTTGATATAGGTGTCACTAAATCCTGCCATAAGCAAACGATTACGAACTAAAGCTTCAGCAGGGTTGCGGTAAGAATCTTGTTCACGCATTTGCTCTTTAAGTAGGTCACGCAAACTCTGTATTTCAGATTGCATAGCCTGCATAGCTTGATCACTAGCTGAATGCCCACCTCTGGTAACTGGTGGCGAATAATCTTCGTAACTGGAAGGCGGAGCATCCATGCCTTCACTATAACCGTCTGACAAAATTCCGAGCTGCCGCACACGAGCCTTTCTTTGAAAAGCATTTTCGCCGCCCGTATCGAAGCTGGCTCCTGATAAGATTCGCTGGCGTGCTTCATCTAGCTCTCGCTGCAAGGCTTCACCTTGATCAGCACTTTTAAGTGCATCTGCTACATTTCTTGGACTAGCATCGCCGTCATAATCTAGTGCACAAACAATTTCTACACCATTATCAACTTTTTTATTAGAGAGGATAACAGCGTCATCGCCTAGCTCATCACGAACTTGGCGCATTGCTTGCCTAGAATCAGCACCAAAAAAGCGTTTTACCCTCATCAACGAACCTCTTATGCCTCTACTACTAACACCTACTGACCAATAGTTGCCACGATAGTAATTTGTTTGTTATCAGGTATTTCCTGGTAAGAAAGCACATGCACATTCTGAATACCATAGCGCACAAACCTAGCCATAACTGGCCTAACGGGTGCAGCTGTTACTAGCACTGCTGGATTACCAGCCATTTCCTGCTGCTGTGCAACTTCACTTAAAGACTGCTGTAATTTTTCTGCCATAGCAGGCTCAAGTATCAACTGGTCAGTTTCACCACCCTGTTGGGCTGCCTGCTGCACACTCTTAAGTAGTAATTGCTCTAACTGAGGCTCTAGCGTTATTACGGCTAGATGCTCACTTGGCCCAGTAATCGCTTGTACGATAGAGCGAGATAAAGCTACACGCACAGCTGAAGTTAGCTGTACAGGATCTCGTGTTGTGTGCGCCGCCTCAACTAAAGACTGGGCAATGGACCTAAAGTCTCTAACCGGCACCTGCTCTGTTAATAAGTTCTGTAGCACTTTCAGCAAGATAGATAGAGTAACACTCTCCGGCACTAGCTGCTCAGAAAGTTTTGGTGCAGTTTGCGCCAACATATCAAGCATTTTATGCACATCATCATGACCAATAAGCTCGTGTGCAAAATCATGCATTATTTGGTTAAGCTGTGTTGCTATAACTGTACTAGCATCGACTACAGTATAACCCAGAGTCTGGGCTTCTTCTCTTTGACTAGAGTTAATCCATACTGCCTCTAAACCAAACGCTGGATCACGGCCTTTAATACCGTTGATAGGGCCATAAACTTGCCCTGGGTTTATAGCCATCTCTCTTTCTGGATGCACTTCGGCTTCGCCCACTGCCACCCCTTTAAGAATTATACGATAACTATTCGGGGTTAAGTCTAGGTTGTCGCGTATGTGTACTGAAGGCATTAAAAAGCCTAGGTCTTGAGATAGCTTTTTTCTTATCCCTTTAATTCGCCCTAGCAACTGACCACCTTGGGTTTTATCAACTAAAGGAATTAATCGATAGCCAACTTCTAGCCCAAGAAGGTCAACGGGCGCTACATCCTGCCAATTCAATTCTTTTTGATCTACTACGTCTGGGTCTGGGGTCATAGGCAACTGACTTGCAACCTGAGCAGCGGCAGCCTCTTCGGCCAGTTGTTTTTGCTGCATACGAAATATTAGAAACGCACCACCACCCGCCAGAGTAGCCAAACCTAAAAAAGCCAGATGCGGCATACCGGGTATTAAGCCCATAATCACCATTAAGCTAGCCGCAACAGCCAAAGCCTTAGGCGTGCCAAACATTTGTGAAGAAATTTGCGTAGAAAGGTTTTGAGTTGAGTTAACTCGGGTAACCATAATTGCAGCAGCAACTGATAGCATTAGTGAAGGAATTTGTGCTACCAAGCCATCACCAATGGTTAACAAAACATAACGCTCAGCTGCTAAAGCAAAGGATAAATCGTGCTGAAACATACCAATTAATAGGCCACCTATCACGTTGATGACCAAAATCATAATACCTGCTACGGCATCACCACGAACAAACTTACTGGCACCATCCATTGAACCGTAGAAATCGGCTTCTGAAGCTATGTCTTCACGACGATTCTTAGCTTCTTCTTGGTCAATTAAGCCTGCGTTAAGGTCAGCGTCAATGGCCATTTGCTTACCCGGCATGGCGTCTAGGGTAAAACGAGCACTCACCTCTGATATGCGCCCAGCACCTTTAGTGATTACCACAAAATTTATAATCATCAAGATCATAAACACTATGGCGCCCACCACATAGTTACCGCCTATAAGTACAGCACCAAAAGCCTCGATAACCTTACCCGCAGCATCACCACCCTCATGACCATTAAGTAAAACAATACGAGTGGAAGCAACGTTAAGCGCTAAACGTAATAGGGTGGCAACAAGCAAAATGGTAGGAAAAACGGCAAAATCTAAAGGCCGCATAGCATAAACGGCCACTAGCAAGATCACGATTGCAAAGGCAATATTAAAAGTAAAAAATACGTCCAATAAAAACACTGGCATAGGCAGAGTCATCATGCCTAGCAAGCTTAAAAGCAAAATAGGAATACCTACCTGGCTTTGTACTAGAGTTCGTAAGTGTTTTTGAAACTGAGTTCGATCCATGTATCACCTGGTTTAGCACACAAATGTCAGGCAGCCCGACATTACCGCCGCAGAAGTATGCCAAGATCTGTCCATGAAATAAACTCATGGAATATATCCATAATTAGTAGTTTTGTAAGTTAGCCCTCACCTGGGTCTAAATCAGGTGGTACTTCTACCTCAGTTACCTTAGCAGGCTTCTTAGCTTTACCTGCTTTATGCTGCTTCATTTGGAAAACATAAGCTAGCACTTGTGCAACAGCTTTATAGAGCGCTTGAGGTATTTCTTCACCTATCTCGGTTGAATAATAAATTGCCCGAGTTAAAGGCGGTAACTGCAAAACCGGGATTTGATAATGATCTGCTATCTCGCGTATTTTTGCAGCCAAATGATCACTACCCTTAGCTAGTACACTAGGGGCAGCATTACCCGATTCATCGTATTTTAAAGCAACAGCATAGTGCGTTGGGTTAGTAATAATAACATCTGCATCTGGAACATCTGACATCATACGCCTTTGTGCCATTTCCATTTGCATTCGACGAATACGACTTTTAACCTCTGGTTTACCTTCGGTATTTTTATGTTCGTCTTTAACCTCTTGCAGTGTCATTTTTAACTTTTCAGTGTGCTGATGGATTTGCCAAGGTACGTCTATAAGCACCACCACAATGAGTGACGCGCTGATCGCTACAAAAGACCAAATAATTAAATAGCTCCCTTTTGCTATAGCAGCTTTAAGCGGCATGGCACCCAGGGTGGCAAACTCACCCCTCAGACCCCAAATAATAACAAAAGAAACCCCAGCAACTAACAGAACTTTAGCGACCGACTTAACAAACTCAACCAGAGAGTTCTTAGAAAAGATTCGCTTAATACCAGAAATTGGGTTCAGCTTACTAAACTTTGGTATGAGCGCTTTTCCAGTAAAGTTCCACCCACCAATCACTATTTGTGACAAGGCACCGACTAAAAAAAGAACAATTAAAAAGGGTAAAACCACCCAGAGTGCACGCCAAACTGAACTGGTAAAATGCGTAAACATTGCATCATGACTGGTTACATCAAAGCGTGTTAAATCAAAATTAAAAGCAAACAGCTCTAAAGCTTTAACACCCATCCATTGACCAAAAATCAAGAGTGCAAAACCACTAGCTAACAATAAAGCAGCCGTAGTGAGCTCTTTAGACCGAGCAACCTCACCATCACGCCGCGACTCCTCTTTACGTTTCGACGTGGGTTCTTCTGTTTTTTCTTGACCATCTTGGTTTTCTGCCATTATTTCAGCTCCAACCAGACTCTAAGTAAATCAAACACATCCCTTGCCATACGATCGTAATGAAAAAGGTACTCAGTACTCCACATCCACAACTCTAACAAACCTAAAATCATCATTACTGGAAAACCAATAACAAAAATATTTAACTGTGGAGCCGCTCTGGTCACAACACCTAAGGCAATATTAACAACTAATTTAGCTATAATAATTGGCATTGCCATCAAAAGAGCACCAGCAAATAACCAACCACCCTGAACTGCTATCATCCAGGAGCGTTCTCGTGTTAAACCCTCCCAACCAACGGGAATAATTGTAAAACTTTCAGCTAGGGTATAAATAACAACCAAATGTCCACCCGTAGCCAAGAAAACCAAATTGGTTAAAATCAAGGTATATTGACTTAGAACAGTAACATTAACACCACTGGCTGGGTCTGCCATTTGCGCCATACCCATACCTATTTGCATAGCAACTATTTGCCCAAAAATAATAAATACTTGAAACAAAAGCTGTACTAAAAAACCAAGGCTGACCCCTATAAGAATTTGTTGGGCAACTAACAACCAGGTTTGAGGTGACAAGGCATCGGTTACGGGTACAGGTGGCAATAAAGGTAGCAGTACCAAAGTAAGAAAAAATGCCAACCCAATACGCACTTGAGCTGGCACCATATTCGCCCCAAAAATTGGAGCCACCATAAAAAAAGCACCAATACGAAAAAAAGGCCATAAAAAGCTACCTACCCAGGCCGTTAATTCAGCATCGGTTAAGCCAGTCATTTAGCCACCCTAACCAATCAGATAGGGAATATTTTGTGCGAGACGTTGAAAAAACTCCATCAACATCCGCAAAATAGTAGGACCAGCAATAATAAGCGCTAGCAAAGTAGCCATAAGGCGCGGTAAAAAGCTAAGTGTTTGTTCGTTTATTTGTGTGGCCGCTTGAAAAACTGCAACGATCAACCCCATTAAGAGGCCGGGAACAACACCAATTAAAACAATGATAATAACAAGAAAAAGCGCTTCCCGTAAAAGATCGACTGCAACCTCAGGTGTCATTTAAAGCCCCCAGTTATTAATAGTTTAGCAGTAAGGCTAATAACCATAACTTGCTGCCAGAGTACCCATAACCAAAGTCCAGCCATCAACCAAAACAAACAACATTATTTTAAAGGGTAAAGAGATAATGATAGGCGATAACATCATCATACCCATAGCCATCAATATACTTGCCACCACCATATCGAGTATTAAAAAGGGAATAAACAGCATAAACCCTATTTGAAAAGCTGTTTTTAATTCACTTGTAACAAAAGCAGGCACCAGCACCACAAAGGGTACTTCTTCAGGCGACGCTATAACATCATAGCCACCAATGCGGGCAAACATATCCAAGTCAACTTCTCGTGTTTGCGAAAGCATAAATTCTTGCAGAGGCGCTCTGGCTAAATTAACCGCTTCTAACGGACTGATTTCTTCTGCTATATAAGGTTGCAAGGCTTCAGCATTCACCTTTTCCCATACGGGTGTCATGATAAAAAAGGTTAAAAAAAGCGCTAAACCCAAAACTATTTGGTTAGAGGGTGTTTGCTGCAAACCTAAAGCTTGTCGCAAAATTGCTAAAACTATAATAATACGAGTAAAGCTAGTCATCATAATCAGCATAGACGGCAAAAGCGTCAGAGCTGTCATAATGGCTAAAATTTGAATGGTCACCGAATAGGTTTGGCTGCCATCTTCATTGGGCACCATTCGTAAAGCTTCTATACCTAAGGGGTCTGCAAAAACCTGGCTAGAAAAAACGAATAAGAAAACCATAAATGAGAATAAAACTAACCGACTTGTCCATTTCATTTGCTTCCTTTCTCCTTGGAGTCAGTCGTTGTAGCTTTATTCTTTACTAACCAATCTTGCATAAACTGCTTAAAAGCTGGCTTAGTATCTTTTTTTGCTAGATCAATAGGGGTTTTTAATTCATGTAGGCAGGTTATTTGCTGGCTAGTAACACCTAATAAAAGCTGTTCTTCTCCCACCTGAACCAATAAAAGTTTTTCTCGACTACCCAAAGATGAAACAGCTAGCGTTTGTATAGCGCTCGAACTCCCTATAACCCCAGGCGCTAAGCGCATACGCTTGGCAAGCCAAGCTAAAGTAAACATTAGTAGCAAGACTAAAAGCAAACCAAGGAAAACACGTGTTGCTAAAGCACCCGTACTCGCAACATTTGGCTCAACACTTGCCAATAAAGGCTTGGCAGCAAACAAGAAAAACAGCAAACAAGAGTTTCTTGTTTGCTGTTTTAGATAAACAACCCTTTTTGCTAGCATAGCTATCAACGTAAACGCTTAATACGCTCCGATGGACTGACTACATCAGTCAAACGGATACCAAACTTCTCGTTCACCATAACAACTTCACCATGAGCTATTAAAGTACCATTCACCTTAACATCTAACGGCTCGCCAGCCAGCCTGTCTAGCTCAATTACAGAACCTTGGTTCAGTTGAAGCAGGTTACGTATTGCTATTTCTGTGCTACCAACTTCCATAGCAATATTGACTGGGATATCCATAATCACTTCAAGATTAGGGTTATCGCCATCGAAACCTACCGAATCATCTTCTAGGTATTCTAAAGGCGCCGATTGAATATCATCTTCTGATATTTCATCTTCAGCGTCTGCAGTTGCCTGTTCTTCTAAAGCTGCACCCCAGTCATCGTCCTCTTGGGTTTCTGTTTCTGCCTGCTCATTCATAGCAGCTTCCCAATCATCACCGCCAGACTCATCTAGTGCTGCAGCCCAATCATCATTTTCTTCTTCACTCATAACTAATTCCTAACTAACGTCAAATAAAATCAGCGTACCAGCCTAATCTGTTCTTTTACTTTTAATGCAAGGTTTTCACCCGAACGACCCATCTCACATTTAAAGACAGGCACACCGTTTGCCAGCAAAGTTACACTATCTGGCATATCAACTGGAATAATATCTCCAGCTTCTAAGTGAACTATATCTCTGAGGGTTAGTGCTTTATCTACCACTTTCACATCTAACGGAATTTTGGCTTCCATAATGTCAGCACGTAAAGCCCTTACCCAGCGTTCATCAATGTCATCTACATCTGACTGCACACCTGAATCTAGCTCTTCTCGAACAGGCTCTATCATTGAGTAGGGAATAGTGACATGCAAGTCGCCACCACCGCCATCTAGCTCAATATGGAAGGTGCTAACCACAACGACTTCACTAGGGCTTACAATGTTGGCCATAGCAGGGTTAACTTCAAAGCCTATGTATTCGAAATTAAGTGGCAAAACTGTCGCCCAGGCTTCTTTTAAATCAATAAAAACCTGTTCTAAAACTTTTTGAACAATTCTAATTTCAGTTGGAGTAAATTCGCGACCTTCAATTTTGGCATGACGACCATCACCACCAAAAAAGTTGTCAACCAATTTAAAAACCAACTTGGCATCCATCACAAAAAGCGAAGTACCTCTGAGTGGACGTATTTTTACCAGGTTAAGGCTAGTAGGAACATATAAGGTATGCACATACTCACCAAACTTCATAATTTGTACGCCACCTGAGGCAACGTGAGCACTACGGCGCAGCAAATTAAATAGACTGATACGCGTATAACGAGCAAAACGTTCGTTGATCATTTCTAGCGTAGGCATACGCCCGCGTACAATTCTATCTTGGCTGGTAATATCATAACTTTGTACACCAGCCGCATCTGCATCGGTTTCAGATGGATCAGGAAGATCATCATCGTCAACACCATGCAGCAGTAGGTCTATTTCATCCTGCGAGAGTAGATCCTGTACTGCCATAACGCCCCACCTTGTCAGTCAAATAGCTTTAATACTAACTACTGCATTACAAAATCAGTAATCAGCACTTCATCGATCTTCATGTTTTCACGATCCATAACTTCCTGCACAACCTCGTAGGCACTCATTTGTAGTTGTAGCTTACCTTCGGGCGTTTGCATCGTTTGGTAATCTTGCTTAGTAAACAGTCTATTAAGATTGTTTTTTAGTAAGGGCATATGCTTTTCAACAGCTAAGGCGATATCAGCACTTTCTGTTTTAATTGCTAAAGATGTTTGCATAAAACGCTGCCTGCGGTCAGATGAAACCATAGGAGCTACAAATGGCTCTTCAAACGAATAGTAAAAAGACGTGCTTTTAGTTGGTTTATCTTGAGTTGCGCTAGTTGACTGCTCACCATCTTCACTAGGCTCTCTGTCTAAAAAATAGAGAGTACCACCTACGGCTAGCGCACCAATAATAGCTAAACCTATAACTAGGCCACCAATAAGCAAGAGTTTGTTTTTCTTTTCACCTTCAGCCATCCGCCCCATCTCCTTTCAATTACTAACCACTAGTTAATCATTTAATAATACTTAGATGCTAAGCGTAGTAGTCTATCAGACCTAAAGGCTGTGGTAAGAGTGGTATTTTCATCTCTTCAGCAGACTCTTCTTCACCGCTACTTAGTCCCGAACCAGCAAAGTGGCCTGAGCCTTCTTTCTCTTGATCTTGACCCGAAAAGGACTCCTCAGATACCTGAGCATCTGCAAGCATCAAACCTTCGGCTTCCATCATTTCACGTAGCTTAGGTAAAGACTGCTCTAAAAGCTCACGCGCATGAGCGTTTGGAGCCTGGAAAACGACCGAGGCTTGCTCACCCTGCATACGAATTTGCACCCTAACACTACCTAAACTTGGGGGATCTAAGCGCATTTCTGCAACTTGTAAATTCTTAGCATTCATCATACTAATACGACTAGCCAAGGCTTGAGCATTAGACTCTGCAGCAGCCTGCATCATCATAGGCATACTAGTAAAGCCTGCCGCCATTCGTGCCACTGTTTGTGTTCCCGCACCCGCAGCCTGTGTACCACCTAACCCCATTCCAGCCGCTTGTAACAATTGATTGAGTGCTTCACCACCTGCACGAGCTACGCCTTGAGCACTAGCCTTACCTAAGTTACTCACTAGCTCATTTAACTTAGCCTGTTTATTTAGGCTTTCATCACTTGCTTGCTCTTTACTACTAGACTTATCAGCTAGTTCCGTTAAAGGTGAGCTTGCTTTAACTGCAGGCTCTCTCGCTACTGCTAGTGGGTCGCTGGTACGCGAAGATGGGGCCTCAGCTAGCAGCTTTAATTCACCTGGCGCACCTGCTTGAAACTGAATGGCTGCCACACGCTGAAAATCTATATCTGCTGTTAGCAAGCTTGATAGCAGGTCTGAGAAACCACCGGGAAGACTTAGTTCATCTAAACTTACTTGCTGAAGTTCAGCCAAAAATGCTTGCAATTCTGGCGGCATGCTAGCTAATAGCTGTTGAGGATCTTCTTCTAGCTGTTGCTTTAGTTTCTCTAAAGCCTCTGGCGATAAACTTGCAAACCATTCAGCTACTTCATTCAGAATTTGCTGTTGATCATCCTCTGGTAAAGCGGCAAGAAACTTCCGAGCCTGATTACTAATCGGCAAAGACTCGCCACTCTCACTTTCTTTATCAACTACTAGCTTTTCATCTGGTGCTGAATGTCGATTTCTATCAACTGCCTGAATAGTTTTGTCTGCAGAAGAAGTTTTATTATTTTTTTTACTTAATTCTTCTTGTGAGTGGCTGGCTTTATCAGCTACAGGCTTAACAACTTCGCCTTTAGATGAATGAAGCTGCTTTTCTAGCTGGCCTTTAAACTCGCTAGCTTCCACCCTTGGATTGGTTGGCTTAGTAGGTGCTGGCTGTAGATTGCTAGCTTTTGAACCAAGTAAAAAATCAAGTCTTGCAGTGGTATTCATTTATTTACTTCCTAGTTTCAACCTGTAAACAGGGTTAAAAAACACTCTAACTAGGTTTAAGCAGGAATCATGCCAAGAGCTAATTTCTTCTTGAAGCACTTAGGCTATTAAACTCATCAAATAGTTTTTGTTCCTGCCTATTAGCTATAACAGCTTCTTCTTGACGAGCTGCTTCCATAACACTTCCTATTGCTTTGGCACGTGCCTGAGTTTTTATCCAATGCTCAGTTACCTGAGCTTTTTGTTCTTCTAATAATTTAATTTGTTCATTTTGCTGAATTTGTGCTGCTTCCAAGCGCTGCACAAACAGTTGATAGCGCATGACTGCCTGCACGTCCATTTTTCTACCCGGCTCATCACCACCACGCATTAATTGCAGGTACTCAGTTTCGTAGTTTTTTAATTGCCCATGGGTTGCTTGTTCAGCAGCAATTTTACTATTTAAATAACCTAAAGCTCGTGCTGCTTCATCAACCTTACCTTGAGCTAGCTTTAAAACGGGTTGTAAACGTTTTTCACGACTCATTTAGCCACCTAATCTCTAACCACCTAGCCTTCAGATGCCAACTGCATATTTTTCGCAAGCAGTTCTAAGCGCTGATTGCTAGTTAATAAATCTAGCTGCTCATCTAGTCCCTGCTGCAAGAATTGACGCATAACAGGCATCAGCGCGATAGATAAATCTATTTCTTGGTCGCTACCCTGAGTATAAGCACCCACACTGATTAGGTCTTGATTCTGTTGATATTTAGCATAGAGCTGTTTAAAGCGATATACACGTGCTAGGTGCTCACTAGTAACAATTTGCGGCATAGCACGACTAATTGAAGCTTCTATATCTATAGCAGGATAATGCCCTTCTTCTGCTAAGCGCCGCGATAAAACAACATGCCCATCTAAAATAGCGCGAGCTGCATCAGCAATGGGGTCTTGTTGATCATCACCCTCTGTTAAAACTGTGTAAAAGGCAGTGATAGACCCCTGTCCTTTTGCAGCATTACCCGTGCGCTCAACTAACTTAGGTAGCATCGCAAAAACAGAAGGCGGGTAACCCTTGGTTGCAGGTGGTTCGCCCACAGCAAGCGCTATCTCGCGTTGCGCTTGGGCATAACGAGTAAGCGAATCCATCAATAAAAGTACCCGCTTACCCTTGTCTCGAAAATACTCTGCAATACTGTGAGTTAACTGAGCAGCTCTTAGCCTCATCAAGGGTGCATCGTCAGCTGGAGAGGCAATAACTACAGAGCGAGCCATGCCTTCTGGCCCTAGAATTTTTTCAATGAACTCTTGTACTTCTCGACCACGCTCACCTACTAGCCCAACCACGGTAATATCAGCTTGAGTAAAACGAGTCATCATACCCAGCAATACAGACTTACCCACACCACTACCTGCAAACAAGCCCATACGCTGACCTTGACCAACTGTTAGCATGGCATTAATTGCACCCACCCCAACATCAAGTGGAGAATCTATTGGGTGACGATCAAGTGGGTTGAGAGTTTTACCATTCAGGCTTGCTTCACCATCAACTTCTAAAGGGCCTTTATCATCTAAGGGGCGACCATAACCATCAAGCACACGTCCTAACAAACCAAAACCAACAGGAACATTCATTGCTTTTAGGTTAGGCGTAACCCTTGCACCAGGACGCAAACCTTCAGCATTTTTCAATGGCATTAAAAATATATTTTCACCTGAAAAGCCAACCACTTCAGCTTCCACTGGCGTACCCGTCGTGGATTCAATATCACAGTAAGAGCCAACAGGAAGGTTGCAGCCAACGGCTTCAAGTGTGAGACCAACCATACGCACCAAACGCCCCTCAACTAAAGGCTCATCTTGAGGGATGTTTTTTTGATGGCTTTTTAGGCGCTCTGCTAGGCTTAAATTAACCATTTTCGTCGCTGGGCTTGTTATCGAATGAGGTGTCTGAGGGGTTGTCTTCAGGTTCTTGCAAGTCATCTAACCAGGTACTTTCTAAGACATCTTCAAGGTAGCGGTCATCATGAACAGATTCGGGTGCCCAGTTTTTTTCTGTGGATTCAGCTTCCTCTGCAACCAACTCATCTTTCGGCTCATCAGCTTGACTAGCTGAAGTAGCTGTTGAGTCAGCTAACATTGCTTCAAACTCTGTCTCAGCAGCATCCACTTCAAACTCATCTAAAAACTCATCAACTTCGTCTGAACTAGCTTCTAGGCTTTCTTCAGGCAACTGATCTTCGGGTGGCAAATCAGCTAAATTTTGCTCAACCTCTAAGGCATCTTCTTTACTAACTGCTTGGTTATCGCCATTTTGAATATTGTTAGGTGAAGCATCTTGGCTTATTTCACTATCTAACGTTTCTGTATCTTCATTGGGTTCTGCAAGATCAGGTTCATTAGCTAAGGGTGGCTCGTTATTACTAGTCATTGTAGAAGCAGCCGACTCACCCTCATCTTTAGTAAGCGGTGATAGGTTTTGTTCATGACGGGGTACTTTGCCCCGCTGTAAGCTCACTTGAGCAACAGGCTCTGCTTCAACTTCTGCTTTTTCTTCTAAAGCAGAGGTTTCTTGGTTAGCTACTGCTTCTTCGGTCTGCTGCTCACTTGCTAGTTCTGAGTTGGTGTCAGTTATAGCTTCTGGCTGCTGCAACTCAGTCGCTCTAGGTTCAGTAAAAACAGCTTCATCTAGTGGCGGGGTATCAGGTGTGGATAATACATCATCGGGGAGAGGCTGGTGGTTATCTAGTGTTGACTGGTAAACACCGCCCACTAACTTATCAATTATTTTTTTGTAACGGTTTTCTAGAGTGGAATCGACCAAGCTTTGCAGGGTTTCAATTTTAACTCCACCAAGCGTTACTTCTGAATCACCTACTAAGCGGTATTCTTCTAGTAAATCTTGACAAGCAGCCTCAGCTAAATTCAAGTCTTCAGGATTAAGGAATATTCTTAATCTTTGATGACCAACGGGTAAGGCCGCTACTGCTTCTTGCAACACCTCTGACAAGAAGCTTCTATCTATTTTTATTTCACGACGTAAAATTGCACGGCAGACCAGATCAACTAAAGATAAAAGCGCACTCTCTACTTCATTATCTAAAGCAGCTATAGGTCCTTGCAGCTGTTCTATTAAGCTTTGTAGTCTTGCTAGTTGTTGATCAACTTCTTGCTCAGCCTGGTCTAGACCACGTTGATAACCAACTTGAAAACCAGCTTCCTGCCCAGTTTCTTCGCCTTCTTGGTAACCTGTTGCTCGACCTGCTTCCTCACCCTCAGTTTTTCCTTCAGAAAAGCCTAGAGCATAACCTTCTTGTCTAGCCTGCTCTTTTATAGCCTCTATCTCTTCATGGCTAGGCATCACCGGCTCAACCACTTCTTCAACCTGTGACTTCTCTTCTTCCTGAAGCTCCGTCAACCTTTGGGCAATACGTCGCTTAACACCGGTGAGATCAGGCATCTCCCAGTGGGTATAAGCAACATTTTCACTAACTGGAATACGCTTTTTGCTTTGCACTTAACCTACCTATTAAGTCGACAAAAATACCAGATTTAGACCATCTCATCCCCGCCAGAGGCAAGGTTGATAGTCCCATCATCTGCAAGGCGACGCGCCACACCCAGCACTTCTTTCTGGGAGCTTTCCACTTCACTAACTCTAACCGGGCCTTGCGCTTCTAAGTCATCGCGCAACAACTCTGCTGCACGCTTAGACATATTTTTGAATATTTTTTCCTGAACCCTACCTTCCGCACCTTTAAGTGCAAGGGTTAGTGTCTCAGGCTTAACTTCACGCAAGAGTATTTGTAGATCTTTGTCATCAAGGTCTGCAAGGTTGTCGAATACAAACATGAGATCTTCAATCTCTTCACCCAGGGTTTCGTCAATTTCTTTAATAGCATCCATTAGCTCACCCTCAACATTGCTATCAAGGTTGTTCATAATGTTGGCTACTACCTTAACGCCACCCATACTGGTGGTTTGTGTACCACCTGAGCCAGAGAACTGTTTTTCCAAAATATCGTTTAACTCTTGCAATGCTTGTGGCTGAACAGATTCTAAGGCTGCAACACGCAGCATTACATCTAGCCTAACTTTAGGATCGAAGAAGCGAATAATTTCTGCACCTTGATCTGAATCTAGATAAGAAAGAACGATGGCTTGAATTTGCGGGTGCTCAAAACGAATAATGTCCGCAACTGCACGTGGCTCCATCCATTTCAAGGTATCCAAACCAGTGGTGTTACCACCTAGCAGGATACGGTCTATTAGACCATTAGCTTTATCTTCACCTAAAGCTTCACTCAGCATACGGCGAATGTAACTATCTGCGCCCACTCCCAGACCGGTTTGTTCACCGACATTTTCTAGGAAGTCGCCCAATACTTCTTCAACATCTGCACGACTAACATTTTGCAGTTGTGACATGGCCAAACCAATTTTTTGAACTTCTTTTGGCCCCATGTGCTTAAGCACCTGCGCTGCATCTGTTTCGCCCAGCGACATTAAAAGAATTGCTGCTCTTTCTAAATTAGAAAGATTTTCACTATAGAGTTCGTCTTCACTCATCGCTAGATACCCAATGGCGTACTACCTGAGCCACCCGTCCAGGGTTCTCAGCAATCAAGGCACGAATAGCATTCAACTGCCGCTCATAAAGATCACTTGGCGGTGCCAAGAGGGGATCATCGGAAGCACTTAGCGTTACCTGATCATCCGAAAGCCCATCATCTAAAGGTGCTAAGGAGTCCAGCTCGGAATCATTAACATCTTGGTCTGAACGTGTTGCTAGGTTACGTAAAATTGGACGCAACACACCAAAGATAAGGATTAAGACAAAAAGCCCTGCTAACACCTGCTTAGCCAGCTCCCATACCCAAGGCTGCTCCCAAATAGGAAGCTCTGGTATTTCTTCAACTGCACCTTCAATAAAGGGCGAGTTAATCACACTAACACTGTCGCCTCTAGCAGCGGAATAGCCCACAGCATTACGCACCAAAGAAGTTAAGCGTTCTAACTCACTTTCACTCCAGGGTTGACGCTCTGCCTCGCCTGTTTCAGGATTTCTCTGAATAAGGTCATCTATCACCACGGCTACGGTAAGGCGAGCAATGCGACCTGTATCGTTGCGTGAATAGCTTAAAGTTCTATCTAGTTCAAAATTACGTGTTGCTTGTGATCGCCTATTAGTGGGCGTTTCAGTTGCATTGTTGCCTGTGGCTTCTTCTGGTGCAAAACCATCTTGGGGAGGCTGATTAGATAAAGCACCCGGAATACCTAGAGGACCAAAATCACCGCCACGCTGCTCGTCCACTGTTTGTTCGCTGCGTATAGCTGGCATATCAGGGTTGAACTGCTCACTACTTTGCTCAACCTTGGTAAAATCGACATCAACAGAAACCGCTGTTTGGAAACGTCCAGGGCCTGCAACAGGCTCTAAAATTGACCTAATGCGCTCATTAATACGCTGCTCAACCAGGCGGGTATGCTCTAGCTGTTTAGCCATAGCCTTGTCAGCTTCATTTTCTTCTTTTTGAGAAAGTAAGTTGCCACGCTGATCGACTATGGTGACATCTTTGATATCCATTTCTGGAATGCTAGATGACACTAAGCGCATGATTGCATTTGCTTGGGTTGCATCCATGCTTCTGCCAGGCGTTAGACTTAAAAAAACTGACGCTGACGGCTTGCGTTGATCACGCAAGAAAACCGATTGGCGGGGTACAGCAAGGTGCACTCGAGCTTGGCGCACGGCATCTATACTAGTGATGGTTCTAGACAGTTCACCCTCAACGCTTCGCAAGTAGCGGGCGTTTTCCATAAACTGACTAGTACCTAAACCTTGATCGCCATCTAGCAGCTCATAACCCACCGTATTAGGTTGGCTAATATCTGCTCCAGCCACCTGCATTCGGGCACGATGAACATCGTCTTCTTTAACCAGTAAAGCACCTGATGAAGGGTCTATTCGATACTTGATTTGGTTTCTTTCTAGTATTTCTACAATAGCCGAGGAGTCCACCTCATTAAGGCTGGACATTAGGGGGCGGTAGCTATCTGACTGAGACCAGAGAACAACAGCGAAGCCTAAAGCTATACTGGCAGCAAAACCTACTAGTAGCGCCATTTGACGCAAAACATCTAACTGATTGAAGTTAGAAAACATAGCCTCTGCTTTGCTACCACTCTTCAATAAGCCACCAGTTTTTTGCTTATCACTCTTGGCCTGACCTGTAGCAACACCGCTAGCCTCTGGCTGGACAGCTTCAGGCAGATTTGCTGCATCTGACTCACTGGCCACATTGGCAGGTGCATTTTCCATTCATTAACCCCAGTTAATCCATTCTGACAATACAGACATTAGATAGGCATCCGCATAATTTCTTGATAAGCAGTAACCAAACGTGTTCTTACCTGCGACATAGCTTCAAATGCTACTGTTGATTTTTGAGATGCAATCATAACATTTACAATATCAACATCAGGGTCACCCATTTCATAGCGGGTACGTAAATCACCTGTTTCTTTTTGTTGATCATTTACCTTATCGATTGCTTGCTTCAACATGGTTGCAAAAGATGGAACTTCTTTCACTTCAGCAGCAGAGTTAACCCCAGCAACTGAATTGACCCCACCTTCTTGCAAGCCACTAACTAACGGCTGCAAACCCATAGACGATGAATGCATACCACTGTTTATCTGTCCCTGCGCAGACCTTATTTGCGTCAACACACTTGAAATATCAGCTCGCTCAATCATAACAGCCTACCCTTTATACTCATGTTAATAACATGTAACTTATTCACTTAATCAAATATAATTAACCACACACCAAAAGATGGATTTTTTTTGCTTCCTGGATTCAACTCTCAAGTGCAACTCATTAAACTAGGATTGGATGGCAAGCTGCTGTAGCATCTTATGCTTTTCAATCGACCAAGAATGAGAAGCAAACATGAGACACTACACACAGCTCACCAGAGA
>NZ_JMLW01000011.1 GCF_000686905.1 Marinospirillum insulare DSM 21763
AGATACCCAAGTATTACTCACCCGTCCGCCGCTCGTCAGCAAGAAGCAAGCTTCTCCTGTTACCGCTCGACTTGCATGTGTTAGGCCTGCCGCCAGCGTTCAATCTGAGCCATGATCAAACTCTTCGGTTTAAAATCATAGTGTCACTTAAGGTGACTAATCTTGGCTCAAGGTTTCAAACGAATACTTGAATCTCAACCTGTCTAGTAAACTAAACCTGTAAAGCTTCTTATAAGCGCTTGCCTTGATATCTTGTGACTTCATCACAAGCCATCCCGCAAGCGCCCACATGAATGTTCCTGATGCTTCATTCTTAAAGAGCGGTGACTCAAAGTAGCTAGTTAATCAATCTAACAAGCTGCTGAATCAGAGGAGCGTAGTCTACAGCGTTTCGCCCCAGCGTCAAGCTTTGTTTTTAAATTCTTTAAAAGAAATACCTTTAAAAACAATCCTTTACACCCCTTGCCAAAGCTTTTCTAACTGCTTATTTCTAAGCACTCCCTGACAAGAGAGGCGTATTATAGGCACTAACTTTTTAAACGCAAGGGGTTTTTGAAAAAATATTACAAAATTATACTAAGCGTACTTTTGCATAGTTTTTCTTTCCTACTTGAATAACCTGCTCGCTGCCTTTTGCTAGACGGAAGGCTTCATCTACCACCTGATGATCAACCTTCACCGCACCTCTTTTTACTGCGTCTTTTGCCTGCGCCCCATTGGCAGTTAAACCTGCTCGATTAATGATTGCAGCGATTGGTAAATCTGCCTCACCTTCAAGATCAACATCCACTTCGAGCAAGTCTTCTGGTAACTCACCTTCTCCTAGACGGTTACCCGCCGACTTGTGCGCATTGGCTGCTGCTTCTTCACCGTGAAAACGCTCAATCAGTTCTCTTGCTAGCAGTATTTTAATGTCTCTTGGATTGGCGCCTTGCTCTACATCTTTCTTTAATTGGTCGATTTCTGCCAAGCTCTTAAAAGATAGCAATTCAAAATAGCGCCAAATTAAGCTATCAGGCATAGAAACTAGCTTATTAAACATAACACCTGGCGCTTCATCTATACCTACATAGTTGCCTAAGGATTTCGACATTTTCTGCACGCCGTCCAATCCTTCTAGTAAAGGCATAGTAATAACCACTTGTGGCTCCTGACCCCGACCCTTTTGAAGCTCTCGCCCCATTAACAAGTTGAATTTTTGATCGGTACCACCTAGCTCTATATCTGCCTGCATTGCTACTGAGTCGTAACCTTGAACTAGAGGATAAAGAAACTCATGTATAGCGATAGGCTGATTACTCTTGTAACGCTTTTCAAAATCATCCCGCTCTAACATACGCGCTACTGTCTGCTGTGCTGCCAAACCAATTAAATCTGAGGCAGACATTTTACTCATCCACTCTGAGTTAAATACTACCTGCGTTTTCACTGGATCAAGCACTTTAAAAACTTGATCCTTATAGGTTTGTGCGTTCTCCATTACTTCTGCTTCAGTTAGCGGCTTACGGGTTACGTTCTTACCCGATGGATCACCAATACGGCCAGTGAAGTCACCTATTAAAAAAAGCACGGTATGGCCTAGATCTTGAAGCTGGCGTAACTTATTTATTAATACTGTATGCCCTAGGTGTAAATCAGGAGCTGTAGGATCAAACCCAGCCTTTACTCTTAGCGGGCGATTTTCTGCTATTTTTTTTACTAGCTCTTCTTCAACTAGTATCTCGTGTGTTCCACGGCGAATAACTTCTAATGCCTCTTGCTGCTTATCCATTACTTTTCCTTACTTATCAATAGGGTGGTTTTAATACTTAGCCGTGTTCAGCCTAAAAATTTGTGGCAAAGTATAACACTAGGAAATAACTAATTAACCTTCTCACATTAACTCTAAGGAAAATTCATGAGCAGCCATTATGTTGGCATGATGTCAGGCACCAGCCTAGATGCAGTCGACGCACTATTAATTGATTTTAGCCTTAGCCAACCAAAACTAATCAAGCGCTGCTCGGTAGACCTACCCATTAAGCTAAAAGAGCTACTGACTTTTTTAGCTCATTCACAAAACCTAACCTTTAGACAATTAGCTGAAGCAGAAGATGGATTAACACGGCTCTATGCTGATTGCGCTTTGCAGCTTTTAGCAAACCTGCCAAACAATCTCCAACCTAAGGCCATGGGCTGTCATGGACAAACGCTAGAACACCAGCCTAATTTAGCACCCAGTTATACTTTACAATTACTCAACCCTAGCCTACTTGCAGAGCTAACTGGACAAAATATAATCGCTGACTTTCGGCGAAGGGATTTAGCAGCGGGTGGCCAGGCTGCACCTTTGGTGCCGGCTTTTCACCGCAATGTATTCCAGTCTTTAGCCAAAGATAGGATTATTGTGAATTTAGGCGGCATCGCTAATGTGACTTACCTACCTAAAAGTTTAGAACAAGATGTAATTGGCTTTGATACCGGGCCGGCTAATTTACTGCTTGATTACTGGCATCAGCTGCATTGGAAGCAACCCTTTGACGAAGGCGGTCAAAATGCTTCAGGCGGAAAATTACTAACTAGATTACTTGAAGCTGCCTTAGAAGATGAGTTTTTTTCCTTGCCAGCACCTAAAAGTACCGGTCGTGAAAAGTTTAACCCTAACTGGTTAACTAAACTTCTCTCAGGCTTCTCAAAAGAACAATTGAATGCACAGGACGTACTTAGAACTTTAACTGAACTTACTGCTGCCTCTTTGACTGATCAAATACAGTTACTTGATCCTGACAGCGAAGCTGAAATATTTATTTGTGGCGGGGGTTGGAAGAACAGTTTTTTAATAGAAAGGATTCGCAAACTATCGCCTGCTCAAAAAATCGCTTCTACTGAGGTTCTAGGTATTCCACCTCAGGATGTAGAAGCAGCTGCCTTTGCTTGGCTAGCTTGGCGACACGTGCAAAATAAAAGTGGCAACCTTCCTAGTGTAACAGGCGCTTTAGGCGAAAGAGTGCTAGGTGGATTTTATCCTGCCTAGTCTTTTGTGTCAGTTACACTGAGAAAGAGGAACCACAACCACAAGTAGTTGATGCATTAGGGTTAACGATAATAAACCTTGCCCCTTCTAACCCTTCAACATAATCGACAGTTGAACCACTTAAATAAGGGTAACTAAGTTCATCAAGTAAAAAACGAACGCCCTGCTCATCAATAACAGTGTCATCTGGCTGAATTTGATCATCGAAATCAAAACCATACTGAAAACCTGAGCAACCACCACCCGTCACATAGACACGAAGGCTCAAATCAGAATTAGATTCTTCTTCTACTAGACTTTGCACTTTCTTAATTGCGGCAGGAGTGGCGAGAAGTGCTTGAGGTACAAAACTTACGGCAGAGGTCATATATTTAACTCCAAGATGCTGAGTTAAAGTTTGACTTAACCCAGCACTCTAGTCAAGTATGCAAGTACCAGCTAGTTGCCAATTGCTAGCAACTAGCTGTAGCTGTTACTTTTTAGCTAAATCCTTAGGAGGAACATTTATCTGATTTGGCTCAGCCACTGGAGAAGCTGCTAGCTTTGGAGCAACACTAGCTTTGCTTTCTTTATTTGTATCAACTGTTCCTTTAGGTTTTTCTCGGGTCACTTGTTTAGGCATTTTTGCCCTTTCGTTACCCTTACCACTCTTGTAGCGATGTGCTAGGCGACCATCAACTTGAGAACCCATAACCATCTCTACTGTATTGTAGAAAATATCCCCTTTGATAGCGGCTTTAGCAGCTAATTCTAAATGCTCACAAGAATGAACATCGCCTACAATAGTTCCGTTAACAATGACATGAGGAACAGATACTTCACCCTCGACAAAGCCTTTGTCACTTACTCTTAATACTGCCTTAGACTCATCATCAGCAATAATATTCCCATAAACTTTACCGTCTATATGAAGACCGCCAGAAAAGTGTATATCTCCAACTATCTCTGCTTTACCTGATATTAGAGTGTCGAAATTATTGCTCGGTGGCGTTTTATTCCCAAACATTTACTTGGTCTCCTGGCTAATCCAGTCAAATTCTGTTTCGATGCGCATAGCTTTGTTTCCAGTTGATTGCAAAATTACCTGTACTTTTTCTGGCTTGAAGTCTTCTGGCAAGTGTATCTGTCCTGCTACGTTTTGAAAGAAACGAAACCTAAACCGAACACTTAGCTCATCAACCTCAGGCGAAACATCTTTTAGTGGCAAGGTAACATTTAAGGTTTTTCCACGAGACCCAACCAAACTAACCAAGGCGCGCCCTTCAATAAATGAATTATTATCAGTAACTTGAGTGATAACTAACTGATAATCAAATACGCCAGCATCTTCTGTTGGCTTAATATCAAATCTATCTATTCTAAGCCCACGGTCAGCTTTTTCAGGTGCCATAACTCGCTGATAAAAATGCAACTCATTTTCTAATTTTGCAATTCGCGCATTTAAGTTGAGCACTGTTTGCTGTACCTCTTGCTGGGCTTGCTTATCAACAGCATTACTACTTTCAGTGACCAACACTCTACGTCTTAACTCAACCAATTCTTTTTCTTGTTGGCGTGCCGTAATTCTAAGTTCGTTACGCTCAACAACTGCTGTACCACGCTCATGCCATATAGACCACTGCCCAAAATAATAACCACCAACAGCCAGTGCAAGCATCAAACATAAAACAATTACACGAGTAATTAGACGCCGGGCCGGGTTATAAGCAACGATCTCCAGGCGTTCGCCCTGTCCTTTATTCATTTTTTTATCCGCAACTGCTTAGTTAACTACAAAGCTTAGGGCATAAGTCCTGCATAGGTTAACCCTGCCAGCTCATCCTGACCAAACATGATATTCATGTTTTGTATTGCCTGTCCGCTGGCACCTTTGACCAAGTTGTCAATAACTGCAAGAACAATAACTAAATCACTGCCTTGTGGTCTGTGTAATCCGATTCTACACACATTTGCCCCGCGCACACTACGAGTTTCTGGACAAGAGTTCCACGGCATTATATCCACAGACGGCTCATTCTTGTAGCGCATTTCAAAAAGTTCTTGTAACTCTGCGTCGGTTAATCCTTGGTTCGCCGTATTCAAACGCACGTAAAGCGTTGCATGAATACCACGTATCATAGGTAACAAATGCGGCACAAATGTTAAGCCTACTGGTTGACCAGCAGCCTTGGTTAACTCTTGAGTTATCTCTGGGTGATGTCGATGATTACCGACAGCATAGGCTTTGATGCTTTCTGCCGCCTCACAAAAGAGCGATGGAACTTTAGCCCCTCGACCCGCACCTGACACACCTGTTTTACAGTCAGCAATAACCCCTTGGGTTTCTACTAGGCCTTTTTCAAACAAAGGCAACAGCCCAAGTTCCACTGCTGTTGGGTAGCAGCCTGGTACTGCAATTAAGCGTGCAGTTTTTATTTCTTCTCTAGCTATTTCTGGCAAACCGTAAACAGATTCTTTTAAAAGCTCTGGAGCACCATGCGGCTGGCCATACCACTCAGCCCACTCCTCAGCATTGTTTAACCTAAAGTCAGCAGACAAATCGATTACTCTTGTGCCAGCATCTAATAATTCACCCGCAAGCGCATGAGCAACACCGTGAGGCGTAGCAAAGAAAACCACATCGCAAGCGGCTAAAAGCGCAACATCTGGCTCTGTAAAGAAAAGGTTAGAGTAGTGACCTCGTAAGTTAGGGTACATTTCTGCAACACCAACGCCTGCCTCAGAGCGTGAAGTTATAACTTCAACCTGTGCATTCGGGTGAGATGCTAGAAGTCGCAGCAATTCAACACCTGTGTATCCTGTACCACCAACAATACCTATTTTTATCACTTTACTCTCCTAACCGTTATTGCTTAGTCTTTTACTCTAGGCGTGTAATCAATAATACACAAAATCACTTGTTAAGTATGCCACCTAAATACGTCTTATTACCTTTAGAAGCTATGTTAGAGTATCCTTCTTTTCTTTTACTCGCTTGGATTACTAATGACTTACTTATGGCTTAAAGCCTTCCACCTGATTGCTGTAGTCACTTGGTTTGCTGCACTTTTTTATCTTCCAAGACTGTTTGTTTATCACTCACAGGCTTTAAAGGAAGGCGATACACAAGGAGTAGAGCGCTTTAAAACAATGGAGCGCAAACTTTACAGAGGTATAATGAATCCCTCCATGGTCGCCGTGCTCTTGCTAGGTACTGGCTTACTTAGCTTGAACTTTGCGGGCTACTTAGCTCAAACTTGGTTGCAGATTAAACTAGGTTTAATCGTCTTATTGCTAATTTACCATTTTTGGTGTGGTATCCTGCAACGCAGCTTGGCTTTAGATAATAATAAGCAAAGTGAAACTTGGTATCGTGTTTTTAACGAACTACCCGTCTTTATACTTATTTTTGTTGTGCTCCTGGCGATTATCAAGCCTTGGTAAAGCATTGGACGTTTGAACTATGATCAAACTTGGGGTTCACCCTAATTTTCAAAAAAAACATCCACCTGTACTTGCTATTGGCGGGCACGACCCTTCAAGTGGAGCTGGCATAATTGCAGATGCTCAAGCTATTTTAGGCTTAGGTGCTTGGCCTATCACTTTGATTTCCTGTTTAACGGCTCAAAACACCCAACAAGTAAAACAAATTACTTACCAGCCCATTGAAGCACTTCAGCTACAGTTAGAAGTGTTACTTGCTGACTTCACACCTGCAGCCATAAAGCTGGGTGTCTTGGGTAGTTTAGAGGTGCAAGAGTTAGTTGCAAAACTAATTAAACGCTACCCTCAAACATCTTTGGTTATTGATCCAGTACTGGCTAGCACCAGCGGCACCAGCTTCACAAGCGACAGTTTAATAGGGCATCTAAAAGAAGAAATTCTACCCTACGCCACCCTTATTACACCTAACCTGCAAGAGCTAGAGCAGCTAGTTCCAAACAAAGAAACCGTTGAAAGCCAAGCTCAAGAACTCATTAAGCTTGGCTGCAAAGCCGTCTTAGTGACCGGTGTTCATAAACAAACGCACACTGTCAGAAACTTGCTTTTTACCAATTCAACTAACGAGCCCTTAGTAAACCGTTGGCAACGTTTAGAAGGTGAGTTTCATGGTTCAGGCTGCACACTTGCTTCGGCTGTTGCTGCCTTGCTTGCCCGTGGAGAAGCACTCCCGCAAGCCTCTGTTAAAGCGCAAGACTACACTTGGCAGAGTTTAGACAAAGCACTCAAGCTTACCGAAGGTCAGTTACTACCCCTTAGAATTCGAGAAGATAATCATGCCTAATCAACAAGCATTACGAGGCATTTATGCAATAACTGATGCAGACCTACTAGCTGACGATACTCAGCTACAAACAGCTGCTGAGTCTGCAATGCGTGGTGGCCTAAAACTCCTGCAATACCGTGATAAAACAGCAGACCCTAGTAAAGCATTGCGCCAAGCCCGTCTTTTAGCAGACCTGTGCCTTAGCTACAATTGCCAACTGATTATTAATGATGACCCAGAACTTGCTAAAGCAGCTAATGCCGCAGGTGTTCACCTAGGTCAAAGCGACTCCAATCTTATTGATGCACGTGAGTTATTAGGTAAAAAGGCCATTATTGGTAGCACTTGCCATAACAGCATTGAGCTAGCTTCTCTAGCTGCTCAATCGGGTGCTAGCTACCTTGCTTTTGGTCGTTTTTTTCCTTCTTTAACCAAGCCCCAAGCTCCATCAGCCTGTTTAGATATTTTAAAAGTTGCTAGCCAGTTTAACTTACCGCTCGTAGCTATAGGTGGCATACAGCCAGAGCACCTTCCAAGTTTAGCTAAGGCGGGGGCGAGCATGGTTGCAGTCGTAGCAGGTATTTTTGCTCAACCCTGCCCCAAAACCGCAGTAGAGACTTATCGCAATATTTTCGAACCCACTCTTTCTTTTACTTCTTATGAGGCCAATTATGACACGCTCAGCAGATCTGTTTAAACGTGCGCAAGAATTTATTCCAGGTGGCGTTAACTCACCTGTCCGTGCCTTTAAAGGCGTTGGTGGAACACCTTTATTTATAAAAAAGGCTGAAGGTGCATACCTAGTTGATGAAGATGACCAACGCTATATAGATTACATTGGCTCTTGGGGGCCGATGATTACGGGTCATGCTGATAAAGATATTTTAGATGTAGTGCGTAGCCGTTTAGATTTAGGTTTATCTTATGGTGCACCTACTGAGCTAGAAACTGAAATGGCTGAAGTGCTTTGTAAGCTAGTACCCTCTATGCAAAAAGTACGCATGGTGAACTCAGGTACTGAAGCAACCATGAGCGCTATTCGCTTAGCAAGAGGTTACACAGGTCGAGATAAAATTGTAAAATTTGAAGGTTGCTACCATGGTCATAGCGACTCCTTACTTGTGAAAGCAGGTTCTGGCGCACTAACTTTTGGTGTGCCTACCTCCCCGGGTGTACCTGCAGACCTTGCACAACACACATTAACTCTCACATTTAATGACATTGAGGGTGTACGCGCTTGCTTTAAAGAGTTAGGCGACCAAATTGCTTGCATTATTGTTGAACCAGTAGCAGGGAATATGAACTGCATTCCACCCCAAGCAGGTTTTTTAGAAGCCTTACGTGAGGTGTGTACAGAGAGCGGCGCATTATTAATTTTTGATGAAGTAATGACAGGTTTTCGAGTTGCCTTAGGTGGCGCACAAGAACACTATAAAGTGGACCCGGACTTAACCACCTTAGGTAAAATAGTTGGCGGTGGTTTTCCAGTAGGTGCTTTTGGTGGCAAGGCTGAATTTATGGATAAGCTCTCCCCACTAGGGCCTGTTTACCAAGCGGGTACATTGTCTGGTAATCCCTTAGCTATGGCTGCAGGATTAGCACTACTTAAAAAAGTCAGTCAGGCTGATTTCCATAAACAGTTAAGCAGCTATGCCAAGCGCCTCTGCCAAGGCTTAGAAGAAAGAGCTAAGGCTGCTGGCATACCTTTTGTTACACAACAAGCAGGCGGTATGTTTGGCTTGTTTTTTACTGAGCAATCGGCCGTTAATAACTTTGCTGATGCGACTGCATGCAACCTAGAGCGGTTCAATGCCTTCTTTCATGCCATGCTTAAAGAGGGTGTTTATTTAGCACCATCCGCTTATGAAGCAGGCTTTATTTCTTCCGCTCACCAAGAAGAAGAACTGGAAGCAACTTTAAATGCAGCAGAGCAAGCTTTTGCTAGCTTAAAATAAATTCATTTCACCAAGGAGCTGCTCGTGAACGAGGCATTAGTCCAAGCATTAAAAAACCCAACAAGTTACCCACACCCTGTTGATGAGGTACTGGTTAGAGAAACGCATATATCTTGGGTTTTCTTAGCAGGCGAGTTTGCGTACAAACTTAAAAAACCCGTTAACTTTGGTTTTTTAGACTATTCCTCTCTCGAGCAGCGCAAGCATTTCTGTGAGTTAGAGTTAAAGCTTAACCAGCGTTTAGCACCCGATTTTTACCTTAATGTTTTACCTTTATCGGGCAGTGCTGAAGCACCTAGTTTTGATGATGCTTCTGCTCCGTTTGAATACCTATTAAAAATGCGTCGCTTCGATGATTCGCAACTTTTAAACGCCTTGCAACAGCGTGGTGAACTTAAAGAAGAACACCTTTTGCAACTAGCTGAAGAATTGGCTGAATTTCACCATAAGTTAGCGCCTGGCTTACCCCCTAATAATCTTGGTACGCCAGAAGCCATTTGGTTTCCAGCACAGCAAAATTTTGATCAAATTCGTGATTTACTCGACGATGAAGCAAGTTTAAAGCAACTCAAGCTACTTGAAGACTGGTCTAAAGATACGTTTTCACGCTTTGAAAATACTTTTGCCCAGCGTTTAGCCGATGGCTTTGTACGCGAGTGTCATGGTGACCTACACCTGGGAAACACTACGCTTTGGCAGGGTAAAGTCGTTGCCTTTGACTGCATTGAGTTTAACGATGCTTTTCGCTGGTGCGACGTTATTAGTGACCTAGCCTTTTTAATTATGGATTTAGAAGACCGTGGCCTGAAAAAAATGGCTCAGGTGACTCTGAACCACTACCTAGAACAAACAGGTGATTACGAAGGGTTAGAGCTACTTTGTTTCTACAAGGTTTACCGTGCTTTAGTCAGAGCCAAAGTAAACCTCTTCCGCTTAGCTCAACCCGGCTTAGATGAAGAAGATAAGGCTACGGTTATGCGCCAATACCGTAGCTACACCGATCTAGCAGAAAGCTATACGGACTTTCACTCACCCTATCTACTCATTACCCACGGTTTTTCTGGCAGTGGTAAAAGCACTTTAACTACTGGTGTTGTAAGAGAGTTAGGTGGCATCCGCATTCGATCCGATGTAGAGCGTAAGCGTATTTTTGGTTTAAAACCTGAAGAAAGCAGTCAATCAACAGAATTGACTGGAGGCATTTATACTGCTGAGGCAACAGAACAAACCTATAACCGTTTATCTAAACTCGCCAACAGTGTTCTACGCTCATGCTTTCCTGTCACCCTCGATGCCACTAACCTAAAGAAAAGCCAGCGTGACCAGTTACATGCAGTAGCAGAAAGCCTTGGGCTACCATCTTTAATTATTTCCTTAACAGCTGATGAAGCTACCTTACGTCGCCGTTTAACCAAGCGCATTCAAGAAGGAGAAAAAGTTGCTGAGGCCGACCTATTAGTACTTGAGCACCAGCTTGCAAATCATGACCCTTTAACAACAGAAGAATTAAACCGTGCTGTTACTGTGGATACGGATGCACCTGCAGCAAGCCAAATGCTAGTAAAGCTAATTCGTGACTACTTACGTTTAGAGGACTAAATACTTTCGTTTTTTAAATTTTTTTGTGATTTAGACCTACTTTAGGCTAATGCTAGCGTTACCCCTGCTAAAAATTTAGGTATGATCCTTGCAATTAGCTAAGAATTGCATTAAATAATCTAGTCTTTTCGCTCGGTAGCTACCGAATACAGGACGACTATTACGCCACGAGGCAAGGCTATGCCAGAGAGTAAGCAAGATATGAATAATAACCAAAGCTTTACACCTTACCAAGAAACGTCTGGTGAGGAGTATATGAGCAACAATCAGCTAGACCACTTTCGTAAAATTTTGCAAGACTGGAAACAAGATTTAATGGAGGAGGTTGACCGTACAGTTAAAAACTTAAAAGAAGAAGCTTCTAACTTTGCAGACCCTGCCGATCGTGCAACTCAAGAAGAAGAATTTAGCTTAGAGCTTAGAACTAGAGATAGAGAGCGAAAGTTAATTAAAAAAATTAATGAAACACTGACAAGCATTGAAGAAGATGACTATGGTTATTGTGAAGCTTGCGGTATAGAAATAGGTATTCGTCGCCTAGAAGCTCGCCCAACAGCAACCATGTGTGTTGACTGTAAAAGTTTAGCTGAAATTAAAGAAAAGCAAATCGGTGGCTAAAGCTTAAGCAATGCTCCTGTTTAACCCAGCGCCCTGCTGGGTTTTCTTTCAAGTTAAAGTAATTTCACACTAGCGAGCAGAATTACCAGCATGTATGCCTACCGCCTTATCTTATTGCTAGTCACCCTAGGTTATTTTTTCTCACCTTGGTTACTTCAACCCTGGGGCAGTAGTGACTGGTATAAACCCTTTGTTTTTTGGGCTGGACTTATCGCAGCTACGCTTTGGCTAGAGCAAAAGCGCCGACTTGAGCTGCTAGAGTAATATGAGCTTTACTCTGACCCAAATATTTGGCTTAGGTGTTGGCTACCTCTCTCTACTGTTTGCTTGTGCTTGGATAGTTGAAAAAAACTGGTTACCCAAAAAAGTAGTTAAGCACCCTTTAGTTTATGTTCTAGCGCTGGGAGTTTATGCTAGTGCTTGGGCTTTTTATGGTTCTTTTGGCTTAGCTCATCAATACGGTTATGGATACCTAACCTACTATTTAGGCATAGCAGGTATTTTTGTACTCGCTCCTCTCTTGCTTTCACCTTTACTTAGGCTGGCTCGCACCTATCAACTTTCATCGCTTGCAGACCTATTTGCTTTTAGGTATCGAAGCCGCTGGGTAGGTGTAGTTGTAACCCTAGGCTTACTATTTGGAAGCATGCCGCTTTTAGCTTTACAAATTCAAGCTATCGGCGATGTTATTTACCTACTCACTAACGAGTCTTCGCCCTATCATTTAGCTTTTGTATTCTGTGCTGTCATTACACTTTTTGCTATTTTGTTTGGTGCAAGGCACATCTCTTTAAGAGAAAGACACGAAAGCCTGCTCTTTGCGATTGCCTTTGAATCTTTAGTTAAGCTGGTAGCTTTTTTAGTTTTAGGCGCAGCAACGCTATATAGCGTCTTCGGTGGTTTCGATGGCTTAGAAGTTTGGCTAACAAATAACAGCGCCACACTCAATGCCGCACAAGAGCCCCTAGAAAGTAACCAGTGGCGCACTCTGTTGCTTGTTTTTTCTGCAACCGCACTCACCATGCCGCATATTTTTCATATTATTTTCACAGAAAACCCTTCAGAAGAAGCTATGATGCAATCCAGCTGGATGCTACCTATCTTCTTATTACTGCTAGCTATACCTGTGCCTATTATTTATTGGGCTCACCAAGCACTAGGAAGTAGCTTACCCGTTGAGTATGCAACCCTTTCCCTAGGTGGTTATTGGGGGCTTCTATCTTTTATTATTGGTTTAGCGGCAGCTAGTGGCACCATTATTGTTATGACTCTCGCACTGGCACCCATGGTACTTAACCACCTGGTACTTGCGGTTTATCAGCCCCCTGCTGACTTCGATATTTATTTTTGGCTGATACGCATGCGCCGCTTGCTTATTGGCTCTTTAATCTTTGTTGCCTACCTGGTTTATTTGATTGTTAGTGTTGAACATGACCTAGCTACTCTTGGCTTATCTGCTTTTATAGTCACCTTGCAATTTTTACCCGGTGCTTTAGCACTATTGTTTTGGCCTATAGCTAACCGTAAAGGTTTATTAGCAGGTTTGTTGGCTGGCTTTATAGTGTTAATTCTTGGCTTAGGCTTTCCACTTTTGTTCAACATTCATCAACTGACTGTACAGGGCCTAACTTTTCAACTGAAAGGTATAGATGACTGGTACTCAATTACTGTCTATGCGACCACAGCTAACATTGGCTTATTTATTCTTATTTCTCTGCTAACTAAAATTAGTGAAGAAGAGAAAGCTGGGGCACTTGCCTGCTCCCAAAATGCCTTATTCTTTCCTAAGCGCTTACAGTTAAAAGCTAGGAATGTTGAAGACCTAGTTAGACTTTTAAGCATTCCTTTGGGTATAGAAACTGCACAAAGAGAAGTAACTAGGGCAATAAATGAATTAAGTATTAACCCATTAGATGTTCGTCCTTACACCCTAAGGCGCTTGCGAGATCAAATTCAAGCCAACCTATCTGGGCTAATGGGCTCAGCAGTTGCCCAAGAGCTAGTTGACCGTTATTTGCCTTGGCAACGCCAAGAAAAACCTTCAGATAATGACATCCACTATATTGAACGCCACCTAGAAGACTACCGCTCTCGTCTAACGGGTATGGCAAAAGAGTTAGATAAACTGCGCCGCCACCACCGTCAAACACTGATGTATTTACCCGTAGGTATTTGTGCGCTGGGTAATGATCAGGAGGTTTTAATGTGGAATAGAGCAATGGAAGGCTTAACCGGTATAAGCAGTGATCAGGTTATTGGCTCTAGAGTTCGCCACCTTCCAGAGCCTTGGAGCCAACTTTTAAATAACTTTCTTGAAGGTTCTACTAATCCGGTTTATCGCCAACCTTTAAAAAACACCGACGGTAGCACTGCCTGGTTAAGTTTGCATAAAACAAAGCAAGATAACCCTGCAGCCTTGATGGGCGGCACTATTTTATTAGTAGAAGATCAAAGTAACTTAAAGCTGCTTGAAGACGAACTCTTGCATAATGAACGTCTTGCATCTATTGGTCGTTTAGCAGCGGGAGTCGCTCATGAAATTGGCAACCCTGTGACGGGTATTTCTTCCTTAGCACAAAATCTACATTACGATGCTGAAGAGCCTGAAATAGTTAGAGAAACCAGCCAGCAAATACTAGAACAAACCCATCGTATTACCAGCATCGTTCAGTCATTAGTTAATTTTGCTCATGCTGGTAGACCAAGTGATAGCTTAAAGTTTGAACAGGTTAATTTACATGGTGCTCTACAAGAAGCCATTAACTTAATTTCGCTTAGTCATAAGGGTGCCAACCGAATTTATACCAACCTTTGCCCAGAAGACCTTTATGTAATGGGTGATGCTCAACGTCTAGTGCAGATTTTTGTGAACCTTATAGCTAACGCTCGTGATGCAACCGTAGATGGAGGCAAGGTATTGTGCATGGGTCAACAAAAAGGGCAGGAAGTTATTCTAGAAATTCACGATAACGGTGACGGTATATCCCCACAGCACCTAGAGCATTTATTTGAGCCTTTTTATACAACTAAGCAAGTTGGTGAGGGCACTGGCTTGGGACTAGCGCTAGTTTATAGTATTGTCGAAGAGCATGATGGACAAATACAGGCACTTAGCCCTAGTCCAGAATTTCTAAGTGGCAGCTGTTTTCGCTGCCGCTTTCCACTACCTATACCTACAAGTAGTGAGCTAACTTATCAGGAGTCATCAACCAACCATGAGTAAAGTACTGATTGTTGAAGATGAAGGGATTATTCGTTCTGCTCTAAGACGACTACTAGAGCGCAATGGTTTTCAGATTGCTGAAGCAGGCACTGTTGCTGAAGCACGCCAATTACTAGCTGAACAACCTTTTGATTTAATTATTAGTGACCTTCGCCTACCAGGTGAAGAAGGAACAGCATTAATTAACCAAGACATTCCTGTGTTAATTATGACTAGCTATGCCAGCTTACGCTCAGCTGTTGATGCTATGAAACAAGGTGCTGTTGACTACATAGCAAAACCTTTTGATCATGATGAGATGCTTTCTGCAGTTAATCATATTCTCAACCAGCACAGACGACAGCAAACACCTGAAAATTCACCCTCTGCTAACTCAGAAGTAGAAAGCTCCGCAGATGGTTTACAAGGTATGCTGGGTGAAAGCCAAGCAATGCAAGCTGTCTTTCAGCAAATAAAAAAAATTGCTCCATTCAATACACGGGTTCTTATTCTTGGTGAGTCTGGTACGGGTAAAGAACTGGTGGCTAAAGCACTGCATAATTTAAGCCCTCGCCATAAATCACCCATAATTAGCGTTAACTGTGCAGCCATACCTGAAACATTAATTGAGTCGGAACTTTTTGGGCATGAAAAAGGAGCTTTTACTGGTGCCAATACTAGTCGCAATGGTTTGGTTGAGGCTGCCGACGGAGGAAGCTTGTTTCTTGATGAAATAGGCGAACTACCTCTTGAGGCTCAGGCTAGACTGCTCAGAGTTTTACAAGAAGGCGAAATTAGAAGATTAGGCTCAGTAGAATCTAGAAAGGTTGATATACGTCTTATAGCTGCAACCCACCGTAATATTAAAACCCTAGTCGACCAAGGAAAATTTAGACTCGATCTTTACTACCGTTTGAATGTTATTGAACTGGAGCTACCCTGTTTAGCAGAGCGTGAAGATGACATTTTGCTAATTGCCGGAAGCTTGCTTAAATCCTGCTGTGAACGCCTAGGTAAACCTACCTCTCGCTTTTCAAAATCTGCTATGAGTGCACTCTTAGCTTATTCTTGGCCGGGTAATGTGCGTGAATTAGAAAACAGGGTAGAGCGTGCCGTTATTTTAGCAGACGACACCCTCATTCATGCTGAGGATTTAGAGTTACCTCAAGCTATTCAGCAACCCAAAAAAGCCAACTTCACCACCTCTCTCAAAACGAGCAATAATCAACCTGTAACTGAGGCCCTTGAAGTACCAACGGCTGATGATACGTCTAACCCAGCGCATTTACCTCTAGATGACCTTTCACTAGAAGACTACTTTGTGCGCTTTGTAGAAGAAAATGAAGATCAAATGAGTGAAACACAGTTAGCTAAAAAACTAGGCATTTCTAGAAAGTGTTTATGGGAAAGGCGTCAAAAACTAGGTATTCCTAGACGTAAAACCAGTGCTTCACGATAAAAAAACAAGTGTTACCGTTACACCCAAACTGCCATATAAAGCTCTAAAACTGGGTAACACTTTTTAATTCAACCAGCCCTAAAACACCCCACAAAAACCTAAGCTATTGTTTTTAATAGAGTTATTAAAACTTGGCACATATCCCGCTATATACTTAGTAAGAATAACAAGAACACCGGCGTCAGCCGCTCAGAAAAAACAAAAACAAACCTGAGTCTGACCGAACCGGCTTCCAAAAAACAAAAACAAATAGGAAGCCTGGTGAACGACCGCCACACTAGCCAACACAAAAATAAAAAAAGGCGAAGCGGCTTTAAGAGCAAACAACAACAATAAAAGCTAAGGTCACCGGTCTTCAGCGAAAACTGATGCAAAATTGATAAAAATAAAAATAATATCAAGTGCATACAAAGGGTGAATAAAAACAATAAACACCCGGGAAAAAGTCCAAGCTGAGGCTAAATTGTTTTGAATACGAGATGGTCTGCCAAGGCAGAAGAATAAAAACAAAAGCATCTGTTAGTTGGCGACTGTGATGCGTATTCAGAGCGATCTAGAATTTTCATCCTAGATAAACGAAGGGACTCGTAAGCATTAATCGACTAATAAGGGGAAGGCGTTTACGCCTTCCCCTTTTTCTTTTGTCTATTTAAGCCTTTCTTCCTTTGCCCCACCCCACAGGTCGGTTAAACTGCCTCATCTTTCTTTTTACCTTGGATCAAAATGATTAAAGGAATTAGCAGTTACATCAAAAGCCGTATGAATAAGCCAAACCTAAGCAGCAAACCACAATTTAAAAAACTACCACGTTCAGAGCATCCTATCTCTCGTAGCGAGATACACGAAGGTGCAATCAAGGTGCTCTATCGTTTACATAAAGGTGGCTATCAAGCTTATTTAGTGGGCGGTTCAATCCGCGATCGTCTTTTAGGTAAAAACCCTAAAGACTTTGATGTAGCAACCGATGCAACCCCTGAGCAAGTGACCGAACTATTTCGTAACTCTCGAATGATAGGTAGACGCTTTAGAATAGTTCACGTTAGGTTTGGTCGAGAAATAATTGAGGTGACCACCTTTAGAGGTAAAACTGAAGAAGCCACCGACAAGCGTATTAAGCAAACCGATGAAGGTATGCTTCTACGCGATAATGTTTGGGGGTCAATTGAAGAAGATGCTCTAAGGCGAGATTTCACAGTTAACGCGCTTTATTACAGCATTAAAGATTTTTCTATTCATGACTATACGGGTGGCTTAGAAGACCTAAAGAATAGGCGCCTGCGTTTAATTGGTGACCCAGTTACACGCTACCGTGAAGATCCTGTTCGTATGCTTAGAGCCATACGTTTTGCTGCCAAGCTTAACTTCACACTAGAAGCAGCGACTGAAGCACCTATACGCGAGCAAGCCAATCTTCTACTTCAAGTAGCACCAGCGCGCATGTTTGATGAAGTACTAAAACTTTTGCTGGCAGGTCAAGCCTTAACCACCTTACATTTACTAATAGACTATGGGCTTTTTGCATTTTTGTTTCCTTCCACCCATGAGGCGCTCAAAACTGATCCTCTAGCCTTAAAAATACTTGAGCAGGCAATGAAAAATACAGATCAACGTATTTATGAAGGCCGCCCTGTTACACCTGCTTTTCTATATGCCGTTTTACTCTGGCCAGGCTTAAAACAAATTTTTAATGACTTACAAAATAATGGCGTTCCTGCTTTTCCAGCCATGCAACAAGCTGGTAACCGGCTGCTGCAAAGGCAGAATCAACACATTACTATACCCAAGCGTTTTGCTTTCCCCATGCGTGAAATTTGGGACCTACAGTTAAAGCTGCCATTGCGCCATGGCAAACGCGCTTGGGCACTTATTCAAATGCCGCGCTTTCGTGCTGCTTATGATTTTTTACTATTACGAGAAATTGCTGGCGAGCCAACTGAAGGGGCAGCAGCTTGGTGGACTGCTTTTCAAGAAGCAGATGAAAGCGAGCAGCATAAGCTAACTGCCTCTTTAGGTCCTGCATCAACAAAAAAATCTGGCAGCAAACGACGTAAACCAAGACGTCGTAAACCAACAACGACTAACCGCTAATTAAAGGTAGTTACTAATGGCTAACGCTTGGATAGGTTTAGGTAGCAACCTAGAGAACCCTAGCAAACAAGTTTCAGATGCATTTTTAGAGCTAGCAAAGCTTCCTAAAACACAACTTTTAAAAGCATCAAAGCTTTGGAAAAGCAAACCTTTAGGCCCACAAGACCAGCCTGACTTTATTAATGCAGTGGCTGAAATTTCAACAGAGCTAGAGCCGCTAGCACTCTTACACAGCCTGCAAGCGATTGAAGCTTTACACCAGCGTAAAAGAGAGCAGCACTGGGGACCAAGAACACTTGATTTAGATATTTTGTTATACGATGAGCAAGTCTTAAATAGTGAGAAGTTAACACTACCTCACCCAGGTATTGCTGAACGCGCATTTGTACTCTGTCCTTTGGCGGAATTAAATGAAAATTTGTACCTACCTAATCTAGGCTCGGTTAAGCAATTAATTCAACAACTTGGCCAAACAGCTTGCAGTGAAGTGTTACCCTTAGAAGCAAAAGCCTGCACAAGTTTTTGACTTTTAGGTTACGAGGGGTAACAATTAATTTTTTATCCCCTATATAATCGCTATAATGTAGTATCCAACTTTATCCATTACCTATCCTGCAAAGGGAGCAGTCCATGAAAACTGTTACCATCAACACCCTGAGAGAATTAAAAGAAGCGGGTGAAAAATTCAGCGTACTCACCTGTTACGACTCCACCTTCTCTACTCGCATCAATGAAGCAGGCGTTGAGGTAATGCTTGTTGGAGACTCTTTAGGCATGGTTTTACAAGGCCATGACTCAACATTGCCAGTAACTGTTGAAGACATTGCCTATCACACTCAGGCAGTCAAGCGCGGTAATCAACACGCTCTTATCATGGCTGATCTACCTTTTATGTCAGATTCAAGCCTAGCTACTCTACTGGAAAACTCTGCAAGCCTTATGCGTGCAGGTGCTCACCTAGTTAAAATAGAGGGCGATGCTTGGCTAGCCGAAGGGATAACTCAACTAAGCCAGCGTGGAATACCTGTGTGCGCACACTTAGGGCTTACACCTCAAACAGTTAACCAGCTAGGTGGCTATAAAGTTCAAGGCCGTGGCGATGCTGGTCAAGCTTTAATAGATGCAGCTATTAAGCTAGAAGCTGCTGGTGCTTCTCTGCTTCTTTTAGAATGCGTACCCACCCACATAGGTGAAGCTGTTACTCGAGCAGTGAAATGCCCAGTTATAGGTATAGGTGCAGGCCCTAAAACTGATGGTCAGGTTTTAGTATTGCACGATATGCTAGGTATAACGGTGGGCAAAACCGCAAAATTTGTGAAAAACTTTATGCTAGAAGCCAGTTCAATTCCTGAAGCTTTAGCTGCCTACCATAAAGAAGTAAAATCAGGTGAATTTCCTGCTGAGGAACATTGTTTCAAATGAAAGCACCTCTAAAAACCCTGGTTGAAATTAGCCAATTACGTGAAGAATTAGCGGCTTGCCGTGCTCAAGGTAAAAAAATTGCTTTAGTTCCAACCATGGGCAATCTACACCAAGGCCACTTGCGTCTAGTTGAAGAAGCTAAGCGTCATGCTGATTTTATTGTAGCCAGCATTTTTGTTAACCCTCTACAGTTTAACCCTGATGAAGATTACGAAAGCTATCCACGTACGCTTGCAGAAGACCAAACCAAACTGGCTAGTGCTGGTTGTGACCTACTCTTTACTCCAAGCGTAGAAGTGGTTTACCCCAATGGACAAGAAAACCAAACCCGTGTTGTTGTTCCTGGGGTAAGTGAAGGTTTATGCGGGCAAAAACGTCCTGGTCACTTTGATGGCGTAGCAACTATTGTTACTAAGCTGTTCAACTTTGTGCAGCCAGATGTTGCCTGTTTTGGACAAAAAGACTACCAACAGTTAAGTGTCATTCGTAAGTTGGTTGAAGACTTGTCTTTTGCAATTAAAATAATTGATGTACCCACTCATAGAACACCAGAAGGGTTAGCGCTGTCTTCACGTAATAATTACCTAACCCCTGAACAGCTAGCTAAAGCACCAACGCTTTATGCAACATTAAAAGAAGCCGCGAAAGAGCTAGCCGCTGGTAACACTCACTTCAATGAGCTTAACCACCAGGCACGAGCCCGCCTAGCAGAACAAGGTTTTGCACCAGAGTATGTTGAAATTCGTAATCTTGATCTAAGCCCAGCCAGCTTGACTGCTAACACTTGGGTCATTCTTATAGCTGCTAGGTTAGGCAAGACTCGCCTTATAGATAACCTGATTGTTCAGCGTGACAGCAATTAATTAAAAGAGGTAAGACAAAGCAATGCAAACCATTTTACTGAAAGCCAAACTCCACCAAGCTCGCGTTACCCATGCGGTTCTTGAGTATGAAGGCTCCTGTGCCATAGATGGTAACCTATTAGATATGGCTGGCATGCATGAGTACGAACAAATTCAAATTTATAACCTTGAAAATGGTAAGCGCTTTACTACTTATATTATTCGTGGTGAAGAAGGCAGTGGAATCATCTCAGTTAATGGTGCTGCCGCTCACTTAGCCAGTGTTGGAGACAGGGTAATTATTTGTGCTTACGCTAACTATTCTGAAGAAGAACGCTTAAAGCATAAACCTGCACTTATCTACATGGCAGAGGGTAATGCCGTAAGTCACACAAGTGACGCTATTCCTGTTCAGGTTTCTTAAACCTAACATCAAGGCAGCCAAGGCTGCCTTTTTTTATAACAAATTTACCTCTTTTTTATACTAGCAGTAGGCAATCAACTTGGCTTCTGGTACATTTTTACTTTAGCCATGGATAATATTCGTTATTTTGCCCCACCTGCTATCACATTTAGTGGGGCTTTTTTGGAGAATTAATATGCAAGATGTCGTTATTGTTGCTGCAGGTCGTACTGCTATTGGTGGTTTTGGTGGTTCACTTGCTAAAGTTCCTGCTCACGAGTTAGGCGCAACCGTTATTAAAGGACTATTAGAGAAATCGGGCGTTAAAGCAGACCAGGTAGATGAAGTTATTTTAGGTCAGGTGCTAACTGCTGGCTGTGGTCAAAACCCTGCTCGCCAAGCATTGATTGCTGCTGGCCTGCCTGAAACAACCTCAGCCATGACCATTAACAAGGTATGTGGCTCGGGCTTAAAAGCACTCCACCTAGCCACTCAGGCTATTCGTTGTGGTGATGCCGATATTATTATTGCTGGTGGCCAAGAGAACATGAGTTCTACACCACATATTCTACCTAATTCACGCAATGGCCAGCGTATGGGGCCTTGGACTGCACAAGACACCATGATTGTTGATGGTTTGTGGGATGCGTTTAACGATTACCACATGGGTATTACTACAGAAAATATCGTAGACCAGTTTAAAATTAGTCGTGAAGATCAAGATGCTTTTGCAGCAGCCTCGCAAGATAAAGCCTCTAAAGCTGTTGCAGCTGGTCGTTTTAAAGATGAAATTTTCCCTGTCACTATTCCTCAACGTAAGGGTGACCCTATCGTTTTTGATACTGATGAAGGCCCACGTAGTGTCACTGCCGAAAAACTTGGCACTATGCGCCCAGCATTTAAAAAAGACGGTACAGTAACCGCAGGTAATGCTTCTTCTATTAACGACGGTGCTGCTGCAGTTATTCTTTGTTCAGCTAAAAAAGCTGAAGAGCTTGGCTTAACAGTACTTGCACGTATTAAAGCTTACTCCTCAGCGGGTGTAGATCCAAAGATCATGGGTACTGGCCCAATTCCTGCCACGCGTTTGTGCTTAGAAAAAGCAGGCTGGGATATTAACGAGCTAGATTTAGTAGAAGCTAACGAAGCCTTTGCTGCACAAGCACTGTGTGTGAACCGTGAACTCGGCTGGGATGTTAGTAAGGTCAACGTGAATGGCGGCGCAATTGCCCTAGGTCACCCCATTGGTGCTTCTGGTTGCCGTGTTTTGGTTTCTTTAGTACACGAAATGCTTAAGCAAGATGCTAAAAAAGGCCTAGCTACTTTATGTATTGGTGGTGGTCAGGGTGTTGCTTTAGCGGTAGAGCGCTAAGCTAACTTATTTGCCTAGAATTAAAACTCTAGGCATTAAAAAACCCCTAGTCTTTTGGACTAGGGGTTTTTATTTAGCTAAAGGTAAGCTTTAAGGTTTCATATCTTCAAAAAACTTCTTCACACCATCAAACCAACTACTCTTTTTAGGTGAATGCTTGTCTGCTCGAGTATCTTCGTGGAACTGTCGCAGAATATCTTTCTGCGCTTCACTTAAATTAACCGGTGTTTCTAGCACCACTCGGCAAAGTAGGTCACCCTGAGCACCACCTCTTACTGGCTTAACACCTTTACCACGCAAGCGGAATAATTTACCTGTTTGTGTTTCAGCAGGAATTTTTAATTTAACACGACCCTGCAAGGTAGGAACTTCTAATTCGCCACCAAGAGTTGCATCAACAAAACTCACGGGCACTTCACAATAAAGGTTGGCACCATCTCTTTCAAAAATGGGGTGTGGGCGTACATTAACCTGCACATAAAGATCGCCCGTAGGGCCACCCATACGACCTGCTTCACCCTCACCAGAAAGACGAATACGATCACCCGTATCGACACCA
Source organism: Marinospirillum insulare DSM 21763 (assembly GCF_000686905.1). Taxonomy (GTDB): domain Bacteria; phylum Pseudomonadota; class Gammaproteobacteria; order Pseudomonadales; family Halomonadaceae; genus Marinospirillum; species Marinospirillum insulare. The sequence goes on from NZ_JMLW01000011.1 coordinate 22,779, forward strand.
GCTGGAATTTTAACTTCTAGGGTTTTAGTGTTTTGTATACGACCTTCACCGTGGCATTTTTTACAGGGGTTGCGTATAGATTTACCCGCACCATGACAGGTAGGACAGGTTTGCTGAATTGCAAAAAAGCCCTGCTGCATGCGTACTTGCCCCATGCCATTACAAGTAGTACAAGTCTCAACCTTGCCATCTTCAGAGCCAGTAGCATTACAGTGATGGCACTCCTCTAAAGTTGGTACTTTAATTTTTACACTACTGCCTTTAACTGCATCTTCTAAGTCTAAATCTAGCTGATAGCGTAAATCTGAACCGCGTTGGGCTCCACCTCGACTCCCTCTAGATCCACCCCCAGAGAAGATATCGCCGAACATATCGCCAAATACATCACCAAAGCCACCACCAGAGAAGCCGCCAGCACCACCACCCATTTGTGGATCTACACCAGCGTGACCAAAACGATCATAAGCTTCACGCTTTTCTTCGTCTGCTAAAACCTCATAGGCTTCGGTCGCTTCTTTAAATTTATCTTCAGCTTCGGGATCATCTGAATTGCGGTCCGGATGGTATTTCATAGCTAGACGACGGTAGGCTTTTTTGATTTCTTTTTCATCAGCCCCCCGCTCTACACCTAGGATTTCGTAATAATCACGTTTTGCCATGGTTTTTTGTCACCGCCTGTTTCAACCATCTTATAAAGATAACGCGGGATGAGTCTCCCGCGTTATCTGTTATCTTTACTAATTGAGCTACCAGAAAACTTACTTCTTATCGTCTTCTTTCACTTCTTCAAACTCTGCGTCTACTGCATCGTCTGGACCTGCAGAGGCACTAGCATCTTCACCAGCCCCTTCAGCCTGAGCAGCTTCTTCAGCGTACATTTTTTGTGCCAAGCTACTAGAAGCTTCAGTTAAGGCTTGAGTTTTAGCTTCAATAGCTTCTTTATCGTCACCTTTCATTGCTTCTTCAAGCTCTGCAATGGCTGTTTCTATGGCTTCTTTTTCAGCCGGCTCAACTTTATCTGCGGCATCCGTTAGTGTTTTACGGGTTGCGTGAATCATGCCGTCTGCCTGGTTGCGTGCTTGCACCATTTCTTCAAACTTAGCATCTTCAGCAGCATTCGCTTCAGCATCTTGCACCATCTTCTCAACTTCTTCATCTGACAAACCAGAAGAAGCTTTGATAATGACCGACTGCTCTTTTCCTGTTGCTTTATCTTTAGCAGAAACGTTAAGAATACCGTTAGCGTCTAAATCAAAAGTTACTTCAATTTGTGGTGTGCCACGTTGTGCTGGTGGAATGTCTGCTAAATCAAAACGACCCAGTGATTTATTCTGAGTTGCTTGTTTACGCTCACCCTGCAGAACATGAATGGTTACAGCATTCTGGTTATCTTCAGCAGTAGAGAAAACCTGAGACTTCTTGGTTGGTATAGTTGTGTTCTTCTCAATTAAAGAAGTCATCACACCACCCATGGTTTCAATACCTAGCGTTAGCGGTGTTACGTCAAGAAGTAGAACATCTTTTACATCACCTGCCAGTACTGCGCCCTGGATAGAAGCACCCACTGCCACTGCTTCGTCTGGGTTAACATCTTTACGCGCTTCTTTACCAAAGAAATCTGCAACCTTAGCTTGTACCAGTGGCATACGAATCTGACCACCAACTAGGATTACGTCATCAATTTTACCAGCAGCTAGGCCAGCATCTTTTAATGCAACACGGCAAGGCTCTAGTGAACGCTCAACTAAATCTTCAACTAATGACTCTAACTTAGCGCGTGTTACTTTTACGTTTAAGTGCTTAGGACCACTTGCATCAGCAGTAATGTAAGGTAGGTTCACATCGGTTTGCTGAGCAGATGAAAGCTCAATTTTTGCTTTTTCAGCAGCTTCTTTTAAACGCTGCATGGCTAAAGGATCACCTTTTAAATCCATGCCGTTATCTTTTTGGAATTCTTCTGCTAGGTAGTCAATCAGACGGATATCAAAGTCTTCACCACCTAAGAAGGTGTCACCATTGGTTGCCAAAACTTCAAACTGGGTTTCGCCATCAACGTCGGCAATTTCAATAATTGAAATATCGAAAGTACCACCACCTAAGTCATAAACTGCAATGGTTTTATCGCCACGTGCTTTATCCATACCGTAAGCAAGTGCTGCTGCAGTAGGCTCGTTAATAATACGCTTAACATCTAAACCAGCAATACGACCGGCATCTTTAGTCGCTTGGCGCTGACTATCATTAAAGTAAGCAGGTACAGTAATAACCGCTTCTGTAACCTCTTCACCTAAATAGTCTTCTGCCGTGTCTTTCATTTTCTTTAGTACTTCAGCAGAAACTTGTGGTGGAGCCATCTTTTTGCCGTTTACTTCAACCCAAGCATCGGCATTGTCAGCTTTAACTATCTTGTAAGGCACCATCTTGATGTCTTTTTGAACAACTTCTTCATCAAAACGACGACCAATTAAACGCTTAATAGCATAAAGAGTGTTATGAGGGTTGGTAACTGCCTGACGCTTGGCACTTTGACCAACTAAAATTTCACCATCTTCTGCGTAAGCAATAATAGAAGGAGTTGTACGACCACCTTCAACGTTTTCAATAACCTTAGGTTTATCACCATCTAAAACAGCAATACATGAGTTAGTGGTACCTAGGTCAATACCTATAATGCGACCCATAATTTTATCTCCGAAAGTAAGTTCAATTCGCTTATCTATTTAATGTGTGCTGACTGACTAGATTTCAAGCCGTCTCATCAATTTTTTTTGGCTCACCACCTGTTGCTACTACAACCATGGCTGGGCGTAGCAGACGATTATTTAAGGTGTAGCCTTTTTGCAATACATCCATAACGGAATTTGAAGGCAGAGCGGGGTTAGGTACCATGCTCATTGCTTCATGGTATTGCGGGTCAAAAGTTTGACCTAGAGGATTTAACTGTATGATTTGAAACTTTTCCATTGCAGCTAAATACAACTGCAAGGTCATTTCAACGCCTTCTTTTTGAGACTCATCTGCACCGGCCATTGCTTCTGTTGCTTTCTCTAAACTATCCACAACGGGTAGCAGTTCGCGGGCAAACTTTTCTAAGGCAAATTTGTGGGCTTTTTCTACGTCGGCTTCTGCGCGACGCCTTACATTTTGCGCTTCTGCAGCAGCACGTAGCATTTGATCACGAGCAGAGGCGACTTCTTGCTGCAAACCTTCTACCTGAGCAGACAGACTAGCAATTTCTTCTTCTGGGCTCATTTCTTCACCCGGTCCAACTTCTGCAGTTGTAGCTTCTTCTCGCAAATCTGCTTCAGTTTGCTCTTGGACTTCTTCTTGCTTGCTCATATTTAACTCCGTAAACCGGGTACAGAAAAATACCCTTGCGTTAATTCATGCTGAACTGGTTAGGTCTCACATAAATGGGGGCAAGCTAACAAAGTTTCAAGAGAGAATTTCAAACATCTTGGCAGGGGTAAAATTATACTGCTTGAGCAAGGCTTCTACTTCATTCTTTAGTGACGCATCTAAGTCTGCCACTAATGGCTTTTCTTCTAGCTTAAGCAGCTCTTTACGAAACTGTTTTTCTAGCTCGTCATGCAAATTTATTTTTTGCCGATAGTAGTCTGGCAAACCTCGTGTCTTCAAATCTTCTACCTCTAAATAATTTCTTATGTATAGCAACCTAACTTAGAGCTGCTTTAACTTTCACGCCTACTTTCATGCTTACTGGCAAAAACCGGCTCTTCGCATTTAAGGGTGTAGCTGCTTTTTAAACCCACCTGATTCTAACAAGCACCTTGCTATGTAGTTGGTTAAATTTCTAAATCCCAGTGCTATGCCTCGTAAGTGCTCCAGCCTGCCGTTAATCGCTTCAGTTGGCCCATTACTAGTGCCAGGGCGGTCAAAGTAGGCAAGGATGCTCTGAGCGTGTTTTTTTAATGTTTTTCCTAAGCGTTTAACTTCAATAAGTTCTATCGGTAAGTCAGGCGCTGTGATTATTTTTATAAGTGCTTGCATTAGTTTTTTGCCACGTCTGCGATCTGGCTCGTTATAAGCTGTCACCACTCGTTGATACATACTCCAACTGCAATCTACCTCAAGGTGGCGTTCATCGGAGAAGAGTCGAGTAAGTTGCTTTTTATTGGTTTCAGTTAAGTAGCTAATACGAGTAAGCAACACTCTACGATTTTTATAAAGCGGGTCACTTTTATGCCCTCGACGGCCTAGTATTTCCTGTTGAGCACGCCTGCGGCAGTCATCTAGCATACTGCTTGCCCAGCGTATGACGTGGAAGGGATCAAGTACGGTTTGGGCTTTGGGGATAACTTCTTCAGCAGCCGATTTAAACCCTGAGAAGCCATCCATGGCAATGCTTTCTATTTTGTCACGCCAGGGCTGAGGGCGGTTCTGCAACCATTGCTTAAAGGCTTGCTTAGAACGTCCTTCTAATACATCAAGTAAACGTGCTGGCCCAGTTTTATTACGCACGGGCGTGAGGTCTATGATGGCAGTAACGTACTTATCGCCGTAGCGTGTATGCCGCCAAACATGCTCATCAACACCCAGCACAGTCACACCGTCAAAACGCGCTGGATCATTAAATAATAGGCGCTGACCTTCGTTGATAATGGCATTATTAGCAGTGTGCCACGCTACACCAAGATGAGCAGCAACACGTGATACCGATAGATGATCAATCACGATAGCAGCCAATGCCCAGCGTATCGCCCCATAGGAAAGCTTTGAGCGTGGCGGTGCAGCACTGCTTGTATCTTCATGCCAGAAACAACCGCAAGCACAACTAAAACGACGAATACGCAGCAGTAATGTGGTCGTTCGCTGACCATAAGGCACGTGGGCAAGACACCTATCGACAGTACCTCGAGAAACGCCATAAGTTAAGCATTTAGGGCAAGGCTCTGGCAATTTAGTGAAGCGACACTCAAGAACAGCATGGCTTTCAGTAATATGCTGGCCAGTAGCAACAAGGCCAAGTTTATTTAGTTGGCAAAAGCTGGAAAGGTTAGGGCTAGAAAAGGTAAGATTGTTCATGTCGGGGGCTTAGTTTTTGTTGGTGTGGGAACTTACATTTTCTAAGATCCCCGACTCCTTTTCCAGCCGGTCAGGTTTTTTCTACACCCTTAAATGCGAAGAGCCCAAAAACCTTGCCTACAAACCTATGAGAAGGGTCAACCAAATCACTTTTAAAACATAACCAACCTTTAAGTAACAATTATCAACCTAGATCACACCTTAATTGCATTTGGCTCTGCTATTCTAAGCTGACTAATATCCGTTACTCAGTGGAAGCTCAACTATGAAACAAATCAATACGCTAAGGCACAAAGTTATCCAGCTTCTTAACCGCCTTGATTTTTTTAAAAACTTTAGCGATACAGATATAACGCTACTGGTTGAAGGTAAAGGAATGATTGTACTAGCAGAAGAGGGCGAGTACGTTATTAAAGAAGGAACCATAGACCCTACCTTATATATACCTCTAAGCGGAGAGCTAGAGGTACGCATTACCAACGAAGCAGGCAAAGAAGTGCCAGTAGCTAAAATACCACCTGGTGAAACAATTGGCGAGGCATCTTTTTTAACAGACAACCCTAGAAGCGCCAATGTTGTAGCCCTCAAACAAACAGTCATGTTTCGTTGTAGTCGAGTGGCTCTAAACAACCTAGCACCCTCTGCGCGCGAAAAAATAAAAGACCAAATTATTATCAAACTAGTTGAGCGTTTAAACCAGCAAAATCAAACACTCAGCAACCGTCAATAAGCGCCCACTTAACCTTTTATCTCTGAATAGACCTATATTCTTACTCTATTAACACGCCTAGACTGTTAACTAGTATTAACGAAATGAGGTTAAAAATGCCTGATACTATTCAAGAATTCATTACCAACAAGGCATACATCAATGGCTTGTGGATAAACTCACTAAGCAACAAGCGTTATAAAATACTTAACCCTGCAACGGGTGAGTTTTTAGCTGAAGTTCCTTCAATGTCCGATGCCGATACTGAACAGGCAATCAATGCTGCTAATGCAGCCTTACCTGCATGGAAGCAATTAACAGCTAAAGAGCGTAGCCAACTTTTACGTCGCTGGTTTGATTTAATCATGCAAAACCAAGATGCTCTAGCCACGCTAATGACTCAAGAACAGGGTAAGCCTCTGGCTGAAGCGAAAGGTGAAATAGCCTATGCAGCTTCTTTTGTAGAATGGTTTGCAGAAGAAGCCAAGCGAATTGATGGTGAAGTGTTACCAGGCCACCAGCCAGATAAACGCATTCTCGTTCTCAAGCAACCCGTAGGCGTAGTGGCTGCCATTACACCTTGGAACTTTCCATCGGCCATGATTACTCGCAAAGCAGCGCCAGCACTTGCAGCCGGCTGCACCCTGGTTTTAAAGCCTGCACCCCAAACCCCCCTCTCTGCCCTAGCTTTAGCAAAACTTGCCGAACAAGCCGGTATTCCTGCAGGTGTATTTAATGTAGTGACTGCAGATACAGACGATGCTCGCCTAGTAGGTGAAGTGCTTACCGCGAGCCCGATTATTCGTAAGCTTTCTTTTACAGGGTCAACGCCTGTAGGTATTCACTTAATGCAGGCCAGCGCACCAACACTTAAAAAGCTTTCACTTGAACTAGGCGGCAACGCACCCTTTATTGTTTTTGATGATGCTGATTTAGATGCAGCTGTTGAGGGCGCCATTATTTCCAAATACCGCAATGCAGGACAAACCTGTGTTTGCGCTAACCGTATTTATGTACAAGCAGGTGTTTATGATGCTTTTGCTGAAAAATTCTCTGCTGCAGTACAAAAGCTAAAAGTGGGCTCAGGTATAGAGTCAGGTGTAGAGATTGGTCCATTAATTGACCAAAAAGCCGTTGAAAAAGTAGAAGCCCATTTAAAAGATGCTCTAGATAAGGGTGGAAAACTTTTACTCGGCGGCAAACGCCATTCGTTAGGAGCCAGTTTTTTTGAACCTACTGTTATTACGGGTGCAAATCAAGATATGCGAGTAGCTAGAGAAGAAACCTTTGGTCCTTTAGCGCCTTTATTTAGCTTTAAAGATGAAGCAGAAGTTATCCAGCTTGCCAATGCAACCGAATATGGTTTGGCAGCCTACTTCTATGCCCGTGACTTATCACGGGTTTGGAAGGTGGCCGAAGAACTAGAGTACGGCATGGTGGGTATTAATACTGGTGTTATTTCAACTGAAGTAGCACCTTTTGGCGGCATTAAGTCATCTGGGCTAGGTCGTGAAGGTTCACGCCATGGCATAGATGAGTACTTAGAAATGAAATACCTTTGCCTTAGCGTTTAAGAGAAGAACAATGACAAACACTAATCAGCCTATGATTCGGTGTAAATAAGTTTATTGGTTTTTAATGAAAAAGGGGTTAGCTGTTAGCTAGCCCCCTTTATTTTCTACAGCTAAAAACTTAACACTTAGGCAAGGTTCTTATACGTCCTTTATCATCTAGAGCAACCATTACAAAAGTTGCTTCTGTCACTTTATAAAGGCTATTAGGATCTTGCTCATTGGGCGGTAAAATCCACACTTCAATATTAATTTTCAAAGAGCTAGTACCTGTTTCAACTAGCTGAGAGTGCACCTCTACTAAGCTACCTAAACGAACGGGGCACAGAAAATCCATACTACTTAATGCAACCGTGGCTGTACGCCCTTTAGCTAAACGTGCCGCAGTTAGTTCAGCAGCCTGTTCCATTTGTGAAACCACCCAGCTTGCAGAAATATCACCGTGCAAATTAGTATCTTTAGGCATGGCAACTAACTTAAGCGTTCAGGCTGTAGAAAAACCTAAGAGGTCTCAGGTTTTGGAAGATTTGCGCGCTCCTACGTAAATTCTGGAGTTTCTGATGATGAAAAGTGCTCCAGAATTCACGTAGAGTCGCCATTTTTAGTATGAAAAATGATCAATTTTTTTAGGCTGAGGTTTTTCTACAGCCTCGTTAGCTGGCCTTCCGGCCCGGGAATATCTTCAAGATCATCGAGTTCTGTCATTACTGCACCCATTCTTTTATCGAATTTTTATTTTGTTCGCAGTTGCGATATAAGAAACTTTACCTGCAATGGCTTAGAAAGCAAACCTGTTTCATCAAACTGTCATTTATCTATTTTAAGCTGCATCCCAGTTAAGAGAAACCAGTTTAAATAAGACGATGAAACGGAGAAGCACATGACTTTTAAAATTCCTAGTATAAAAACAAACCTATTAGCTAGCGCACTGGGTTTAACCGCTGCGTTATTAACGACCAGTACAATTGCAGCAGTTGATCCAAAGCTACCTGACTACGCTCGTACCAGCGGCGTATCAGGCAACCTAACCAGCCAGGGCTCAGACACCCTAGCCAACCTAATGACGCTCTGGGCTGATGAGTTTAAAAACAGCTACCCTAACGTCAACATTCAAATTCAAGCAGCCGGTTCGTCCACTGCACCCCCTGCTTTAGCAGAAGGCACCTCTAACATTGGCCCCATGTCGCGCAGAATGAAAGACAGCGAAATTGAAGCCTTTGAAGCACGTTATGGTTATCGCCCTACGGCTATACCTGTAGCAATCGATGCCTTGGCGATTTTTGTACACAAAGATAACCCCATTAAAGGGCTCACTTTAGATCAAGTTGATGCTATTTTTTCTTCAACTAGACGCTGCGGTGCCAACCAAACCATTACCCGCTGGGGTGATTTAGGTATGCAAGGTGCTTGGGAAAACCGCCCCATTCAGCTTTATGGTCGTAACTCAGTGTCTGGAACCTACGGCTACTTTAAAGACAATGCGCTTTGTAAAGGCGACTTTAAAAACAGTGTTAACGAACAACCTGGGTCTGCTTCAGTGGTTCAGTCTATATCCACCTCACTTAACGCTATTGGTTATTCAGGTGTAGGTTACAGAACTTCATCTGTACGCACTGTGCCTTTAGCAACTAAAGCAGGTGATCGCTTTGTTGATGCCACCCCAGAAGAAGCTGCTTCAGGTGAATTCCCGCTTTCACGCTTTTTATATGTTTATGTGAACAAGCGCCCTAACCAACCCATGCAACCTTTAGACAGAGAGTTTGTAAAATTAATTCTATCTAAACAAGGTCAAGAAGTTGTAGTACGTGATGGCTATGTTCCTTTACCGGCAACCTTGGTTGAAAAACTACGCAAAGATTTAGCCCTTTAAATTCAGCTAATCACTCAACAAAAAGAAGCAGCTCTAAGGCTGCTTCTTTTTTTGTCATTTAATTGTCACATAAAAAGCTTAAATTGCTCACAAAGCAACTTGCATAGGTTAGACCATGAAGGATATATCTTCAGTTTTAGAGCAAAGACTTAATAGCTCTAGTATAAAAAAACGTCGTAAGTTTCGGGCATTTAAAGATATTTTTGCACGCTATGGTATTGCTGTTGGCGGCATGGGTGTCATAGTCGCGATTACCTTAATTTTCTTTTATTTGCTTTATGAGGTGGTGCCCCTTTTTAAAAGCGCCAGCCTAGAAACCACCAGTAGTTTTTCTTTACCTAATGAGTTAACAGCTAGCCAGAACCTTGCTCTGATTACTGAAGAGCAGAATGAACAAGCTGGAGTGCTCACTCGTCAAGGCCAGCTAATATTTTTTAGCACCCAAGATGGCACAGAAAAAGCACGTCACCAGCTTCCACTTGGGCAAGCAAGCATTACTAGCCTTAAAGAAAAAACGCCTAGTGACAGCAATCTCATGCTTGGCTTAAGCAACGGCCAGGTCATTGCGGCAACGACCCGTTTTCAAGTTGAATACAACAGCCAAGGGGAAAGGGGTGGTATTCAGCCTACTGTTACGCCTTTATTCAAAGCTAACCCTTTACAGTTAGATCCCCTCAAGCGTGCTATTCAACAAGTCACCTACCAAAAGCTCCACGATGGTTTTTTAGTCGCTGGCCTAGTTAAACAAGGTGAAGTGTTATTAAGCAAAGTGGAACAACGCACTAACTTTATTAGCGGTGCCACCCAAGAAACCATTAAGCCGCTAGTTTTTCCTAGTCAAACAAATTATCAGCGTCTACTTATCGCACCTGATGCTCATTATATTTTTGCATTAACGGCGAGTGGACAGTTAGATGTTTATAACGCGCAAAACTTAAACTCAATCGTTTTAGATCATAGCGTACAACTAGTAACCGCTGACCAACAAGTGACACAGCTTATCTTTCAGCTAGGTCAACAATCATTATTAGTAGGCGACAGCCAAGGCAATATAAGCCAATGGTTCATGGTTAGAAATGCTGCCAGCCAACACCGTCTCACCCAAATTCGCACCCTGAAATTAGCCGATGCACCCATAAAGTTTTTAGAAGCAGAACAGCGCCGCAAAGGTTTTATTGCTATAGATGACAATGGACGTGCGGGTATTTTTAATACCACCGCTGAGAAAAAAGCCATCGACCTACAGTTACTCAGCACCAGCCAACCGCAGTTAATTAGCCTGGCACCTCGTGCTTCTATGTTACTAGCATTAGACAAGCAGGGTGTGGTGCATAACTTTGCTATCGACAACAAGCACCCAGAAACCTCACTTAAATCTTTATGGGGCAAGGTTTGGTACGAAGGTTATGAAGAACCCGAATATACTTGGCAATCCTCCTCTGCTTCTACCGAATTTGAGCCTAAATTCAGCTTAACCCCCTTAGCTTTTGGCACCTTAAAGGCGGCCTTTTATGCCATGCTGCTTTCCGTACCTTTGGCTATTTGCGGTGCAATGTACACTGCCTATTTTATGGCTCCTGAAGTCCGCAACAAGGTAAAGCCAGTGATTGAGTTAATGGAAGCCTTACCTACGGTTATTTTAGGTTTTTTTGCTGGTCTATTTTTAGCACCTTTTATGGAAAGCCATTTAACCGGCGTATTTGCACTACTAATTATTATGCCGCTGGGTATCGTTACTTTTGCTTTTGCATGGGCGCAACTGCCTGGCAGCCTACGTCACCGTGTACCTGAAACCTGGCATTTAGTTTTAGTCATTCCACTGGTAGTTTTGCTTGGCTGGCTTTCCATAGCACTTAGCCAACCTTTAGAAATCCTCTTTTTTGCTGGCGACCTGCGCAACTGGCTCACCAATGATTTAGGCATTCCCTTTGATCAACGCAATGCCATGGTGGTGGGTTTTGCAATGGGCTTTGCAGTTATCCCAACTATTTACTCCATCGCCGAAGATGCCCTCTATGGTGTTCCCAAGTCATTAAGCCACGGCTCACTGGCTTTAGGTGCAACCACCTGGCAAACCCTCGTTAGAGTAGTTTTACCTACTGCTAGTCCAGGCATTTTCTCTGCAGTAATGATTGGTATGGGGCGAGCCGTGGGAGAAACCATGATTGTACTGATGGCAACAGGTAATACGGCAGTTATGAATGCCAATATTTTTGAAGGTATGCGAACCCTAGCTGCCAATATTGCTGTTGAAATGGGCGAGTCAGCCATAAGCAGCAGTCACTATCGTGTGTTGTTCCTAGCTGCATTGGTGCTCTTCTTATTTACTTTTGTTGTGAACACCTTAGCGGAACTGGTTCGCCAAAGGCTACGCAAAAAATACAGCTCCCTTTAAGTCAGCCCAGTGCATAGCAATAATTTTAGGAGTTAAGATTCATGCAAATTTCATTAAAAGATTGGGTTCGCAGTGGTTCACCCTGGATCTGGCTTAGCGCCAGCGCAGTGGCCATTAGCGTGGTACTAGTGCTGGGTTTACTTGGCCTTATCGCATCACGAGGTCTAGTGCATTTTTGGCCTGCTACGCTGCAAGAATATACCTACACCCAGACCCAAGATTTACAAATTCAAGTATTGGGAGAACAGGTACAAAGAGAAGAAGTCACCGCTGAACAAATTCGCAATTCAGGCATTCAGGTAGCCGAAGGTGTCGACCTACTTGCGCGTCAGTTAATTAAAGTAGGTAACCGCGATGTGTATGGTTCTGATTTTCGATGGGCATTAGAAAATCAGTTAAGCAACCTAAACTACCCAACCTACGCCACCAGTTTTGAACGCCGTGAACAGGGTAACTTTTATGGCTTTATTTTAGGCATCAAAGATCAAGGTCAGCTAGTTGCTGAACAGGAAAAAGGCAGCAACCAACTTTGGCCTGCCGTTACTGAGCGTCTAGAAAAAACCCTACGCATTCACCAGCAAATTGAAGACTTAGAAAAAGGCGCAATTGGTAGCATTAACTACCAGTTAGAAGAGCTGCGCCTAGACAAAAGACGTTTAGAGCTCAAGGGCCAGGCCACCCCTGAAAACCTTGCGCCACTGGAAGCCAAGCAAGCAGCTATGCAAGCTGATTATGCACAACTAGAAACACAGCTAAGAACGCTTTACCAATCTTTAGCAACCAGCAGCCTTGTTGTTGTAACGGCTGATGGGCAAAGCAAAGAGATCAACTTCAGCACAATTGTAAGAGCTTACCAGCCTAATAATATGAGCCTAGGGCAAAAGCTAGGCCATTATTTTGCCAAGCTTTGGGAGTTTGTTTCTGACGACCCACGGGAAGCCAATACAGAAGGGGGTATTTTTCCAGCCATTTTTGGCACCGTGATGATGGTGTTAATTATGTCGCTGCTAGTAACACCCTTTGGTGTAATCACAGCAATATATTTGCGCGAATACGCCCGCCAAGGTTTTATTACTCGATTAATTCGTATCGCCGTTAATAACCTTGCCAGTGTACCCTCCATTGTTTATGGCGTATTTGGTCTGGGTTTCTTCGTTTATTTTATTGGTGGCAACCTAGACAAAATTTTCTACCCAGAAGCAGCACCTTCTCCCACCTTTGGTACACCCGGTTTGCTGTGGGCATCTTTAACCTTGGCACTGCTTACTTTGCCAGTGGTTATTGTGGCTACAGAAGAAGGTTTATCACGTATTCCACGCTCAGTTAGAGAAGGCTCTTTAGCCTTGGGCGCTACCAAGCTTGAAACGCTATGGCGTATCGTAATTCCTATGGCCAGCCCTGCCATGATGACTGGTGTTATTTTAGCCGTGGCTCGTGCCGCTGGTGAAGTGGCACCGCTCATGCTAGTGGGTGTGGTGAAGTTAGCGCCTAATTTGCCCTTAGATACCAATGCACCTTTTTTACACCTAGAGCGCAAATTTATGCACCTAGGCTTTCATATTTACGATGTCGGTTTTCAAAGCCCTAATGTCGAAGCAGCAAGGCCTTTAGTTTATGCCACAGCCTTAATGCTAGTTGTGGTGATTGCGCTACTTAACCTAACCGCTATCACTCTGCGTAATCGGTTAAGAGAAAAATACCGCGCCTTAGATGTGTAGCTAGTAAAACGAATAATGAATAAAGGTAAATAAAATGAATACTCAAACAACTGCCCCTGCCATAAAAATGGCTGACTTAGGGCGTAAAACACAGCAGATCAGCTTAGAACAAGAAACCACCAGTATCGATGTTCAAAACATGAGTCTCTACTACGGCAAAACCCAAGCCTTAAAAGATATTAGCCTACAAATTCCTAAGCAAAGGGTTACCGCCTTTATAGGCCCTTCAGGTTGTGGCAAATCGACCCTATTGCGCTCTTTTAATCGCATGAATGACTTGGTTGATGGTGTCAGCATTGAAGGCCAGGTGAATATCGACAAAACCAACATCTATGACAAAAGTGTTGACGTTGCAGACCTGCGCCGCAGAGTTGGCATGGTGTTTCAAAAGCCTAACCCTTTTCCAAAGTCCATTTATGAAAACGTTGCTTATGGTTTACGTATTCAAGGCATCAACAATAAACGCCTGCTAGATGAAACCGTGGAATGGGCCTTAAAATCGGCGGCGCTTTGGGACGAAACCAAAGATCGCTTGCATGAATCAGCTTTAGGCATGTCGGGTGGTCAGCAACAACGCTTGGTCATTGCTCGCACCATTGCCATTAAGCCAGAAATTTTATTGTTAGATGAGCCTGCTTCTGCACTAGACCCTATTTCCACGTTAAAAATAGAAGAGCTGATTCATAACTTAAAAGACAAGTTCACCATCATTATTGTGACTCACAATATGCAACAAGCAGCGCGAGTTTCAGACTACACCGCCTTTATGTACCTAGGTAAAGTTATAGAGTTTGATAACACCGACAAGCTATTCACTAACCCCAGCCAAAAACAAACCGAAGACTATATTACCGGTCGCTATGGTTAAGTCGTCCTAACCTTATTTAAAGCCTAGCCAACACCAGTAACGTTAATTAGCGAGCCAAAAATGAAAATAAACCAAGATAGCCATAGCACCCATATTTCACAAAAGTTTAACCAAGAACTAGAAGAAATACGCAGCCAGCTTTTAGAAATGGGTGGTCTAGTCGAGCAGCAAATTCATGATGCCATTCAATCCCTAACAGAGGGTGATACTCAGCTAGCCAAGGCTGTTTGTGAAAAAGACCAAGAAGTGAACCAGCTACAACTCGATATAGACGAGCAGTGCACACAAATTCTTGCGCGCCGCCAACCAGCTGCATCTGACTTACGTTTAGTCTTAGCTGTTATTCGTGCCACAGCAGACTTAGAGCGTATGGGGGATGAGTCAAGCAAGGTAGCTAAAGCCACTTTAAAACTAGCGGAAGAAGGTCATTCACCCAGAGGTTATATAGAAGCAAGGCACCTAGGAACGCTCGTTAGAAAAATGGTTCAGGATGTTCTGAATGCTTTTGCACGTTTTGATACCACTCAAGCCTTAGCAGTATTGCATGAAGACAAGAATGTTGACCTAGAGTACCAGTCAGCTACCCGCTCACTGGTCACTTTTATGATGGAAGACCCACGAGCTATTTCACAAGTTATGAACATTATGTGGGTACTCCGCTCACTAGAACGGATTGGTGACCATGCCAGCAACCTAGCAGAATATGTTATCTACCTAGTTGAAGGGCAGGATGTACGTTATACCCAAACAGAAAAAATTGAGGCAGCACTCACTCGTCCCAAGCACTCAGAGAAGTAAGCTGACATAAGCGCAGAAATAAGGTTAGAATCGAAATGACACTAACCTCTTACTGTTGAAGGAATAACTATGGTCAAGTTAAGGCTACTAGTTGTTGATGATGCCAAGTTTATTCGTGACCTGGTACAAAAAACCCTGCGTGCTGAATACCCAGAAATAGAGCTAATGGAAGCCTCTGATGGGCGTAAAGCGCAGGCAATCTTAGAGCGCAACAGCTTTGATATGATTTTATGTGACTGGGAAATGCCCGAGATGAGTGGCATAGAGCTGCTTGAGTGGGTACGCGCTCAAGAAAACATGCAAGAGCAGCCTTTTATTCTAGTCACCAGCCTAGACCAAAAAGAGCATGTAGTAGAAGCACTAAAAGCGGGCGTAAATGATTACGTTACCAAGCCTTTCTCTGCTGAACAGTTAATTAGCAAAGTAATGAAGCAGCTAATTAAATCTGGAAAAATCACCCGTGAAGAAGCCATGAACATGGGGCGCAAAGAGCGTATTTCATCAGCAGGCGGGGCTGAACTCCTCACAGGTGGTGGCAACCCCTTAGTTTCGGCAGCCAAAAAGCCAACGCCAGCAAGAAGAACACCCAAGGGCAAAGCAATTCTTTTGGTTGGCGAACAACGTATGACGGTACTAATTCGTGATATTAATAAACAAGAAGCACAGCTTCTAGGAAAGCTAAGTGAAGGCAAACCTTCTTTAGCAGAAGAGGTAACCCTTGGACTGGTTTTTGGTCGTGAAGAAAAAGCTATAAAAACCACTGTAAAAGCTTATATTTCTAGCTTGCAGCTAGCTGAGCGCAACCAACAAACAGATAAACTTAACCTAACCCTTCAGTTCCTACCTCAAGATGCCGAAACCAGTGCTAAATTTGCAAAAATTCTAGCGCTTATGGGTTAGTTTAACTGTTTTATTTAAAGGGAAACAACAGGTAAAACTGCTGCCTATATCTGGCTGACTAGCCACTTCTAACTGCCCTTGATGGCGCAACATAACATGCTTAACTATGGCTAAACCTAAGCCGGTTCCGCCTGTACTGCTAGAGCGTCCTTTATCTATACGATAAAACCGCTCGGTTAAATGAGGTAAAAAAGCTGGGTCGATACCCTGCCCTTTATCTTCCACCTGAAAATAAGCTCCTTCTGTATTTTGATACCAACGTAAAGTAATGACTGTACCTGCTGGCGTATATTTCACGGCATTAAAAACCAAATTAGAAAACGCACTGCGTAATTCTTTTTCACAACCATAAATCCCTAAAGATTCATCAACCTCTAAAAATAATGAGTGCTGTCCACTAGACAAGGCTTGAGCATCTGTTTGTATAGAGTTAATAAGCCTTGCCACCCTTAGCGGCTCTCTTCCCGCCTTAAAGTTACTGGTTTCTAGGCTAGAAAGGGTTAACAAATCTTCTACTAATTGCTGCATACGCAGTGATTGACCACGCATTAGGGTTAACCCACGCTGCCACTTACTTGGCAGACTTTCAGCATGATCACTAAAGGTTTCTAAATAACCCGATAAAACCGTTAAGGGGGTGCGTAGCTCGTGAGACACATTGGCAATAAAATCTTGACGCATCACCTCTAAGCGCTGCATTTTAGTGACATCACGCACCAGTATTAGTCGCTCGTTACTACCAAAAAGGGTTACCTGAAACTCTAAACTGCGATCTTCATTTAAAGGTGAAGCAAGAGTCAAAGGGTCTTGGTACTGCTGGGACTCGTAGTAATCAACAAAACTGGGTTCGCGTAATAAATGCGTAATGGGGTAACCAAGATCACTGGGAGAACGTAGACCTAGCAAAGCTTCTGCTGCAGTATTCCACCATTCCAGATTACCCTTGCCATCAATCATAACTACGCCATCGCGCAAAGCCTGGCTAGAGTCTTGAATACGATTTAAAATTTGCTTTAAGTGCAGCTGGCTAGACTGCTGGCGGCGTTGATAATGATAAATACCATCAAATACTTCACCCCAAATACCCTTGGCTTCTGGTGGCTCTTGGTCTGGTTGGGCTAACCAACGAGTCAGCCGCATTAGCTGCCAAAAATTCTTGGCTACAAAAACCAAAGCAGCTATAAACAAACCTAAAACTGCTTGATTAAAAAGCCAACCAGCTAGAAACCCTAAGAGCAGGTAAAGAACAAGCACTTTGACTTCTTTACGAAATAAACTAGTCATGGGTAGAAAAACGATAACCCGTTCCACGTACCGTCTGTATTAAGCCTTCGTGCTTAGGACCTAAAGCTTTACGCAAACGGCGTATATGCACATCAACGGTACGGTCTTCAACATACACGCCACCACCCCACACCTGATCTAGCAACTGGTTACGAGTAAATGCCCGCTCTTGATGCGACATAAAAAATTGCAATAAACGAAACTCGGTTGGGCCAACTTCTAAAGGCTCATCAAAGGAAGTGACTCGGTGGCTCACAGGATCTAGACGCAAACCTTCTACTTCTACTGCTGCTTCCATAGCTAGGGGAGTTGTTCTTCTAAGTACCGCTTTTAAGCGTGCAACTAACTCACGGGTAGAAAAAGGCTTAGTCATATAATCATCAGCGCCAGCTTCTAGCCCCTGAATTTTATTGTCTTCTTCACTACGGGCAGTCAGCATAATGATGGGTATTTCAGCTGTTGCACTATCTCGCTTTAAACGCCGCGCTAACTCTATACCACTGGTGCCTGGCATCATCCAATCAAGAAGAATTAAGTCTGGATTACAATCAACAACTAGAGCATGAGCTGTTTGTGCATCGCCTGCTTCTAAACACTGGTAATCAGCCATTTCCAAAGCCATCACTAACATTTCTCGGATAGCGGCTTCATCATCAACAATCAATATTGTTTTAGTGGTCATTGTCCTTCACTCTCTTAAGCTTGGTGCATTTTTTTCTAGCCTATTACAGCTGCATGACAAAATGATGACACCCAAACTTAAGCAACCCAGTAATCTATCACTAACAGAATAAACAAAACCATACCCGCATAATGATTGTTTAGAAATGCTCGCAAGCATGGCCCACGCTGACGGTGACGAATTAACCACTGCTGCCAAATAAAAAAACCAGCCATGGCCAATAAGCCTAAATAAAAAATATTGCCACGTTCAAATGCTAAACCAGCTAGAGCTAAAAGCACTAGCGTCACCAGTTGAGTTACTCCTATGGCAAAACGGTCGTAATCACCAAAAAATACCGCAGTGGATTTAACACCAATTTTTAAGTCATCTTCTCTATCTTCCATAGCGTAGGCAGTGTCATAACCAACCGTCCAAACCAAGTTAGCAAAAAATATAAGCCAAAGTGCTGGGGGCAAACCATTCGTTTGAGCTGCAAAAGCCATAGGGATAGCCCAAGAGAAGGCTGCACCTAAAACCACTTGAGGAAAGTGGGTGTAACGCTTCATAAAGGGGTAGCTAGCCGCTAATAACAGAGCAATAGGCGCTAGCGTTAAAGTAAGCAGGTTAGTAAACAGCGTTAAAATAAACGAGATTAAAATTAAAACAATAAAAAGTACCAGCGCTTCTTTGGCGGTTACCCTGCCTGTTGCTAAAGGGCGTGTACAAGTACGCCTAACATGGCCATCTACTTTGCGATCTGCAAAGTCATTAATAACACAGCCAGCCGAACGCATTAGCACTACACCTGCTACAAATATAAACAGCACTTTAATGTTTGGCACACCATCTGCCGCAAACCACAAGGCCCAAAGGGTTGGCCAAAGCACTAGATAAGTACCAATGGGGCGGTTCAGCCGAGTTAAGTCTATAAAGGCGGGAAGACGTTGATACCAGGGTGTCATACTTATTGCGCTCCAGATAAAGCTAACTGTTTAGCCATAGGGTGCAAGAAATGCTCAGCCACTAGCAAGCGTAGGTTTTTTGCATAAAAACATGAAGCTCGACCCCATAAGCTAGGTGTAGAAAGCTGGTTAGGTGCGCAGAAAACAAAGGGACCACGTTTAATTAATGGGTCACTAAATAAAACCTGCCCTAAAGCTGTATTGCCCACTTGAGTTAAGCGACGACGCAAACCACCTTGAGTATTTAAAGGCAGTACCGATCGAGCAAATACCCAAGGCTCACCATCGACCTCTAGCAATACCTCTCTCACCCAAGCTCGCTGCTTTATACAACCCAGTAAAGCCACCTCGTTAGCTGGGGCAAGGATAACTTTTTCACTTAATACGCTAACTTTAAAGTCTTGCTGGGCATGGCTTTTTAACCTTAGAGTAAGCGAGCCTTTTTCTTGCAGCCAGCTACGCCAAGCGCCCGCGGGTGCACCCGTTAAATGGGCAGCCGGCAGCCAGTTTATTGAAGCAGTTTCGTTTGGCTGTTGCTTTAAGCTGGTAAGGGTCATAAAAAACGCTAGCACTTTTCGGTCTATAATGGCTGCGAATTCTAACACAAGGATAGCTTTATGCCTTCAACTCAACCAACGCCGCCTCTGATTATTCTTGGTTCAGGTATGGCTGGCTATCAACTAGCAACAGAACTCAGGCGCTTAGGTGATGCTAGACCCATTACCCTGGTTACAGAAGATTCAGCAGACTTCTACTCAAAGCCACTCTTATCAACTGCCTTAGCTAAAAAGCAACAGCCTGAACAGCTAGTTAGTGCCAGTGGGCAACAACAAGCTGAAAAACTACAACTGACTATCTTGCCCTTCACCCGGGTAACCGCTATACAACCTAATGAAAAACGCATCATTACTGCAGAACATACCCTAGACTACCAAAGCCTTGTTATAGCTACAGGTGCTCGACCTAACCTACCGTCTATACCTTTAGCTGAAACCACACCTAAGAGCAAAGTGCTCTATACAGTCAATAGCTTAGAAGACTACCAAGAGTTACGGCAGCAACTAGCAACCAGCCCTAGCGTACTGATTATTGGTGGTGGCTTAATAGGTGTTGAAATGGCTCAAGATTTATTAGCAGCCAACTTTGATGTAACGCTCCTAGCAAGAAGTAATAGTTTATTAGATGAGCTAATTCCAGCCGAAGCAGCTGAGTTACTAGAAAAAAAGCTTAAACAACAAGGGTTAAAGCTGTTTAAAAATACTTCTGCCACCCAAGTGACTCAACATAAACAAGCTTGGCAAGTGCACACAGACCAACAGCTAAAGCTAACAGCTCAAACTCTGATTTGTGCTACAGGCTTACACCCACGTATAAGAATTGCTTCAGAAGCAGGTATAGCGACTAACAAGGGCATTCTGGTTGATCAGCAATTAAAAACCAATATGCCTGATATTTATGCATTAGGTGACTGCGCGGAAATTACTGGCCTTAATTTAATGTATGTACAACCTATGATGGCCAGCGCTCGTGTTTTAGCTGCACGGCTAACGGGTGACTTAACAGCCAAGCTGAATCTACAAGCCTTACCTATTTTGATAAAAACTCCTAGCTGCCCAGTTGTTGCTGCACCGCCAGCCAAGTCTGCCGAGGGTAGTTGGCAGTATGAAAAAGAAGCGGATAGCTGTATAGCAGAGTTTAAATCTAACACTGGCCAGCTCTTAGGTTTTGCGCTGGTAGGCAAGGCTGTAAGGCAAAAAACACGCTTAACTAAAGCTTTACCTCCTTTAATTAGCTGACTTTTTAAAACACTTGTTTTATTCTGCTGTTGCTTGGTATTTTTTCAGGTCACTGATTTTTATTCATGCTAACAACTCTGGACTCTAACAATAATGCTCAAACTAAGATTTTTACTTTGGATGCTAGGTTTTTTACTTAAACGTACTTGGCGTAAAGATGAAAAGTTTCGCCAAAAACTAGAAAAACAACCTTTAAACTTTTCAATTAAAACAGCAGATAACAAACTAGAGCGTTGTTTTTTCTTAGAGTCTAGCGGCATAACAACGGCTAAAGCGAGCAAAGAAGCGCTCGATATGACTCTAGCTTTTGGTACGCCTGTTCAAGCTTGGAGTACACTCACTAATAAAGATAAGAATGCTTTTATGCGAGCTATTCAAGAAGGCGAAGTAAAGGTGGAAGGTGACTTTAAACTGCTTTTCCACCTACAAAGCCTTATGAAACATCTAAAAATTTAACTAATCATCTGCTTCATCTTCACGCAGCTTGGCAAAACGTTCATCTGCCAAGCGCAATTCCTTCTGTTGTTGGTAGCGTCTTAACACCGCTATCACCAACGCCGCTGTTAACATTAACAATAAAACCACGAGCTGATAACTACCTGCCTGCCCTCGCCCTAAACTTGTTTCCAATAAAAATATCGCTAATAAGCCTGCGGCTTGTGAAACTATTGCCCAAATACGCAGTCGATCATTAAACATACTATTTTCACCTGGCCTAAAAGATGACACTAGCTAGCAAACTAGCTAACCTTGTCCGTTAATTTTACCTAGCACTCTATCAGCAGAGGTTTTTTATCCTTATGACGCGCCACTTATTTTTAACTTTATTAGCACTAACATTTAGCCTGCTACTGAGTTTATCTAGCTACACCTTGGCAGAAAACACCCCGGCACAAAACACACCAAGCCAGCCAGCAGAAACCCAGTTAGAGTTAGAAGTTTTGCCCGCGCCAATCCAACACCTTAAAAACAAAGGGCTAGTTATTGTACGTGAATTTCCTGTGGGTGCAGCGCTTAAAGGTTGGGTCGTTAACTATCAAGGCAAGGATATGATTGTTTACACCACTGCCGATGATGAATTTTTAATTAATGGGGTTTTACTCGATGCACAGGGTAATGATTTAACCGAAGGTCACCAAAAAAGCTGGATACCACGCCCTAGCTGGGATGATTTAGCAACCAGCCACTTTATTACTGAACCTAGCCTAGCACCCGAGTCTACAGCTGGTGAATCCACTATTTATATGTTTTACGATGCCAACTGCCCCTTCTGCCATCTAGCTTGGTTAGCCCTACAGCCCTACCGTGAAGCTGGGCTAGAAGTTCGCTGGATTCCTGTTGCCTACCTAAAGCCAGACAGCCGAGATAAGGCAGCGGCTATTTTAAGTACACCTAAAAACAAACAAGCTGAACACCTAAGAGCCAGTATGCAAGCTTTCAACACTGACACTCAAGACTTTAGCCAACCACCTAGCAACGAAAACAAACAGCAGCTACAAACAAATATGAATCTAATGCAGTCTTTAGGTATTAATGGCACACCTGGCTGGGTATGGCTAAACAAGGAAGGCAAAATGCAAACCCAAGCTGGCATGTTACGTCTACCCAAGCTACCTAACGTGACAGGGCTGCCCGCACAAAAACATACTGAACCCACTTTAATGCGTTTTCGCTAAGACAAAACAATGGAAGCTATTACTTTAGGGCCGCTTGTTCTACCCCTAAGCCGTTTACCTGGTTTAATTGCGCTTATTATTTTATTGGTAGGCAGTGAGCTACTGAACAAACGCTATTCAGGCTTAGCTCGCTGGGCTTGGCTAACGGCTCTAGTAGCTACTTTGGGCTCTAGACTGATTTATGCTACTAGCACCCCTTCTGCTTATTTAAGTGAGCCTTGGACTTTACTGTATTTTTGGCAGCCTGGTTTTAGTGTTTGGGGTGCCATTTTATCTGCAGTTATTTTTACGGGTCTATATTTATACAAAAAGCCACAACTTTTACCTAGCAGCCTAACCACCCTAGGTATCGCCAGCATAGTCGGCTTAGCACTATTGCTACTTACGCCAGGAAATGATTTCACTAGAGAAAGCTTACCCACACAAACCTTTACTAATCTAGAAGGTGATGAATTAGCGCTGACTCAGTTTCAGGGCAAGCCCTTGGTTGTGAATATGTGGGCAACCTGGTGCCCACCCTGTCGACGTGAAATGCCCATGCTACAAAGTTTTGAAGGTGACGACCGAGTACAGCTAATAATGATTAACCAAGGTGAAAGCCCGGTAGCAGTAGACCAGTTTTTACGCAGCCAAAACTTAAGTTTTAGCCAGGTATTAATTGATGTTCACCAAAAAGCAGGCAGAATCTTTAGAGCGCCCGGTTTACCCGCAACCGTGTTTTATAATGCCCAGGGTATACAAGTAGATAGGCACTTTGGAGAATTAAGCCGCGCACAAATAGAAAGGTTTATTCAGCAACAGGCATCCTTGCTAGACAAATAATCACTAGCCCCCTACAATTCACAGCCTTGTAAATATACTTTTACACACCAAGCGCTAGTAGCTCAGCTGGATAGAGTGTCGCCCTCCGAAGGCGAAGGTCGTGGGTTCGACTCCCGCCTAGCGCGCCATTTAAAGCTGGCTAAATCACTAAAACTACCCGGAAGCCCTACATGATTAGGGCTTTTTGTTTTCTAGCTGAATACCTTCCTAAAAGAAATAGAGTCCACCCTAACTGGTTATAGCCAAGTCTACTTTTGGTGTAAATTGGCAGCTATTTGCTTTTTAATGTAGAATAGTTGATCTTCCGCAATGGAAAAATCTTTTAAGTCAATCAGTTATAGCTTATTAACTGCCCATTCACCTAACTCGGAGTTTATTATTTATGGTCACGGTTGCCTTTCGCTTCCATCAGCCTGTTTCTATTAAGCCCTTACTTTGCATTCAAAATATCTCGCTTCCTACTTAAGTACCTTCTTTTAGTTTTCTTGTAAATTTAATACTGCCCTGTGGTTTAAGGGTCAGGGTTTTTTGTGCCTAATTTTTACACTAAGAGATTAAGTCAATGGAATTAGATTTTTATCAATTTTCTACTACCACCGTGCTGTTAATGCTGGCAGCTTTTTATGGTGGCACCTATTTACTCACCTTATTAATTCGTAAGAAAGATGAGAATACAGATGCTTATATGGTTGCTAACCAGCGCATTGGTATAGGTTTAGCTTCATCGAGTATGACTGCCACTTGGATTTGGGCAGCCTCTTTTTATGCTGCAGCTACTTCCGGTTATACCTATGGTGTTTCTGGCCCCTTGCACTATGGTTTTTGGGGCGCACTAATGATTTTGTTTATCTATCCTTTTGGTCAGCGTTTTAGAAAGCTTGCACCTAGAGCTCACACCTTGGGTGAATTAATTCATGCTCGTCACGGCTCTTCAAGCCAGCTAATTTTAGCCATATCTAACGTCTTAGGTAGCACCATCAGTTTAATGGTTAACTTTACTGCTGCAGGTGCTTTAGTGGCTGTTTTGTCACCCCTATCATTTCAGGCAGGGGTTATTATAGCGGGCATTGGTGTTTTGGCTTACACCTTTTGGTCTGGCTTTAGAGCAGCAGTTTTTACCGACTTTATTCAGCTAATCGCATTAATGGCCATTGCTGTGGTGATTATTCCTGCCATTTTATTTGCTATGGGCGGGCCTACTGCTTTTGTTACAGGTTTAAGTAACTTAAGCCTAGAGCAACAAAGCTTCTTTTCTAAAACTGCTTTCTTAGAACAGGGTGCTCCCTTCTTTTTTGCTGTTTTAGCTTATGCAGTGGGTAACCAAACCATTTCACAACGCTTGTTTGCCGTAGATGAAAAGCACATTAAATCTACTTTTATTACTGCAACGCTAGGTTATGGTGCCATAGTTATTGGCTTGGGTATGATTGGTTTGTTGGCACTGACTGCAGGCATTGAGCCAATGAATGGTGATACTAACAACCTTATCCCTCAGGTAGTTTCTACCTACTTGTCGCCCGTTATGGTGGCCTTGTTTTTCTTGCTAGTCATTAGTTCGCTTTCATCAACAGCAGACTCAGACTTGTGTGCGCTTTCGGCGATTATGATGGCTGACGTTTATGGTAAAAATATTGCCAAGAACAAACCTAACCCAACACGCATGTTATTTATTGGTCGCATTACCATGATAGTAGCAACGGCTTTAGGTATCGTTTTTGCCAGCTTCTCTTTAAATATCTTGGTGATGCTGGTCTTTGTGGGGGCTTTATGGGGTGCAATTGTTTTCCCGGTTATTGCTAGTGTGTTTTGGAATAAAGTCACTAATGCTGCCTTTACCTGGTCGGTTGCCATTG
Source organism: Marinospirillum insulare DSM 21763 (assembly GCF_000686905.1). Classification (GTDB taxonomy): domain Bacteria; phylum Pseudomonadota; class Gammaproteobacteria; order Pseudomonadales; family Halomonadaceae; genus Marinospirillum; species Marinospirillum insulare. Next base: position 47,711 of record NZ_JMLW01000011.1, read on the forward strand.
CCATGCTGCTCTTCTGTTTAGTGCGTTTTGAACTCTTACCTATGGTTGGCTTAATTGCTTATATCTTTGAGGCTATCAGTGCTGTGGGTGCTGCCGTGGTTATTGGCTTAATGGCCTTTGCTTTTTTTGGCTTGCGCTTAGGTATTGCCTTGGGTGTTTTAGCAGGCATTGCGGCACTTTACTTTAACCTAGGCTTTATGCGTGAGTACACGGTTTTACTCGCTTCTTTAACAGCCTTTGGTGTTAGTACGCTGGTCTGTACAGTGATGAGCTTAATGAGTAAAGCACCAAGATTTGACTTCAGCACCATTAACGAAAGAGTGCAGAGTTACGATCACTAATAGCTGCATAAACAAATATTTTATAAGAGGTTAGTTATGGATATTAAAGCGAGTTTATATTCCATTTATATTTTGATGTGGCCTGCCTTAAGTTTAGGCGTACTGCTTTATATACTTCGCGCTGTATGGCGTGACGCTAAAGAAGCTAAAAGCCAAAACAAAGAAGTGCTTTAGCAAAATCCGCGTAAACCCTCGCCCAATCGGGCGGGGATATAAGCGGAAACCGCACAGCGGTTCTATTTTGGTGTGGTTTGACTCTGCACATACTCTCTCAGTGTTTCGATAGTTGCGCCGCCTGCACTGCAGGCAAAATAGGACCGTGACCAGAGTACTGCACTTTTGCTTTGCCGGGGTATGTGGGTATTGAGTATGCGTATCCGGCGCGATGAAACCGATTTCAGGTTATTTACCATAACGCTGATCGCCAGTTTCGGCGGATAGGCTATCAGTAGGTGAACGTGATCCATCTCACCGTCCATTTTCAGCAGGTCACATTCCAGCTTCCCACAAATAGACTCAAACGCTTCGTGTAGTTGCTCAATTATATAGCCGTCGAACAGTTTTCGCCGGTATTTTGTAGTAAAGACCAGATGTACAACCAGCTTGGTGACGCTGTGGCGTTTTCGGAGATAATCTGATAGCAACTCTTTATGATGTACACTCACTTGAAATATAACCTTAATAGCTCTACGATATATGCATTATATCAATGAGCGCTGAAAATGTTAAAGGCCACAAAAGTACGCATCTATCCCACATCTGAGCAGGCGGAGTTTTTAAACCGCCAGTTCGGTGCTGTGCGCTTTGCGTACAACAAGGCTTTGCATATCATCAGCAGCCAGTACAAGCGTCATGGCCTGAAATTGAAGGCCAAAAAAGACCTCAAGCCCCTGCTGGCCGTGGCGAAGAAATCTCGCAAATATCACTGGCTCAAAGACTTTGATTCGATTGCCCTGCAGCAAGCCTGCATCAATCTGGACAAAGCCTTCCAAAGCTTCTTTGATCCCAAGCTGCCTGCTCGTTATCCCAAGTTCAAGCGTAAACACGGCAAGCAATCCAGCTATCACTGTACGAGTGTCAGCTGTGGTAATGACTGGATCAAAGTGCCTAAGTTAAAGCAGCCGATCAAAGCGCGTATTCACCGAGCGTTGGCTGGGAAGCTCAAGAGTGTTACCTTATCCTGCACCGTGACAGGTGAATACTATGCCTCATTGCTGCATGAGGATGGTGCAGAAACAGCGACACCCATGCAGAGCCTAGATGAATCCAAAGTGCTAGGGCTGGATATGGGTTTAACGCACCTAGCCATTGATTCAAACGGCACGAAAGAGTTGAATCCACGCTTTTTGAAGAAAGCCAGCGCTAATCTGCGCCGCAAGCAAAAAGCCTTATCACGCTGCAAAAAAGGCAGCAAAGGTCGTGCAAAAGCCCGACTTAAACTCGCCAAGGCGCATCAGCGCCTAGCCAATGCCCGTGCTAATTTTCAGCACAAGCTGTCTCGAACGATTGTTGACGAAAACCAAGCGATGATTGTCGAGACATTAAAAGTCAAAAACATGCTGAAGAACCAAAAGCTATCCAAGCACATTGCCGATGCCAGCTGGTCGGGCTTGATCCATAAGCTGGAGTACAAGGCGAAAGAGCAAGGTAAGCACCTGATCAAAATTGATCAGTGGTTTGCCAGCTCTAAGACCTGCTCTTGCTGTGGATACAAGCTAGAAGAGTTGCCGCTGGAAGTACGCAACTGGCAGTGTCCAGCTTGTTCGGCATGGCGAGATAGAGACATCAATGCAGCCTTAAATATCAAGGCACAAGGTATTTTGAAATTAAAGGCCGCAGGTCTGTCGGTCTCTGCCAATGGAGGCAAGCGTCAATCTGGTCGCGCACCAGTTGCTGCCTGAGAAGTTGGAAGCCTCGCCCGTGGCGCTAGGGCGGGGAGCAGTCACTAGTTGAAACACTTAACACCCAAACGACAAGCTTCTGGTTTGGGTGTTAAGTAGCAAGCTAGAAATAGCTATTCATGAACTTTTATCTGATTCCTACCACTATTTTTTGCAAGATAAAGAGCTTTATCTGCTTCTGCAATCAGCGCATCTAAGCTTTTAGTGGTAGCGGCTTCTAAAGCACTAATTCCAAAGCTAGCTGTACAGCTTATTTCTACAGTTTGGTTGGTGACTTTATTTTCTGCAAAAGCATTGCTTAGGCGCTCCGCCAAAATAAGTGACTGCTCCAAGGTTGTTTGCGGCATAAGTAATGCAAACTCTTCGCCACCTATACGGGCCAAAACATCAGATGAACGAATTTTATCTTCTGCAATTCGTGCAATATTCACTAGCGTTAAATCACCTAAGGCATGTCCATGCTGATCATTAATTTGTTTAAAGTAGTCTAGATCAAACATAATTAAAGCAACTGGCGTCTGGTTACGTTCTGCCTGGTGAAGCAGTTGTTTACCAAGGTTAAAGAAAGCGCGGCGATTATTTAAGCCTGTTAGTGAGTCAGTGTCGGCAAGCTGCTCTGCCTTCAAATGCGCTCTACGCAAGTCCTCTTCCATTTGCTTACGATCAGTTATGTTCGTAGCTACTTCTATGCGTACTAAGCGACCATCTAACCAAGGCACTGCCTGATCACGGCACTGATACCACTGATTATTTTTGGTGTTTTGCATTTCTGTAATTTGCACACCTGTTGGCTTGCCTTGCTTGTCTAGCAATATAGGGTTGGTGCAAAAGCTACAAGGGCCTGTTTGATCTGTTTGTAAAACCTGCCAGCATTTGCGTCCTGCTGGGTCTCCCCACTTTTTTCGACCATACTCATTTATAAATAAAAGTTCGTGAGTCTCCATATCTGCAACATAAACTAAGGCATCTAGGCTGTCTAAAATAGTGGTTACTGCCTGATGGCTAGTATTTAAGTCTTTATCATTTGGTTTCATTTAATTAGTGAGGCTCTTTTATTCACAACAATTGATTACATATTAACACTAGGTTATATACATTTCACTCATTTAATTAGGTCTTCTACCTATCTCTTAATAGGTAGCTCTTCTGCCACTTATGTGCTGACCTGCTTAGGTTCGCAGTTGTTAAGATAATGTTTTATTGTCTTTGCTGGAGCTGCCTTATGTCTATTGAAAACTATACTGACCTTATTAGCATTGCTAAAAATGAGCCTAACCCTCAGCGACTGCTGTTTGTGTTTGCTAAAGCAGTATTACCCGACGATGCCACACCTGAAGAAAAAGCTGCTTTTGAGCAAGGTGAAGGCGGCGCACTCGACCCCATTCTTTGTGTTGATAAAACACCCGACGAAGCAGCAAGTTTTGCTACACTTGTAGCCGAGGCTGAAACGACTGGGCATTCTTGGGATATCGCTTTTGTTTCTGCAATGAGTGGTCATGCAGGGCAGGCGCTAAATAGTGACGAGTGTGTACAACCTTTAAACATGATGGTTGAACAAATTCGTTTAGGAAAAATATCTCAATTTTTAGCCATGAGTCGTGAAGGTGAGTTTATAGAAATATACTGAGGTAACGGAATGAGTAAAACTGCACGTATTGGCGTTGTAACCGTGAGTGATAGAGCTAGCTCTGGTGCTTATGAAGATATTTCTGGCCAAGCGATTATTAACACCTTAGAAGATTATTTAACCAGTCCTTGGGAAACATTTTACCGAATTATTCCCGATGAAAAAGACATAATTGAATCCACCTTAAAAGACCTAGTTGACTACCAAGGCTGCTGCTTGGTTATTACCACAGGCGGTACAGGCCCTGCACTGCGTGATGTAACTCCTGAAGCTACCGAAGCAGTTTGTGACAGGATGATGCCAGGTTTTGGTGAGTTAATGCGTGCAGAATCGTTAAAATACGTACCAACGGCTATTTTATCCCGTCAAACAGCTGGCTTAAGAGCTAGCAGTCTTATTTTAAACCTACCAGGCAAACCTAAAGCTATTCGTCAGTGCTTGGATGCAGTTTTTCCTGCGATTCCTTGCTGTATCGATATTATGGAAGGCCCTTACCTTGAGTGTGATGAGTCTGTTATTAAGGCTTTTAGACCCAGTTAGTTTTTTTCTAGCAATAAAAAAACCGCCAAGCGCTTAAAAATGCTTGGCGGTTTTTTATGGTTTATTATTTACCTTGCTGGGCTTCTTGCTCTGCAATCATTCTATCCACGGATGAAATATAGTACTCATCTCCAAAAGCATCTTCCGGCTCTTTTAGCCAAACCAAACATATAAGCCAACTCACAAAAGCACCACCAGCAATAATATAAAAGAACTGGCTAGGGGTGACATAAGTAAACAGGGTTAGGTAAACCACGGCACCCACATTGCCATAAGCACCTGCCATGCCAGATATTTGACCCGTTACCCGTCGTTTAATAGAAGGAATAATACCAAAGGTTGCCCCTTCTGCACCCTGTACAAAAATGGAAGTAAAGATGGTGACAGCTATGGCAATAATTAATGGCCAAGACGAATTAAGCATTCCCATTAACGCAAAACCAATCGAAATACCAAACATATAGCTCAGCATAACAAAGCGCCGGTTACCTAAGCGATCCGATACCATCCCTCCCATAGGGCGAGCTACCAGGTTAACAAAGGCAAAAGAAGCGGCAATTAAACCGGCTGTTGCCGCATTAAGCCCCCAAGTTTCTTCAAAAAACATGGGCAACATAGAAACAACCGCTAATTCAGCACCAAAATTAGCAAAGTAGGTAGAGTTAAGCGCTGCCACACTATTAAAGCTATAGCGATCATCTTCTGGCACACCCTTCTTTAAAATTGGCACATTCACACGCAGTATTTGTACTAACTGGTAAATAACCACTAAGCCAATAACCGCGTAGGCTATCCAAGCACCTGTGGCATTTATATAACCCATGTTTTCAATACGCCAAACTAGGATAGCCAAGACACCTATCAACGGCACTGTCCAAAGCATAAGCTTGATCATATCGCCCCAAGTGCTGACTTCTAGTGCAGCGGTTTTTCTTGGCTTACGGTGAGCTTTTTCATCTGGCCCATCACTAATAGCAAACCAGTAATAAACACCGTAAGCTGCCATTACTACGGCACTTTGAGCAATTGCCCAGCGCCAGCCATCGTCGCCACCGTACATAGTTAAAGCAATGGTCGGTAAAGACATAGCCGCAGCGGCTGAACCAAAATTACCCCAACCAGCATAAAAGCCTTCGGCAAAACCTATATCTCTGGGCTTAAACCATAAAGCTGTCATGTGAATACCCACCACAAAACTTGCACCAATAGAACTCAGCACTAAACGCGAAACCAATAACTGGGTAAGAGTAGAACCAAAAGCAAAAGCTAGGGCAGGAATTGACATGGTAACCATCAACACCGAAAAAACTCGGCGTGGGCCAAAGCGGTCTAACGCCATACCCACAATAATTCGTGCAGGTATAGTCAACGCCACGTTACAAATAGCAAAGAGTCGAAGATCGTCACGGGTAAGCCAGTCAACACTTTTTAACATGCTACTAGCCAAAGGAGCCATATTAAACCAAACATAGAAAGTTATAAAAAAAGCGATCCAAGTAAGGTGTAATGCGCGAATTTCAGGGCTTCTAAATTTGAATACTGCGGAAACTTTCATAGCAATGCTTCCTTTTATTATGGGCTAGGTAGAATTAACAAAGGGCATTCCACTCTGCGAGCAAGGAAAGAAGTCACACTTCCTAGCGTCATATAATCCAATTCATCAACAAAATAGCTTAAAGATTGAGCAATAAATCCACCGTCAGGTTGGTGGCTATGCCGTGCAACTATCAACAAGTTGGGTACAATTTTTTTGGAAGCTTGAAGCAGCATTTTTCTAGGATCACCTTCTGCCATAATCAACTCACAGCTCAGGTTTTGTTCTTCTATAAATGCCTTACCTTCCTCTAAAGCTTGTTTTAATTCGCTGTACTCTTGCTGAAATAAGTCTTCGTTTGCATCCGAGGCAGCGCGTGGGTTCTCAGCAACGGCCATCAATAAAATGACTGGGTTTTGTGCCCCAAACAATGACAGGGTTTGCGCTAAAGCCAGCTTGGCATTTCTTGATCCGTCGTAGGCAATCAGTAGTTTCATTTTGATATCCTCAAACATTAACTGCCCCCGTTATCAACAGAGGCAGAGTGGATCTTTAGGGGTTTTTTACGTAGGCATTACTGCGAAGGTAGAACCACCAGTTAACCACCAGACAAAGCGCATAAAAAACCGCAAAGCCATACATAGCCATTTCTGGTGTTCCTGCGCGTATTTGATCACCCATAACAATGGGTGCAATAAAAGCACCATAAGCAGCAACGGCAGAAGTCCAGCCTAAAACAGGGCCTTTTTGTTGTTGGTTAAAAATAACCCCTATGCTTCGGAAGGTAGAGCCGTTACCTATACCACTGGCGGCAAACAGCACCACAAAAAGTATTAAGAAAGTATAAAAGTAGCTATTAGGGTCATTAGAGTTGTAGGCCAACATCATTACATAGCCAGTTGCTACTGAAGCAAAAACCATAACCACAGAAATAATCTGCGTAACGATGGCACCGCCCACCTTGTCTGAAATCCAACCACCCACAGGGCGAATAAGCGCACCTACAAATGGACCTATCCAAGACCAAGTAAGCGCACTAGGCGCATTATCATTCACCACACGCAGCACATTGCCATCAGCATCAACCTGCATTAAGTTGCCAAAAATAACACTGATAGATAGAGGTAGAGCTGCTGAGAAACCAATGAATGAGCCAAAGGTTAATATATAAAGCACGGTCATAGACCAGGTGTGCTTGTTAGAAAAAATACTAAACTGCTTTTTAATGTTGGGCTTAATATCACCAGGTATTATTTTTAATAAAAATACTGTGAGCAGGATAGTTAAGGGTAAAGCTACCCACATGCTCATATAGTTAAGCGCCATTACACCAACAATGGAGGTAATAATACCCACTAAATACAAGCCAAGAATTTTACTAAAGGCAGCAAAGGGAGTACCTGGATTAGGTGTAATAACACGCAGGTTATTCATACCCAACCAGCCAGCAAAAGCTAAAGGTATTAAGAAAACCAGCCACACAAACCCAGCATTTTGAATCCAAGTATTGGTACCCGCTTCTATACGACCAATTAAAGTACCGCTGGCTTTTTGTAAGGCTAAAGGTTCACCAGCTAAAAAACCAAATACGCCCACGGTCATAACTAAGGGTATAAGAATCTGCATGGTAGTAACCCCAAAGTTACCTAAGCCAGCATTCATACCCAAACCATAGCCCTGTTTACTTTTTGGAAAGAAAGTACTGATGTTACTCATAGAGCAAGCAAAATTACCGCCACCTATACCCGATAATAAAGCCAAAGCTTGGAAGACGATTAAAGGGGTCGACGGATTCATTAATGCTAAGCCTGTTCCCAAGGCTGGAAACATTAGCAGGGCTGTGGTCAAAAAGATGGTGTTACGACCACCCGCTATGCTTATCATAAAAGAAGCTGGAATACGCAGGGTTGCACCCGATAAGCCAGCAATGGCGGTTAGTGTGAAAAGCTGTTCAACACTAAAAGAAAAACCCAAATTTTGCATTTGGGCGGTAATCATTCCCCACATTAACCAAACTGCAAAGCCGATTAACAGGCTAGGAATGGATATCCATAGATTGCGATTAGCGATTTTTTGACCTTTTTCTTGCCAGTAGGTCTCATTCTCGACATCCCAATCATGTATGTCTTGATTTGTTTTAGCCATGGTCGTATCTCTTTTCCGTAGTGAATACAAAGCTGCCACTTACAGAAATAAAGATACGCTTTAACAATTAAAAAAGTAGTTGCCCAAAATAGGTAGTTTTTGTCTTCTACTCATTAAGTAATAGCCCGACAGAAAGTCCATCTCTTTGTTTTTAAAGTGTTTTCTTGAATTTACCTTTGGTTTTCTATAAAAAACTGACCCATTAGATTTTTGTAGGTACTTATTAGCAAAAGTTAAATCTACTCTGGATGACGTGTCACGCCTTCTTGCACCGCCCAAACTGCCACTTCAACTCTTGAGCGTAGCTGCATTTTTTTGAGTAGGTTTTTTACATGCACTTTTACTGTGCCTTCGGTTACATCTAAGCGCCTGGCAATCATTTTGTTAGATAAGCCTTCAGCAATTAAGCGCATTATTTGCATTTCGCGTGCAGTTAAATTGGCAATATCTGGACCAGAAGTAGCTGAGCGCTGATTACGCAAGGCTTTGGCCAAAAGTGTGGTTAACCTTTCGCTCACCACCATTTTACCCAAGGCCGCTTGGCGCAATTCTTCTAATAGATCTTCTGGCTCCATATCTTTTAATAAGTAACCATCAGCACCTGACTTTAAAGCCGCTACCACGTCTTCCTCATGGTCAGATACAGTAAACATAACTATTCGTGATGCAACGCCTTCTGCTCTTAACTGCTTGAGCACCTCTATACCGTTGGTGCCTGGCATATTCAAATCTAAAAGAATCAAATCTGGATCTAGCTCTAAAGCAATTTTCACACCTTCTTCTGGACTACCAACATCACCCACCAACAGCAAATCTTCTTCATCTTCTATTAGCTGCTTTATGCCTTTACGCAAAAGCGGATGGTCGTCAATAATAATGATCTTTGCTTGCTCTTCACTCATTTTTTAATCCCACTAAAATTTTATGCCTTTAGGCTGGTGTGCTTGCTGACTGCAGCTGTAGCGAGGCAGGTATAAAGCTTAAATACAACCCAACGCCACCCCCTCTACGGTTATAAAGATTGATTTTACCTCCTAGGGTTAAAGCCCTGTCACGCATAATCACTAAGCCATAATGTTGGTCTGGTGAGCTAGCTTCTTTAAACCCTCGGCCGTTATCCTCTATTGCCACCTCGACCTCATCGCCTTTTCTGCCCACTAAAACCTTAACATTGGTTGCCTTTGCATGCTTTACCACATTGGAGAGTGCTTCTCTAATCACTTGCAACACATGAATTTCTTCATTTGGGCTTAATAAGTCTGAGGGCAGATCAAATTCTACAAAAATATTAAAACCTAAGCGCTCTGAGAACTCCTCGATCGTTTTTTCTATAGCAGATCTCAAGCCTGGTTTATCTAGCTCCAAACGGAAGGTGGTTAGGAGCTCGCGTAGTTGGCGATAAGCATTACTAACACCTGCGCGAACTTCTCCCAGTGTTTCTTGCTGTTTTTCAGAGGCATTCTCTTTCTTTTGTTGTTTTTGTAAGCGGCTGATTTGAATTTTTAAATAAGAAAGTGACTGTGCTAAGGAATCATGCAGCTCACGGGCAATAATACTGCGCTCTTCTAACAAAGAAAGCTGCTGACCTTCTTGCATTTGCTGCTGAATATAAACCGCAGTTGCTAATTGATCGGCTAAAGTTTGCAATAGTCGCACTGCTCTTTGGCTTAACTGGCGACCTAAGGGATAGGCAACATCTAGAGTGCCTAAACGTCTACCTGCTGTGGCAACAGGTAAATACATATGCTCGTGTCCACCGGCAATGGTTACATTGGTTAAAGAGCTTTTATCTATACAAGCTGAACAGTCTAAGTTACGGCAATAAACAGGCCGAGTCGCACTTAGAGTCGTCATCACCTTAATGCTTTTTTGCTGGTCATCTAAATAAAGATTTATCGAGCCTATATCGATTAACTCTTCTAGTTTTTTCAACATAGGAACAGCATTGTGGCAAATATTATCGCTATTTTCATAGAGCAACCGCCCAGTATCGTGTAGCAGCTGCAAGGCTTGATGACTACGTTCTAGTTCTTGTGTTTTTTGAGAAACGAGTTTTTCTAAACTACGGTAGTTAAGCGAGAGGTCTCGCGACATATCATTAACCGCCTCACCTAGGTCTGATAACTCATCATTATTCTTAGCCTGCTTGCGAACGACAAAGTTACCTCGGCGCACCTCTTTAACTTGCGCCATTAGTTTAGCTAAGGGGATAACCACTTTTTCTCTAATGTCTAAAAAGGCTATTAGAATAGCGACCAAGGCTAACAACATAAAAGTGGTTTGAATAAATATTTGCAGCTTAACTTTATTGTCGGTACTTTTTTCTAAGGAAGAGACCATGTTGTCAATTAAATGGTATTGCGAATCCAGCAAAGCTTCTAATTCAATTAACTCATAAGCACTACTAGAACCAACTTCGGTAAGTTTAGGGTTTATATTTGTTTGCCACTTATCTACTACGGCTTCATACAAAAGATGCAAACTATGATCATTAGAACGAGGTATTGAATCAACCAACTCTTTATTTTTTAGCCTTTCTACAAAACCCTTCGTGGCTTTGATTAATTTTTCATTCGCTTCTGCTTTAACATCATTATCTAAACGAATTTCTTGCAGACTGTTAACAATGCGAAAAGTTTGCATACGCAAAGAACCAGCAATATTTAATGCCGCTGCATCACCTTTCATACGGTCAGAAACTACATAAGAAACCAAGATACTGGTTAGGGCCATAAAACTAATAATGACCATGTGGACTGCAATGCGGGTGACTAGAGACTTTTTTCTCACACACTTCACTCTTGGGTTATTGAGTAACTACCTTCCCATAAAACACCTAAACCCAGAGTATCTCTTAAGGGGTATTTTGGCTATTTCTGGTGGTATTCATACAGTATTTTTTTAAAAGCTAGTACAAACTCAGTTGTGTAGCGGGCAGTTTTATCGGTTTTTATAAATCTATCAACTGTCTTTTTATCCTGAGGAGTCCGGGAGAGCGACTATGAGTCACTTCATCGATCGACTGAATTATTTTAAGAAATCAAGGGTGCCCTTTGCTGATGGGCATGGCGAAACACAAGTAACCAACCGTGACTGGGAAGATGGTTATCGTCAACGCTGGCAGCACGATAAAATTGTGCGCTCTACGCATGGTGTTAACTGTACTGGGTCTTGTAGCTGGAAAATTTACGTTAAAAATGGCCTAGTAACTTGGGAAACCCAGCAAACTGACTATCCACGTACCCGCCCAGATTTACCTAACCATGAACCTCGTGGCTGCCCTCGTGGTGCTAGCTACTCTTGGTACATGTATAGCGCGAACCGCCTTAAATATCCATTAATGCGCAAGTCACTGATTCAACTCTGGCGCAAGGCTAAACAAGAGTTTAGTGACCCAGTCGAAGCTTGGGCTTCTATTGTTCAAGACCCAGTGAAGTCTAAACAGTACAAAGAGCGCCGTGGTTTAGGTGGTTTTGTACGTTCTGACTGGGAAGAAGTGAATGAGCTAATTGCTGCATCTAACGTCTACACTGCCAAAGAGCACGGCCCAGACCGCATTATTGGCTTCTCACCTATTCCTGCCATGTCAATGATTTCCTACGCTGCAGGTAGCCGTTACTTGTCTTTAATTGGCGGTGTCTGCCTCAGTTTCTATGACTGGTACTGTGACTTGCCTCCAGCCTCTCCTATGACTTGGGGTGAGCAAACCGACGTTCCAGAATCGGCTGACTGGTATAACAGTAACTACATTATTGCTTGGGGTTCTAACGTTCCTCAAACCCGTACGCCTGATGCTCACTTCTTTACCGAAGTTCGCTACAAGGGCACTAAAACCGTAGCCATTACCCCTGACTATGCCGAAGTTGCCAAATTAGCTGACCAGTGGATTAACCCTAAACAGGGTACTGATGCTGCTTTAGCCATGGCTTTTGGTCACGTTATTCTTAAAGAGTTTCACCTAGACAACCCGAGTGAATATTTTACCGACTATGTGCGCCGTTACACCGACATGCCCTACTTGGTTATGTTGGAAGAACGCGATGATGGTGTTTATGCGCCAGGTCGTTTTTTACGCGCTAGCGACTTTGCTGACCAGCTAGGCCAAGAAAATAATCCTGACTGGAAAACCATTGCTATAGACGAAGAGTCAGACAAGTACGTTACACCTAATGGCTCTATCGGTTTCCGCTGGGGTGAAAAAGGTCGCTGGAACTTAGAGCAAAAAGCCAATGTAGACCAAAAAGACATTAAGCTGCGTTTAAGTTTAATTGATGCGCATGATGACAAGGTCACCGTAGGCTTTCCCTATTTTGGTGGTATCAAGCATGAGCACTGGCAGCACGTTGAACACAACAATGTTGTTAAGCACACCCTACCCGTGCGCAACCTTCAACTGGCCGATGGTAGCCAAGTAAAAGTAGCCGCCGTTTATGACTTAATGATTGCCAACTACGGTATTAGCCGTGGCTTAGGTGATGACGATGGTGCAACTAGTTATGATCAAATAGCGCCTTACACCCCAGCTTGGCAGGAACAAATCACCGGTGTCCCACGCGAAACAGTGATTCGTATTGCGCGTGAGTTTGCTGATACAGCGAACAAAACCAAAGGTCGCTCGATGATTATTGTGGGCGCTGGTATGAACCACTGGTACCACATGGACATGAACTACCGCGGCCTAATGAATATGCTTATATTCTGTGGCTGTATTGGTCAAAGTGGTGGTGGTTGGGCTCACTATGTGGGTCAAGAAAAGCTTCGCCCACAAACAGGCTGGCTACCCCTTGCCTTTGGTAGTGATTGGACACGTCCTCCACGTCACATGAATGGTACTTCTTTCTTTTATAACCACTCTAGCCAGTGGCGCTATGAGAAGTTGGAAGTGAGCGAAATACTGTCACCTATGGCTAACCCTGAAAAATATAAGGGTAATTTAATCGACTTTAACGTTCGTTCAGAACGCATGGGCTGGTTGCCTTCTGCACCTCAGCTAAATACCAACCCTTTACGCATTGCCGAAAAAGCTAAAGCAGCTGGTTTATCACCTGAAGACTACACAGTTAAAGCACTTAAATCTGGCGAAATTGCTTTTGCTTCTGAGTCTCCCGATGACCCTAAAAACTTCCCTCGCAACCTATTTATTTGGCGTTCCAACCTCTTAGGTTCGTCCGGTAAAGGGCATGAATACATGCTTAAGTACTTGTTAGGCACCAAGCATGGTTTGCAGGGTAAAGACTTAGGGCAAGAAGGTGGTGAGAAGCCTTTAGAAGTTGAATGGCGTGATGACCCACAAGATGGCAAGTTAGACTTGTTAGTGACTCTCGACTTCCGTATGTCAACTACCTGCCTTTATTCAGACATTGTTCTTCCTACCGCTACCTGGTACGAAAAAAATGACCTGAATACTTCAGACATGCACCCCTTTATTCACCCTTTAACTGCGGCAACTGACCCAGCTTGGGAAGCTCGTAGTGACTGGGAGATTTATAAAGGCATAGCCAAAGCTTTTTCTAAAGCTTGTGTGGGTCACCTAGGCGAAGAAACCGACCTAGTTACCTTGCCTCTACAACACGACTCACCCGGAGAACTAGGTCAGGCATTTGAAGTGCAAGACTGGAAAAAAGGCGAGTGTGAACTTATTCCTGGCAAAACAGCACCTTCGCTAATTACCGTTGAGCGTAATTATCCTGAAACTTATGCACGCTTTACTTCACTTGGCCCAGCTTTAGACAAACTAGGTAACGGTGGTAAAGGCATTAACTGGAATACCGACTCTGAAATTGAGTTGTTAGGACAGCTTAACCACAAACAATTAACAGGCTCTTCTGAAGGTCGTCCAAAAATTGATTCGGCCATTGATGCTGCTGAGGTTATTTTAACCCTAGCACCAGAAACCAATGGTGCAGTTGCAGTAAAAGCTTGGCAGGCGCTCTCAGACATTACTGGCCTAGAGCACACTCACCTAGCTAAACCAAAAGAAGACGAAAAGATTCGCTTCCGCGATATTGTTGCTCAGCCACGTAAGATTATCTCTAGCCCGACCTGGTCTGGCTTAGAAGATGAGCACGTTTCTTACAACGCTTGTTACACCAACATTCACGAGCTGATTCCTTTCCGCACCTTAACCGGTCGTCAGCAGCTTTACCAAGACCACCCTTGGATGCGTGACTTTGGCGAAAGCTTTGTTTCTTACCGTCCACCCATTAATACCAAAACAGCAGCACCTTTGCTGAATGCTAAACCTAATGGCAACCCTGAGAAGGCATTGAACTTCTTAACACCTCACCAAAAATGGGGTATTCACAGTACTTATAGCGACAACCTATTAATGCTAACTCTTTCACGTGGTGGCCCAATTGTGTGGCTAAGTGAAGATGACGCTAAAGAAATAGGTGTTGAAGATAACGACTGGATAGAAGCGTTTAATGCTAACGGCTCTATCGCTGCAAGGGCTGTTGTTAGTCAGCGGGTTATGCCTGGCATGGTGATGATGTATCACGCCCAGGAACGTATCGTAAATATTCCTGGTTCTGAAGTGACTGGTACACGCGGTGGTATTCATAACTCAGTAACTCGTGCTTGCCCTAAACCAACTCACATGATTGGTGGCTATGCGCACCAAGCTTATGGTTTTAACTACTACGGAACCGTTGGCTCTAACCGTGACGAATTTGTCATCGTACGCAAAATGAAGCGTGTTGATTGGTTAGATGGTGAAGGTAACGATTATCAGCAGGAGGCAGTGAAATGAAAATTCGCTCTCAAGTTGGCATGGTGCTCAACCTAGACAAATGTATAGGCTGCCACACCTGCTCTGTAACCTGTAAAAACGTTTGGACCAGCCGTGAAGGTATGGAATACGCCTGGTTCAATAACGTAGAAACCAAGCCGGGTATTGGTTACCCCAAAGATTGGGAAGACCAAGACAAATGGAATGGTGGCTGGATTAGACGCAATGACGGCAAAATTGAACCTCGTATTGGCGGTAAATTCCGTGTTCTAGCGAATATCTTTGGCAACCCAGACTTGCCTGATATTCACGACTATTACGAGCCCTTCGATTTTGATTATCAGCATTTACATACCGCTGGTGATGTTAAGCACCAGCCAGTCGCTCGCCCACGTTCTGTTATTACTGGCAAGCGGATGAACAAGATTGAATGGGGCCCTAACTGGGAAGAAATCTTAGGTACTGAATTTGCTAAGCGCCGCAAAGATAAAAACTTTGACAAGGTACAAGCAGACATCTACGGGCAGTTTGAAAACACCTTCATGATGTATCTGCCCCGCCTATGTGAGCACTGCCTTAACCCTACCTGCGTGGCTTCTTGTCCTAGCGGTGCAATTTATAAGCGTGAAGAAGACGGTATTGTACTGATTGACCAAGATAAATGCCGTGGCTGGCGTATGTGTATCAGTGGCTGCCCTTACAAAAAGATTTACTACAACTGGAAAAGCGGTAAGTCTGAAAAGTGCATCTTCTGTTACCCACGCATTGAAGCAGGTATGCCAACGGTTTGTTCAGAAACCTGTGTGGGCCGTATTCGTTACCTAGGTGTGCTGCTATATGACGCTGACCGCATTCAAGAAGTAGCCAGCACTCCAGATGAGGGCGACTTGTACGAAAAGCAATTAGAAATCTTCTTAGATCCGCACGACCCAGAAGTGATTGCTCAGGCTCGCAAAGATGGTATTACTGAAAACGTACTTAAAGCGGCTCAAGCATCACCCGTTTGGAAGTTAGCAATGGATTGGCGCTTGGCTCTGCCCTTGCACCCTGAATACCGTACCCTGCCTATGGTTTGGTATGTGCCACCGCTATCCCCCATTCAGTCAGCGGTGGATGCAGGTAATCTTGGGCACAGTGGCGTATTGCCAGATGTTGATAGCTTAAGAATTCCTGTTCGCTACCTAGCTAACCTGTTAACTGCAGGCGATGAAAAGCCCATCTTGCTTGCACTTAAGCGCCTAATGGCGATGCGTGAGTACAAGCGAGCGCAGCAGGTTGAAGGGGTTGAAGACCTACGCGCATTAGAAGAAGTAGGCTTAACTAAAGCGCAAGCTGAAGATATGTACCGCTACTTAGCTATAGCTGATTACGAAGATCGCTTTGTGATTCCAACCAGCCATAGAGAGCAAGCCCGTGAAGCTTACCCAGAGCGTAACGGCTGCGGCTTCAGCTTTGGTGATGGTTGCCATGGCGACAGCAAGTTCAGCTTGTTTGGTGGCAATAAAACCACCACAACCATGGTTGAAAAAATCGGTGCTGTTCAGCAAGTCGACCCTGCATTATTAAAAGACTAAGGAGATAATTCATGCGAAGTTTAGCCCTACTGGCACGTCTGCTGGATTATCCCACTGCTGAGCTGATTGCAGCTCAGCAGGAGATCGATGAAATCTTGCAGAACGACCCTAGTTTGCCTGATGCAAGTCGACCCTCGCTTATCGCTTTAGTAGATGAGCTATGCAGCAATGACTTGTTAGATAGCCAAGAAAGCTATGTGGCGACCTTTGATCGCGGGCGTGCGACCTCGCTGCTCTTATTTGAGCATGTACATGGTGAATCACGCGATCGTGGCCAAGCCATGGTCGATTTAATGAACGAATATCAACAAGCCGGTTTAGAGATAGATACGCGAGAACTGCCAGACTATCTGCCCTTGTTCTTAGAGTTCTTATCAACCCGAGAGTCTGAAGAGATTTTCCAGTGGTTAGCTTCTATTAGCCACATTTTAGCCCTAGTTGCTGAACGCCTAAAACAGCGTGAAAGTAACTATGCCGCCATCTTCAACACCCTCGTTGCTTTAGCAGGTGAAGAAGCAGACTGGCAGCAACTGGCACTAACCGTTGCAGCAGAAGAAAGAGACGACACACCTGAAGCACTCGATAAGGTTTGGGAAGAGGAAATGGTGCGTTTTGTCGATGATCAAGGCGCATCCTGCGGTGAGTCTCAAGCAGTGAAACAGCGCCGTAGTGACTTAGGTAAGGTTCAGCCCTTGTATGTGCAAGAGCCTGCACCTAGAGGAGAGTTCTTATGAATTACTTAAACACCTTAGTATTTGGGGTTTACCCCTATATGGCTATGGCGATCTTTATGATTGGCAGCTGGATACGCTATGACCAGGCTCAATACACTTGGAAAGCTGGCTCTAGCCAAATGGTGAGTAAAAAAGGCCTACGTTTAGCAAGCAACCTGTTTCACGTCGGTATTATTACCATTTTCTTTGGTCACCTAGTAGGTTTGTTAACCCCATCTTGGGTTTATGAACCTTTTATGACCGCTACAACCAAGCAAACCATGGCTATTGTGATAGGTGGTATAGCAGGTGTGATGTGTTGGGTAGGTGCAGCACTTTTACTGAAGCGCCGCTTAACCGACCCCTATGTACGCGCTACAGGTAGCACTGCTGACCTACTGGTTATCGCTATACTGTTTATTCAAGTTTCCTTAGGCCTAATGACCATTTTCATTAGCCTAGGTCACATGGATGGTTCAGTTATGAAGCAGCTATCTCATTGGGCACAGTCGGTTGTCACCCTACAGGGTAATCCAGCTAATTATATGATAGGTATCCACCCCATATTTAAGCTGCACATCTTCTTGGGTATGACACTCTTTGTTATTTTCCCTTTCACACGCCTAGTGCATATTTGGAGTGTGCCTTTGGAATACATTACTCGTCGCTATCAGCTAGTACGCAAACGCGCTTGATTAAGTGATTGACTAAAAACTGGCTGGGTGACCAATACCACCTAGCCAGTACCTAGGTTAAAGAACCAAAGCATTAACAAGGTAACTCGCCATGCAAAGTATCCCAATTACCCAAATTAATAACGACCAAGCTTCTAACGCTAGCTTCCCAGTGGTAAGGGTAGGTGCTGACTACATTAAGCAAGAGGCCATTGCGCAAGAAATGCAATACCACCCTAGCACCAGTGCTGAAGAAGCCTGGGAAATGGCAGCGCGTAGTTTGGTTATCGAAAAACTGCTCGCCACCCAAGCTGAGGCTTTAGCTATTCAAGGTGAAACAGTTGAAGAAAAGACCGCCAACCTACTTGAGCAAGAACTACAGCTACCTGAAATTCGTGAAGAAGACTGCTTGAGGTACTTTGAACAAAACCAAGGCCGTATGGTTAGCCCTAAATTGATTAGCTTAAAGCACATTTTGTTAGCCGCTGCACCCGATGATGCTATTGCCCGTGACCAGCAGCTTCAAGTCGCTAAAAGTTTAATAGAAAAACTAACAAGCAATCCAAACAGCTTTACAGAGCTAGCTGCTAGTTATTCTGTTTGCGAATCCAAAAACCAAGGTGGCCATTTAGGACAAATTTCACGCGGGCAAACAGTTGCTGAGTTTGAACGACAAATTTGGAACCTGCCGATTGGTTTACACCAGCAACCGATTGAAAGCCGCTACGGTTATCACCTGGTTTATATTGACCAAAGCGAAGAAGGCCAAGCCCTACCTTATGAAGTGGCAGCACCCAAAATTCGCCAATACTTGCAAGAGAATGCTACACGTACAGCCTTACGCCACTACCTACAAGCCTTAGCCAGTAGCGCTCCAGTGCTTGGCATTGATATGGGGCAGTCCGACTCACCTCTTGTGCAGTAGTTTTGCAACTGAGGCATAAACTATGAACCAACCAAAAGTTAATTTTACTGCAACCAGAAAGCCTATTAGAAACTGTGTATTACCAAGCATTGCTTGTAAAAAGCACTCGAATCTTGGCCCTGTCAATGGTTTGTGTGACATGCGCTGCTTGGTACGCAGCCACCCCTTGTTTAAAAAAATAAACAAGGCTGACTTTGAAATTATTCTAACGAAAGCAAGGCACCACGAGCTACAAACGCACACCAGCATTTACAGCGAAGGTGAAGTTTGTGAACGCTTTTATTTAGTGATTGAAGGCGCAGTTAAGCTATTTACACTAGCTGAAGACGGCACTGAACGCATAGTAGGCAATGCCACCAAACTACAAGCCATAGGTGAACACGAAGTATTTACCGATGAAAAAACCTTTGGACACTTTGCAGAAACCACTACACCCACACGCCTAATTAGCTTTTCTGCTCAACTGTATTTAAAAACATTGGAGCGCAATAATTTATCTGCACTCAGTTTTTTAAGCTACCTAGCAGAAAAAAGGTCTAAACACTTCACTGAAATTGAAGTAGTCACAACGGGCAATGCTCGACAAAGGGTGATTACCTACCTTAAAAGTATTTGTGACAAAAACACCCTAGCTACCACTAGCAACATTGTTCTACCCATACCTAAATACCAAATAGCCTCTTACCTAGGAATGAAGCCTGAAACTTTTTCTAGAATTTTGTCTGACTTAAAAGAGAACAACCTTATCAGCACAAATAAGCGTGAGATAATAATCAATGACCCTGAATTATTTTTAACCAATAATTTAATTTTATAGCTTGATAAGTATCAAGTGCCAAACCAGCTTAGGCGCTATATTAAATCAGCTCATGCCAGATAATTTTATCTGCCACTTGGCCCGAAGATCTCCCCCTTCGGGCTTTTTTTTGCGAATTATTTCTTGATTAAAATCAGCCTGCTTTTTTTTAATTACAACATACTTAAGCCCCACCCTTCTTTAGGAGTTCAAGCATGGAGCTGGTTTGCCCAGCTGGTAGCCTGCCAGCACTTAAAGTCGCAGTAGATCAAGGCGCTAACGCTGTTTACCTAGGCTTTCGTAATTCAACCAATGCTCGCCAATTTGCTGGCCTTAACTTTAGTGAAAAAAAAGCTGCTGAAGGTATTCACTATGCGCACAGCCGAGGTTGTAAAGTTTACTGTGCCATTAACACCTACCCACAACCCGCAGGTTGGAACGAATGGACTAGAGCTGTAGACCAAGCAGCTAACCTAGGTGTTGATGCGCTTATTTTGGCTGATATTGGCTTGCTAGATTACGCCACTCACAAGCACCCAAGCGTCAATCGGCATTTATCAGTACAAGGCTCGGCAACCACTGCCGCTGCTTTACAGTTTCATGCTGACAATTTTGGAATTAAACGGGCTGTTTTACCTAGGGTATTGTCTGCAGCACAGGTTGCAGACCTAGTTAAAAGCTCACCCGTGGAATTAGAGGTTTTTGGCTTCGGTAGCCTATGCATTATGGTGGAAGGTCGTTGTTACCTTTCTTCTTACTTAACCGATGAGTCGCCTAATTCTAAAGGTGCTTGCTCACCTGCCAAAGCCGTACGCTGGGAAGACACACCCAAGGGTTTAGAATCTAGGCTAAACGGAACCCTAATCGACCGCTATCAAAAAGATGAAAATGCCGGTTACCCCACCTTATGTAAAGGGCGTTTTAACGTGGGTGAAGCCACCTACCATGCCTTAGAAGAACCCACCAGTTTGAACACGCTAAACCTTCTGCCACAACTTAAAAAAATGGGTATTGCCGCTATAAAATTAGAAGGCCGCCAGCGCAGCCCTGCCTACGTTAAACAAATTGTCGAAGTTTGGCGGCAAGCCTTAGATGCATTAGAAGAACAACAAGATGACTTTAAGCTGGCAACGCCTTGGCAAAAAACACTCAGCAGTTTATCTGAAGGCTCTAGCACCACCTTAGGTGCCTACCATCGCCGCTGGAAATAATCCTTGTTACTGGAGTAATTCAATGAAGCTCACTCTTGGCCCCCTACTTTATTTTTGGCCCATTAAAGACGTTCACCAGTTTTATGGACAGGTTGCTGACTGGCCGGTAGACACGGTTTATTTAGGTGAAACTGTCTGCTCGCGTAGGCGTGAATTAAAACAAGCTGACTGGCTAGCTATTGCAGATGCTTTAAGCGCTGCGGGTAAAGAAGTGGTGATAGCAACCCAAACATTATTAGAATCAACAGCTGATTTACGCTCTCTCAATAAGTTGCTAGAAGCCGTTAAAGATAAAAATAACAACTGGTTGATTGAAGCCAATGATTTAAGTGCTGTACAAGTCTGCAAAGAGTTAGAGCTACCTTTTGTTGCTGGTGCAGCCATTAACATATACAACGCCGCTACTTTGCAAAAGCTAGCTGAACAAGGGATGCAGCGCTGGTGTTTTCCTGTGGAATTATCTCGCTCTACCTTGGCTGACCAGCAGGCTTTTATTCAGCAAAACAATCCAAAAATTGAAACTGAAGTTTTTGCTTTTGGGCATTTGCCGCTAGCTTGGTCGGCAAGGTGTTTTACCGCTCGCCACCATAATTTACCAAAAGACCGCTGCCAGTTTGTTTGCTTAGACTACCCAGCTGGCTTGCCTTTAAAAACTCAAGAAGACCAACAGTTATTTACACTGAATGGAATACAAACCCTGTCTGGTGCTTGCCATAACTTAATTCAGCAACTACCCGATATGCAGCAACTAGGGGTGAGCCATTTACGCCTTAGTCCAATTTATCAAGGCTTAAAAGAGGTTGTGGATAAGTTTGATTTAGCTCGCCAAGGTCAGCTGCCCAGCAGTGACCCTTTAAAGTTGGTTGAAGTAGATTCTTGCAATGGCTACTGGTTTGGTGAGCCGGGTGGTCAACAAATTAACCCTAATTTATAACCGCCATTCGATTTAAAGCACTGCCTAACCAGCCTTTATCTAAGGACCAATCTAAACTATCGAGCAGGTTTTTAACGCCTAAGCCTAGCTCGGTATCCCCCTCTATTAACAACAGACGGCGAAAAAACAAACCATCTGGGTCTTCTTTACGCAAGGCTAGCTGTACAAAAGCTGGCCAGTTACCAAGAATCACTGTTTCAGCTGGTTGGTCTGATAATTCTAGGCACTGATCTTTTAAGGTTAAGGTCACCTCAACGCCTAAATCTGTAATTTTAAGGCTGAGATAACGCCCTGCTAACAACTCAAACTCATCTTCTTTTAGCGCTTCAGCAAATAACTGATTTAACCGCGTTTCTACTAAGCTTTTTTTAACCCAAAGTGGCAGGTGGGTATTTAGTTTAGCTAGCAACTTGCTAGCCACTAACAGCTTATGAAACCTAACAGGCAAAGATGGGGGAAACATTTTTAATCCTTATCATTTAACTAGGCAGTTAGCTTAAAAGAACACCAACTGATTAAATTTGATATTCATCAAGGTACTCACCTCTAATTAACCTAGACTAACAACCACTAGATATGGTGTTTATATAAAACCAATTAACCAGATGTGGTAAGTCATGCCTAATCAAAACCCTACCCCTTTCCAGCAAGTTGATGTGCGTAATGCCATTGAAGAATACCTGCACCGTGATGACTGGCGAGTTCAAGCCAATGCCAACCAAGGTTACTCTTTAGGGGGTATGATTCTGAATGTTTCTGGAAAGGTCACCGCTAATTATTGGCTAAACGAGGTTTATTCTCCCGCCCTAGGTGCAGCTCACCGTTCAGGTGATTTACATATTCATGATTTAGACATGCTATCGGGCTACTGTGCTGGCTGGTCGTTAAGGCAGCTACTGTTTGAAGGCTTTAATGGTGTGCCAGGACGTGCAGAAAGCAACCCACCTAAGCATTTATCTAGCGCTTTAGGGCAGATGGTTAATTTTTTAGGCACCCTACAAAATGAGTGGGCTGGGGCACAAGCTTTTAGCTCTTTTGATACTTATTTAGCGCCTTTTGTACGTAAAGACCAACTTAGCTACCCACAAATCAAACAAAGTATTCAAGAGTTTATTTATAACCTCAATGTGCCATCTCGTTGGGGTACTCAAACCCCCTTTACCAACCTAACCTTTGATTGGGTTTGCCCACAAGATTTAGCCAACCAAGTACCCGTTATTGGTGGTGAAGAACAACCCTACACCTACGGTGATTTACAAGAAGAAATGGATTTACTTAACCAAGCCTACTTAGAAGTTATGCTGGCTGGCGATAGTAAGTCTCGAGTGTTTACCTTTCCCATTCCTACTTACAATATAACCCCCGAGTTTGATTGGGATTCACCCAACACTGAATTGTTGTTTGATTTAACCGCCCGTTATGGCCTGCCCTATTTTCAGAACTTTTTAAATTCCGACCTAGAGCCTCACATGGTGCGCTCTATGTGTTGCCGCCTACAACTAGATGTAAGAGAACTACTTAAGCGTGGTAACGGTTTATTTGGTTCTGCTGAACAAACGGGCTCTTTAGGCGTAATAACCATTAACTGTGCCCGCCTAGGTTACCTGTATAAAAACGACTGGCAGGCTTTACTTAAACAGCTGGATTATTTATTAGAGCTAGCGCGCGATGGTTTAGAAGTTAAACGCCAAGCCATTCAACAGTGGATGGACGAAGGGCTTTACCCCTATAGCAAACGCTATTTAGGCACACTGCGTAATCATTTCTCAACCCTAGGTGTGAATGGCATTAATGAAATGCTGCGTAATTTTAGTGATGATCAACTCAGCTTGGTAGACCCTAATGGGCAAGCTTTGGCTTTAGAATTGCTTGATTACATACGCGAAAAAATGCAGCAATTTCAAGAGCAAACCGGCCACCTGTATAACCTAGAGGCAACACCAGCAGAGGGCACAACCTACCGTTTCGCAAAAGAAGACCTTAAACGCTACCCAGACATTCTTCAGGCAGGAACGCTTAAAAAACCCTATTACACTAACTCTAGCCAGTTACCTGTAGGGCATACTGATGATCCTTTTGAAGCCTTACTATTACAAGATGAGCTGCAAAAACGCTACACAGGCGGTACGGTTTTGCACCTGTATATGCGTGAAAAAATCTCCAGCACTCAGGCCTGTAAGCAGCTAGTTAAAACCGCCTTAAGTCGCTTTCATTTACCCTACCTAACCATTACACCGACTTTTTCTATTTGCCCTGTACATGGCTATTTAGATGGAGAACAAGAGTTTTGTCCTAAGTGTGATGAGGAATTACTTAGAAAAAAATGCTCAGCACAAGCTGAGTTAAACCAAGCAATGCAATCAGCCTAACCAAAGGAAAACTTAAAATGACTAATCAAACCCACCTCAATAATCCACTGCAACTTGAAGACCACGAGCGCCAGCGCTGCGAAGTTTGGACTCGGGTCATGGGCTATCACCGCCCTGTTGCTCAGTTTAACCCTGGCAAGCAGTCGGAACATGCCGAGCGCCGCCACTTTACTGAAGCTAGCTTGGCTAGTTAATTTAACCTATGCCAGCCACTCCATCCCTGGTGGTCGCTGGGTTAACGCCCATGACCACCTTAGACTTTCCAGATAGGCTAGCTTGCGTGGTATTTACCCAGGGCTGTCCGTTACGCTGTGGCTATTGCCATAATCCGCAAATGCTACCGACTAAGCAGCCAACCACTGAGCCTGGTGAACAAACACCCAACTGGCAAACCATAGAAGCATTTTTAACTAGCCGTAGAGGTTTGTTAGAGGCAGTGGTATTTAGTGGAGGTGAGCCTACCAGCCAGGCAGCACTTTTACCTGCGGTTATACAAACTCAACAGCTAGGTTTTAAAGTAGGCCTGCATACCTCTGGCGTTAACCCTTCACGCTTAGAAAAGCTTTTACCTTATTTAGATTGGGTAGGGCTAGATATAAAAGCTGAACCTGCGGATTATCAACGTATTACTGGCCGCCCAGGGGTTGCTAAAAAAGCTGAGAAAAGTTTGCAACTAATTCAAACCGCAGCTTGCAACTACCAAGTAAGAACCACACTCCACCCACAAGATTTTAACCTCTTAGGTATTAACAATCTTTTGCATTGGCTAGCTGAGAAACAGGTGAGCAAAGTAGCTTTGCAAATTGCCAGAGCAGGACAATGCCTAGACCCTGCCTACCAAACCCTTGAACAACCTTTTTTAAAAAGTGACTTACAAGCCATCGTTAGCCAACATCAAAGTTCTTTTAGCCAGCTTTTACTTAGCTAAAAACAAGAGAAATGAGTTTTTTGCTTGTCCAATAGGTTGTTAGTTGGCCTTAGTTATCACTTCAAGCTAGCATAGGTAGCTTATTCATCTACTGGACTAAAACCCATGAATGAGAGCTGGATTCAGGCAGCGGCTATTTTTGTTGTTGTTATAGGTAGTTTGTTCTTTATTTTAGCTGTTAGCTTAGTTGTTACAGCTTTAGTGATGTACCGTTCCGACAAAAAGCAAACCACTCACACTTTGCGCCGTAACTACCCTTTAATTGGTCGTTTTCGTTATATTTTTGAGCACCTAGGCGAATTTTTCCGTCAATATTTTTTTGCTATGGACAGAGAAGAAATGCCCTTTAACCGAGCGCAACGCTCTTGGGTTTACCGTGCGGCTAAAAACATTGATAACACCATCGCCTTTGGCTCTACACGTGATCTAACCAAGCCGGGCACCTATTACTTTTTAAACTGCCCTTTTCCAACCTTAGAAAAAGATGCGGCACAAACCCAACCCTTGCGTATTGGTCCAAACTGCAGAACACCTTTTGATGCGCCTTCATTTTTAAATATCTCGGGCATGAGCTTTGGTGCGCTATCTAAACCTGCCATACAAGCCCTAGCCAAAGGCGCGGCAAAAGCTGGCTGCTGGATGAACACAGGTGAAGGCGCTTTATCTAAGTATCACCTAGAAGGCGGCTGCGACATAGTTTTTCAAATAGGTACAGCTAAGTACGGCGTGCGAGATGATCAAGGTAGATTAGATGATACCAAGCTCAAAGCTTTAGCCGATTTAGAACAGGTAAAAATGTTTGAAATCAAACTGTCTCAAGGTGCCAAACCAGGTAAAGGTGGTATTTTGCCAGGCAGCAAGGTCACAAAAGAAATAGCTGAAACTCGCGGTATTCCAGTTGGACAAGACTCAATTAGCCCTAATCGCCACCCTGAAATTGATAGCATGGATAGCCTGCTCGACTTTATTGCCCATGTGCGAGAAGTCACTGGTAAGCCGGTGGGTTTCAAACTGGTCTTAGGCACTACTCGTTGGCTAAAAGATTTTTGTGAAAAAATTAATGAGCGAGGTGCCGCTTCAGCACCTGACTTTATTACTCTAGACAGCTCTGATGGCGGTACGGGTGCTGCACCTATGGCATTAATGGATAGCGTAGGCCTGCCTCTAAGGGACAGCTTGCCCCTCTTAGTTAACCAGTTGATTAACAGTGGTTTAAAAGAACGTATTCGTGTTATTGCATCTGGCAAACTCATCAACCCAACCGAAGTTGCTGCAGCTATTTGTATGGGGGCAGACTTTGTTGTTTCTGCGCGTGGCTTCTTATTTGCACTAGGCTGTATTCAAGCACTCCAGTGTAATAAAAACACCTGTCCAACGGGCATCACCACTCACAACCCACGCTTACAACAAGGCTTAGTGCCCGATGTAAAAGCTATGCGAGTTGCCAACTATCACTACAACCTAGTCCATGAAGTTGAAAGCATTGCACATTCTTGTGGTGCTGCTGAACCCAGACAGTTAGTGCGTGAACATGCTGCCGTGGTGGTGGATGGTGGTGCAGTTGCACTTAACCTGCTTTACCCTGAAACGTCACGTCGCTTAAAACCAGAAATCATGGAAAAAAGTAGTTAATGTCAGAGAAAAACGGATTAATTGCCCTTAAAGTTTCATTACCCGTATTCTTTGGATACCTGCCTTTAGGTGCATCCTTCGGTGTTTTATTTAGCACCCAGCTAGATTACGCTTGGTGGATAGCACCTTTAATGGCAGTAACTATTTTTGCGGGTTCTGGCCAACTTTTAGCTGTGAGTTTGCTAGTCAGCTTTACAGGCTTAACGCAAGTTTTTATTGCCATGCTGCTGCTCAATGCTCGGCATGTTTTTTATGGGCTGTCTTTATTGGAAGCTTTTAAGGATGCTGGTTGGCGTAAGTTTTATTTGATTTTTGGATTAACCGATGAAACCTATTCGCTGTTAACTAGCCGCGCTCGCAGCGAAGATAAAGGGCGTGAACAGCAGATAGATTTTTTAATTACGCTTTTTAATCATGCTTACTGGATATTAGGCTGCGGGATTGGTGCCTGGCTAGGTAAAAACCTCACCTTTGATGCGACAGGTATAGAGTTTGCGTTAATTGCCCTGTTTATTGTTTTGTGTATTGAACAATACAAGGTTTTACAGTCTAGCTTTCCTATTTGGGTGGGTGCGGCAGCCGGTTTACTATCTTTATTGTTCTTTCCAGAAAGCCAACAGCTGCTCATTGCAATGCTGCTTATCTGCGCTGTACTTTTCTGGCAGTACCCAGCCAATAAACACCGCTACAAAAGACGCTTAATTAAGGAGTCAGCGGATGAGCAATGAAACCCTTTACCTAGTTAGTTTTATATTAGTGACCGCAGTAGCTACTTTTTTAACCCGCTTAATGCCCTTTGCTTTTTTAGGGAAACACAGCAACCACCCTTTAGCACAGCATCTAGGGCGTTACCTACCTGCTGGTATTATGGCCGTATTGGTAGCTATTTTTTTGCCTCGTGCTGCACATTGGCAAACACCTGTTTTTGGATTAGATGCACTTCTACCCGCTGCTTTAGTTATTGTTTTACACCTATGGCGACGTAACGCCCTGCTGTCTATGCTCGCCGGCACTATTTGCTATATGGCCATTCAACAAGGAGTCATTAATTTAGTATGAGTATCAATTGGCTTATTTTATTTATTGGTGGGCTTTTTGAAACTGGGTTTGCCGTTAGCTTAGGTAAAGCTCAAGAAACCAGCGGCAAGTCGCAAGCCTTGTGGTTGGCTAGTTTTGCTGTTTGCGTAGCTATCAGTATGTATTTGCTGTTTAAAGCCATGGGCGGTGAAAAAGCCATACCCGTAGGTACGGCTTATGCAGTTTGGGGAGCTATTGGTGCTTTAGGTACGGTAGTGGCAGGTATTCTATTATTTAATGAGCCTATCACCTTATGGCGACTATTTTTTATAGGTACTTTAGTAATGTCGGTTGTAGGCTTGCAGCTGGTTAGCGGAGCTTAACCTTCTCGGCGGTAAGTCAATAGGCGTCCTTTAAAGGGCGCTTTTTCATCTTCAGCAAAAGCTACACGTTTTTCTACTAGGCTAAAACCTAAATCTTGCATTGCGTTACTAAACTTATTGCGGTGGCCTCTACCTGGGCAGCTAATCATGACCTTGGCTTTGGGCTTAGCAATTCGCTTAATTAAATCGACCAACAAAGTTGAGTGGTTAGGCTCATAAAGAATGTCGCTACCCACTATCACATCAAAAGGCTTAATTTCTTTAGCCTCTTTACCCCAAGGCAAGTCTAAATAAGGAATAGCTGGCAAATGGTTTAGGTTTGCATTGTAATCAAGAAAAGATTCGCTCAGTGGGTGATGATCGCTAGCGGTTATATCAGCACCCCGATACTGCAAAACCAAACTAGGCAAACCTAAGCCACAACCTAGCTCAAGAATGCGCCGGCTTTTTATGTCTAACTGTTTAACTGCCTTGGCTAACACTTGGCTGGCTGGCCACAGCTGACCAAACAAGCTCCAACTTGCTGAACAGATACCTGCTTTTGCAGCACTCCCTTGAGGATCAAAGAACTGCTGCTTATCACTTAATGCGCGTAGGCGTCCTTTAAAAGCACCGACTTCTATAGCCAGTTTACGAACCTGATAACCTTGCATAAGACCTCCTTGAAAAAGTTCTAAGGGTTAATCTAACCTTTTTTAAGAACTTTTTCTAATTAGAGGCACTTTTTTTAGTTTTTTAATGAATTAGTTTTAGGTGTTTCAGGTTCTTCGTAGCCGGTAATCATCGGCTTAATATGACTAAACACTGTTTTACCTAGGGTTGTCATATACACATGCCCAACTATAAACACCATCATCGCAAAGGCTGCAGCGGTATGCACATAGGCAACACTTTGCAGCGACAAAACATCAGCCAAAGCGGCTGGCCAATCGCTATAAAACAAATACAGCATACCTGAAACCCAAATCACCGGAGAGATAAACAGTTTAAAACCCAAGTAGGCTAAACGCTGCAAAGGGTTGTGCTTGGCATTAGTGGTTTTTTTGTAGGGATGACTTTCACCTTTAAAAGCACCCACTGCATAGTAATAAGCCACAGCAAACAAACCTTTACTGGTGGGCAAATAATGCTTCCACTCACCTGTAGTTAAGTGCCAGAAGATAGCAAACACCCAAAGCACAATAAGTGTCCAAGCTGCAACTGTATGCACGCTCACCGCTGTAGCAAAACCAAGCACTGAATAGCTGCCATGAATTTCAAAACCAGTAAAAATTAGCGTGAAAATAAGTAAAGCTTGTGACCAATGCCAAAAACGTTCAAAACGCTTAAATATCATTTCTTGACTCATACAATATTCCTTTTAACTTTAAGCTTTGTTTATTTTTCTAGAAATAATCAGCGCAACTCTATGGAAAACAACACCGATTAAAGTCATCAATACAGCTAACCAACCTATACGGTCTAACCATTCATTGCTGTCATGACTTGGCATATAAATACCCGGCAAGCCTGCTAAACGACTGTCTGCACTATGGCAAGCCACACAGTCTAAAGCTTGGTCAGCAGATGGAACCATGTGAGTGATTGGCCAGTGCATGGTGGTTTCTACAAAATCGTATTCGCCACTAAAGGCAAAACCTGTTTTGTCGCTGGCATCTTGTAAAGCCTTATTCCAGTCAAAATTCTTCCAGAAAGACGTATCGTCAGCACCAAATACATGGGTTGCTAAAAGGGTGTTATGAACTGTGTCGAAGGGTTGTTTGCCACGCATGACTTTAAAGGGCCAGATGCGTGAATCAGGATCACCAGCTTCGCCTTGAATGCGGTTAACACCTAAGGGTGGATTGCTAGCATCAAACTCATCTTCAATTTGCGTGTATTCCACCGTGCCATTAAACCAAGCGTAGGTAGGAACCACATTTTCACCGTAACCAAAGTCACCTTTTTGGCTGCTATAAACTAAGCGACCTTGTTCATCTTTTTGGTTTATCTGTTTACCTTCTTCAGTTAAACGCCCAGCTGTTGACCAGTCCCACCACATTTTAGTGGCTACACCACCACGGGCATATTCAGGAATATGACAACTTTGGCAGGCAAGTTTTTCTGAGTGTTGATTAAGCTTGGCTTGAGGATGGGGATCGCTATTGTGGCAAGACTCACAACTGGCAGCTTTCACTTCAGCATGACCTGGATTAACTAGCCCTTTAGTATCTTTGGCATTCACTTGGTAACGACTACCTGCAACATCGTGCCCCCAAGTGCTATGGCATTCAGAGCAACTAAAATTCAAACCCTTAGCATCCATGTGAACATCTAAGCTGGCTGTAGGCTTGTGTAGGGAAGAATCTAAATCACCGTGTTTAACGCCATCGCCGCCGCCACCATAAAAGTGACAACTACCACAGGTTTCACGATTACTTGCGCCTACATGCTGTGCTATTTCAGTTAGGTTAGGTGGCATCACCATTTTGCCACTGCCTTTAGGCCATTCGCGGGGAATTTCTGTAGGAAAGCCCGACAAAACAGGAAATTTTTTATAGCCGCCAGTGGTGTCGTGACAGACTAAACAATCCACTGCACTTTCTTCTTCTGGCGGGGGTTGGTTCATATCTTTCCAGCCATAACCTATATGGCAAGAAGTACAGCGTGGCTCGTTGGTGACTACCATGCCGCAAAAGCTATTCATTACCTTACTTTTACCTAGCTGCTGACCGGTTTCTTTGTGGTCGTAGAGCCAAGTCCAGTGGGTAGTTTTTTTAACCTGGCTTGCTGCTTCGGTATGGCAACTTAGGCAAGCTTCAGTAACTTCTGGAGCCGACTTAAAATCACCCTGTAGCACTTTAAACTTACTATGGTCAGCCGTGGTGGGTGAACGATTTTCAGCAGCTTGCAAACTTTCTACTAGTAAAAAAACTAGTAGCAACCCTGCAAACAGCTGCCATGTTTTAGTAGTGGTTATTTTTCTCATCAGCGATGCCTTACTGCCTTAGCAGCGTTTATATGATATTAGTTATGTTTAATATTATAAACTAGCTTTTGTTGCATCACTATTAAAACTATTCATAGTTATCTAGATCTGGCCGGACTGACAGTAAATCGTCCGACCAGTTGCTGCAGGCTTTGAGTTGAGTGTTTTACTTGGTGGGCGCTGTCTTGTAGTTCGTCCATAACCTGGCTCATTTCGCTAGATGCTACTTCAACCTGTCTGATGGATGAGCCATAAAAATGGCTGCGTTCATTTAGTTGCGTAATAATGCTAAACATTTGGCTGACTACTTGGTGGAGTTCCGTGTTTTCAGAGCTGGCAGACTCTGCATCTTTAAGGCGCTGATCCACTTCTTTCACACCCTCTTCCATAAAGCTAACAGCGGCACGCGTTTCATCTTGCAGGCTGAATACAGTAGCTTGAATTTCCGATGCTGCTTCAGCGGTGCGGCTGGCCAATGAACGAACTTCATCCGCAACGACAGCAAAACCACGGCCCGCTTCTCCTGCACGTGCGGCTTCAATCGCTGCGTTTAGTGCCAGCAAATTAGTCTGGCTGGTAATATCAGTAATCATCGAAACAATATCGCCTATTTCTTTCATTCTACTATCAAGCTGATGCACCCGCTCAGCAGTGGTATCAACCACTTTACGGATACTCAAGGTTCCGGTGCGTGCCGCTTCAAACTGTTCCCTAGCACTTTCAACCACCTCATCCATTACTGTTTTCATGCTTTCTGCTGTTTGTGAGGCTTGGTTGATTTCACCTAACTGATCTTCAACCAGGGTCAGCATTTTGCCGATAACCTCATTCACTTCTCGGCTGGTTTGTCTGGCCTCTTGGGTACGTGTCAACATTGTTTCATTATTATGCTGAACGGCACCAGTGGTCTGAATAACTTGTCCCATAATGCCGTCAAGACTATCCATAAAGCTGTTTATCCAACGACCCATGCTGCCACTTTCATCCCGTGACATATTTTCAGTATCCAGACGTTGTTTCAGATTACCTTCACCTTCTGCAATGGTACGAATGATTTGAGTCGTTTTACGCAAACGTTCTGCCACGCGCTTGGGGCCAGTATTGGCAAAAACCCAAGCAGAAAAAATTAGCATCAGAGTATTTAATAGCAAGGTTGGTAACAAACCAAAAGGGGAAAAATGTTGCAACAGGGTTGTAGTTACCATTAATGCGATAACAGTCACCAGATAGGTATTCATCAAACCGACACTGATTGAACGGCGGCGATACACTTCTTCTAAGTCACCTTCACACATCATGCCCCAGCGATCTGGTGAGCCAGGCAATTGAAAAGTTGTGCCCTTACCTATAACAGGAATGTGGCGGTAATCTGAATAACCTGGGTAAGTGATAAATAAGTTGCTGCCATTTTTAATGGTTTCCCTGACTCCTGGGTGGAGCTTACCTGTTGCAGGATCGATGAATTTCAACTCCAGTTCTGTATGGTTCTGAACACTAACCGTGCCCCATTTAGTATGAATACCTTGCTTAAGGTTCTCACCATGAGAAAAGGTACTGTCTTCAAAGCGGGATCGGGATAAAGCTGTACCTGGTTGCACGCTAGCATCAAATCCGGCTTTAACCATAAAAATATAATTATCGCCTGATTCAGGATAAACATGACCCGCTTCCCGTTGAATCAAATCACCGATAACATCATTTGGAACGCGACCTGCAATACAGCCAATAACCTTACCTTTTTGTATTAAAGGCTGATAAAACATCAGGGTAACTGCATCATGAAAACTAGATGTAGAAGCACCTAATTCCAGAGTGACCGGATCTACATAAGAGCCATGAAGAAAAGGCTTTTTTAAACCCTCTTGCAATGCCTGAGTTAAAGACCCACCACTATGCGCCTGCCCATTACGTGCAGCATAACTGGAAGTCAAAATCTGACCTTCACAGCTAACAATAAAAAGCTCGGAAAAATCACCAACCTGATCTTTTCGTCTAAGCAGCAAACCTGACCACTGAGAAGAATCCGCTTCAGCACACTGAGCAGCCAGCTCATCTAAATGCTGCCAATGACTGGTGGCCCATTGCTGCAGAATTTTTACACGAGTAGAAGCGATGCCTTCAAAAATTTGTTCAATCACCGGATAAAGCTGACGATTAAGGAAGCAAGACCAGCCTAATTGCAATTTACCATTACTGCCAAAAACCGGCAGCCAGCGTTTTTCTGAGGCAGATAGGTTCATTTCATGGCTGATTAGCTGTTTCATCGGCAGTCTCCATCGTATGTGGATCATAAATACTGAAAAGTTTAAATGCTGCTATTGTTTGATTTGAATCAATACATTTAAACCAAGCAAGAAATGCGCCATAAAAAGATAACCCTTTAAAAACAATACACTATCTTTAGTTTGCGGGAATCATATAACGAAGTAAGCACTAATTTGGTGCAGTCAGCGCACAAAGAGGGTGCCAGTAGAACCCCTCCCCTCCCCATGAAACACAGCCATTAGTTAAAGTTGAAAACTGCCTGAATGCACTGCAAAGCCTGATAAAACAGCTAAGACAGCAACTTTATGAAGATTGATTGTTAGAAATAATAGCGGGCTCCTAGATTAAAGCGAACGCCGGGATCAGACCCTAAAAGAGTATCTATTTTTTCATCAAGCAGGTTTTCTATGTTCACGTAAAACTCCGTATTCATCCATTGTGCAGGTAGGTAAGTCGCACGAATATTTGTCATATAAAAATCATCTGCTTGGTTTTTATCATCAATAAATTGCTCGGCGATGTATTTATTGTCCAGATAAAGCGATAAATTTTGAGTGGTTTGCCATTTCACCCCTAGGCTAGCCTGCAAATCAGGTGTGAAGGTCAGTGAGGTTCCTGTATCTTTGTTTTCTGTATCCAGATAAGTGAAAGTAGTCAGTAATTTTAATGCAGGTTGAATCTGCCAGGTTACATCTACTTCTAGTCCGTTAATTTGCGCTTCACTGGCATTGCGATAGGTGGTGTAATCACCTTCACTCACACGGTCTATACGGTCACTGATCCGATTATGAAAAATAGCGAGATTAGCGTGTATGTTTGACCCCTGGCCACTAATACCAAGCTCAAAGTTATCACTGGTTTCTGGATCTAAATCAAAAGCCTCTTTGCCCAAACCATTATCAACAACGGCTGCACCTATCACTCGGCCTTGTGGTGTTTCTCGGTTCAGAAAGATCTGAGGCAGGCCTGGTGTTTGATAGCCGCGTGCATAACTGGCTCGGACTCGCCAAGTTTCATTAAAGCGA
This sequence comes from Marinospirillum insulare DSM 21763, assembly GCF_000686905.1. Lineage (GTDB taxonomy): Bacteria > Pseudomonadota > Gammaproteobacteria > Pseudomonadales > Halomonadaceae > Marinospirillum > Marinospirillum insulare. The sequence continues at coordinate 81,943 of NZ_JMLW01000011.1, forward strand.
TAATTACTTGCTAAAGTGCCACTGGCAGCATTTTCAGCATCAGAAGCTTGGTCATAACGTAAGCCGTAAATCAAAGTCCATTGATTTGTTGCATCCCACTCATGCTGAGCAAAAATAGCACTGAAGTTGTGCTTTACGCTCTCTTGAATATTTTGTGGATTGAAAAAAGGAGCGGAGCGTTCTTCACTTCTATATTCTGCTCCAGCCAAAAAACGATGTGTGGCAAGGGGTTTGAAAGTAGTCAGTAGCTCATGGTTGATGACCGTGACTTTGCCCGTCCCGGAAACACTGGATGAATCTGCTTGTGAGCTATACCCCATGTCTTGCCAAATTAGGCTGGTGATGTCCTCTTCTTTTTCATAATAAGAGCGATAAGAGCGCCAGTTCACCAGTAGTTGCTCGTTCACTTCCCATTTTGCACGTGCAGCAAGATCCAGTCGGTCATTGGTCCAATTATTTTCAATGGGGACATTGCGCACCGGAAATCCGCTGGCTCCATAATTTGAAGGGTGCATGCTGGCAATGAACGATCCATCACGTTTTTCTAGCAAGTAACTGGTATCCAGTGCCAGCACTAAACTATCGGTGGCCTGATATTCAATCGTGCCGCCGATATTCAGCAGTTTGCTAGGTTCTCGGTAGCTGACATTGACTGAGTAGCTGTCGTTAAGGTTACTGCTTACCTGATTATTAGGGTGACCTGATGGTTTGGTTGAGCCGCTAGGTGAACCGACTAATAGCATTGCCGTTTCATTTTCAGAATATTCTTCCTGTTTTATTAAGCTAAACCAACCGCTATAACCCAGTTTACCTTCACGGCCACGCACATCACCTTCTAGCTGGTAACGCGCTGCATCGCCTGAAGTATTTGATCCGGTACTGGTTGCTAACATGCCTTCAAAACCCGCCTGAGGTTTTTTTGTGATGATGTTAATTACACCACCAATGGCATCTGAACCATAAAGAACCCCCATTGGTCCTTTAACAATTTCAATGCGTTCAATAGCTGAGGCTGGAATGCGGTTCATCTCGAACCCCATACCAGACTCACCACCCAGGCGGCGGCCATCAACCAGTAGCAATGTTCCATTGCCACCAACACCACGTATGGAAATGTCACCTAATCCGGGATTGGCAAATACACTGGAGCTGTGCATCAAAATATCCCTCAATGTAATCGCTCCCAGTGCCATGATTTCTTTCTCGGTAATTAGGCTGGTGGCAAAAGGGGATGTTTCCGCCGAACGCTGTGTTCGTGTGGCTGAAGTAACAACTAAAGTATCCAAATAAGACTCTGAGGCAAGCAGTGAATTTGAATTGAATAAACCGGCAGTGATTAGAGCTGCGCTGAGTAAAGTTCTGGAAAAGATGCTGCTGGAGGTTAAATGGTTCATTAAAAGACCTATTGACTTGTGCGTTAATCAGATTAATGTATAACGTTATAACGTAACAAGTAAAGGATAATCAATAATGATTGCAAATCGTTATCACTCTATATTTATGGTCATGCTGCTGCTTATTTCTGGTGCGCTGTCTGCCTCAGAAGACCAAAATAAGACTTCGGTTTTTGTCAGTATTTTGCCGCAAAAAGGCTGGGTTGAGGCCTTAGCTGGAGACTGGGTTGATGTTGAAGTGATGGTTCCTCCTGGGCAAAGTCCAGCCATTTATGAGCTTAGTCCTCAAAAAATGGCTCAACTTAATCAGGCTGCACTTTATTTTAGTATCGGTGTGCCTTTTGAAGAAACTTGGTTGCCTAGAATGAAGGAATCCAGCCCTAAGGTGCTTTTTGTTGACGCAGTTGCAGGTATAGAGCGCCAACCAATAGCCAACCATCTTGCTGCAATACCGGCTGATCGACTACCACCCCCAGAGCGACGCGACCGGCATGTTTGGCTTAGCCCAGAATTGTTAAAGCCACAGTTAGCTAATATGCGTACGGCTTTGATCAATTTATTGCCGGAAAAGGCTGAGTTAATCGATGCGAATTATCAGGCTTATTTGCAAAAACTAGAAACCCTTCAGGCTGATATGCAAGCCATGCTTCAACCTGTAGCAGGACACAGTTTTATGGTTTTTCATCCTGCGTGGGGTTATTTGGCTGAAGAGTTCAACCTACGGCAGATTCCTATTGAACGCGATGGGAAAGAGCCTTCTCCCCGACAATTAACTGAATTGGTTGCTTTGGGGCAGCGAGAAAATGTCAGGGTTATTTTTGTTCAAAGTCAGTTTAATCAAAGCGCTGCCCGTTCAATTGCTGATGCTTTAGATGCTGAAATTCTTCATCTGGATCCTCTGGCTGAAGATTTTATTGCCAATATGCATCTGATAGCAGAAGTGCTGGCTGAGAATCTTTAATGATAATGCCAGTGGTTGATATTAAAGCGGTTAGTTTTAGCTATCCGCAGAGTCAAAAAGTGTTTGAAGATGTAAATTTGTCGATTTTAAAAGGTGATTTTCTAGCTTTAATTGGTCCTAATGGTGGTGGTAAAACCACCCTGCTTAAGCTAATGCTGGGATTGCTGAAACCTGATCAAGGCATAATTCGGGTATTAGATAATGAGCCCGATCATGCTGGACCTAATCTAGGTTATGTTCCTCAGTTTGCCAGCCATATTCAGGATTTTCCGATTACTGTTCGGCAGTTGGTTGCTCAAGGGCGCTTAAATTGTGGTGCACATAATTTTTGGCTAACGCCTACTGACAAAATTCAGATTCAGCAAGCCTTAGTCGCTACGGGTACGGATGATTTGGCTGAGCGTTCTCTGGCGCAGTTATCTGGTGGGCAGAAACAACGTGTCTTGATTGCGCGTGCTTTGGCAGCAGAACCACAGATTCTTTTGCTTGATGAACCTACTGCTCATCTTGATACCAGTTCGGGACTGAAAATTTTTGACTTGTTGGCTAAATTAAACCAGCAAACAACAATGATTGTGGTCTCCCATGATTTGGAAGTTGTAAGTCGTTATGCCAATAAAGTGGTGTGCGTTGATCACTGTTTGAATTGGCAGCCTTTGAAAAAAATGACTAATAACCCTGATGCGAGGCACAGATGAATTTTTTTCAGGCATTGTGGCATTTTGAGTTTTTACAATTGGTGGCTTTAGCTGGGCTGGTGGCAGCGATTAGTAGTGGCGTTGTTGGCAGTTTGGTTGTAGTTAAGCGCATCGCTTTTATGGCTGGTGGCATTGCACATGCAGTGCTTGGTGGTATGGGAGTGGCTCATTATTTGGGTGAATCTCCATTAATCGGTGCTTTTATATCAGCAATTTTTGCTGCTTTGTTAATTGGCTGGGTGCAGATAAAGTATCAGCAACGAGAGGATATGTTGATTGGTGCTGTTTGGGCTGTTGGAATGGCTATTGGTATTTTGGCGATTGCTAAAACGCCAGGATATAGCACACATTTAATGAGTTATTTACTGGGCAATTTATTGTTGGTTAGTCGTGACCAAGTAATGATGATGGTTGGGCTTAATTTGCTAATGCTACTTCTGCTTGCACTGGTTTATCGCCCTTTAATGGCAACCTTAGCTGACGAAGAATTTGCGCGTTTGCGTGGCGTGAAAACACACCTTCTTTATTTGGGCTTGTTGGTGATGATTGCCTTGGCAACAGTTATTCTTGTGCACTCGGTAGGCTTGATTTTGGTTATGGCTTTGCTGACTTTACCGGCAGCCACTGGCTTGATGTTGGCATCAACGTTGGGGCGGTTAATGTTGGTTGCCACACTTTTGTCGGGGATAAGTATTTTTAGTGGTCTGGCGGTTGCATATGAAACAGACTCGCCAACGGGTGCGGTGATCGTGCTGCTTGCTGCGGCCATTTATTTGGTGGTGCTGTTAGTCAGGTCGAAATTCAAAAAAGCTATATAGTTATACCTATATATAAGTTTTTATCAAACCTAGCCAAGTTGCTTACAAATGTGTCCGTGCAGGCATTAAAGCTTGCTAGCATATAATAAGCCCCTTAGGCCAATACTCATCAGCGTGAGTGGTCTAGCGAAAGGTGGCAGCTATAAGGTAAGCGTAACAACAACCCCACCTATTTAATCCTGCGTCAACTAGCCTAGCTGGTTTTTGTTGCCTAAAGTGTCATTGCCCAAGGTAGTAAATGATCAAGTGAGTCGTTTGCTTTACTGTGAGGGAGTTGCTCAAACAAGGCTGTTAAGTAAACGCTGGGTTGTATGCCATTGGCTTTGGCTGTTTCAATTAAACTGTAGAGTAAAGCACTGGCATGGGCACCACTTCGGGTGTTGGAGAAGAGCCAGTTTTTTCTTCCGATCACAAAAGGTTTAATGGCTCGTTCTGCACGATTATTGTCAATAGCGACTTCGCCTTGCTCAAGGTAAACCTGCAGCTTATCCCATTGATTTAAGGTGTAGTGAACCGCAGCACCTATCGTGCTTTTAGGCGGCACTTGCAGTGCTGTTTTATCCAGCCAAGCTTTGAGTTGCTGCATGATGGGCACGGCTTCTGTTTGGCGAAGCGCTTGTTTTTCTCTAGCTGTTGCTTGGTTTAGTTGTTTTTCAATACCGTAGAGTTTTTGAATTAAGTTTAAGGCTTGGTCAGCACGCCCTGTTTTACCTTTGGGTTGTACAGCCTTAGCATCCATAAACTTACGCCGTGCGTGCGCCCAGCAACCCGCTAACGTCGCTTGAGTTTTGTGGTAACCCGCATAACCGTCAACCTGCAATAGGCCGGTATAACCATTTAAGAAGTGATTAGGGTGTGTGCCACCACGGCCATCTTGATAATCGTAGAGCACAATATTGGGTAGGGGTGGACTATTGCCCGTAGTAGTTGGTTTATCACCACCACAGCCATACACCCACATAGTGCATTGGGTTTTATCAACGTCCAACACTTTAACGGGGGTGTCGTCTGACCACAAAGCTGGCTGCTCAAGTAGCCGATGATGCATTCGGTCATACAGTGGCTGAAGTTGCTGTCCCAGCTTGATTAACCAACGACTCATGGTTTGTCGATGCAGCTCAATACCAAAACTCTTAAATAAAGCTTCTTGGCGATACAGGGGTAAGCCAAACTGGTATTTGGCGGTAATGATTTGAGCTAAGAGTGTGGGGGTAGCAATACTTTTGGGTAAAATACTGGCTGGAACGGGCGCTATTTTAATGGTTGTTTGTGTGGCTTTTTGTTCACAGCAACGGCAGCTGTATTTTGGGCGGATGTGACGAATAACTTTAACGGTAGCGGGGATAAATTCTAGCTTCTCGCTAACTTCCTCACCCATGCGGTGTAGATCATTGCCACAGTCATCACAGACTTTGTCTGCTTCATCAAGGTCGTGTAGCACATCTTCACGGGGTAGTTCAGGCGCTAGACTAGGACGACGCGTTTTCTTACGGGTGTAGGTAATGGTTTCTTCGGCAGCGACTTCCTCTTCGCTTGGCGTTAGCTGTTCTTCGGCTTCGTTAAATAATTCACCTTGGCCTTGATAGCCTTCACTGCTGGCAGCAAAACGTTGCTTTAGAGCCAACTGCCATTTTTCTAGTGTTTCATAGTAAAGTAGTTGATACTTTTTCGACTCATCCTGCAACGACAAAACGAGCTTTTTTAAGCTTTCAATATCGTCTGGAAGTGGCGTGGCATCAGTGTTTTTCATGGGTTTAATTATATCAAAACAGACTAACTAACACACTGATTTTAAGACAAAATCCAGCTTTTTTTATTAAAAAACTGTGCTGTATTCTAATGGTTTATGACCTTGCATTTTTTCAATGTCTAAGCCTTCTAATAACCATTGCCACTGGCGATCAGTGAGGGTTATTACCTCGCCCGTCATGCGTTTAGGCCACTTGAATTTGTCTTTTTCTAAGCGTTTATACCACAAGCAAAACCCTGTTTTATCCCAGTAGAGCACTTTCAGTTTATCGCGCTGCCGATTACAAAAGACAAACAGCGCACCACTAAAGCAAGCTAGCTTCATCTGCTTTTCAACAATCACGCTTAAACCGTTAATGCTTTTTCTAAAATCTACGGGTGACTTATGCAAGTAGATTGCCGGAGGCTCCACAAACATTTTCATGCAGACAGCGCCTTCAATAATTGAGCGAGCCAGACAGGCTCGACAGCAATAGGTAACTGAAGCTGTGCACCGTTATAATTTAGAACTAAATTGTTAGCACTCTTAATGGGTAGCGAAGGTGGTAGTGCTTTAACAAAGCCTGACTCATTACTACCCTCTAAACTGACTTTTGTGTGCTGGCGGTATTTGACGATAAAATAGGACTGGCTTAACTTGTTTTTTTGGCAGTAGTCGGCAATCGTTAGACCACTCTGTTCATAAGAATTAAATAGCTCAGCCCATTGCTCACTGGTGCGGTAGGTACGCTTTTTCATCACTTGCTCCTAAGTAAAGTGGAGCCTAGTTTAGTGGTATGAGACTGCGCTAAAAGGTGGGGTTGCTGTTACGCTTACTTTTTATTTATACTGCCTATTTTTTTACATCAGGTTTTTCTGTGTCTTCATAACCCGTAATCATCGGCTTAATATGGCTAAACACTGTTTTACCCAGGGTTGTCATATATACATGCCCAATAATAAAAACCATCATTGCAAAAGCTGCCGCGGTATGAATATAGGCTACGACTTCTAGTGACAGGGTTTCAGTCAAAGCGGCAGGCCAATCACCATAAAACAGGTACAACATTCCTGAAATCCAAATAACCGGTGAAATAGCTAGCTTAAAGCCTAAGTAGGCTAATCGCTGTAGCGGGTTGTGCTTAGCATTGGTTGTTTTTTTGTACGGATGGCTTTCACCCTTAAAAGCACCCACTGCATAGTAATAAACCACAGCAAACAAACCTTTACTGGTGGGTAAGTAATGCTTCCACTCACCTGTGGTTAAATGCCAAAAAATAGCAAATATCCACAACACAATAAGCGCCCAAGCAGCTAAGGTATGTAGCTTTACTGCTATAGCAAAACTTAGTACCGAATAGCTGCCATGAATTTCAAAACCAGTAAAAATTAGGGCAAAAATAAGCAGTGCTTGTGACCAGTGCCAAAACCGCTCAAAGCGTTTAAAAATCATTTCTTGACTCATACAATATTCCTTTTTGCTTTAAGCTTTGTTTATTTTTCTAGAAATAATCAAGGCAATTCTATGGAAAACAACACCGATTAAAGTCATCAATACGGCTAACCAACCTATACGATCCAACCATTCATTACTGTCATGGCCAGGCATATAAATACCCGGCAAGCCTGCTAAGCGACTGTCTGCACTATGACAAGCAGCACACTCTAAAGCTTGGTCAGCAGATGGAACCATGTGAGTGATTGGCCAGTGCATGGTGGTTTCTACAAAATCGTATTCGCCACTAAAAGCAAAACCTGTTTTGTCGCTGGCATCTTGTAAAGCCTTATTCCAGTCAAAATTCTTCCAGAAAGACGTATCGTCAGCACCAAATACATGGGTTGCTAAAAGGGTGTTATGAACCGTATCGAAAGGTTGTTTGCCACGCATGACTTTAAAGGGCCAAATGCGCGAATCAGGATCACCTGCACTACCTTGAATGCGGTTAACACCTAAGGGGGGATTGCTAGTATCAAACTCATCTTCAATTTGCGTGTATTCCACGGTGCCATTAAACCAAGCGTAGGTAGGAACCACATTTTCACCGTAACCAAAGTCACCTTTTTGGCTGCTATAAACCAAGCGACCTTGTTCATCTTTTTGGTTAATCTGCTTACCTTCTTCAGTTAAACGACCAGCCGTTGACCAATCCCACCACATTTTAGTGGCAACACCACCACGGGCATATTCAGGAATATGGCAACTTTGGCAGGCAATTTTTTCTGAGTGCTGATTAAGCTTGGCTTGCGGATGCGGATCGCTATTGTGGCAAGACTCACAACTTGCTGCTTTCACTTCGCCATGGCCTGGGTTAACAAGCCCTTTAGTATCTTTGGCATTTACTTGGTAACGGCTACCTGCAACATCGTGCCCCCAAGTACTATGGCACTCAGAGCAGCTAAAGTTCAGACCGTTAGCATCCATGTGAACATCTAGTGCCGCATTTGGCTTAGCTAAAGAGGAATCCAAATCACCATGTTTAACACCATCACCGCCACCACCATAAAAGTGGCAGCTACCACAGGTTTCACGGTTACTTGCACCTACATGCTGTGCTATTTCAGTTAGGTTGGGTGGCATCACCATTTTGCCACTGCCTTTAGGCCATTCGCGGGGAATTTCTGTAGGAAAGCCCGACAAAACAGGAAATTTTTTATAGCCGCCAGTGGTGTCATGGCACACTAAACAATCCACTGCACTCTCTTCTTCTGGCGGGGGTTGCTTCATGTCTTTCCAGCCATAACCTATATGGCAAGAAGTACAGCGTGGTTCATTGGTCACAACCATACCGCAAAAGCTATTCATTACCTTACTTTTACCTAGCTGCTGACCCGTTTCTTTATGGTCGTAGAGCCAAGTCCAGTGGGTAGTTTTTTTAACCTGGCTTGCTGCTTCGGTATGGCAACTTAGGCAAGCTTCAGTTACTTCTGGAGCCGACTTAAAATCACCCTGCAACACCTTAAACTTACTATGATCAGCCGTGGTGGGTGAACGGGTTTCAGCAGCCTGCAAACTTCCTATTAACAAACTCGTTAATAAAAAGCCCACAAATAATTGAATTAGCTTAGCGGGGGTTAGTTTCTTCATCAGCGATGCCTTACTGCTTTAGCAGCTTCTATATTATATTAACTTCATACAATACTACTAAAAGGCAATAAGTTAAAAAGGTATTTGAGTTGCATCCCAATTTAATAGTTGACCTGTTTGCTCAGGTTTAAGCATCTCACCATTAACGGTATAACCTTCTTCTTTTAAAGCCAGCTATGGTGTTTGCTCCTAGCAGTAGACTTCAGCACTAACTATAAATTCTAAGGGTTAGTAATTAGCCATAGCTAGTCAGTAGCTAAGGAGCCTCTGAACAAAAGCTTTAAAATGAGCTAATTCACTAATTTTCTATATTTGCGCTGAGATTTCTGTTTTTTACAAAAAAAAGCCTAATTATGGGTATATTGACTCGGTTTTTGCTGCTTTTAGGGCATAAGCCCGTTTTTTAGGCGGATTTATCCCGCCTTAGGCATGCATCGCCTCGATAAAAATAGATTGGCTAATGCAAATAAGCTATAGAGCTGCGCGGTGTTTTTCTCTAAACCACGGTAACGAGCTTTGCGGTGACCAAATTGTACTTTCAGCCAGTAGAAGGGATGCTCAACCTTGGAGCGTATCTGGCTTTTTACCGTTTCAATCTTGTCTATTAACTGACCTTCTTTTGTACCATTAGCACGTAGCTTACGGCGTTTACCGTGACGCATTGCAATTACCCACTCTACATCTTTGTCTTTGTTTTCTTCTCGCTTATCAGCACCTAAGTAACCAGAGTCACCATAAACCTTTTGTTCTTCGCCATGCAGCAATGCATGGGTTTGGGTGACGTCATGTACATTGGCTGCTGTGGTGCTGAGTGTATGTACTAGACCACTGGCAGCATCAACACCGATGTGAGCTTTCATACCAAAATAATACTGATTACCCTTTTTGGTTGAGTGCATGTCTGGGTCACGAGTTTTATGCTTGTTTTTGGTCGAAGAGGGTGCAGCGATAATAGTGGCATCAACCACTGTACCTTCTTTAATGTACATGCCCTGATTGGCTAGCTGGTGATTGACCACAGCAAAGATTTGTTGTGTTAGATCGTGTTCTTCCAACAAGTGGCGAAAGCGTAATAAGGTCGTTGCATCGGGTACAGCGTCACGTCCCAGTGCGATGCCCATAAAAAGTTGAATCGCTGCACTATCATAGATTGCATCCTCTACACCTTCGTCAGAAAATCCCATCACCTGTTGCAGTAAGTACATACGCAACATACGTGAAAGTCCCATGGCAGGGCGCCCTTGTTTACCATCTGTCTTAGGATAAAAGGGTTCAATAACCGCTTCTAGAGCAGACCAAGGGACTAGACTTTCCAGATCTGCTAACAGGCGATCACGGCGGGTTTGTTTCTTTTTGCTAGTAAACTCAGCTTCGGAGAAAGAGATTTGCATAGTTTAGACTCAGAACTTAAGGTTTTAGGCTAGTTTACCAAATGCTGGCTGACTTAGGGTTTGTTCAGTGTTTCCCTA
>NZ_JMLW01000012.1 GCF_000686905.1 Marinospirillum insulare DSM 21763
CTTCTCATTCTTGGTCGATTGAAAAGCATAAGATGCTACAGCAGCTTGCCATCCAATCCTAGTTTAATGAGTTGCACTTGAGAGTTGAATCCAGGGCCAGTAAACTAATAATAAAGATGGGCAGACCTGCAAGAGGTAAGTTTATATGACAGAAAATAAGAACACCAAACGCATTAGTATTGATAATTCACCTACTGAAGCTGCAAAATTTGTTGAGTCAGAAACCGGCTCGCGGTTACCTGTAGGTTTAAGCGGCAAGATTATTCTTCTAGTGGCATTAAGTTGGTCATTATTTCAACTTTGGTACGCTTCTCCTTTTTCCTTAATTAGCTCCTCTTTTGCTCGCCCTATGCATTTGGCTTTTGCCATTTTTCTAGCATTTTTAGCTTATCCAGCTTTTAAAAAGTCCCCGCAAACAAAAATACCTTGGCACGACTGGTTACTGGCTATATTAGGTGTTGCCTCAGCAACCTACCTGGTCTTTGCTTATGAAGCTTTATCTACTCGCCCTGGCATACCTAATACAACTGATCTTATTTTTGCAGGCGTGGGTATGTTGCTACTTTTAGAAGCTACACGTCGTGCTCTTGGCCCACCTTTAATGGTAGTGGCTGCAATTTTCCTAATTTACACCTATTTTGGCCCTTACTTTCCTGAAGTGATTTCACACCGTGGCGCTAGTCTTGAACGGCTTTTATCTCACCAATGGTTAACCTCAGAAGGGGTGTTTGGTGTTGCTATAGGTGTATCAGTTAGTTTTGTATTTCTGTTTGTACTCTTTGGTGCTTTGCTAGAAAAAGCAGGCGCTGGTAATTATTTTATAAAAGTGGCTTTTTCTCTGTTAGGCCATTTGCGTGGTGGCCCTGCTAAAGCAGCCGTAGTTGCATCGGGTATGTCTGGCCTAATTTCAGGTTCTTCAATAGCCAACGTAGTAACTACGGGTACTTTTACCATTCCTTTAATGAAACGTGTTGGGTTTCCTGCAACTAAAGCCGGTGCTGTAGAGGTGGCTGCTTCAACTAATGGTCAGCTAACACCCCCCATTATGGGTGCCGCCGCTTTTTTAATGGTTGAATACGTAGGCATTCCTTATTTGGATGTTATTAAACACGCCATTTTGCCAGCTTTAATTTCTTACTTTGCTTTGTTTTATATTGTTCATCTAGAAGCTTGTAAAGCAGATATGAAGGCTTTACCACGTCGCCATGAAAGCAAGTTTATTTATTCGTTAATTAACTTTATTAGTGCTTTTTTAGTGCTTGCTGTTCTTACTCTCGTGGTTTACTACGGTATTGGCTGGATAAAAATCTACTTAGGTGACTGGGCTTTACCCGTTGTTTTACTTTTAGTGGCAGCTGCTTATGTGGGCTTAATTGCCTATGCTTGCCGTTATCCAGAGCTAGAAATGGATGATCCAGAAGCTGAGGTCTTAGAGCTTCCAGAAGTTGGCCCGACAGTTAAATCAGGCCTTTACTTCTTGCTTCCAGTGGTTGTTCTAGTTTGGTGTTTAGCGGTAGAAAAATTTTCACCAGGCTTGGCTGCTTTTTGGGCAACCATTTTCATGATTTTTATTGTGGTAACCCAAAGGCCTTTAAAAAGCTTCTTTAGAAAAAATAATGATTACCTAGCCGCCACCCGCCAGGGCTTTTCAGAGCTTTTGATGGGTATGATTAATGGCGCTCGCAATATGATAGGTATAGGTGTTGCAACAGCTGCTGCTGGTATTGTCGTAGGAACGGTCACTTTAACGGGTATCGGTTTAGTGATGACTGATTTCGTAGAATTTATATCAGGTGGAAGTCTAGTATTAATTTTGCTGTTTACTGCCGTTATCAGCCTGGTATTGGGTATGGGGCTACCAACTACGGCTAACTACATAGTCGTTTCAACCCTAATGGCACCGGTGATTGTTGAGTTGGGGGCACAACACGGTTTGATGGTGCCTTTAATTGCTGTGCATCTATTCGTTTTCTATTTTGGGATATTGGCTGATGATACACCACCTGTCGGTTTAGCAGCCTTTGCTGCAGCAGCAGTGGCTAGAGCCGACCCAATTAAAACCGGGGTGCAGGGTTTTACCTACGATATACGTACCGCCATTCTGCCCTTTATGTTTATTTTTAATACTAATTTGTTGTTGATTGATATAGACAGCGCTTTTCACTTTATAACCGTGGTCTTTGGTGCAATAACCGCCATGCTGGTGTTCGCAGCGGCAACTCAACACTGGTGGTTAACTAAAAACCGTGTTTGGGAAACCCTAGCATTATTATTAATTACCTTTACTTTATTTAGGCCTGGGTTTTGGTGGGACATGATTTATCCGCCCATTCAAACACATCCTGCAACTGAAATTTACGAGCTGGCAGAAAAACAGCCAGCCAATACTGCGCTAAAAATTTGGGTGAGTGGTGAAAGCCTTGATGGACGCAACATAAAAAAACTGGTGCGCCTACCTTTAGCTGAAGCTGGAACAGGTGAAGAACGCCTTGAGCAAGCGGGACTCTTATTGCTTGTAGATGAATCTAGCGTTGAAGTGGACTTAATTGCTTTTGACTCCCCAGCAGAAAAAGTGGGTATCGACTTTGGCTGGAAAATAAGTGCTATAGAAGAAGATTTAGACCAACCAGCCAAGGAATGGATGATGATTCCTCCGCTTATGTTGCTGGGCTTAATAGCTTGGCTACAAAAGCGACGTATTCGCTTAGCTAAAATAAAAGGAGGTCAGCATGTTTAAGCAGCTACTTTTACCCGTAGATATTTCTTGTGGCAGTAACCAGCAAACAATTAAAGCAATAAAAACTTCTGTGGAGTTAGCCACTGCCAATCAAGCACAACTACATATTTTAACTGTCTTGCCAGGCTTTGGTTCGCCTATGGTCGCTAGTTACTTCCCTAAGCAAGACCTCAGTAAAATTTTAGATAGCATTTACCTAAAACTGCGGGAATCGGTTGAACAATATATACCCGATGACCTAGATGTTAAGTTAAGGGCAGTGGAAGGAACTCCACACCAAGAAATACTTAAAGAAGCTAAGCGTATCAAAGCAGATTTAATAGTGCTTCCCAGTCATGACCCTAAACGCATGGAACGATTTTTCTTAGGTTCTGTGGCTGCCAAGGTGGTTGAGCGGGCGCATGTTTCAGTCATGGTGGTTAGACCCGATCGTAATTAATTAGGTGCCTTGTATGCCTTTAAAAAAACTAAAAGTGTTAGATTTTTCTACTTTATTACCTGGGCCTTATGCTACTAGGCAACTAGCAGACATGGGGGCAGAGGTGTTGCGTATTGAAGCGCCGAATCGCCCTGAAATAACGCGAGACATGCCGCCTTTTGATGAACAGGGGGTTAACTATATCCATTCTTACCTCAATCGCTCTAAACGCTCGCTCGGCTTAGATTTAAAAAAAGCTTCTGCCGTGGAAGTCGTTAAAAAGCTAGTCAAAGACTATGACATAGTGGTTGAGCAGTTTCGTCCGGGTGTTATGGATCGGCTAGGCCTAGGTTATGAGACACTTAAGGCGATTAATCCGGGTTTAATTTATTGTGCAATTACTGGTTATGGTCAAACTGGCCCGTATAAAAGCCGTCCTGGCCATGATATTAACTACTTAGCCATTGCTGGTGTAGCCAGTTATACAGGCCGCCCAAATGAAGGCCCCGTGCCTTTAGGTATTCAAGTAGCAGATATTGCTGGTGGCTCTATGCATGCGATTACTGGCATTTTGGCTGCTGTAATTGAACGCCAAGACAGTAAGCTAGGTCAGTTTATTGATATCAGCATGACCGATACCGCATTTGCACTCAATGCTATGACGGGCGCTGGGGCTTTAGGAACAGGCGAATCACCAGGGCTAGGAGAAGGAATTCTTAACGGTGGCTCTTTTTATGACTACTATCAAACAGCCGATGGGCGCTACTTTTCTGTTGGTAGCCTAGAGCCGCAGTTTTTAAAACTACTAGCCGAAACCCTAGAGAGCCCACACTTAATGCAGTTGGGGCTTAGTCAAAAGCCTGAAGATCAGCAGCAACTACGCAAAGAATTAAGCCGTATTTTTGCAAGTAAAAACTATGCAGACTGGCAGTCTATTTTTAAATCGGTAGATGCCTGTGTTGAGCCAGTTTTAACGCTGACAGAAGCGGCTAATCACCCTCAATTGGTTGAGCGTGAAATGGTGGTCGAGGTAGAAACTAGCTATGGTACAAAAATAAAGCAAATCGCCTCACCCATTAAGTTTTCTCGTAATCCAGCCACTTATAAGCAAGCAGGCAGTGGGCTAGGAGCGCAAAGCCATCAGGTATTAAAAGAGTTGGGCTATACTTCTGAAGCAATAAAACGCTTAGAAGATGAAGGTGCGCTAGGTTAACTCACTCACTAGCTTACTAAATCATAATTAAAGGGGCAGGGCGGCTTGAACTAGCTAAGGCTGCCTCTAACTCCTTAATTTGTTGGTTTTTATTGGTTAGTTGAGCATTAAACTCCTCTAGTTTCAGTAGCCAGGCTGCTTGTTTTTCTTCTAACTGCAACTCTAAACGCTCACTTCTTGCTTCAAGCTGCTGTTGTTGCTTGATTAAGTTCTCTTCTCTTATTTGTTTTCCTTGCAAGTCTAAGGTTTGTTGCTGGGTCAGTTCTTGGCTGGCACTTAACTGCTTTTCTAGTTGAGCTAAATGTTGCTTAGTCTGCTGCGCTTCTTGTTGCGCCGCTTCTTTTAAACTTGCTGTTTGCTGGCGTGCCAGATCAACTTCCTGCATCCAGCGTAGCTGGTTTTCTTCATTGCGCTGCTGCTCATGGGCGAGGGCGGTGATTTGCTCTTCTTTTTGCTTATCAAGGGCTTGCTGACTTAGGGCTTGTTGCTCAAGCAATTCTGCTTTTAAAGCAGCTATTGTTTGCTTAGCTTGGCTTTCTTTTTCTTGGCTAGCGGTTGTTAAACTGACTAACTGCTGCTGACTGGTTTCTAGCTGTGTTTCTAAACGACTTAATAATGCTGCCTGCTGCTTAATATCAGCTAAGAGCGCATTATTTTTATTATCGAGTAATAGGTTTTTTTCCTCCATGCGTTGCGCATCCTCTAAAGCTTGCTGCTTGTCAGTTAAAGCTTGGCGTATTTCTGCATCGGCTTGTTGTTGATAGCTTTGCAACTTTTCATCAGCTTCTAAACAAGCTTGCTGCCAAAGCTCTTGCGCTATTTTAACTAGGCTAGCTGGCAAGCCTTGAGAGTCTTGCTCTAAAGGTGTGGCATTGCGCTGATTTTCACGCCATTGCTTTAAATGCTCGCTTATCGTGGTAAAGCTTCCTGTTCCTAACCAATCCCGTATTCGCTGAATGGTTGGGTTATCACCTTGTTTTTGTAGCTGCAAAGCGGCTTCAACTACGTCTTCGTATTGCACACCCATTCTAGCCATTGTTTTGTATCCCCATTCAATCTTTATTTTTAAGCCTGCTTTCAACTAATACAAGCTTTTAAGAAGTTTACGCATAATAATATGTATTACGTAATATGTAAAATTACTTACATCAATAAGACCAAATTCATGATAACCGCTATTATCATGAACGCTAAAACTATGAGATACTGTGTAATACAGCTAGCAAAAAACACCTAACAACCCTGATTAATAGAGTTTGATTCAGCTATGACTAATAGAAAGCTCAACCCAGCGACAAAATTTGCTTTACCCATGGCACCCTTAGAAGCTTTGCCAAAACTGCCTGATGAATTAAATGGTCGTTTTGGTGAGAATCGTCCACCTGCCACGCAAATTTGCCAAATTGCAGCCAATACTGATTTAGAAGCTGTTCAATCTTGGCTAATGGAATATCAAGAACAGCCGCAAACCTTTCGCGCTTATCGAAAAGAAGCTGAAAGACTCTTGTTATGGTGTTGGTTAGAGTTAGGAAAACCCTTTTCTAGTTTGAATCGCCAAGATTTAGCAGGATATCAAGCATTTTTAGCCGACCCTCAGCCTAGAGAACGTTGGTGTGGGCAAGGCAGAACCCCTCGCCACTCTGAAGATTGGCGGCCCTTTCAAGGTGGTTTAAGCCAAACCAGCCAACAACACGCACTTAGAGTATTAAAAGGTTTGTTTCAATATTTACATGCAGCCGGCTACCTAGCAGGTAACCCTTTAGCTTTATTGCGACAAAGAGAAACCCGCCAAGATTCCCGTAATGTAAGAGAAAGGCATTTAGATCAAGAAACTTGGGATGCTTTGGTGGACTTTTTGCAGTACCAGCAAGCTGATGATCTGCAACGCCAAAGGCAGGTAGAGCGCTGGCGACTTTTATTAGCTTTTTTATACCTTTTGGCACCGCGTGTTCACGAGGTGGCGCAAGCTAAAATGAATGATTTTTTTCAAAGACGTGGAGATTGGTGGTGGGCAGTTGAAGGTAAGGGTAAAAAATATGCTGAAATACCTGTTAATACAGCTTTAATTAATGCTTTAAAACGTTACCGTGAATTTTTAAACCTCCCTGCCCTGCCAGCTAGTGATGATTTCAGCCCAGTGATACGCAACCTAGCAGGCAATAAAGGCATTAGTGCCAATATGATTTATCGCACCATGAAAGATTTAACCGACGAAGCCAGCCAAGCTTTTGAGGTATCTAACCCAGATATAGCGCAACGCTTAGCTAAAACTTCGACCCACTGGTTTAGACACACATCAATTACTCACCAGGCCGATGCAGGTGTTGAGCTGAGGTTTTTAGCACGTAATGCGCGGCATTCCAGCCTAGCTACCACACGTATTTATTTACATGAAGAAGACGAACTTTGGCAAGAGCAGAATAAGAAACAAGATTGGCAGGCCCCTTGGTCGGAAGAGGATTAGCCTAACAAATCGATTTATAAAGTTAAGATAGCTTGCAAGTAATACTGACTCAGGCACTATCCGCTACCTATTTTTATTTTCTAAGTTTTTTATTGGAACGGATGTCTGTATGAATTTTTCTAAGGCTGGAGTTTTAGTATTACTAGTTGCTTGCTTGCCATCAATAACCAGTGCAAAACAAGTTGAGCCAGCTGAAAACAACTTGATTCAGAAGATTTTTCAACCTGTGCCCTCTGAAGCCTATTGGTACCTGCAAACCAGTATTGGAACTAAGCACTTCAACCCCAAACCTGAGCATAATAATCGCCAAAAACTTTTTAGTGTTGAACGTAACCGCGATGATAGCTATCTCTGGGGCGGTGCAACTTTTCTTAATTCTTTTAAGCAGCGTACTTATTATGCCTACCTAGGCAAGCGTTACGATTTTGGTGAGTCACCTTTTTGTGGCAAGTTAACCGCAGGCTTTTTACACGGTTATAAAGGTGAGTATCGCGATAAAATTCCTCTTAATCGTTATAAGACTGCCCCAGCTATCCTGCCTTCTTTAGGTGTGCAATATAAACGCTTGCATCTAGAAGGCATTTTAGCTGGTTCAGCTGCAATGATGATCAATGCCGGAATCAGACTTTAAAACTTACCAGCCACGTGGCAAAGAACAACGCAGCCTTCCTTGAACAGCACCGCTAACATTGATAGCTTTTGATTTGCCGCGTCGGTATTCTCTTTCAGAGCCGGCTAGCGTGTCGCAATTACGCCACCTAGACTTGCAAACTGAAACATTCAAACCATCAAAACCAACTTCAACGTAGGTTTTTTGAGTTCTTCTGTCTTTACGTGCAAGGGCTAGGTCAACCCCTTTTTCATTGCGCTGCAATTCAAAGCTAACCCCTTGAGCGGCATGCCAGCTTTTTCCAAACTTAGCTTTTGCTCCAGTAATTGAACATTGAATAAGGTTTCCATAAGCTGCATTGCTGCGCGTTGCGGCTAAGCGTTCTTTTTCTTCGTCTTCTCGCAAAGATTTAATTGCCCATTGCTTACGCTTTTCTTTTTGAAGCTGGTATTTACGTTGTTTTTCAGCTTCATCAAGCTTGGCCTGCTGTTGCCTTGCTGCAAAGCGTTTAGATTCAGGCAAAGCTTCCCACTCGTCGGCACTCATACCTAATGGATAACTTGTACAGGCCACCAAAGTTACTAAAATAAAGCTGATTAAACCTAATAAAGTAATATTTCTCATTAATCCATCCGAAGCATTAGTTTATAGACCAAGAATCAACTGCTAGTATGTACCTTCTTAACACTTTTTTCACTTGCTTGGAGTCAGCATGTTAGGGAAATTGCTTATAACAGCAATCGTTGGTGGGGTAGTTTACTTTTTATGGCGAAAACAGCAGGAACAAACCACTGCTCCTAACCGGACTGGAAATCATCAGCAGCCTAGACTTGCTGACGCTAGCCCTAAACCACCTATAAAACTCATTTTTTCATCTGTATTAGCTATATTTATTTTAGTAACAGCGGCTTGGATGGTTTATGACTGGAAAGATCAACGCACTTTACTAGAAGTTAAAGTAATTACGCCTAATACATCTGACATAGCGACTTACCAAGTGTATAAAAAAGACCTACAAGAACGTGGGTTTACAACTCGTGACGGACAACTGATTCGCATTGCCAACAGTGAGCGTATGGAAGTACGCCGCCTAGATGCCCACTAGCAACTGGAGATTTAACCTTGTCAGCAGAAGAAGCCCAGCAGGAACTCTTAGAAGAATTTGAGTTTTTTGATAACTGGATGGACCGTTATCAATACATAATAGATTTAGGTAAAGCCTTGCCAGACTACCTAGATGAGTGGAAAACAGCCGAATATAAAATTGAAGGTTGCCAATCTCAGGTTTGGATACGTCCTGAAGCAAAAGATGGCGTTATTTCTTTTGCTGCCATCAGCGATGCAGCCATAGTGTCAGGTTTAATTGCTCTACTGATGCGCATTTATAATAATCGTACCGCAGCAGAAATTCTTGCGACCCCTCCTGAGTTTTTAAAAGTACTAGGTTTAGATAAGCACTTAAGCCCCACACGCAGTAATGGCCTTCACGCTATGTTAGAGCGTATTTTTGCTATTGCTCAAGCGACTCAAAGCTAAATAATATGGCTGAGCCGTTGATTAACAACTATGGCCCTGAGATTCCGCGCCAAATAGCGGATCAAATTAAAGCCGTTGATGCAAGCTTTCAAGATCAAGCTTTTATTAAGACGGCTTTAATTGGTTATGAAAAGCTCAGCCTAATGGAGCGGGGTCAACAAATTGCTAAAAGCCTAGAGACTTATTTGCCTGCCGACTATGAAGAAGCCATTGGTATATTGGTTGCTTCCATGGGGCCTCGTTTAGAGCGAGATATGGGTAATGGCATGGCACCTTTTATTTATTTGCCGCATAGCTTTTATATAGCCAACTATGGTTTGAATCATTTTGAAGCCTCTATGCAGGCTATTTACCAGCTAACTAAGCGCTTTACGGGTGAGTTTTGCATTCGTCCTTTTCTTGAACAGCATACCCAAGCCACTTTAGAGCGTTTACACCTTTGGGCTGAAGATGAATGCCATTATGTAAGGCGCCTAGCTTCTGAAGGTCCGCGCCCTCGCCTACCCTGGGCCAGCCACCTACCTGCTTTTAAAAAAGACCCTAGCCCTGTGTTGGCGTTATTAGAAAAACTGAAAGATGATCCCGAGCTGTATGTTAGGCGCTCGGTGGCTAACAACTTGAATGATATAGGCAAAGACCACCCAAAATTATTGCTAGCAACCACCAAAAGCTGGTTAAAAGGTGCTGATAAAAACCGTCTGTGGTTAATTCGCCATGCTTTACGTTCTTTAGTTAAACAAAGTCACCCCAAAGCTTTAGAACAGTTAGGTTATGGGCAAACGCCTCAGGTTGAAATCACACAGGTAAGTTTTACACCAAAAACGATTAAGCTAGGTGAAGCAGTTGAGCTAAGCTTTGAATTACACAGTAAAAGTAAACAAGCACAAAAGCTGTTAATTGATTTTTGTGTTTATTTTGTAAAGGCTAACGCTACTAGTAGCGGCAAGGTATTCAAGCTAAAAACTTTAACTTTGCCAGGCAATTCAGCTGAAATATTAAAGAAGAAAATCAGCTTTGCTAAAATAAACACTCGCAAACATTACCCGGGTGAACATTTGGTCGAGCTACTTATTAACGGCAAAAGCCACCCTTTAGGTAGCTTTCTAGTACACATCTAAACTTTTTTAAATGGCTAAATCCCTAGTTTAACTTAGAACTATTTAGCTTGAGGGGTGTGGGTTTTATTAGGAATACTGCCGCTTACGCCACCTTCGGCATCTCCCCTAGCACCTAAGCGTGCATCGTAATATTCAATCTGAATATAGTCTGGCGGAATCCGCATAGAGGCTAAGGCCGAAGCATTAAACAGGTCGATGATTTGTTCTGGACTAGAACCTGCAGGAGCAAAAGTACCAATAGTTTGCCGAATAAGGTCATACGACCAATCTTGCCTAGCCTGCCCAAGAATTTGATCAATATCTGAGCGGGGCATTTCTTTTCCACTTCTAGAATCTACAAAGTGTACCCGCAGATGCTGCATAGGTATGCGCATATTAGACTCTACACCCATCTCAAAAATCTGCTCAGAAGTAACACTACCACTAAGGTAGTTACTCATTAACTGCATCATATCTAAGGGGGTGGGTTCTGCATACAAGGGTGTAGAGCAGCTCAAAGTAATTGCTAGCGCACCCACTAAAGGTTTAAGCATAAGACCTCCCTCCTTTTTACTTATTGTCAGCTTGCTTATTTATCAGCTTGTTTCGATTTTTCAGGCACTAAATCTACACCACCTTCGTGTAAAGGATGGCATTTACCTAAACGCTTAATACCTAACCATAAACCTTTAAAAGGACCATGAACTTGCACAGCTTCAATTGCATAGCTAGAACAGGTGGGGTAAAAGCGACAGCTAGGCGGTTTAAGTGGGCTAATAAATAGCTGATAAAAACGAATAAGCCCAACCAATAACTTTTTAAGTAAGCTCAGCAGTAACCTAACCAGCCATTTCAGTGGCGCTAAAAGCTTGTTTATACAATTTTTTAGCTTTTTTTTGGGCTGATTGACTGGCTTGCTTTCAGGCATATTAAAAAGTTAGGCTACTGATATAAGCTAGCAGGGTCAACTTCAGGTGCATTTAGCACTTCAAGCTGCTCACCTTTTAAGCCTAGATAAAAACAGCTTTTACGACCTGTATGACAAGCTGGGCCCTGTTGATCGACTTCTAGCAACAAAGCATCACCGTCACAATCTACCCGTAAACCTTTTAGCCACTGTACTTGGCCAGAGCTTTCGCCTTTGCGCCAGAGCTTTTGGCGTGAACGTGACCAGTAGCAGGCTCGACCTTCCTTTAGTGAAATTAATAAAGACTCTTTATTCATCCAAGCCAGCATTAACACTTCACCCGTATCATACTGTTGGGCAATAGCGGTGATTAGCCCTTGCTCATTAAAAACCAAGCGATCAATTATTTTAGACATATTACGCTGCGAACCAACAGGCGCTGTTTCTAAGTCTAACCAGAAGTGCTTGTCTGAAGTTTTATCTAGTGCCATGACCTACCCTTTATTAACGATTAAACGTAATACGTTGGCCATGAATATTCTGGCCTAGCTCGCCATCATGCCAAGCAAACCCACCATTAACCAGTGTGGTAACAATACGGCTATTAAAGGTGTGACCCTCAAAAGGTGACCAACCACACTTATAAAGAATTGACTCTTTAGTTACCTCGGTAGTGGCTTGCAAATCAACCAGCACTAGATCAGCAAAATAACCTTCCCTTAAATAACCTCGATCTTTTACTTCAAAAGCTTCAGCTGGGTTATGGCAAGCTTTTTGTACTAGGGTTTGTAGCGATAAACGGCCAGCATGGTAATGATCAAACAAACTAGGTAGAGCATGCTGTACTAAGGGTAAACCTGCTGGGGCTTTAAAGTAGCTACCTTGCTTTTCTTCCCAAGTGTGAGGTGCGTGGTCGGTAGCAATAATATCGATACGACCTTCGGTTAGCGCTTGTAAAATACCGTCTCTATCTTCTTTTCGCTTAACTGCAGGGTTACATTTAATTTGTGCACCTAAACGCTCATAATCTTCTTCACTAAACCAAAGGTGGTGCACGCAAGCTTCTGCTGTTATACGTTTACCTTTTAAGGCACCCGGCTCAAATAACTCTAATTCTTTGGCGGTGGTAATGTGTAGTACATGCAGGCGGGTATTGTGCTTTTTAGCTAAACCTACTGCATAGGAAGATGATTTCCAGCAGGCTTCTTCAGAACGAATCTTAGGGTGTTCGCTAAAAGGAACGTCTTCACCGTATTTCTCACGCGCTGCTTCTTCGTTAGCCGCAATCATGGGTGTATCTTCACAATGCGTAGCCACTAAAATAGGGGCATGCTCAAAAATGGCTTCTAAGGTTTCTGGGTTGTCTACCAGCATATTGCCGGTTGAAGCGCCCATAAATACCTTAACTCCACAGGCTGCTTGTGGATCTAGGTTTTTAATTTCTTCAAGGTTATCGTTACTAGCACCTAAATAAAATGCAAAGTTAGCGCGTGAACGACCTGCTGCACGTTGGTATTTATCTTCCAAAGCCTGAGCATTAATGGTTAATGGGTCTACATTGGGCATTTCCATATAGGTAGTAATACCGCCAGCCACAGCTGCCGCTGATTCTGTTGCTATATCACCTTTATGGGTTAAGCCCGGCTCACGAAAATGCACCTGGTCGTCTATCATGCCAGGCATGAGGTGCAAGCCCGTTGCATCGATTACCTGCTTAGCCGGTGCTGAAGATAAATCAGGCGCTATAGCAGCAATACGCTGACCTTCAACCGCAACATCTGCCTTGGTTAAATGGCCTTCATTAACTAGGGTGGCGTTTAAAATAAGTAAATCATACATGGGCTGGCTCCCTAAGGTGTTTGTCTGGTTGGCAGTCTTGACACCTGCCATGTACTTCTATGGTTTTTTTCTCAACTGTAAAGCCTTGCTTTGCGGCTGCAGCATCTAGGCGTTGATCAATTAAATCTTCATGTAACTCTTGTACATAGCCGCATACTTCACATATTAGCAGTTGATAGGCTTGAACATGCTCTGGGCAGGTGCAACGAACGTAAGCATTCAGTGATTCTATACGATGAATTAAACCATTGCTGAGTAAAAAATCGATTGCTCTATAAACGGTGGGGGGTCTAGCTGAGGAGTTTTCAAGGGCTAGAGTATCTAAAAGGTCATAAGCTTTGGTGCCGCCAGGGCTGCGTACAATTAACTCTAAAACACGACGCCGAGTAGGTGTTAGTCTTAACCCTTCACGCTGACAAAAAGCATCTGCTTTTGCCATTAATTCCTCTGGTACCTGAGTCATTCTATTCGCTTCTGTAAACAGTGTGAGCTTATTCTACGTTGAGCTGTCTTGCAGAACAAACTTGCTTACCAAATAATTGTTGCGCCACCTTTACTCTTACCTCGCTTACTTCTGCAGGACCTCTTAATTCTGCCCTATGCTGATCGATTGCTTGTAACCTAGGTTTTACCCCTGTGCCATTAGCCATTTGAATGGCCAAGCCTGGGCGTGCATTAAGCTCTAACAGCAAAGGGCCTTGTTCTGCATCGACAACTAAATCTGCACCCAAATAACCTAAACCAGTCATATCGTAACAACGTGCTGCTAAGTCTAATAGGTAGTGCCAATTCTGAATGCGTAGTTTCTCTAATGGGCTTCCTGTGTCTGGGTGTATAAATACAGGGCGGTCATGCTGAACAGCTTGAATGGCTGTGCCTAGTGTTAAATCGACCCCTACACCTATGGCACCCTGGTGCAAGTTAGCCTTACCATCTGAGTCTTTGGTGGAAAGCCGCATCATCGCCATTACCGGGTAGCCTTGGTAAATAATCACCCGAATATCTGGCACACCTTCAAAGGTAAAATCAGCAAAATCTTTAGCACTATGAATTAATTTTTCAATAATTGCTGCATCTGGATGCCCACCCAAGCTGTAAAGCCCAGAAATAAGGTTAGACAAGTGCCTCTGTACGGCTTCTCGTGATATCCACTCACCCGAAGCTTTCAAATAACGGTTACCGCTAACGTACTGAATAACTAAAATACCCTTACCACCACTACCCTTTGCAGGCTTAATAACAAAACCACCCTGCTTGGGTAAATAGCCTTCAAACCTAGTAATTTCAGCTTGATGACGAATAGTACCCAATAAAGCTGGAGTGGCTATTTGATAATCTTCTGCTAAAAGCTTGGTCAGCAATTTATCATCAACGGAAGGAAAGCTACTTCTAGGATTATGAGCACTAATGCAGGCAAGATTGCGCTCATTCAACCCTAAAACGCCTAGTTGGCGTAATTGCCTAGGGCTGGCTAGGTATTTTTTTAGCCAATTGAGCATTCTCACCCCTTATTTTGGTTAGCTAAAGGATTAAAACGCCAGAGTTCAAGCAGCCTGTAGCCGGTATAGCTCCCCACAATTAAAATAAGGGCCAGCACTACCAACTGCAAACCTAAGAAATTAAACATCCAATAGCGAACTTCATAAATATCCATTAATAAAAAAGCGAGGGTGGCTGTAATCAAGCTTCCCCCGCCTTGCTTAACCACCTCTAACGGGCCTTCTTCTTCCCAAAGAATCGACATCCGCTCAATGGTCCAAGCTAGAATAATCATTGGAAAAAGGGTTACTTTCATACCCGTTGTAATACCTGTATGAAAAGAAATCACTGCAAATAAAGCAATCATACCTATCACGCACACAATAACAGCAGCCACTCGGGCCACTAATAATAGGTTCAAATAAGCTAAAAGCTGACGCAACACTAGCCCTGCACTAACGAGGATTAAAAAGGTGATTAACCCAGCAGATAAAGACATTTCTAAAAAAGCCAAGGCAATAAGCAAAGGCATAAAAGTGCCTGACGTTTTTAAACCAATAAACACCCTTAAAACCACCACAACTAAAGCACCCAAGGGCAGAAGTAATAAAGTTTTGAATAAGGCTTGTTCAGAAATAGGCAGGCTATGAATGGATAAACTTAATAGAGCATCTTTAACAGCTAGCGCATTCACACTACTACTGGCAGGCTCATGAGTGGTGAGCATAGAAAAAGTTACTTTAGACTCATGCGCTCCTTCAACCTCCAAAATAGGCCCTGCCTGTTGCTGCCACAAGAGGTAATTATTTCCTGTTACATCTAAGCTAGCAGCAGAGTTCACATCAAAAAGTTGCCAGTTTTGTCCATCGAATACCTGAACTAGCTGCTGTAAAGCCTGACGACGACGACCGTCTTCAAGCTTCAGACCATACAGTACCCTTGCTGGGACTTTGGCATCATTTAATAGATTAACCATGGCCTCTGAAGCGCTCATTTCACTTAATAATAAACGGCCATTTTGATTTTTTTCATTGCTAATGCGCTCAGCTAAGGCTTTAGCCAAACTAAAAGAATCAGCAGATTCTTGCCAAGAACGGCGTAAAACCTGTGCTGCTGCGGCTTGTAAAGGCTGAGACCAGGTGCTGGGTTTAAGGTCAGGTGCGTGGTCGACTGCAGGAATATGGCGTTTAGGGTCAAATTGAAATTGCGCTCGATAGTAAAGCCATTGAGTCGCTGTTGCGCTACGAATGCTCCATTCAGCAAAACGCTGATCCCCCTCCACAAAACTAACACCAAAACCCGGTGAAGCCGTGTGTTCTGAACGCATCAAAAAACCTGGTTGGCTTTGTGGAATAGCTAAACGAACTTTGACAGGTGAACCTTCGGCCTCCATTTCAACGCGGGCTTCTAAATCCCAGTAGGTTTGTTGGCTGCCGGGTAACAAAGGAACCTGGTGAACAAAGTGCCGCCAAGCGGTATGCATACCCCCTAACAAAATTAGGATTAAGGCGGTCCAGAGTAAAGTTGAGCGCCCCTGCTTCATAATGCCTTCTCCTGCTCATTGAGTGGCAACTTAGCAGTCTCATCTGGTTTTTTAGGCTTACCCTGAACATAGGCTTTGCTGACATCGATCACCGCAATATCCATAAAGAAGCGTCGTCCTAAAAGCACCGGAAAGGTTAGGCTACCCCTATCAGCTAGGGTGAACTCAACACTTTGGTTTAAAGCACCTAGCTGAATAGGCAAGGAAACCACTGGGCGAACAGTTGAGCCGCTAGCTTGCGTGACTTTTACCTTTCTTACTAAAGGCGCTTCAATCTCAGCTTTGTATGCCGGTTGATCTTCTTCAGGCTGGTAATGGGTTTCAAACCTGACCCAAGTTTTTCCATCCCGCTCAAACTGCTGCAAATTAACAGCATGCAAAGAAGAAGTGTTGGCACCTGAGTCTATACGTGCCGGCAAAACGAGCTTTTGTTCAGGCAGAAAAATCCACTCATGTTCCCCCAAGAGCATCTTCCCATCTTCTTGTACCACTTCTGTTAAATGGCTTTTAGCAAAACCAGGCTCTAGTAGGTTGCCTAGCTGCTCAATTTGAAAGGTATGCTGTTGTTGAAGGCGTAGATTTTCTTGCTGAAAGTTTTTAACGAGTTTTTTTAGCTGTTGCACTTGAGCAGCTTGTTGTTCCAAATTAGTTAATTGCCGCTCTTCTGAAGCTAATAACTGCTTTTGAAAACTTGCTTGTAAAGCCTGGCTAGAGGCTTCTAACTGCTGACTGGTAACCAGTACCGGCTTTTCTTGGCTAGTAGGTAAAAACTGGCAGCCAGTTAATAACAACAGCAAAAAACTAATAACTAAAAAACGTTGGGTAACTAGAGTGCTGCCGATCATAAAATCTAAAGCCTTAAGCTAGAAAATTAAGACCGACTATACTAAACCTTTGTATCTGTAGGTGTAGTGTCTCGCCCGGGCGACAGACTAGGCTCTATATCTTGCAAAATACCCCGAAAACTAACATTCAGATCACGCCCAGCAGCAAGGGCTTTCAGGGTTTTAGAATGAAACTCTCGGCGATATAAAATACCTACTACGGCTAAAGTTGAAAAAATTAATGCTAAAGGGTGCAGAAACCAACCTAATAAAGCCAAACCAAAATAGTAGGCTCGCAAACCATAGTTAAATTGGTTGGCAGCTAGGTCAATCACATTGGCAGCTTGAATAGCAAACGCATTCCTTGCACCGGGTGTAACATTTTTTTCACTAGGCAAAGGTGCGCTAGCTATCAAAATGGCGCAGAAATTGTATTGGCGCATAGACCAGGTAAAGGTAAAGAAAGCATAAATAAAAATACCTACCAACAAGAGTATTTTAATTTCTATACCCAAATGCGTAGGCTGAGCCATAGCAAAAGGCAGCTCGGTAACCATTGCTAACGCCTTCTCTGATGCACCTAGCAAACTAAATAAGGCGGCGAGAATTAACAAAGAACTGGAAGCAAAAAAAGCACCATTACGCTCTAAATGAGTCATGATGGTGGCATCAGCAATGCGAACGTCTCTATCCACCATGCGCTTCATCCAGTCATAACGATAGCCATGCATGGTTGCTGCCAAGCAACGTTTAGAACGTGTACGCAAAAGGCAATAGTAGTAATAACAGCCCCAACTAATAAAAAAACAACCAATGGCTAGCCAATCTAGCCAACTAAATACCTCTAACAAACCATTTAGCAAGGTAAGCTCCTTAGCAGCCTTTAAAAATTAACAAAATTTACTTGCGCTTACTAAGCCATTATGTGCAGCAAGGTTATTTTGCTATACTCAGTCTAACTTCCATTGGTTACAAGTGCGGTACATTTTAGTGAATAGCCTTAAAAAAACAGAACCACCTGCAGTAAAAAACGATAAGCGACAAATAATTATAGACGCTGCCTCTGAAGCTTTTTTAGAGAATGGTTACCAAAATGCCAGCATGGAATCTATATCTTGCAAAGCTGGTGTAGCTAAACAAACGCTTTACAACTACTTTGGCAATAAAGATGCATTGTTTATTGCTGTGGTTGATCAAAAGTGCGACTACCGTGGTAACGAGACCATGCGTTCAAGCGATATTAAAAGCGAAAACGTTGAAGAAGTGCTAAGAATTTATGCGCAAAGCAAATTAGCAGACTTAGTCTCACCAGAAAACACCGCCATGTTTAGAATGATGATTTCTGAAGCTATACGTTTTCCAAACTTGGGCGAAATGTTTTTTAAAGCCGGGTTAGAAAAAGACCGTTTATTGCTGGTCGATTTTCTAACCTTACAAAACCAAGCCGGTAACTTAAAAGTTGATGACCCAGAGCAAGCAGCCTTGTTTTTTCAGGGCGCACTGAATGCTTACTTTCGTCCCAAGTTTATTATGACCAACGAAATGCCCAGTAAAGAAGCGATACAGCAGTACATAGACTACTGTATCGAAAAGTTTTTACTGCTCTACCAAGCGACCCCATAAATCATGCTCGTCGGCTTCAGTCACTTCTACTTGTACGCGCTGCCCAGGTTTAAGGTGAGAAGCACCCAGTAAAAATATTTGACCGTCTATTTCTGGTGCATCGGCTTGAGTACGTGCTGCTGCACCATCATCCCCCACCTCATCAACTAACACTTCTAAAGTTTTACCTATTTTCTGTTGCAGTTTTATTGCACTTATTTGTGCTTGTTTTTCCATAAAGCGAGCTAAGCGCTCTTCTTTAACGTCTTCAGGTACAGGGTTAGCCAGCTGGTTAGCTGTAGCACCTTCAACGGGCGAATAGGTAAAACAACCCACTCTATCGAGTTGCGCTTCATCAAGAAAATCGAGCAGGTATTCAAACTGTGCGTCTGTTTCACCTGGAAAACCTACAATAAATGTAGAGCGCAGGGTAAGGTCTGGGCAGACAGCTCGCCAAGCCTGAATACGCTGTAAAGTTTTTTCACTAGCCGCTGGGCGCTTCATAGCACGCAATACATCTGGGTGAGCGTGCTGAAAAGGAATATCTAAGTAAGGAAGAATTTTATTCTCAGCCATTAACGGTATAATGTCATCAACATGCGGGTAAGGATAAACATAATGCATTCTTACCCAGCTACCTAATTGGCCTAACTCTTCACACAATTCTTTCATACGGGTTTTAATCGGACGACCCTGCCAAAAACCAGTACGGTATTTTAAGTCTAAGCCATAAGCACTGGTATCTTGTGATACAACCAACAACTCTTGCACACCCGCATCAACTAAGCGCTCGGCTTCACTTAACACTTCACCTATAGGGCGAGAAACCAAGTCGCCCCTTAGCGAAGGAATGATGCAAAAGCTGCAACGGTGATTACAGCCTTCAGAAATTTTTAAATAAGAATAATGCCTTGGAGTTAACTTAATACCTTGAGGCGGCAGTAAATCTAGGTAAGGATTATAGTCAATTTTAGGCGGCAAATACTGATGTACAGCCTTAACCACCTGCTCGTATTGCTGTGGACCAGTGACAGCCAAGACTTGTGGATGCAAATCACGAATTAAAGCTTCATCCACTCCCATGCAGCCAGTAACAATTACACGACCATTCTCACTAATGGCTTCGCCTATAGCATCTAAAGACTCAGCTTTAGCAGCATCTATAAAGCCACAGGTATTAACAACAACAAGATTAGCATCTTCATAGCTAGGAACTAAATCGTACCCTTCACCCCTTAACTGGGTAAGAATACGTTCAGAGTCAACCAATGCCTTGGGGCAACCTAAACTAACAAAGCCAACTTTATGCGTGTCACTACTGGTAGAAATGCTCGAAGCCATAAAAACTTTACTCTAGTGTTTAAATTTTATGCGGCATTCTAGCTGTTTGTACTGACCTAAAAAAGAACTTTTTAATGTCTAGCCTCTAGCTAGCCTAGTTAGCTGTTTTAGCTTGGTTTCTGGTATTCTAGTAATAAATTCGCTAGCTATATTATAGAGGTAGCTCAAGGTGACTCGCGTATTAATTGTAGATGACCACATTCTAGTTAGAACAGGAATAGAGCGCATGCTTTCTGAAACAGAGGGCATTCAAGTCATAGGGCAAGCGGCAGATGGCGAAGAAGCCGTTCAAAAATCTCGAGAATTATCGCCAGACATAGTTTTGATGGACGTAAAAATGCCAGGCATAGGCGGTGTTGAGGCAACTCGAAAAATAACCCGTACCAACCCATCCATAGGTGTTATCGGTTTAACGGCCAGTGGTGATGAAACTTTTGTTCAGCGCTTATTACAGGCAGGTGCTAAAGGCTACTTAACCAAAGGCACCAGCTACGAAGAGGTTGTACGCGCAATCAGGTTAGTGTCTGCCGGCCAGTTTTACGTTGACCCCACCCTAGCCAGCGGCATGTTGGTGCGTGATCCACAGAACAACAACCCTTTTGAACTGCTTTCTGATCGTGAAATGCAAGTAACGATGATGATTGTTAACTGCCAAAAAGTACAAGAAATAGCCGATAGCCTGTTTGTTAGCCCACGAACCATCAACACCTACCGTTACAGAATTTTTGAAAAGCTAGCAGTACGCAATGATGTTGAACTAACGCACCTTGCTATGCGTCATAAATTAGTTGATGTCACTGACTAGACTGGTAAACACTGTGACCGATTCAGAAACAATAACGACTTTTGATCATTCAGCTTTTTTAAAGCAAGCCACTCAAGCCCCAGGCATTTACCAAATGTTTGCGCTAGACGGCAAAATTCTTTATGTGGGTAAAGCTAGAAACCTTAAAAAGCGCCTTGCAAGCTATTTTCGCCCCACGGGTCTGCCCATAAAGACCCAAGCTTTAGTGAGTAAAATAAACAACATTGAACTCACCATTACGCGTACAGAAACCGAAGCTTTGCTCTTAGAGCAAAACCTAATTAAAGCACTAAAACCACCCTATAATATTCTGCTGCGCGATGATAAATCTTACCCTTTTCTGCATTTTTCTAACCATGCTTGGCCTGCTTTAAGCATTAAGCGTGCAAGGCATCAGCGAGGAGCTGGTGAATGGTTTGGTCCCTACCCTAGCGCATCTAGTGTAAGAGACACTTTGCAACTGCTGTACCGTGTATTTCAATTACGCCAATGTGATGACACCACCTTTGCTAATCGCAGCCGCCCTTGTTTACAACATCAAATCAAACGCTGCTCAGCCCCTTGCACAGGTGAGATTTCAGCCGAAGCTTATGCAGAAGACTTGCGCCATGCCAAGCTATTGCTAAAAGGAAAAAATAACCAAGTTACCGATGCTTTAGCAGAAAAAATGGAAGCCGCAGCAGCAGAGCTAGCATTTGAAAAAGCCAGCCATTACCGCGATCAAATTCAACAATTAAGGCAACTTCAAACCCAGCAAGATGTAGATACAGGCGTAGGCGAAGCCGATGTTTTTGGTTTGGTTTCTACAGAAGGTAATAGCAGCATTAGCCTCTTGCAGTTACGCCAAGGTCGCTTAATAAGTACACGTCACTTTAATTTTAAGAACCCTTTAGACGAAACCGACAGCGCTACGCTTACCGCCTTTGTAGCTCAATACTATTTAACACGCACCTCCCTACCCCCAGCCGCAGAAATACTCTTAAGCCATGAGTTAGAAGAAGCGGATACTTTGCAAACTGCGTTAGAAGAACGCTTTGGGTTTAAGTCACGTTTAGCGCATAAAGTACGTAGCCAAAGAGCACGCTGGTTAGAATTAGCCATTACCAATGCTGAACAGCAATTAGCCACACATAGAGGTAAAGCAGGTCAACAAGAACAACGCATGAAAGCCTTAGAAGAAGCATTAGGCTTTAGCCAACCCATTAAGCGAATGGAATGTTTTGATATTAGCCACAGTCACGGCGAAGCAACCGTAGCTTCCTGTGTAGTTTTTAATGCTGAAGGCCCGCTTAAACAAGATTATCGACGCTTCAATATCGAAGGTGTAGCAGCAGGTGATGACTATGCAGCCATGAGCCAGGCACTAGAAAGACGCTATAAAAGAGTGAAAGCCGGTGAAGCCGCCATGCCAGATTTACTGCTAGTTGATGGTGGTAAAGGACAACTAAATGCAGCCAGAGCTATACTTGCATCGCTGGACTTAACGAGCATTCACCTTTTAGGCGTAGCTAAAGGCACAACACGCAAACCTGGCTTAGAAACTCTCTTTCTTGAAACCATCGATAACCAACTAGCTTTACCCGGACACTCACCAGCTTTGCATTTAATTCAACAAATTCGAGATGAAGCTCACCGCTTTGCTATTACTGGACACCGACAAAGACGCGATAAAGCAAGAACCACTTCAGGCCTAGAAGGCATCCCAGGTGTTGGGCCTAAGCGCCGTCAAGCACTTCTACGCCACTTTGGTGGACGCAAAGCCATTGCCGAAGCCAGCCTAGACGCTTTATGCCAAGTTGATGGCATTAATCGTGCCCTAGCAGAAGAAATTCATGCTACTCTTCATACCAGTTAAATCCACTTTAGAGCGCCAGTCTAATGAACTTTCCCACTCTCCTAACTCTATTTCGTATCTTAATCATTCCATTATTAGTGGCTATTTATTATCTACCTCTAGACAGTAAATACCTTATTTGTGCAGGTTTGTTTGGTTTAGCAGCCCTAACAGATTGGTTAGATGGTTTTTTAGCTAGGCGCTGGAATCAAATGACACCCTTTGGTGCTTTCTTAGACCCAGTAGCCGACAAATTAATGGTTGCCGTTGCCTTAGGGTTGCTCATTGAAGTTCATGCTAGCTGGTTATTAACCTTGCCAGCCTTAGTAATTATTGGTCGTGAAATTGTTATTTCTGCTTTGCGTGAATGGATGGCTGAGCTCGGTAAAAGCGCCAATGTTGCGGTTAGCTGGTTAGGCAAAGTAAAAACCACCTTCCAAATGGTTTCTATTTTTCTTTTATTGCTTGCACCCCCAGGCGAGCTAATTGCGTGGGCTGGCATAGCCACACTTTACCTTGCTGCCCTCTTAACGCTTTGGTCCATGTATAGCTATTTACGAGCAGCAATGCCTCACCTTTTACCTAGTGAAAACAAGTAAGATCGCTAAGTCTTTGGCTTATCAGAAGTTTTTTATAAATAATTTCATTTATTTTGTTGACAAGGAAAAAATTCTACCTATAATGTGCAACCAGATCGAGCGGGAATAGCTCAGTGGTAGAGCACAACCTTGCCAAGGTTGGGGTCGCGAGTTCGAATCTCGTTTCCCGCTCCAATAGATTTAAAGCTGGAATTAAGAAACAAGAAGGCTGGATGGCAGAGTGGTCATGCAGCGGATTGCAAATCCGTCAACGCCGGTTCGATTCCGACTCCAGCCTCCATTTTTAGATCTGTCTAGTAAGAAATAAGAGCTGCAATAGCTCTGTAGTAAATGCCCGGATGGTGGAATTGGTAGACACAAGGGATTTAAAATCCCTCGCTCTTATGAGTGTGCGGGTTCAAGTCCCGCTCTGGGCACCACTCCTTTTAACTTCTAAATCAAATACTTCAACAATTTAGCTAAAAATTACATATTAAAAAGTCTAAAAGAATAGATTTTATAATATTTTTTCTTTTAGCTTAGATTTTTTGTGCTACCTATTCGGTAGTGAACCCTTTAACGGTAATACGCTTCTGAATTGTGCATTTCTGAGCTGCCTATTCGGCAGTGAACTGTTCAAATCCGCGTCAGTGTCGTGTTAAACGTTTCTGAGCTGCCTACTCGGCAGTGAACGGGCTTTTAACCTATTCCGTTGGCGAGATACATTTCTGAGCTGCCTACTCGGCAGTGAACAACTGGTATAGCAAACTAGCAATTCAGCCAATTTTCTGAGCTGCCTACTCGGCAGTGAACCTTGTGCGGTGCGGGTTAGGGGTTTTTTCATATTTCTGAGCTGCCTACTCGGCAGTGAACTTACAGGCTATTGTAACGTCTAGCCCCCAAATTTTCTGAGCTGCCTACTCGGCAGTGAACGTGGCGACAAGCTAATGATGGACGTTGTAACATTTCTGAGCTGCCTACTCGGCAGTGAACGGGCTTTTAACCTATTCCGTTGGCGAGATACATTTCTGAGCTGCCTACTCGGCAGTGAACAACTGGTATAGCAAACTAGCAATTCAGCCAATTTTCTGAGCTGCCTACTCGGCAGTGAACTAGTACCCATTCTAGAGAATAGCACGTTAAAATTTCTGAGCTGCCTACTCGGCAGTGAACCTAAGAAACGCCATTGCCACGGGCGATATGACTTTCTGAGCTGCCTACTCGGCAGTGAACACAAACAAAATAGACGAAATGACGGAGCTGGATTTCTGAGCTGCCTACTCGGCAGTGAACTCAGTTCAGCAAAAAAATGCTTGCTTATTAGTTTTCTGAGCTGCCTACTCGGCAGTGAACTTTGAGTTTGTCACCGCCACGCCTCCCAAAAATTTCTGAGCTGCCTACTCGGCAGTGAACGCAACAACCCTGCCCACCGACACTTCCTCTGTTTTCTGAGCTGCCTACTCGGCAGTGAACGTTATAGTCGTCACCACCTTTTGCTAACCATTTTTCTGAGCTGCCTACTCGGCAGTGAACCCAGTGTCTACCCGAAGCATGAGGGGGGCGCTTTTCTGAGCTGCCTACTCGGCAGTGAACTTTTCGTGCAAGCGACCGACACGACGAGCGACTTTCTGAGCTGCCTACTCGGCAGTGAACTATGCCTTAAAACGTGTGTTCTCTGACCTGGGTTTCTGAGCTGCCTACTCGGCAGTGAACTTCCGATACCATATCAATCACATGATCAACATTTTCTGAGCTGCCTACTCGGCAGTGAACAAAAAATGCTGGCAGCGATTGCGACCAATACTTTTCTGAGCTGCCTACTCGGCAGTGAACTTAGTTTCCATTTTTTCCTTCTCCGTTCTTTTTTTCTGAGCTGCCTACTCGGCAGTGAACAAGTTGTGGCAGATTTTAGCAGCATAAGGTTATTTCTGAGCTGCCTACTCGGCAGTGAACTAAGAAAAGCCTGCCAAGGTGTGGATTGGTGCTTTCTGAGCTGCCTACTCGGCAGTGAACGTGGACCATGCAATGACTGACGATTACGGCGTTTTCTGAGCTGCCTACTCGGCAGTGAACTTGGCTCTAGCCCTTCTATTCCGCTCTGCTGCTTTCTGAGCTGCCTACTCGGCAGTGAACTGTTGATTTCCTTCGTTCTGTAGATTTTAAAGTTTCTGAGCTGCCTACTCGGCAGTGAACACTGACCAGGTTAAAACTGGCTCACCTGATGATTTCTGAGCTGCCTACTCGGCAGTGAACTAGGGCATTTAAACGAGCTGGGCGCAATGCTATTTCTGAGCTGCCTACTCGGCAGTGAACGCT
The DNA here is from genome assembly GCF_000686905.1 of Marinospirillum insulare DSM 21763. Lineage (GTDB taxonomy): Bacteria > Pseudomonadota > Gammaproteobacteria > Pseudomonadales > Halomonadaceae > Marinospirillum > Marinospirillum insulare. The sequence goes on from NZ_JMLW01000012.1 coordinate 25,144, forward strand.
CTAATATCGCGTTAGATTGGACGCTGCACTTTCTGAGCTGCCTACTCGGCAGTGAACACCAACTGGCGGAGATACTGGTGGCTCAACTGTTTCTGAGCTGCCTACTCGGCAGTGAACAATATCCGACCCAATGATGCACCGTCTATAATTTTCTGAGCTGCCTACTCGGCAGTGAACGCCTACGGCCTTGCTCTTAACTCAATCGACACTTTCTGAGCTGCCTACTCGGCAGTGAACTTTAAGGCCGGGCGACTTACTAAGTTTAACTTTTTCTGAGCTGCCTACTCGGCAGTGAACGCGGCTTTGCTGGCAACGCAGGTAAAAATGGCTTTCTGAGCTGCCTACTCAGCAGTGAACGACAGGCATTTTATTAAAAATAGAAAGCTGCATTTCTGAGCTGCCTACTCGGCAGTGAACGTGACGTTTACCCGCACAATAATAACGGCCCATTTCTGAGCTGCCTACTCGGCAGTGAACTTGAACGTATTACGCTTGAAAGGTATGCACAATTTCTGAGCTGCCTACTCGGCAGTGAACATTTCATCTTGGTTGCTCAGTTCAGCGGCCACTTTCTGAGCTGCCTACTCGGCAGTGAACACGAACTAAAAGCCTTCTTGACAGCGCCATGAGTTTCTGAGCTGCCTACTCGGCAGTGAACTATCCGTTAGAAAATGTTTTAGCTGACGACTTTTTCTGAGCTGCCTACTCGGCAGTGAACAATTATAATGCCTTGCATTATACGATTGTTCTTTTTCTGAGCTGCCTACTCGGCAGTGAACAATTGTTTACACAAAAACACACCTAAGCGCAATTTCTGAGCTGCCTACTCGGCAGTGAACTGAGAGAAAGAATTATAAAGCTAAATTTACACTTTCTGAGCTGCCTACTCGGCAGTGAACAAGAGTTTATACAGTGTATTCCTTCATTTTTAAAGAGCTTCTGGTGCTTTTTGTTAAAAATCCCCTTTTTTTAGCAACAGGCGTAAGTTATTGATTTACTTAGCCTGCTACTTTCCTTTAAAAAAAGGGTTAGAACCAAGGAACAGTTGCAGCTTGGCTTAATCCATAGCGATTAAACTCCCCTACTTGTGGTTTTTCTTGTGGTTTACTCTGTTTAATAAACAAAGAAAACTTTTGCTTACTGCTTTGGCTGTTAAGATTTACAAAAGGTAAACGTAGCTTTTTAGGCTGTGTTTTTTCGTAATAACTAAGTGCCTCCTTTTCACTAATATTTTTACGTTTAGCATAACGTCTTACTAAACGTTCGACACTAGACTTAGCTTGCACACGTTTAACTAGAATATGCTTTGTATTACTAGGGATTGCTTGTATTTCTTTGCAAAAAACATGGTCATGCATACCTTTTAGCCAAGTTGTAGTTTGCAAACTTTCTAATTCATGCTGCTTACCATGTAAACGTAAGCAATTACCTAGCCCGCGTGGGCTTAGGCTGTATTCAGGAAAACTTAAAGCAACAGTGAGTTGTGGGTGTTCTACCAAAGCCCTATGCAATTTACTAAATAGAGCATTCATCAACATGGCAGGCACAAAGTCAGGATCTGGCTGTAGTTGAATATCTAGGTAATAGTCCATTGTTTTAACCTGCATCGCCGAATACGCCACCACGAATTAAAATCGCCATCACGAAGTGTTGTTGTTCTAAATCAGGCACTTGATCTTTTAATAGCCAGTTATCTAGCAGGTTATAAAAATCCATTTTTTGCTTAGGCTGGCGATAAGCTTTACCTTGGGTAGTCACTGAACCGTAGGGCTCTACCGCAATTGGTCCTAAGTTCACAGTATCTTCTTCAATAGGGTACCAAGTGTCGATAGTACGCAAAGCATTACCCACTTTTTGTGAGTGCAAAGCTGCTACATCTTTAACCTTGTACAAGGTCTTACTTTTATCACCACGGCCACGATCAAGAATTAATTCTTGTGAAGGAAATACTTCTTGCCCTGCTCCCATACGTGCAAAGGCAGTCACTTCAAGTAGCACATGCTCGTCACCTGCTAAGCCTTCAGCAATTACTTGGCTTAATTTCTCTAACTCTGGTGTGGAATGGTCAAAGTTACGCAGTGAAAAATCTAAACCATTAAAAGTATAGATGTCTGCTGCTTTACCTTTAACTAAACGTGCAACATTAACTTCTACTTGTTCGCTACCAATGCGGTTGCGCCATAAAAAACGACCGCTCGCTAAGTTGGTTGCATAGCGTTTGGCTAATTCAGTAAATTTATTCGTATCTGCATAACCTTTTACTGTTTCAACCAGTTTTGCTTGGTAGTCGGCATTATTACAGGCTGAAGGTGTGCCAGCACCAGGTAAAATACGCATCGTAAAACGCATTTGTAATGTATCGTGTTGGCTATCTAAAGCCGCAATATCAACCGTTTGTAAGTTGGCATTTTCAATCGCAGCATCAACTTTAGTTGGATCTTGGTCTTTAGCTTTTAAGCGATTAGAAATAGTGCCGCGCACTGATTTCTCGCGTACTTCAATGGCTGGCCAATTGGCTGCAGTGGCACGCTCGTTCCAATCACCTGAAAACAGCAGGGCATCGGATGGATCAATTTTACGTTCAAATGCTAATACTGAGGCAGTTTTTAAAGTCGTTTTAGACATAATTTTCGCTCCTTGAAGCTTATTATTGATTAGTTTTGGTTAGGGTCTTTTGGTTAAGGTTTTTATTTAAACAACGGTAAACTCCCGCGTCATGGTCTGCGCTGGAATACCATAAAAGTTCATCTAAAGAAGCTAAGCGGTGCGGACTGCACCATTCGCCGATGGAATACATGCTTTCTACAAAACGAAACGGCACATTAGGGTCACGGGTATTTTGCACTTCTCCAGCTTCATACAGTTCAGATAAAGCACTGTAGCCAACAGGAATAGGCACTAGCCAGCCGCTGCCTTTTTCGCGGTCAGACTTCCATTCAAGGGTTTCTTTAACTTCACCACTGGCTTGCTCAGTTTGCGTTACAACACAGCGTTTATTTATACGCGATAAATCTAACCACGCGTCTAAGGCTGTTAATTCAGAATTTTCTGTCTGTAATTTTTTAGTGTGCGCTAGCAGTGCATCATCACGGCTAATTAGCGCAAAGCCAGGCAATAAACTGCGCTTTAGTTTGGCTAGATACTTTTCATCTGCTTCTTCGTCATCACCTAATATTTGTAGCTGTGGTGAATGCCAGTTTTTGGAGTTATAGATAATTGAACCACCAGCAAAGCGCATACTGCTAGCAAGCTTATAGATATCTGAAACACGCTCTTGTAGTAAATGATTATCTGCTGTATTGCCATCAATATAAGCACCAAAAACTAAGCTAACAGTCGCATGAGCACGTCCTTCTTCAGTTATTCCAGGTGTTTTACCATCCTTGCCTAAAGGATTACGGGTTAAGTTAAATTTTTTTACATAATTTCCATTAACTTGCGGCTCAAAGTCATGAATAACCATACCAATACTTAGTAAGTCTATTTCCCATTCAAAGGGAATTTTTCTTTGCAGCGCAAGCATAAAGCCCATTGCCGCAGTGATTGAAGGTGCTCCCCAAGTCATGGGGCTAGAAAGAGTATTTAGGTTTTGTACTTGTAGACGTGGTAATACAAGGTAAGCGTTATGCTCCATTTCCATTAGCTATCACTCCTTGCTGCTGTTTTCTGTAACTGTTTTAAGTCGTCAGTTATAAAACTTTCCCAGTGGCTATTTGTTTGCATTTCTTTTGCCCAGCGGCGAAACTCTATATCGCCTAGCTGGCTTACTTTCTTACCCAACTGCTGATTTAACCAGCGAGCAAAGTCTTGTTCTACCTGCTCTGCCCATTCTGAATTAAGCCAAGCTGCAGCAAAGTCTGCATCATGTAACGCACGTGCTGGGTCTAGCCAACAACGCTGTGCCAAAGGTAAATGACATTGTTCATCCACACTCCAACCAGCAGGCAGCTCTTGATACACAGCAGCATAAATAGTTAATTCATCAAGCAAACCATTCACCAGCCAATCAACTTTTTTACGCGTTTGTACATTAGAGGGCGGGCTACTTGCTAAAAACTCTTTAAGTTCATTTACCCAGGCTGCTGTATCACGGCGTTTTTCAAATACAGTAAAGATAGATGGCACTTTAAAAGGTGGTCGATTTTTTGTTGGCTTCCAGCTGGGTGGTAAAGAAGCTAATAAATAGTTAACACCGCGTCGTTTACTAGATAAAGAAGAAATACCTTGCGGGTTAGCGCCGCCTATCACCTGAACAGCTAACTGCGGATAGCTTCGAGCGATTCCGTCGTGCTGCTTATTGGCACGTACAGCATCACGTATTTCTTTTGATTCTGGGGTAAATCGATCAAAATCTATCTGCTCATACACTTTATGGGCTAACGTACTGGAATAAAGTGGTGCGAGTAACAGATAGTCTTGATTGTTATAAGGGTCATCACCTGCGAACCAAAATAACTGTTTAGCAAAGTTATGAGAAGCAACACCTTGCATTTTAGGCTGAGTAACATCAGCTAAAGCAGCTAGCCATGTTTTGCCTGTTTCTGGATCATCATGCAATGCTGCTTGCATATCCTTATCTTCGGCCAAGCAAAGCTTTAAAAGAGTTTTACCTTCAAATACTATCTGCAATAAAGCGTAAATATCTAATGCACCCGCATTACCAGTTACGTCATCAGTAAAGTTTTCTTTTAAAGCTTGAGTTGCTACCAAGTTGTGTTGAGGTAAATCTTTTGGCTGACAATACAAGCTGGTGGTTTTTGTGATGTGTGCATGAGGATAGGTGGCTTTTAGTGGATGCGTTACAACTTGAATTTGTGGTGAACGATCAATAGCACTGGCAAGCCAAACATCAGGTAAGTGACTATCTTGTAAAGCTTGATATTTAGGATCATCTATAGCTAGCTTTTCTATCCTTGCACTAAGGCGATCAGCTATAAAGTCATGCATGGCTTTACGTATCGCTTTTGCCCTACTGCTAAGTTTTTCTTCTGACATTCCTTCTCTCCAAAATTTGCAAAATCCAAAGCAAGTAAACTCATAGTAGCTTGCAGAAATTATAAGTCAACCGATTAACGCTTAGCTTTTAAAACTTAAAAAGCTAAATGAATTAAAAAAATACCTAAGTTAAAATTTTGTTAGAATAGCAACCCTGCCGAATAGGCAGCTCAGAAAGATTAACGCTTTGCTTTATAAGCATTTTACTGCCGAATAGGCAGCAGCTAGTTTTAGCCTGGGTGTTTTCATGTGGCGTTAAAAAAACCTAAGACTGCATGAAAACACCAACCCTGCTTACTTTCTCTTAAGCTTAGAACCCCGTATTTTTTTGCACAGCGATTAAGTTCCAGGTCTTCACTTTCTGCTTGGTTAATTAAAAGGGTTGGGTAGTCTTCTACAAACCAAGGGCTGATTCTTTCGCCTTCTACGCAGCGATCAGGCAAGCGTTTGAGCTGTGATTCTTCAATCAAGGTGTAATTATTTCCTGCAAAGTTTTTTTGCTTTTCTATCTTATGCAGTAAAAAATCATCTTCGTCTTCATTGGGCAGTAAAGCTAAGTCATCTTGCTGACCATCATCTTTCCTAAAAGGCTGTGCTTGCTGCAAAATTGCTAGCAAAGTTGCTTTAGGGGCTGTCCACCAACTATGTGCGCCCAGTGGCGGCGGAATATAGCTTTCTTTTGCTGTACTTTTCGCACGCCTGCGTGATGGGCCAGAACGCGGTTTTTTCGGCAGCATTTTTTGTTGTAGCTGGTAGTGTTCAATATCAACCAAGCTTAGTGTTTGTTCTAGTGTTTCTCGCTCTAAAATGCGTGGACGTGAATCAATAAATTGCCACTCCTGCTGCTCAAGTATTTCGGCTAGGTCTTTGCTTTTCAGTTTTACCCTATCCGTTTCAAAGCCCGGCCGTGTAAAAGCAGGCTTTTGTGGGCCAATAAAAGAGTTAATATTGCGCTGTAATAAATGAATATTGGTCGTTAAGTAAGCCTCTGGTCGATGCCTTCTTACCCGACCGACTAGTTGAATCAGTGAACGCATGGAAGAAGGTTCAACAATCGCCCAATCATAATCATGGTCGCGGCCTACTTCAGTGACTGGTGAACCCAACACAACAAATAAATGGTTTTGCTGATTAGACTCTTTAAGTAACTGCTTAATGCGCGGTAGTTGGAATACTGCTTGTGGCTTGTCACGGTTTAGCGTGGTGTCTAGCTCGTTTTCTATGGCAGAGCGTATTAAAAGTGGAAACTGTGAATGATATACAGCTAGGTGAACTTGTGTATTGGTTGGTACTTTTGCTTTAAACAGCGCTAACGCAATTTGAATCAGCGGCTTTATATTAGCCATACGAATCAAACCAAAACTGACTGTTTTTTGTGTATTTTCATCTATTGTATGGTTGGTTTTATGTAGCTCTAGCGCACTTTGTAGCATACGCTCGGCAAAGGCTTGGTGAACATCTTCTGGTTGATTGCTAGTACATTCAATCGGCACTAACTCACTAACCCGTCTTACTTGTTGCTTTTTAACTTCTTGGGCAAGTTTTTCAGCTCGCTCTTGGGCAAAGGCTAGATGGGCTTCTTTAAAAACTTCTGTGGTGGCGCAATCTGTAGCACTGCAACCATTTTCATCTATCCAGGCACAACAAATATCAATCGGCGTATTTGGCTCACCTCGGTTAGCTTGATATTGTTTACGCCCTGCTCGGTAAGCATCGTATAAGCCTTGTACTAAGGCGGGTGGCAAGGTAGCGGATGACAGCATTACCTTTGAACCTAATAATCCAGCCCAGTTGACTAATCTGGCTAAAGCAGGCAAATCTTCTAAGCCATAATCATCAATTTCATCTAACACTAAATCACTGGTCATTAAGCGCAACATAGGGGCTATTTGCCGCCCTCCACGCTGGCTTTCAGTTGCAGGTGTTAAGTGGTCTATCGTACAAACTAAAACAGGCGCAGCAACCAAGGATTTAATGTCTTTTTTGTGAAGTGTTCGAGTTAATAAAGGGTGTGCATCATAATCACCTTCATAAAGCACACCACTATCTTCGTCGATTAAATCTTGAACAGATTCTGAGCCCTGCTTTGCTGCTTGTTGTTGGTAATATTCAAACAAATCACGACTGGCAGAACCACCTACTCTTACTGCTAGCAGGTCTTCATCCAAGTGCATTTTATGTTCTCGATAAGCTTTGCCAGTTTGTAGGGTTAAAGTACGCAAACCTAAAGCAACGGAAAATCTAGCACCTTGGCTTGGCTCTGCTAAAGCATACATAATTCGAGCGTTAGCAAGCGTTTTACCACAACCAGTTGAAGCCATATTAACAATGAATGCACCTTGTTTAGCACTGCGTTCACGCATAGAAGTCGCTAAATCAGTGGCTTTATCTTGCCAACGGAATCGAGCTAAAGCACTGCGTTTACGTAAGCCTTTATGATTTTTTAAGGTGGGTAAAGAGCGTTCTAAATCAGGGAAACTGTGGCTAATATAACCGGCGTTAATAGCTACACCAACAAGGTGTTCTTCTAGCGTTTGGTTGTATTTACCTGTTTTTCGATCTGTATTGGCATAAAGCTTGTTTGTTGCTGTATGGAAGATTCGGTCTTTTTTATCACTAAGGCTTGAATAATGGTGGTCTGCTAGCATTAGGCTTAAACGTGATAAATGCATTAAATATAAGTTATCTAGCCAATCCGTTGCCTTTTCTGAGCCTTGCAGTTTAAGTAACCGACTTGCTAAACGAGCAGCTCTTTTTTGCCACACTGGATCGCTGGACGGTAAACCATTGCTAAAAGACCAATAAGGCTGGATAAGCTTTGCATCTGTTTCTAAGCAGGTTTGATTCCATTCAGCATTAATTTCTTTAAAGTAATAATCAAACTGGTCTGCTTTTATACTCTGCTCATCTTCAGGTTTGCTGGGTAAGCGGTGGTGAGAAACCACCAGCCAAGCCAGTGCAGCTGCTAAAGGTGGTAGGTTTTCAAAAGGTTTATCGGTAACGGTATCTAAACCATCGCGCTGTAAGTCATCTAGCCAAGCTGTTTGATTTATTTCACTTAAATTGACCATGCGTTCTAGCCAAGCGGCATCATCATCTTTGCCTACAAAAGCTTGAAACAAACGCAGTGAAACCCATTCGTGGCGGTACAAGTTTTTTCCTTGGCAGTCTGGCTTCCCAGCTAAACGGCCTTGAAAAGCATCGCAGGCTTTACCTAAATCATGCAAAAGGGCTGCAAAGGCACTGAGTAAGTAAATGTCCTCGCCTGTGTGCCAATCATTTTCGTCAGCTAAACGAAGAATATTACGTTGAGTTGTGTTGGTGGGTACTGCGCCTTCTGTATTGAAGTGGTTACTATTACCCACCACCCACATCAATTCACTATTATTCAAACCGCGAACCCAATGGCAAGCTACTGCCGTATTTTTGCGTGCAGTTTTACGCAACAAACGCCTGAGTGTTTTTAAGCCTTCATAGGTGATTGAAGTTTGCCAAGTGCGTTCACCGCGCCTTTCCGCAAATTGATCTAAAATTCGGCGAGTTTCTTTTAAAGCAGCTTTATTACATTCTGAAATTAATAAAATATTCACTTATCTATCACCACCTAAATGCAGGGCAATGTCTTGTAAGGTTTTGATCATAAAATCGAGTGCTTCAGCACGAGTTAGGTTATCTATACAAGTTTGGCGAAAGGCTTGTTCTTCATCACCCCGAGCAGCAGATATAAAAGCTTGTGGCAAAATCAAAGCATCTTTTACTAGGTCGGCGACATCAAACACCAAACCTCCTCGGCGAGTCTTTCCATGTAAAACAGCTAAACCATGCGGTAAACCAATAACCCAAGTGGCAGTTGCCCCCATGCCATAAGCTAAATAATTGCCGTGATCTAAAAAACGGTTGGCTGGGTCTACGCCTGAACCTCGTTTAGAACGAGTAAAGTCACCGTATTCAAGTGTATTGGCAGTGATTTTATAAAGGAGCTTGGTTAAACGTGCCTCTTCAGCTAGTAAAGACATATTGCTTGGGCAGGCTGCGATAGCTGTGCGAGACTTATTGAGAGCGTATTTTATTTGTTCAGCATCAACAATAAAGCCAGCATCTTTTAAACGTCGGTTAGTTAACCAATGCTTTTCGATAAAATTTAAGCGGGAATGCTGAAACAGCTTAGCTGCTTCTATTCGTAGTTCATCATCAAACCAGAAGCTAACCCACTGCTGCAGGTATTCTGTTGGCCGGTATTCGCTTTGAGGTGTTAACCAAGCAACTTCAACATCTACCTCATTCGCGCTAAATAAAGGCGTACCACCACCGCCGCAAAAGCCAACTAAAACACCTGCCTTAGCCAGTTCACGCATAGCGGCTTGTGTAATAGACGTACCTGTACCCAGTAATAGGCTGGTAGTGTTGGCAATGGGAATGTTCCAATACAGGGAACGGCGGGCTTCATCGGTTACATATTCAACACGACCACCATTAACCAGCACACGGCAGTATTGCAGGTAATAAATATTGGCACGTTTTGAATGTAATACACTTTTAAGATCAGACGGGCTTAGGTCTTCCATGAGTAAATCGCTCTTAATTATTTTATTTGTTAAAATACTTTAAACATTGTTTTTTTAGTAGGCAAGCTAACTTAGGCTTTCCTTATTGGAATCCTAGACAAACCCCCTTACACTAGCTGGGTTAAAATTGTTTAAGGATTAACATGCTTGCCCTTACCAACCTTCAGCAAAGCGAAATAAGCTCAGTAAAACGTATTGATCTAGAAAAATTTGTTGGCTACCCGTTTTGGTTAGAAGTGAACACCCTCAATCACCCTAGACCCTTGTTTTGGCATTCATTAGACGAAGAAGGCTTAACAACCAAGAGCGCTTTTTTAGAGGCAACAGGTTTTTCTTTAGAGATTTTAGTTCCTGAAGAAGAGTTAGCTAGATTGCCTAGTGAAATACTAGAAATAACTAATCTTATACCTGCCAAAAGCTGCCAAATTCTACAGGCTATTTTAATTAGTAGTGCGTCTACAGAATTAGCTTTGTCTAATCCTATACTGTTTATGCTGCTAGTTATAAGTGCTGAGAAAAATAATCTAAGCGAAGAAGGCTTTAAAAAATTAGTTATAGAGAAACGAACAGAAATTTTAAACTACCTTGGCTTGCCTGCTAAACCTTCTATTGTAAAAACACTGGCACGAACCGATTTATCCTTTGATTACTCGACAGATTTAGAAGTGATTCATCAAGTACTGAGTGATCCACAGTTTTTGTCGCTAATTCCGCATATCAAGCAACCCTGCATTCAACACTTTCACTTTATTAAGCGCTACAGGGCAAGATTAACAACTAACCTATTAAACTTAATTACCCCTAACACCAGTAAAAAAGAGGCAAACCACCTTCTGGTTATCACTCATGACTGTTGGCGAATGGGTATGCAGTTAAACCAGCTGAATGCTGCATCTTCATTAGCTGAGCTTGATGCACTGCATGATCGTTTAGTGACTCGCTACAATCTTCTTGATGCTGAGCAGCAGGAAGTATTCTATTTAAGACAATACGGTGCTTTTCCTAAGCCGCCTCTACCTGGTAATGAAGTTATTTGCCCCCTGACCTGTTGGGCAGATTTAATTCTTGAAGGTCGAAAAATGAAGCATTGTGTTTCTTCTTACCACAATCGAATCAGTGAAGGGCAAATTTTTATATATAAGGTACATGCCAGTGTACGGTTAACTCTAGCTTTAAATTCAAGAGAGAATGGCTGGGTGTTGGGTGAAATTAGAGGCGTAGCCAACAGCAACCCAAGTAAAGAAGATTTAGAACTGATACATGAATGGTACTTTGATGTAACCAAGCAAAAAAAGCCAAAAAGCAGGTTAAGAGCTTGGCTTAATCGTTAGTATCCGGCTAGAATGATCGCTGTACAAATAAACAGCTTTCTGGGTTGCTATGGATATTAATCAAACATTTACTGCGTTAACGCAAAAAACTTCTTCAGAGCTAAGTGAAACCTCAGAAATGACTGGTTTTCTTAGTCCTGCTGCTGGGGCTGAAACCAGCTCCTTGTCTTTAGATAAATACCTAGCACCTCGCCCCTCTTCGACCTACTATTGCCGTGTTGTTGGTGATGCTATGCAAAATGCAGGCATTAATGATGGTGATTTACTGGTTGTAGACTCATCGCTTAACCCAACCCACAACAGAGTGGTAGTAGCGGTTTTATTTGGTGAAATGATTGTAAGACGTTTAGTTATTAACAACTCAGGCAGCTGGTTGATAGCAGAATCAAGCAATAGCATTTACCAGCCAGTTAATATTAGCCGTTATGATCACGAAACCCTGTTTTGGGGTGTGGTTACTTGGACCTTGCATCAACCTTAACCTACAGAATAAGTTATTAGTCTAATAAAGTTAATTTTTTTGTTACTATTCTGCTAATATCAAGCTCTAAAAAAATAACACTGGAGTTTGTGATGCAAATCAAAAAATGGTTGTTAGTTAGTGCTGCTTGCTTAGCTTTTAGTAGCGCACCTACTTTCGCTCAAGAAACACGCGAGTTTTCAGTTTCAACGGTTTTATCTGATGCTTTTCCTTGGGGTCAAGCTGCTAAAAAGTGGGCTGAGTTAGTAGAAGAGCGTTCTGAAGGTCGTATTACGCTAAAAGTTTATCCTAATGCCCAGCTAGTATCAGGTGACCAAACGCGTGAATTTTCTGCCATGCGTAGTGGCTTAATTGATATGGCTGTTGGTTCCACGATTAACTGGTCTACCCAAGTTCCTGAAGTAAACCTATTTTCTTTACCTTTTTTAATGCCTGACAACGCTGCGGTCGATGCAATTACGCAAGGTGAAGCCGGTAAAATGGTATTTGATGCCATTGAAAAGCGCGGTGTTGTTCCTTTGGCTTGGGGTGAAAATGGTTTCCGTGAGCTATCTAACTCTCGTGCTGTATTAAGTCAGCCTTCTGATTTAGAAGGTTTAAAAGTCCGTGTTGTTGGTTCACCTCTTTTTTTAGATACCTTTAATGCCTTAGGCGCTAACCCAACACAGATGAGTTGGACTGATGCTCTACCCGCACTGACAACCGGTGCTGTTGATGGTCAAGAAAACCCCTTAGCCGTATTTGATGTGGCCCGTGCAGATCGAGCTAATCAAAAATACCTAACGCTTTGGCATTACATGAATGATCCGCTCATTTTTGGTGTTAGCAAGCGTGTTTGGTCGACCCTTTCTACTGACGACCAGAAGCTTCTTAAACAAGCAGCTTATGATGCGGGCCAGTGGGAAATCAAAAAATCACGTTCTGAGTTAGATGCAACACTACAAGCTATTCGTGATCGCGGTGTAGAAGTAACAGAACTAACATCTGAACAGCACCAAGCTTTTGTTCAAGCAACACAAACAGTGTATGAAAAATGGATTCCGCGCATTGGTAAAAAATTAGTAGACGCTGCACAAACAGCCATTAAAAATCGCTAATTTCTGCTAACTCTTAAGCCTAGCCTTGGTAAATTAAGGTTAGGTTTAGGTATCGCTGGTTACAATTATTTATGTCAAAAAAACGAACTCACCTTGAATCCTGGCTAGGAATAACTGCTTTAGTTGGTATTAGCGTTATTAGCCTAGCTAATGTACTAGTCCGTTACACTACTAATGCATCCTTTGCTTTTACTGAAGAATTCTCAGTATTTTTAATGGTTGTACTTGCCTTTTCTGGCGCTGCGGTTGCTGCAAGAAGTAATGAGCACATTCGTATTACCCTTTTAGAAAACTATTTAGGCTTACTTGGACGGCGTATTGTTTTTGTTCTGCAATGGCTAGGCAGTCTTATAGTTTTGGGTTTGGTCGTTTGGTATGGCGGCTGGTTAACTTATGAAGAATATACTTGGGAATCACTTTCACCCGGTTTAGGCTACCCAACTTGGATTTACTTAATTTGGTTACCTCTCCTTGCTAGTGTAGTTATTTTTCGTAGCACGCAAAGTCTCTTTAATCGCTTGCGTGATAGCGATATTAAAAGAGAGGAAGCACAATGACTCCAGATTTATGGATGCTATTAATTTTTGGTGCCAGTCTTCTTTTAGGTATGCCTGTTGCTTTTGCTTTAGGTTTAGGTGGTATTGCTGGAATCATTACGGGTTTATCACCCGATATGCTAGCAACACTAGGGACTAACACCTATAACAGTATTGCTAAATACCCGCTTATTGCTATTCCATTGTTTATTTTAACTGGCATTATTTTTGAACGGGCTGGTGTGGCATCAAGCCTAGTTAATTTTGCTCAGTCTCTAATTGGACGTAGGCATGGTGGGCTAGCGTTAGTAGCTGTGCTGGTCTGCTTAATTATGGGTGGTATGAGTGGTTCCGGCCCTGCTGATGCAGCCGCTGTTGCCATGGTTATGCTACCAAGTATGACTAAAGCTGGGTATCCGCGTCCTTTTTCTGCTTCTCTTATTGCTGCTGCTTCGTCTACAGCAATACTTATACCGCCATCTATAGCACTTATTCTCTACTCAGTAATGCTACCTGGTCTAGATTTACGTGCATTATTTGCAGCTGGTTTATTTCCTGGGCTACTGGCTGGAGCATCTTTACTAGTGCCAGCCTATTTTTTAGCAAAGCGTAACGGCTGGGAAACAAAGAATAGTTCAGATGAAGAATTACCATCAGTTAAAGCTAGCTTCATAAAAGCCATTCCAGCTTTACTAGCACCTGTTATCATTTTGGGTGGCTTACGCTCTGGCTTATTTACACCAACCGAAGCTGCTGTTGTAGCTGTTACTTATGGCTTAATTATCGGTACATTTGTTTATCAGCAGCTTAACTGGACTAGCTTAGTAGAAATGCTAAATGAAGCCGTTAAAATTTCTGGAATAGTTTTAATTATTATTGCTTTAGCAGGTATTTTTGCTTGGGCTGGTACTACACTAGGTACATTTACTCGCTTAGCTGACGCGATACTTTCTATTTCGGACAGCTCATTAGTATTATTATTTTTAGTTATGCTATTGGTCTTGTTGGCAGGTATGTTACTAGATGCTATTTCTATCTACTTAATCTTAACGCCTATTTTAGTGCCTTTAATTAATCACTTTGAATGGAATCCTGTTTGGTTTGGTATTTTATTAGCGATGAATATTGCTATAGGCCAGTTCACGCCACCAGTTGCTATCAACCTGATGGTTACCACTAAAGTTGCCAATATACGCCTAGAAGAAACCTTTAGTTGGGCTATGCTGTTTATGGTTACTATGTTTAGTGCCTTATTGCTGGTATTGTTCTTCCCACAAATTGCACTCTGGCTACCCGAATATCTGGGATATTCCACGACCTAAATATAATGCCCTGCCAGCTAGTTAGAAATAATGAGTTGGCAGGGTTATTTTCTGGATTCAACTTACTGGTTAAACTTACCCTTAAAATTAAAAAACTGCTGGGCGGTACGGCCACTATAGGAAGCACGTGCTTGGGCAAACTGTCTAGCTTCTTGCTGTAACTCCTGCCAATCGCCTTTGTACCCTTCAAAATAGCTTTTAACCAAAGCAAGGTAATCATCTAGGTTGCCTGAATAAAATGAAAGACTTAAACCAAACCTATCCGCTAAAGAAATACGCTCTTCTACGCTATCACTCAGGTGTAACTCACCCCGCTCACCTACTGTCGCTTGTTGGTTGTCGCTCATGTATTCAGGTACTAGGTGGCGGCGGTTGCTGGTTGCGTAAACTTTAATATTATCGGGTGGTGTTTCTAGCGAGCCTTCCATAATACTTTTTAAGCCTTTATATCCACTTTCACCGCTTTCAAAACTTAAATCATCGCAAAAAATAATAAAACGATAAGGTAATAGCCGCAGTTCATCAGAAATTTCAGGTAACCAACTTAAGCTTTCACGCGGAATTTCTATCACTTTTAATCCACTAGTATGATAACGGTATAATAGAGAGCGGATTAATGAGCTTTTGCCCGTGCCACGGCTACCCCATAGCAATACGTGGTTGCTAGCGGCTCCTGCTATAAACTGCTCGGTGTTTTTTATTAAAGCGGCTTTTTGTCTTTCAATTCCTAGCAGTTTGTCTAAAGGAAAAGCTGAGAACTCAATAATGGGCTTTAAGCGCTGTGCATGAACACGCCATACTGCGCCCTTGGCTTCTTGCCAGTTAATTCCAGCAGCTAAATTTAGTGACATAGTAAATTAAACCTTTCTTCTAGTTAATAAATTGCTTGAGTGTTTCGGCTTGGCTAGTAATTGAATTTAAGCCATCTAAATGGCCCCAATCACCTTCAATTTCTGCATAACGGCTAGTTTTACCTAAGCTCAGCAACTCTTGGTGAATAAGTTGTGACATGGCTGGCCTAAGTAGCAGGTCGTTAGTGGCGGGTAAAAACAAACACTCTGCCTTAATTTTCTGCAAACCTTCATTTAGCGTTTTACCCTGCCCGGCAATAAAAAGTTGATTAGCGCGAATCAAATATAAAAGATGATTTGCATCGGCGTACTTAGCTTGTGCAAGGCTTTGGGCTTTAAAGTAGTCAACCATGCGAAAACCTTGGCGAATGTCTTTTAAAGGTGCTGCTTCTAAGGGGTAATGCTTGTTGAAGGTACGGTTAATAATGCTTGGCGACATAGCAGCTAGGCTAATTTGCATTAGGGTTTGTTGTACTCCAGCGGTGGGTGCTTCTGAGTTGTAATAATTGCCTTCACGCCATAAAGGGTCATTTAAAATGGGTTCTGCCCATTGCTGCAAACCTAAGCAGCTCCAGGCATCGGCTTCGCCCATACCTATCACTGAAACCATGCGTTTAACGGCTTCTGGGTAGGCAATCGCCCACTCTAAAGCTTGTAGCGAACCCATTGAAGGACCAATTACCGCATGTAATTCTTCTATACCGAGTGAAAGTAATAAAGACCGCTGTACTTCTACAAAATCACGAATCGTCACTACAGGGAAATCTAATCCCCAAGGCCTGTCTGTATCTGGGTTGATAGTGGCAGGACCAGTGGTTATTACCTGAGGATTAAAAGGCTCTTGGTTAACTAGGGTGTCGCTACTGATAATAAAGTATTTATCGGTATCTAAAGGCTTGCCTGGGCCAATAATGCTATCCCAATAGCCTGCTAGTAGATCATCTTCTTGATAGCGCCCTGCCGCATGGCTAGAGCCTGAAAAGTAATGGGTGACCAGAATAGCGTTATCACGTTTAGCGTTCAGCTTGCCCCAGCTTTCCCAGCCTATATTTACTTCGGGTATAAGCTGCCCATTAAAAGTGGTAAACCCCTGCATTTTATAGTGTTTTTTTTCAACCAACATTAAAAGCTATCCTTGTGGTAAGTCCTTTGCCCTAGTTATCAAACAGGTCTAAGATGTGCAGTATAAACCTTGTGAGGAGAATAAAGTGACAGATGGCGTAAAGCATATTATTGCCGTTGCATCAGGTAAAGGCGGCGTAGGTAAATCGACTGTAACAGCTAATTTAGCCATGGCAATGGCTGCTAAGGGTAAACGTGTAGGTGTATTAGATGCGGATATCTATGGCCCTAGCCAAGCAGCTATGTTTGCTGTTCCAGAAAACACCAAGCCTAACTCTGAAGATGGCAAAAGTTTTGATCCTATTAATGCCCATGGCCTACAGCTAATGTCGATGGCTTTTTTAGTGGAGTCCAAAACCCCAATGATTTGGCGTGGCCCTATGGCTGCGGGTGCTTTTCAGCAATTACTTGATCAAACTCGCTGGCAAAATTTGGACTATCTATTTATTGATATGCCACCAGGCACGGGTGATATTCAGCTAACCATGGCGCAAAAGGTAAAAGTAACCGGTGCGGTAATAGTAACTACCCCACAAGATATAGCGCTTTTAGATGCCAAGCGCGGAATCGAAATGTTCCGTCAAGTAAAAGTACCCGTGTTAGGTGTGGTTGAAAATATGAGCCTACACACCTGCTCTGAATGCGGGCATAGTGAGCCAATTTTTGGTGAAGGTGGCGGTGAAAGAATTGCTGAAGAATACCAAACTGAGCTACTTGGCCAGTTGCCCCTAGCTTTGAATATTCGTAAACAAATGGATTTAGGCCAGCCTTTGGCCATTAGCGAACCTGAGAGTAAAGCTGCGGCTATTTTTGCAGAGATAGCTGAAAAGGTTGATGGTGAAATACAGGCAATGGCCGATGCTGAAGGCCCTGAAATCAGCATGGGCGACTAAAAACCCCTTTAGAAGCTAGCTAAATAGCTAGCTTCTACTTAAATCACTTGCTTTTCCACACGCCTAAAATACCCACTAGCACCGCTATCCCACCAGTCACATAGTATTGCCATACCTTTTCAGGTGCTTCACCGGTGATTTGTTTAATTAGTTCTACATCCACTCGCTCTTGTAAATCATAACCCCAATACAAAAGCAAAATACCTATAACGATCAGCAATAAACTCGTTGCGCGTCTCATAGTGAGTTATCCTTTTTTAGGTGTGATGAACTGATAAGCTCAGCTAAAGGTGCAGAAAAACGTTCTGCTTCTTCTTTTTGTAGGTCTGCAAGAATGCCTTGTACAGCTTGCAAAGAGTTAAGTGAGGCTGGCCAATCGGCTACTGGTGGTAAGCGCCAAGGCAAGGATTGCAGCCAATCAGCAAAGCTTATTTGGCTATAATCACGGGCGGGCAACCACACTTCTTGTTCAGCATTATAAACAACCCACTTATTGTCTTGCATCCATTCTATATGCGTTTGCCAGGCTTCAGCATTGTGGCTAGCAGCCATTGTTCTTAGCCGGTTTTCACTAACACCTTCACCCTTAGCAAAGGCTTGCCAAAGCTCTTTTAATACCAGCAGCATTTGTAAGCTAGGTTCTAACTTATCGGTTGAATAATTTTCTTCTGGTAGACCTCTAATGGCAACCCATTCTGCACAGAGTAAAATCATCATCCAAGATAAATAAACCCACATTAAAAATAATGGGAAAGCCGCAAAAGCACCATAAATAAACTCATAGCTAGGGAAGCTACTCACAAACCAGGTAAATAATTTTTTGGCCGTTTCAAATAAAAGTGCCATAGCCAGGCCGCCTATGGCAGCATCAAGAAACCTCACTTTACAATTAGGCATGGCCCAATAAAGCAGGGTAAAAGCTAACACACTGAACAGTAAGGGTAAGAATTTCCAAAGGCTGGCTACACCGCCTCCTGTATAGCCGTTGAGCTTATCTAAAAGCGGCAAGCTGGTTAAATAAGAACTTAACATCACCCCTACACCTAGCAGCATGGGACCTAGGCTAAGCACAGACCAGTAAATTAAAAAAGCCTGTAAACCACGGCGCGGCTTTTCAACCCGCCAAATACGGTTAAAGGCTTTCTCAATGCTGACAATCATCATGCCGGCAGTAGCCACTAAAACCGCCGCACCAACCAAAGTCATTTGCCTGGCTTGTTTAGTAAAGCCTTGCATATAATCTTGTATAACCTCACCCGTTGCGGGTACTAGGTTATTAAACAACATGGCTTGCAGCTCATCACCTACACCCTGAAAAATTGGCAGCGCAGCTAACATGGAATAAACCACCATGAGCATAGGAACAACTGCAAAAAGCGAAGTATAGGTTAAGGCAGCTGCATTACGCGGGCCGTCATCTTTTAAAAAGCGCTGAAACACTCGCCAAGCGTAGTTAATGGCTTTTATATTTAAAGCTTGGGTCAGTAAAGATTGGAGTCTTTGCATGTAAAGGTTTAATCCGTATCACAGACTGTTAGAATAGCGTCATTCTAACACCGATAATCGAATTTATAAGGGACACCTTATGTCATTAGTCTTATTTCATAACCCACGCTGCTCAAAATCTCGTCAAGCTTTACAGCTTCTTGAAGAAAAAGGTGTGCAGCCAGAAATTCGCAAATACCTTGAAGCACCGTTAACCATTGACGAACTCACCGACCTACTAGCTCAGCTAGGAAAAAAACCAGCTGAGCTTATTCGTCAAGGCGAAGACCTTTATAAGGAATTGAAGCTAGGTGCTGCAGAAGTAACTGAAGAAGCATTAATTCAAGCCATGGTTGATCACCCTAAGCTTATAGAGCGCCCCATTTTAAGTAATGGTAAAGAAGCGCGTATTGGCCGCCCACCCGAGCAAGTGCTTGAACTAATTTAAGAAGGAAAAGGTATGTCACACCCTTATGTTTTGGTGCTTTATTACTCTCGCAACGGCAGTACCGCTAACATGGCGCGTGCCCTAGCCGAAGGTGTTGAACAGGTTAGTGGTATAGAAGCACGATTACGCACTGTACCGGCTGTATCTAGCGTTAGCGAAGCAACTGAGCCTGCGGTACCCGAAGAAGGTGCTATTTATTGTACAGAAGAAGACCTACGCAATTGCTCAGGTTTACTCTTAGGTAGCCCTACTCGATTTGGTAATATGGCTGCGCCCATGAAGTATTTTATCGATTCAACCAGTGGTTTGTGGTTATCTGGCGCTTTAATTGATAAACCTGCCGGCACTTTTACCTCAACTTCTAGTTTACATGGTGGACAAGAAACCACTTTGTTCACCATGGCAATTCCTTTAATTCATCACGGTATGCTTTGGGCGGGTATTCCTTATTCTAACCCTGAGCTTACTAGCACGACCGATGGTGGAACCCCTTACGGCGCTAGCCACCTTGCTGGGGTTAAAGGCAATAGCGAGCTGAGCGCCACTGAAATAAAACTTTGCCATGCGCAAGGTAAGCGACTAGCAGGTTTAGCCTTAAAGCTGCAGAGTGCATAAAACTAACGATTAGGAAGCATAATTACCCGTGAAACCTGCTACCCCCCTACCCCGCAAAGAACTCAATTTGAAGCTGGCGATTAGTCGCTGGCTTACTTTATTAAGCTACTTTGGCTTATTAGCCATTCTTTTAGCTGGGCTGATTATTTTCCCTCTGCCTGAGGAAAGCCGTTTATGGGTTATTTTAACGGTACTTTGGTTGCCACTTTTAGCTTTTTTGCCAGCTGTCATCACGCGTAATCCACGTGGGCATGCTTGGCTGTGTTTTGTTAGCTTGGTCTATTTTATGCAAGGCACAACAACTTTTATTGTGCCAGGTAAGGCAGGCATAGGCGCTTTGCAGGCGCTTTTAGCGATAACGCTGTTTACGGCAGCTATGATGTATGGCCGTTGGCGAGGAATGGAGCTGCGCGGCGCAATCATCGACGACACAGCTCAAAACTAATCAATCTATATAACTAGCAAACCTAAACGGTGTACCTCTTGCGCGACTTCTTCAGATTTAAGTTCGCGCATTTGGCTGATCACTTTTTCCAGTAATAGCTCTGGTTCGTTAGGTTCTGGTAGTTCTGCTACACCTACGCTGGTATGAATACGTAGTTCTGGATATTCTGAATACTTAACCTTGGTTAAAGCACGATTGACTTTCTCAGCCAAGTTTAAGCCATCATTTTGACCTTTGCGGGGCAATAAAATACATAATTTACGCCCACTAAAACGTGCACAAATATCTTCTCGAGTAGCTGCATGGCGTAATAAATTACCCATATTGCGAAGCACTCTGTCACCTACACCCTGCCCAAACTGAGTGTTAATCTCGTGCAGGTTTTTCATATCGATCACAACAAGCGTTAAGCGCAAACCATCTGGCCCAACTTCTTTTACTAAATCACGGAAAATTTGCAAGAAAGTATCACGCTGATAAAGCTGTGTGGTTTTATCTTGGCGTGACTCTGTTTGCGCATCGGCTAGCAGGTTGTGTACTTCATCGGTAACAGCTACTCGCTCGGCTATGTCTCTACCATTAGCTAGCACAAACTCACGACCACCAATTTCAATTAACTGTAGACGAAATTCAAAGTCGTGATCATTGCCAAGGCTACGGCGTACTGGGGTTACAAGAACCGTGCCTTCACCTACATCAAGAATACGTAGGTTCTCAAGTATGCCTTCTAATTCAGCAGCCGACATTTCTGGCATAAACTCGATGGGCAGTTTATCCATTAAGTTTGCAGCCGTGTAACCTAACCAGTTAGCACCATGCTCATTGACAAACATTAGAGTTAAATCACCAGGGTCTAGTATTAAAACCAGATCAAGTGATTGCTGAAGAATGTGTGTTACTTCCTGCTCAGAGATTCTAGCCAAGACTTTTTCCTTCCGATGCTAACAGCTACAGTTTGCTTAAATACCAACCTTAGAATACCTATAGATTAACCCTAAGCAACCCACAAGTGAAAGATTAAATCACAACTATATGTAACAACAAGCAAATCCTACCAATTTAGTGCCTGACGAACAAAGGGAATCGTTAATTTACGTTGCTCTTTTAAACTCGCTTCGTCTAGCAAATCTAGTAAAGCGAATAAACCGCTAAGTTTTCTAGGGCTACGATGAATTAAATAACGAATTACTTCGTCTGGTACATCCATGCCTCTTTGCCTTGCTCTTAACTTGAAGGCTAACAGCTTCTCATCATCTTGTAAGGCTTGTAGGTGATAGGTTAGCCCCCAAGAAAGCCGGGACAACAAATCAGGCAAAACAATACCTAGGTGTGCTGGACCACTGGATGCTGAAAAAACCAGCAACCCCTGCTGCTCACGAATACGGTTAAATAAGTGAAAAAGACCTTCTTCCCAAGCTGGCTGGCTAGCGATCTGCTGTAAGTTATCAATACAAACCACCTGGCTAGTCACACTGCTTAATACTTCGGGCTGTGTTTCTTTGCCTAAATCTAGGTAACAGTGAGTTTTTGAAAGCTGCTGGGCTTGTTGGCACACTGCTTTCAAGAGGTGCGTTTTACCTGAGTCTTCTGCACCCCAGAGGTACACAAACTGAAAAGCCTCTTTTTCTTGAGTAAACATTTGCTGCAGCTGGGTTAACACAGCTAAATTTTGACCCGCTAAAAAATTATCAAAATGCAGGTCATCTTGTAGGTTTACGCCAAGGGATAGTTGCATTG
Source organism: Marinospirillum insulare DSM 21763 (assembly GCF_000686905.1). Lineage (GTDB taxonomy): Bacteria > Pseudomonadota > Gammaproteobacteria > Pseudomonadales > Halomonadaceae > Marinospirillum > Marinospirillum insulare. The sequence goes on from NZ_JMLW01000012.1 coordinate 47,067, forward strand.
GCTGAAAAGTCATAAATTAAGGTACTTTTTAGTTAGCTTGCCAACGGAAATAAGCATCAGCCTGTTCAGTCTTAACCTTGTCTGGCTGATCTGTAGTAACTTGCTGAGCGTAATTACTGCTTTGCTGCAGACCAAAAAAAGACTCTTCATTTAAGCGTCCATCTAAGGCTAAGTTGGCTTTTAGTTGATCTAAACCACCGCGCAAACCTAGTTCAAATAAAATACGTTGATCAGCAGATTGAACCACACGTACTTGGCTCGTTAAAGCGAGTCCATTTAGATAGGCCGTTATAGCTGCATAGTCTTGCAAGTGTTTTATATTGCTAATCATGACTTGGTAAGTACCCGCACCTTGACCTGCTTGGCTAGCGTAGCGCTTAGACAACTCTTCAGCAGAAAACTCTACACCTTCTTGCAAAGCTTCTCTTAAGGTTCTTACCTGGGCGTTATGCCAAACACTGCCCATACCAGTGAATAAACGCCACTCTACTCGCCAATTACTACCTGAGGCTTTAATTTTACCCACGGCAATTGCATCGGGTTTATAAGGAGCTGAAGCAGTAATTATCTGCTGACTAAAACCACCCCAAATATCTGAGAATAATGTGTCTGTCGCAGAGTGAAGGTTAAAATCGGGTAGCTGGTAAGGAATACCCCGCTCCTCACTAAGGCTAGTTAACACATTCGAAAGAGGTGCATTAGAATTTGGTGTGATTAGAGTACGGCCTTTTCTGCTTTCTAAGGCTACCCAAAATAAAACCTTTGGGCGATTTGCATCCCACACCTGGGTATTTAAGCGATGCAATAAGCTTTTCACCCCTGCTTCATCAAAAGTTAGCTCCAAAAGCTGTCCTTTTACCACTTCACCATTACTTAGAGTGACTGATTCGTTGCTTGCTGTATAACTAAATTGATTAATGAGGTGTTGAGCTGAGGTCAACTCTTTCCAAAGCTCATAGCCGGGGTACTCACTATAGAGTTCAAGAAACTCAGCTTCATTTTCTTGATCTAACAAACGGGTACTAAAATCTTCTGGAGGCATTTTTTCTAGCACAGCGATTGTGCCAGAAACTTTAACTAAAAGTTTTTTTAATAGCTCGTTAGCAACCAGCGCACGTTGCTCACCTGAAGTATCTTTAACTAAGCTACTTAGAGTATAGAGGTCAGTTAGTCTTTCAGCATAAACGGGCAAACTTAGTAGCAAGCATGCCAGCAGTGTTATGGCTAGTTTTTGTGCGATTTTTTTCAATTTCACCTATTCCATCCCTTTGCAATAAGTCGGAATAATCCATCCAAGTATAAATAAATTCAAATTGAGCAGCTCTAGTGCATGGAGACTCGCTCGTTGGAGTGCTAGAATACGCAACTTTATGCTTCTTGCCCAATATTACCGTTCCAATTTTTCCAACGCAGGACACCCAATGAGCCGTAGCAAAACCCCTATTACTTATAAAGATGCTGGCGTAGACATAGACGCAGGCAATGCCCTAGTTGAACGTATTAAAGGTGTTGCCAAGCGCACCAGCCGTCCAGAAGTTATGGGTGGCCTTGGTGGGTTTGGCGCACTTTGCCAAATTCCAGCGGGTTACCGTGAGCCAGTTTTGGTTTCTGGTACCGACGGTGTTGGCACTAAATTACGCCTAGCTATTGATATTAACAAGCATGACACTATCGGTATCGACTTGGTAGCCATGTGCGTTAATGACTTACTGGTATGTGGTGCAGAGCCATTATTCTTTTTAGACTACTATGCTACAGGCAAATTAAATGTAGATGTAGCATCAGACGTTGTTACTGGCATAGGTACAGGCTGTGAGCAAGCAGGTTGTGCACTGGTGGGTGGTGAAACCGCTGAAATGCCTGGCATGTATGAAGGTGATGACTATGACTTGGCAGGCTTTTGTGTTGGCATTGTAGAAAAGTCAGAAATAGTCGATGGCACCAAGGTAAAAGCAGGTGACCGCCTCTTAGGTTTAACATCGTCTGGCCCCCATTCTAACGGCTATTCTTTAATTCGTAAGCTGATTGAAGTTTCTGGTGAGCCTTTAGATACACTCTTAGAAGATGGTCAAAAGCTTGGCGATGCTTTAATGGCACCCACACGCATTTACGTTAAATCTTTACTGCCTTTAGTTCGTGGCGATGAAGGCATTCACGCTTTGTCGCACATTACTGGTGGCGGTTGGTATGAAAACATTCCCCGCGTGTTACCCGACAACTGCAAGGCAGAGCTAGATTTAACCAACTACCAGCGCCCAGCCGTATTTGATTGGCTACAAGAAGCAGGCCAAGTCGCAGAAATGGAAATGTACCGTACACTTAACTGTGGCATTGGTATGGTTTTAGCGGTGGATGCTGCTCGCGTTACCGAGCTAACTAAAAAACTTGAAGCAGCCGGTGAAACTGTTTTTGAACTAGGTGAAATTACCCAGCGCCAAGCAGGTGAAGATGCGGTGGTGGTTAAAGGGCTTCAAGCATGATGCAGGTGAGTGAAATGCCGGATGCACGCCGAGTGGTTGTTCTAATATCGGGCAATGGCAGTAACTTACAAGCCTTAATCGACACTGCTCAATCCAAGGAAGGGTTGAACGGTGAGATAGTTGCCGTTATTAGCGATAAAGCCGATGCCTTTGGCTTAGAGCGTGCACGTCAGGTTAGCATTCCAGCCTTAACGCTATCAGCAAAAGACTTCCCTAGCCGTGAGGCTTATGACCTACAACTAGCGCGGCTCGTGGAAGAACAACAGCCAGACTTAATAGTACTAGCGGGCTTTATGCGCATTTTATCGCCTGCTTTTGTAATTAAATTTCATGGCAAGCTATTAAACATCCACCCTTCTTTACTTCCTAAATACAAAGGCTTGCACACTCATCGCCGGGTACTGGAAGCAGGTGATGAGGAACACGGCCTAAGCATTCACTTTGTAACTGAAGAGCTAGATGGCGGCCCTATCATCTTGCAGGCAAAAATCCCCGTCACTTCTGATGATGACGAAGCGACCCTAGCCAATAAGGTGCAGGCTCAAGAGCATACCCTCTACCCCATTGCAGTACGCTGGTTTTTACAAGGTCGTTTGCAGCTAATGGGTAATTACCCAACCCTGGATGGAACACCCCTACCTAAACAAGGTGTAATGTACCAGTAAAAGCCTTATTGCCAGTGAATTAACTGGACAAAACCCTGTTTTAATGGCAGTATTTTGCGCCGACCGATAAGGTCGGTTTTTATTTTAATCGATAAAATTTTTGATACTGAAGCCCACTGAAAATGGGAAACGAACCAAGTGTCCTCTCGTACGGGACACCACTGCTCAGGATAAAAAATGCCTTTAATTACCCTCCCCGATGGCAGTCAACGTAGTTTTGACCAAGCTGTTAGCGTATTTCAAGTTGCCGAATCGATAGGCGCAGGTTTAGCCAAGGCAGCTCTTGCAGGCAAGGTGAATGGTCAGCTAGTTGATACTAGCTACCTTATAAGCGAAGACTCCACCCTTGCTATCGTCACCGCTAAAGATGACGATGGTGTTGAAGTGTTACGCCATTCTTGTGCCCACCTCATGGCGCAGGCTGTTAAACAACTTTGGCCCCAGTCTCAAGTCACCATCGGCCCAACCATTGAAGACGGTTTTTACTACGACTTCGATATAGAAGGCACCTTTGCGCCAGAAGATTTAGAAGCCATTGAAAAACGCATGGGCGAGCTAGTTAAACAGGATATACCTGTAGAACGCTTAACCATGTCGCGAGATGAAGCAATTACCTTCTTTGAGCAGCAGGGTGAGATTTATAAAGCTCAAATCATTCGTGACATTCCTGTACATGAAGAACTATCCCTTTATCGCCAAGGTGATTTTACCGACCTATGTCGTGGTCCCCATGTACCTAGCACTGGAAAGATCAAAGCCTTCAAACTAATGCGTGTTTCGGGTGCTTATTGGCGTGGCGACTCGAACAACAAAATGCTGCAGCGTATTTATGGTACCTGCTGGGCAGATAAAAAAGACCTAAAAGCTTACCTGCACCGCTTGGAAGAAGCTGAAAAACGCGATCACCGTAAGCTAGCCAAGCGTATGGATTTATTTCATATTCAAGATGAGGCGCCTGGCATGGTGTTTTGGCACCCCAACGGCTGGACTCTCTACCAAATTCTTGAAGCCTATATGCGCGACATTCAGCGTAAAAATGGCTACCAAGAAGTAAGAACACCGCAAGTGGTTGATAAAGTACTTTGGGAACGCTCCGGGCATTGGGAACACTACCATGCCAATATGTTCACCACTGTATCTGAAAACCGTGACTATGCTGTTAAACCCATGAACTGCCCCTGCCATTTGCAGATTTTTAACCAGGGTTTAAAAAGTTACCGCGATCTACCCCTGCGCATGGCTGAGTTTGGTGCTTGCCACCGCAATGAACCTTCTGGTTCCTTACATGGTCTAATGCGTGTTCGAGGCTTCACACAAGATGATGCGCACATTTTCTGTACTGAAGAGCAGATGGAAGAAGAATCCACTCGCTTTATTCAGCTGACCCTAGACGTTTATAAAGAGTTTGGTTTTAACGATGTAGAACTTAAACTGTCTACTCGCCCAGAAAGCCGTTTAGGTGATGATGCCCTTTGGGATAAAGCCGAACATGCACTTGAAGGTGCTTTAAATAAAGTCGGTAAAAAATGGGAGCTGCAAATTGGTGAAGGTGCTTTCTATGGCCCTAAAATTGAGTTCTCATTACGCGATTCTATAGGTCGTGTGTGGCAGTGTGGTACGCTACAGTTAGACTTTGTTTTACCCGGTCGCCTCAACTCTCAATATGTAGCAGAAGACGGCAACCGTAAAAACCCAGTTATGCTACACCGAGCTATTTTAGGCTCATTTGAGCGTTTTATAGGTATATTAATCGAGCATTATGCGGGTGACTTACCCACTTGGTTAGCCCCTGTTCAAGTCGCTGTGATGAATATCACAGACAAGCAGGCAGATTATGCCAAGGATTTAACAAAAAACTTGTTAAATTCAGGCTTTCGTGTAGAAACGGACTTGAGAAATGAGAAGATAGGCTTTAAAATCCGCGAGCATACCCTCGCTAAGATTCCTTATCTGCTTGTAGTTGGTAATAAGGAAGTTGAGAATGGAACCATTTCAGTACGTACTCGACACGGCGAAGACCTTGGTTCCATGGATTTAGAGACATTCAAATCCAAACTGCTCGAAAAACACTAAAAATTGATGGAGATATAGCAATCAAGCGCGCTAATCCAATTAGGCGGGATCCAAAAAAGAACCTGCCACCAATAAATGAAAACATTCAAGCTACCGAAGTACGCCTTATCGATCAAGAAGGTGAACAGGTAGGTGTTGTACAGCTAGAAGATGCACTAGAGCGTGCAGCGGCTGTAGAATTAGATTTGGTAAAAATTTCTGATGCCGACCCCATTGTTTGTAAAATAATGGACTATGGCAAATTTGTTTTTGAGCAGAAAAAAGCAAAAAATGCTCAAAAGAAAAAGCAGAAACAAATCCAAATTAAAGAGCTAAAATTCCGCCCTGGCACTGATGAAGGCGACTACCAAATTAAATTCCGTAATATGGTTCGTTTCCTTGAAGATGGTGACAAGGTGAAAATAACTCTCCGCTTCCGTGGTCGTGAAATGGCACACCAAGATATTGGTTTACGCCTTTTCCAACGGATCGAAGAAGACCTAGGTGATACCATTGTTGTTGAATCTCGCCCTCGTTTAGAAGGCAGACAAATGGTAATGATGCTAGCACCTAAGAAGAAATGATCCCTACTGCACTCTAGGTTTTAGCCTTTAAAAGTTAAAATTTGGGGTGCAGTTAGTTAGCAGTAGGGCCTGGATCATGCCCAATCCCTTGCAACGCATCCTAAGATGCACTTGTGGAGTACAAGCAATGTCTAAAGTAAAAATGAAGACCAAAAGCGGAGCGCGTAAGCGTTTCAAAGCGACTGCCAACGGCTTTAAGCACAAGCAGTCACACCGTAGCCATATCCTGACTAAGAAAAGCCCTAAGCGTAAGCGTCAACTACGTAACATGAAAGTAGTTGCAGCTGCAGACCAGCCGCTTATCAAGCGTATGCTTGCTTAATTTAGGTTTTTTTCTAATTCATTTTCAGGAGTAAAGTATGGCTCGCGTAAAGCGTGGTGTTCAGGCGCGTCGTCGTCACAAAAAGATTTTAAAATTAGCTAAAGGTTACTATGGCGCTCGTAGCCGTGTATTCCGCGTAGCTAAACAGGCAGTTATTAAAGCTGGTCAGTATGCTTACCGTGACCGTAAAGTCCGTAAGCGTCAGTTCCGTGCTCTGTGGATTGCCCGTATTAATGCAGCAGCCCGTATGAATGGCATGTCTTACAGCCGTTTCATTTCAGGTTTGAAGAAAGCGGACATCGCCATTGACCGTAAAGTACTGGCTGATATAGCAGTACACGATATGGCAACTTTTGCTGCTATCGTTGAAAAATCCCAAGCCTCTTTGGCTTAGTTTTTTAACTTAAGCAAGTAGAAAGTAATCAGGGGAAGGGCTGCGCTCTTCCCCTTTTTTATTGATTTTTATTTAACCCATTTTTATTCTGGAGTTGTGCAGATGGAAAACCTCTCCTCCCTCACTGTAGAAGGCGAGTCTTTACAGCAAAGGGTGTATCAGGCACTGGAAAAAATCACCCAGACCTCAGACAGTCAAGCCCTAGACCAACTCCGGGTAGATTACCTAGGTAAAAAAGGCGAATTAACCAGCCTACTCAAAACCCTAGGCAGCCTGCCAGCCGAAGAACGACCTAAAGCCGGTGAAGTTATTAACCAAGCTAAACAAGTCGTTCAAGATGCTTTAAATACACGCAAAGATGAACTTGATAGCGCGGCCCTTAATGCACGCCTTGCTGCTGAGTCTATCGACATTAGCCTACCAGGTCGTGGTCAGGAAATTGGTGGCCTCCACCCAGTAACCCGCACCATAGACCGTATCGAAGATTTTTTCTCTTCTATAGGTTTTACTGTGGCAGAAGGCCCAGAAGTTGAAGATGATTACCACAACTTTGAAGCCTTAAATATACCCGAACACCATCCAGCACGCGCCATGCACGACACCTTCTACTTTGATGCGCATACCCTATTGCGTACTCACACTTCACCTGTGCAAGTGCGTGAAATGGAAAACAAACAGCCACCAATACGCATTATTTGCCCTGGGCGTGTTTACCGTTGTGATTCAGATATGACCCACTCCCCTATGTTTCATCAAATGGAAGGATTATTAATTGATGAGAACATTAGTTTTGCAGACCTAAAAGGTATTCTGCAACAATTTCTACGCGCCTTTTTTGAGCAAGATTTAAAAGTGCGCTTCCGTCCTTCTTACTTCCCTTTTACAGAACCTTCCATAGAGGTAGACGTAGACCGAGGCGATGGTCGCTGGTTAGAAGTACTAGGCTGCGGCATGGTTCACCCAAAAGTTTTAGAAATGTCAGGCATAGACCCTGAAAAATACACAGGTTTTGCTTTTGGAATGGGTATGGAGCGTTTTGCAATGCTGCGCTATGGCGTTGATGATTTACGCCTATTTTTTGATAACGACCTAAAATTCCTCAGCCAGCTAGGCTGATTAAGCAACCTATTTACTCGGGGATTCCAAAACAATGAAATTCAGTGAAAAATGGCTGCGTGAGTGGGTTAACCCCGCTATAGATTCAGACAGCCTAGATGAACAACTCTCTTTAGCTGGTTTAGAAATAGATGGACGTGAAGCTGCTGCGGGCGAATTTAGTGGTGTTGTAATTGGGGAAATACTCAGTGCTGAACCCCACCCTAATGCAGACAAGCTACAAGTTTGCAGCGTCACCGATGGTACAGAAACCTATGCCGTAGTCTGTGGTGCGCCTAATGCAAGAGCTGGATTAAAAACTGCCTTTGCCCGTATAGGTGCTGTATTGCCTGGTAACTTTAAAATTAAAAAAGCCAAGCTACGCCAGGTGGAATCCTTTGGAATGCTCAGTTCAGAACAAGAGCTAGGCTTATCTGAAAACCACGACGGCATCATGGAACTACCTAGCGATGCTCCCTTAGGTATGGATATTCGTGAATACCTAGATTTAGACGATCAAATTTTTGATGTCGATCTAACCCCTAATCGTAGTGACTGCCTATCCATTGCAGGCTTGGCACGCGAGTTAGGTGTACTCAATAAAATGGGCGTAAACCAGCCAGTGCTTAACCGCATTGTTGCTGAGATTGAAGATCAGCCAAAAATCACCTTAGAGGCACCCACAGCCTGCCCACGTTACCTAGGCCGTATTATTCGAGGTGTAAACATTAAAGCCACCACCCCACTTTGGATGCAAGAAAAACTGCGCCGTGGTGGTATTCGAAGCCTAGACCCAGTGGTTGATGTCACCAACTATGTCATGTTAGAGCTAGGTCAGCCCATGCATGCTTTTGACTTAGCCAATATTAACGGGGCTATTACTGTTCGTCTTTCAAAAGAAAACGAAACCTTAACCCTGTTAAACGGTACCGAACTTAAGCTAAACCCAGAAAGCCTAGTCATTGCCGATGAAAAACAAGCCCTAGCACTTGCTGGCATTATGGGCGGTGAAGCTAGCGGCTGTAATGAAGCCACCCAAGATTTAATGTTAGAAGTTGCCTATTTCGACCCTTTATCCCTAGCAGGTAAAGCCCGTGACTATGGCTTACACACCGATGCTTCACACCGTTTTGAACGAGGCGTTGATTTTAAACTGCAAGAAAGAGCCATGGAACGAGCCACTGAGCTATTGCTAGAAATCACCGGTGGTAAAGCTGGCCCTATTACTGAAGCAGTCTCAGAAGGTCATTTACCCACTCGCAAACCTGTAACTTTACGCAAAGCACGCTTAGAAAAGCTATTGGCGCTACGCTTAGACGATGCAGAAGTCAATGATATTCTTACCCGCTTAGGCTTAGAAGTAACCGACACAGGCGCAGCTTGGGTTACCCAAGTGCCTAGCTACCGTTTTGATATCAGCATTGAAGAAGACCTTATAGAAGAAGTTGCACGGGTGTACGGCTACGATAACCTCCCCGTTAAAGCACCCACGGCCAACTTAATTATTCAAAGCCGTTCAGAAAGTGAGCTTAGCAAGCGTCAAATTCGTGAGCTACTGATTTCGCGTGGTTATCAAGAAGCCATTACCTATAGCTTTATAGACCCTAAGTGGTCGGCTTTATTTGACCCCAACAACGAACCACTAGCCCTAGCTAACCCAATCTCAGCAGACCTAGCCGTTATGCGCACTAGCCTACTGCCTAGCCTAGCTAAAGCACTTAGCCACAATCAAAAGCGCCAACAAGCAAGAGTACGCTTTTTTGAAACAGGCTTAAGCTTTATTAAACAAGCAGACGGTAGCCTAAGCCAAGAACCTAAATTGGCTGGCTTGATTAGTGGCAACCGCTTCCCAGAAGGTTGGGCAGGCAAAACAGAAGATGTCGACTTTTTCGACCTTAAAGGCGATTTAGAAGCTTTAATAGACCTAGGCAATAATGCCGAGCGTTGGCAGTTTCGTGTTGCTAGCAATCCTGCACTGCATCCAGGTCAAAGTGCAGAAATACTCTTCCAGCAAGATGATGGTCAGCAGGTAACCGCAGGTTGGATAGGCGCACTTCACCCTCAACTAATGAAGTCGCTCGACTTAAAAGGCAAAGTATTTGTTTTTGAGGTATCCCTAGCCTGCATTACACAGGCTCAAGTAGCTCAATTCCAAAGCCTTTCACGCTTCCCAGAAATGCGCCGTGATCTAGCTCTAGTGGTAGATGCAGAGCTACCAGTAGGACAACTCATACAAGAAGCTCGCATTCAAGGTGGCGAGTGGTTGCAAAAAGTCACCCTGTTTGATGTTTATCAAGGAAAAGGCGTAGAAGAAGGTAAAAAGAGCCTCGCTTTGGGCTTGACCTGGCAGCATCCTTCACGCACTCTAACTGATGAAGAAATTAATACTCAAGTTAATCAAGTTGTTACGGCCTTTTCACAGGGTTATGCAGCAGAACTGCGTAGTTAAACTCTTAGTAAACTGACTAAGACAAGTATATTAACTACAAGTTATGTGCTAGGCAGAAAAATCAGCTTAGAGACAACCCTGCTATCAGATGAACAAGTGTAAAAGCTTGTTCATCTAACTGAATAGGTTACGAACAACCTATGCAAGGAGCAGAATAGATGGGTGCATTGACTAAAGCAGAGATGGCTGAAAAGCTAATTGATGAATTAGGCTTAACTAAGCGAGACGCCAAAGAAATGGTAGATTTATTCTTTGGTGAAATTAAAGACTGCCTAGCAGATAACGAACAAGTTAAAATTTCAGGCTTTGGAAACTTTGATTTAAGAGATAAAAATGAACGCCCAGGCCGCAACCCTAAAACGGGTGAAGAAATTCCAATTTCAGCCCGCCGAGTGGTTACCTTTAGAGCCGGACAAAAGCTTAAATCTAGAGTAGAAACTTACCAAGGTGATTGAAAAACCTAGTGTTTTTGTAATAAGCCTTGCAAATATAATTCACTAGCCTATAATGCGTCTCGTTGAATCAGCAACCCCTATTTATGCTGAATTAATTTAGTAACAGAAGTAACAAGGTATGACGGAGTGTGGCGCAGCTTGGTAGCGCACTTGCATGGGGTGCAAGGGGTCGTAGGTTCGAATCCTATCACTCCGACCAAAAACAGCAGTAAAATTAAAGACTTACAGCCACTTGGCGTAGGTCTTTTTTTTTGAATAAAATAAAATAAAAAATGTCCCCAACAATGTCCCCAACACGGTTTTTAATCATAAGCGCCAGCAAAATACCGTTTAATAAAAATAGCTGGCGCTGGTTAATCGCCTATAAATAAATATGGGCTTTTATGGTTAGCTTATGGGCTAGCTCATTACTGCCAGCGGCGCAAACTCCCCCAGCCGCTTCCTACCTTGTTTTGGTTAGAAGCTCACTGCCTTGCTAGCCATAAGCGCCAGCCATACAGGAAACGGCAACGGATAAAACTATAATTTTCTTATAAGTAGTTGAATATCGGGGTCTGCGTTTACCCGTGAGGGGGTGGGGTCTAGGAGTACCTTTTGATTATATTTTTTAGTCGTTCAGGCAATAAAAAGCCCATCGGTCAAGATAGGCAGAATAGTTTTTAACAATAGGTGGCATCTATCCAATAGTTTTTAATAACTCGCTGGCGCTGCCCCTCCTAACTCAGTCATAAAATAATCTAGCCGCGCTTGGTGTGCGTCCACGCTTTCTAGTTCGTCAACCTCATACTGGTCAATATCTGCCAGATGTAACGCATCAGCAAACTTGAAGCCGTGTTGTTCAGATAGTTGGCGCATGGCTTCTAGGGCTGCTTTCATATTGGCCTTGGCCAGTGGGATATTCTTGTTTACTCGGTCTATTGTTTCTTGCTGCTTTTTATCTAGGTCATAATTAGCAAGCTTGTTTGACGCGCTAAGCATGGTTAGGTGGATAGCTTTTCCCTGCCAGTACGCCATGCCCAAGATGGTGCTAATCTTAAAAAAGTAATCGCTCCAATCTGTGAAGGCTGCGTCCATCATGTTGTAGGTTTTACGCTCTACATTCTTAGTTAAGACTTTCAATTCATCTGCATCATAAATGCCAGCCGCTACCGCTGCCAGTTGCTTAGAGTTCAGTTGCTTATATAGATTGATATTGCGTTTTTTTAACAGAGTAATGTAATCACCTCGGTTTAACTTTTAAGTGTTGTCCTAGGGTTTCTAATCGCTCTTGTAGCTGGTCTATCTCTATGACCTTAGCCAAGGTAGCTACCGCGCTAATAAGTTGAGCTGCTATGTCTAGTGCTAGCTTGCCAGTGCCTACCGCCTGAATTATTGCTTCTGCTTTTTCGCTTAGCGTTTCGGCTTGCTCTAGCTCTGTTAGGTCGATAACCGCAACGGTGCTTTTTAATGCTGGCAATGCTCGTTCCAGTAATAACCTGGCCGCCTGTACGTCACCTTCTAGGGCTTGCTTCTTCACCACGGTCAATAGTTAGGGTAAGTCATCGGCTAGCTGTTCACGCAGCAAAGTAGCTTTGTTTTTCACACCTTTAGGTCTGTCTTCTGGGTTGCCGCTTTGCCCTTTCTTGAATTTAGTCATCTGTCTGTTTTAATCCTGTAGTTATCAGGGGTAGATAATTGCTTCTAGGCACTTTAGCGCCAGCTTTTAATTTTTTACCTTGGTCTTATGTTTCCTTACCCACTAAAAGCCTTACTTTCTTACTTTTTTCGCTCTAGCCCTTATGTAGCAAGGCTTTCAGATAGTAAGTTCAATTTACTGCATCTTACTTTCTTACTTTTTCTACAATTATCAAGGTAAGAAGGTAAGGTACGGTATTTTGCTTGTACCCTCTGTACCCTTCACCCCGCATGGCTTGCAGCGGTTTTGGTAAGAAAGTAAGGTTTTGCGTGTCTGTGTGTGGGCTAATATCTTCATCTAAGTTTTTAGGCTGCAAAATACCTTATGCTGGGTTTACCGCCTACGGTTTCATCAACCTCTTTAAGCAAGCCTTCTTGCAACATATCTGCAACAAGTAATTGCAGTTTTGCAGCAAAGCCGCCGCCCTTAGAATAGCTCTTAAAAGGCTGTACTCCTTTTGCATGGTTACGCAGGTCGTTCCACAAAATGCCGCGCGGGTCTTTTTTAGATACGATTCTATAGACCGCTTCTTTTTCAGCACTCATGCCTATTAGCCCTTTCTCCCTCATGGCTGTATAGACCTGCTCAATTGATAGCAGGGCAATTTGTATTGCCATATCTACATATCTTGAGCTAATCAGCCTGCCAACCTCCTTGCCTGCAATAAGGCTTTCTACTGTATGTAAACAGGCTGCTAGCTTCATTATTCGCTGGTCTAATTTACCCACTACGCCGCGTAGCATTTCGTGAGAATATTTCGCACCATCCAGCATCAACGGCTCTACCTCTTGCTTTAATATATTTAGCTTGTGCCAATCACTGCCAGTTAAACTAAGTTTTTCTAGCTCTTGATATTCAGTAGCGCCAGCATCTTTTGCCTGCTGGTATTTCAGCACTAGCGCCTCCATTGCGTTGGCATATTTATTTGATAACTCACTACAAGGCTGTGGTCTTGCTTTTAGGTGTTCACGGTTTCCAAGTAAGGTAGGTTCGGCCAGCATAATAAAACGCTCTGCAATGCCAGTGCCGTTTGACTGCTCAAGAATGGTGTCGATAGTTCCACCTTGTGCAATGACCGTAACTGCACCAAAAACAAAGCCGTCATATCCCAATCTGGTTATCCGTGTTGAGCTATGCCAGTCACCACTGAACCCCTTTAGAATTAAGTCATTATTAGAAGCTTTGTCTTTGCCATAACTCACCCCTAAAGCCGTGTTAATCAATCCCTGCTCAGCACTAGCCAAACAAAAGTGACCGCTCTGTTGGGCAAGTATGCCGTCTAGCGCCTCGGGCGTGGTGTCTGATACAAAAGCCTTGTAGTAGCTTTTCGGTGGTGTTTCATCATCATCATTTAACGCGGCATTAAATTTTGCTGCATCCGTATTCATGGCTTTAATAGACTGCTGAATAGGTTGCAACAACTTCATTAAAACGCCGCTTTTCCCTGTGCTGGGTGGCTGCTCAGTAGCTACATAAAGGCTGGTTGGTATTTGGCCGCCGTATTGGTAAGCCACGTTGTAAACCATTGAAACAGGTGACGACACTATCCCTAGTGCCGTTAGTATTGTTGTATCTCTTGGCATTTGCCGCGCATCTGCTAGCTGTATTGCATACTTGCCTAGCTGCGTGTCCTTGAGTATTTCAGCAAAGATGCCAGCATTTAAGCTGGCTTGGTTGGTTTGATTAGTCGGCAAGGCGTTCATGCTTTCACCTCGCTAGATTTTCTTAATACTTCTCTGATTATTTCCTTATCGTTAGGTGTAGGTGAATACACGCCATACCAGTACTTGCAGCCGTCTATATCGGTAAACTCTTTAGGTACACAAGGCAGGGTTAAGCCGTGCTTTTTACGTGCAAAGGTGGCTAGGTTGGCTACCCGTGTCGTCCGAACTTCTTGTTCAGCTTCTTTGGTGCTTACATTGCGTTGCAGAATTAAAGCTAGGAAGCGGTTAAGTTGAATGGGGCGTTTCATAAAATAATACCCCCTAGTAACTTAGCTAAAGCGCCAGCTAGAGCAATAATGACTGTTGATGAAGCTAGCACCAAACAAGCCGCTGCTACCCGTAGTGGTAACATTCTGATAGTGCTATAATTCCCTTGCAGTCGGGTGCTGTCTTTTTTAGGCAGTGCCTTTTTTTTGTCTTGCATTTACGCCACCCCGCTAACTTTATAAACAACCACGCCGCCAATACTGGCGCTGGGGTTCATGGGGGTAATGGGTTCAGGCCATAACGGGTTAAGTGCTTTTAGGTAACGCTTACCATCACGCGTTATAGCTAGCTGCCTGAATACCTCCCCGTCGGCTTCTGTTAGCTTGGCAATTACTAGGCTTCCATTTACTGCCTGCTTTTGTGGGTCGATATACAGTAAGTCACCATCATTAAATGACTGGCTACCCGTTGGGCTGTACATGCTTTGGCCTACCACTGTTAAGGCGTGTAGGTGGGCTGGGTTGTTTGGTGGCATTAGCATTCTGCACCCCCATTTAAGCGGTCATCAATCCATGCCTGAACCTCTTGAGAGTTCCAGCCAACGGCACGACGGCCAAGCTTTTTAGATTTTGGGAATGTGCCTTCTGCCATGAAGTTATAAATGCTGGCGCGGCTATAGCCTGTAATACGGATTAGTTCAGCCATGCGAATGATACGCTGGCCTTCTTTGTATAGAGTATTTTCAACCACTGTATGCCTCCTTAGGCTTCTTTTGACTCAGTGGTTATTTACTATAAGCATATTTTTCTGGCATGCGGTCGTTCCGTGCCAACTATTTATTTTCGGGCTTGCTTATCCTCTTACGTATTGTGTTTGGGTTTTCACCTTCTTTTCTTATTTTGGCAATAATCCGCGCCGCTTCTGCCTTAGATAAGCTAGGATTATCAAGCCACAACCTTTCCGCTAAGCCCTGCCAATCGCTCCAATCCGGATTACGTTCAAGTCTACGCTGCTGTGCGCTGCTAAAACCTGCTTTTGTTCGCTGCTCATGTAACGCGGTTTTTTCTCTTGATAACGCAAAAGTCTGACTATCTAAGACTCTATGCTTATTAAGAAGATTTTCGTCACTCCGGTAAAGTTCTTCAAAATCAAGAGCAAGAGCGGCTATTAGGTCTACTTTGTTTACTGGCCTTCCTTGGGATTCCTCAAACGCTAAATTCCCTTCAATAATATCAACAAGCCATGCAAACCTATTAGGGTCAAAGCTTGAGCATTTGCTTTCTGGGAAAGTTTGCGTTGCTTTATAGAGGGTTTGTCTTAGGTTTTTAGTACTTTCATTAAGCATTACTACGCCTCCTTGCTAGTAAAAGTAACTACGTTTGCATTGTTCAGTAGCACGTCCAA
Source organism: Marinospirillum insulare DSM 21763 (assembly GCF_000686905.1). Taxonomy (GTDB): domain Bacteria; phylum Pseudomonadota; class Gammaproteobacteria; order Pseudomonadales; family Halomonadaceae; genus Marinospirillum; species Marinospirillum insulare. The sequence goes on from NZ_JMLW01000012.1 coordinate 62,573, forward strand.
GTGATCGCCCCACAAGCGCCAAGCCTCAGCTTTTTCTTTTGTATAATCGTAGTGTTGGTAGTTTTTTCTTGTTTTGCTTTTGGTTTCTATAACGTGGTTTTGGCATCGGTCGATAATATCTGGCGATATACCAAGCTTTTGCATCATGGTCGAACCTGTACGGCGTAGGTCGTGCGGTGTCCACTCACCATTAGCCCCAGCCGATAAAACTAAATCATCATTATGAAGCCTGCCTGATAATGGCTTATCTCGATTTTTAAAGCTTACCTGCCTATCACCTATCTGCTTACTGACTGACTTGGTACAAACGTGCGTCGGTTTATTGCGGGACGGAAAGCAGAAGTCTGTATTGCCTGTTTCAGCTTTCAGGATTTTAAATTGCTCAATAGCAAAATTAGATAGGCTTATATTATGGTCACGGCGCTGGTGTTTGCGCCCTTTGGTGTTTGCGGCTGGAATGTGCCAAGCGCCAGCTTTAAGGTCGATATGCTGCCACTCAGCCATAAGCAGTTCACCAATGCGACACAATGTGCTTAAACATAGCCATACTGCACACTGAACAGGAATACTTACTGGTCTGCTACCGCTGTATTTTTGACCGGCTGGTATATTAGAATAATCATCTTCTAGCTTTTTAAATATCGCTTTTAATTCTCTGATCTCATCATCAGATAAGATACGCTCCCTTTCTTCTTTGTAGCCTTCATCTTGAAGCTCAGTAACTTGGTTCGGCTCAATTAAATCTATAGGGTTGCCTTCAACCATCAGCCGCCGCCAAGGCTGGCGCTTTTCGCCCCACCTAAGCATCTGACCAAGGTCACGATAAATAACGTCTATAGTTCTATTTAAGCCGCGCTGGGGGTCATTTTTTACAGTTGCCTTGCTTTTTATTGCCTTGAGCAAGCCTAAAAGGTCATCGTCGGTTAATTTGCTAATATGTATAGCGCCAATCTCAGGCAGAACGTGCTTATTGAATACGCGCTTCAAGACTTCGTTACCGTCTTGGCGCTTTACACCAGTGTTTGCTGTTGTCCAGCTATTAAATAAGTCTGCCACTGAAAGCGCCGCTGCTTTTTCCTTTTCATTGTCGGTTATTGTTTTAGTTATTGCCGCCTGCTTTTCTATTTTTTCGGCTTGGCGTTTTTCGGTTGGGTCTACGCCTTGTGATAATAAATGCTTAGCTTCGTCTCTTGCCGCTCTAATTGTTTTTATTCCAGTTTTTGGAAACGTACCGCACCCATAATCCCTTATTTTCCCCTCGGGGCTTCGATAGCGGTAAACAAATGTTATTGACGTATTGCCGCTTGCTAAAACTCGAACACGTCCACGCAACCCGTCTCCGTCCCCAATCGTTCTATTTTTATACTCAGCATTAGCTATTTCTTGCAGTGCCCTGACTGTCCACTCTTTACCCTTGCCACCTTTTGGATAAAGTATTTCTTTTGAGTTTTCGGCAATAATGTTTTTTCTGGTCATAAAAATGTCCCCAACAATGTCCCCAACAGAACAGCAAGCTTTTAATATATTCCACTAAACAACTCTGGATACTAATCTAGCCTGAAAACCTTGCTACGCTTAGCTTCAACTATGCCACTAGCGCTTATTAGTGTCCAGTAGAATACAGGGCTTAAATAAATGGGGTGCAAGGGGTAGTAGGTTCGAATCCTATCACTCCGACCAAAAATAGCATTAAAATCAAAGACTTACAGCCATTCGTTGTAAGTCTTTTTTTATGCTTTGCGTCTAACAACTCCTAGACTAGACACCAGACTAGACACGAAACGCTGCTAGTGGATTCATACCCAGGGAGATAAGATTCGTATTCTTCATTTCCTTGCTTGGTTCAAAACCATTAATCAACCCATATAAATTGTTCGGGCTTTAGTATTGCTTCACCATCCCAGCGGTAAGCACATAGCTTTCTATCAGAACCACCAGCAATGCTGTAGTCTAAACAGGCAATTTGCTTATTAAGTGGTGCTGGTGTTCCAGTTAACCAGTAATGCCCCACAAAAAGCGGTTTATCGCCTTGGTAGCCAGGTAGGATATTTTCAGGCACAGGCAGGTGAGGAATTTTATCAATAACATCGTCTGGCACCATAGCTAAATCACGGTAAGTTAGAGCTTGTTGATTCCACCACTCAGTACGTATTTTGTGGCGAGGGTTTTGGTCTTTATCTAAAAAGTAATGCCCTTCAGGTAAAGGAATTTCTAGCCCTTTTAACAATGTTTCAACGGCTTCAAAGCCTGGGTTTCCTTCTAGGGTTAATTCAGGCCAAGCATCTTCTAAAATACGTTGTTGGCTATCTAAGTACGGCGCTATCACTTTTAACTGTTTAGGATGCCAGCAAGCATGAACAACTCTAAAATTAGGCAGATCCAAATATAGGGGCAGCGTTTTAAACCAAGCAATCTGCTGCTGGTGTAGCCTACTGCCTTCTTTTACTTCTTCTAAATAGGCCTGATGCTGGTTAAAGTTTTTTTCGTTATGTTGACGTAGGTACTCCCCTTTTTGATTAGGGTTGGGTGTGGCATAAGCGACGGCATTAAACTCATGGTTACCCATAACGGCTAAAGCTTTGTGATTTTCTACCATACGCTTAGCAATGTCTACCGTAGCTATTTGACGTGGACCACGGTCTACAAAGTCGCCCAAAAAAATCACTTTACGACTTGTGTGTTGCCAACCATTAGGCGTAAGCCTGTAATCCATTTTTGCTAGTAGGGCTTCAAGCTCATCAGCATGGCCATGAATATCGCCAATTAAATCATACATAAACGGCTCTTCGCATTTAAGGGTGTGGAATAAAACTGTTAGCCTTTTCATTTTAAGCGACAACTAGCTACTGGTAGCAAACTGACTGAGGATACCAGTATCAAGGGTCTTTAACGCAACATGCTAGCAAAGATTCAATAAGTTAACTCAATACTTGTTAAGGCGTGAGTAGCTTCGAAAGCATGCGATAATGAAGTGGTTAAGGCGCACAGCCTATTGTGGGTGAGCCAAAGGATAGGAGATACCCAAGCAGCGCTTAAAGTCCGATTCACTGCGTTACAGTGTGACACTACGGAAAGACGTGTAGGCAAGCTGGCTAAAAGCCGTTATGAGAAGTTGATGCGGGAAACCATAAATAACAACTTGGAATCCAGCCATGAAAAGCCGAGTCACTCACGTTACGAGTGTGTATTGATAAGGCGGTACCTAGTAACTCTATAAGTCGTTTCGATAAGTTCCGCGCAAGACTGAACGGCATCGCCTTAACAATGCAGTGAATGCGCAGGCTGATTGGCTTTGTCTAGTCAATGCCTTCATCTAAAGGAGCAGGTTAATAATGCCTACTATAAAAAGATGCCCTGAGTGTGCCAGTGAGAAAGTGTTTTCAAGTCATGTGCAAGCGTTTTACATCAATACCGGAGAGCACTATGTACACTCGATGAAAACACACGATGCCCACTCACCAAGTGGCTGCACGAATTGTGGTTGGAGTGGGGTTTTAAAAGACATCGACGGATGGGATAAATGAACGTGCTAACTATACTAAGCAAGTATTGTCACCGGAGGAAATCAGTACCTACCGCTGCATTGACAATTTAAGCGCCTATAGCTCAACTGGTAGAGCAACGCCCTTGTAAGGCGTAGGTTGCAGGTTCAACTCCTGTTGGGCGCTCCAATTTAATATGACCGCCAAGCCTCTCACAGAAGCTTAAATTGGCACTCGACGCTGATGGCACTAGGCAAAACGAGTAAGCACCTGCAGACGTGCAGGGAAGCGGTTTTCAAGTGCCACCCCTATTCAACACTATTAGCCCTTACCTCTTGCGTGCTCACCTGCCTGCAAAACTCTCTCTTTATTCAGCTCTCTATGCTCAGCAATCAATTCCATTAAAGCTTCACGATTGGACATGCCAGCTTCCATATCTAACACTTCTTTAATTGCATCCATGATGTTTGCTTGCTGCTCTGCACTTCTGGTTTCACCATATTTCGCCATAGCATAAGCGGCATTAAAAAAACCTAGGTCGTGAATCGGGTGACTGGTTAGGGTTTCAGGCATATCCCTTAGCTTGATCGCAGTCCTTCGATCAAGGCGCTTTCTTCGCTGAGATTTAGGTTTAACCCTTTGGCTATAAAAATGCTGACCAACCTGTTCAAAAAAATCGAGCTGCAAGTTATGCAAAACACCTTTCTTTGGAAAAGTCACTTGACCAAGCGGCCACTCACCCTGCTCGATCAACTCAAGGTTGGGTGTGAACCAAGCATGCACATGCGGATAGGCTTCATCTAGGTGCAAGATGCTGGCATGAAGCAGCATTTGGCGTTCTTCTAGCCATTGGTTAAACCAAGCATGGCTACGCTCCCTAAAGTCGTAAATAAGGTCTTGTGGCGCATCCTCAGTACGCTGGGGTAGCGATGCGACCAGTGTACCTAGCGCCACAGAGTTACTTCTTAGTGGACGACCCTCGGGGTAATGCCCACCTCGACCATAACGGCACTGCTCCATCTGCTTATTGATCCACGAACCCCGAAATTAGAGAATTTCAAATTTAGAGATTTTCAAATCTCGCTTCTCCTATTCTGTATATCGGGGAGGCGCTGATTTGGGGTGGTGGACGTTCCTAATGTGGGTTTTTGGCTCAACCTAGTGTTGCGGGTGGTAATTCCTGATAATGGGTTGGTTTTAGTCGTTAGGGTATTACCTCAAAATTAAGCTCACCCAGCCACTTAATCTAGGGCTCTAAAACTTCAAATTCTAGCACCCATTTCGACCTCACTTTTTTAATTCAGGCAGTGCCAAAAGTGGGCATTCCTAAAAAGCAGTGCTGGGTTACCCCTAATGCAAAAGATGGAACTCCTAAAATCAGTTGGGCGGCTACTGAAACCAAAGTGCAGTTAGCCGTGCTAGGTATGCCCAAGTGCAAAAAATAGGGAATACCAAAAGCACTTAGGAAGCGCCAGAGTTGCTTAGGGAGTGCCAAAAGCAGTTAGGAAATACCCAGCCACTAGACCGGCCAGGGTAATTGTCGCTTAATACAGAAGTGGCGTTTACTATAGTTTGGTGGCTCTAAGTTATTTGCAGTCTTAGCATTCAGGTAAGTTGGGGTAGGCTTCAGCAAAGTTAACTCTGCCTGAAATTAGGTTTTCTGCTTCACCTAAGGTTCGTAAGCAAATATTGGAAAGCCGAGCAATGTCATTGTTATTCATTCCGGCTTCGCTAAAGTAGACTTGACAGTTATCAACAACATCAGCACACGACTGAATAATTAAAAGCGCCTCTTTTTCTGTCAGTCCAAAAGCCTGAACCTTAGACATTGCATTTGTCAGTGATGCTTCCCGTCCATTTTCTCCAACAAGAATGGCTTGCTGATCAAGTTGACTAGGATGCGGAAGCACATCAAAAATAGGGCTTAACCGATACAGACCATTCTGCTCACGCAAGAAGCCATGATTTTTCAGGTGGTCATCGGTATTTCCCACCATGATGTTCAGGAGCATCCTAGTAAACAACTCCTTTTGATCAAGCTCAGGTTCAAAGGAAAGCCTTTGGGTTAGTCCAGCCAAATGAGGATACCCCATACGCTGATCGTTGGGACGAGTTTTATGGATATTCAAAATTGCATTAGCACTTAGGTAATGAAGTCTTTGCCCATTAGGCAGGCGATCAAAACGCTCAACCATAATCGTGGTACTGCCTGCTAGATCGATCAGCTTGACTTCTGGCACACGACAACCGGCTGAGCGAGCCATTTCCAAACAGGCTTTTTCAGCTTTAACCTGGTTAAAAATATCATCATTTCTGGAAAATTTAGCAATCCATTCCTTGTTTTCATGGGAAACAGTGACCTTTGGTCGAGCGCCGCCCATTGATGACCCATACTGAAGTACCTTGAGTAGCTCAGGCGAAAAAAGCTGGCTATCAAAATCACCGAGTTCTATAGCTCTTGTTGCACGCATTAGCTGCTCAAGCTGACCAAATTCAGCGACCCTAGCGAGCTTCGGTGTATAATGCTGACTTGCTGATGCAGCAAGCATGCCAACGCCACTGCCGCGTGATGCTAACATCCATTCCAGATGATTTTTTGGGTGATCCTTATGGATAGAGAGGATCACCCGCCTGCCCCAATTGTCAGGCATCGTGTCATCAAAACATGACCACAAAAAATTATCCCTGTAAATTGAGTCTGTGAAAGGAAGATTTATAGGGTCAAGAGCAAAGGCATCACCACGAGCCATCCAACTTTTGGCATATCCAAAAGAATAGCTTCCATTGGCCGATGAAAGCACAGCAGCAGGTACATACTCGCCAGCTAGCGTTTGAGCAAATATATAAACCTTAGAAGTCGGTTGACGGCTCATCTAAAACCCCTAGCTTTATGCGTTTTTTCTGGTTGTGAACAAGTTTAGCAAGATCCAGTCCAACCTTGTCACGAACTGGATCGGCAATATCGCCATAGTGATCACCCAAGCTCAAAACCTGTAGGACGGATATTAGGACACCAACACCGACACCCGACTCACCATCCCTTAGCCGACGGTAGGTTTGTGGCGTTATACGGGCGCGTCGACAGACATCCTCAATTCGTAGCTTGCGTCTTTTTCTAGCAAGGTCGATGTTTTGGCCTGCACTTTCAAGGAAGTATTGCGCCTCTAGTGAGATATAGACCCTAGTTTGCATAGCGTTCTTAGCTCCCTCAATTCAAAATAGATGATGTATCAATCAATATAAGCCCTTAGGTATGATTGATCTACTATTTTATTCATTGCATGGTTTGCTAGCTAGCTGGGCAATACCTTGCTACCAAGCAATGCATCTGTGGCTATAAAGTGGGGTATTGCCCAATGCATTGTTTGGCTTGGGTGCTACCGAATTGTTTAGTGAGGTTTTCCCATGAATCAAGCCGCTTTGGACACTCCACCACCAGAAACAGGTTTAACCATGACTGTACCCCAGCTAGGGGTTGTTCATCATGGTGATGGACCCTTGTTAGTTTTAGCTGGGGCTGGGTCTGGCAAAACCGCTTCGATTGTCACCAGAGCGGGTCGCATGATTAACGAGGGCAAATTGCCTGAGCATCACCTGATGCTGACCTTTAGCAAAAAAGCCGCTGAGGAAATGCGCAATCGCTTGGATGGGTTGGTTGGGAACGCCCTCTCCGACCGCATGCAGATACGCACCTTCCATGCCTTTGGTGATCAGTTTATTCGGGCTTATCCAGCAGAGTGTGGTCGCCAGCCTGATCATACGGTGCTTGATGAAAGGGATCAGCGCAATCTCTTTGCACGAATGCTCAAAGAGCTGTTTAAGGTCGACTGCCTGTCGTTTGGTTGGATTTATTATTCATCTTTGATTCGAAGTAAATGGCCATTGACAATCGGTATTTTTAATTGTTGGACCTAATGTCCTAGAGTTCATTAATCGTGGCGGGAAAATTAGACTTATTTGCTCTCCTATACTTACTGAAGACGATATTGTGTCAATTGCCATAGGCTATAAAGAAAAATCTTTAGTTGCAGAAAGTGCTGTAAATTGTGATATTGATGAATTATTAGAGGGGGTCACATCTTTCAAGAATGTAGTGGTAAATCCACACAAGTATTGGAGATAAGGAAGACTATGTTTTATGCCTTACTCCATGAGTTTGACAATGACTCTGCTTGCTTAACACAAGCTCTACTGCTTCAGCGGCTTTGTCAGGTGGATATTTGTAACGTTACAACGTCCGGCGAACAAAAATCTTGAGCTTTGCCAAAGCCCTTAAATCCGGACAGGTCTCAACGGTAAGGATAATCTACTGACATCCCTGATGAAACAGATTACAGAAGCGGCCTTGGGTTCAGAAATCGAGGCTATTTGTCATATCAAACGTTTTAATGCTGCGACTATGTCGCCACCTGGAATATCAGAATTGGGGGACAGAGATAAACGGATAGCTCCCATGATACGCTCATGCCCCAAGTTCATTGCGGTTAAAACATGCGATGGTTTGTAGCTGCTGGCTGTGCATGCTGATCCATTTGAAACAGCAATAAGTCCTTTGAAACTCACCATTGCAGCTTCTGAATTAATACCAGGGATAGAAAAATTGAGAATATAAGGAGACGTATTCTCACCATTTTCGATGGCTCCTAACTCCGATAGCTCGGCCTTCAAGACATTTTTTTTAAAAGCTGTTTGCTTGAGCCAGTCCTTCGCCTCATCATAGGCAATTTCACACGCAAGGCCAAAACCAGCGATTAACGGAACAGCTAATGTGCCTGGACGCAACCCCTTTTCCTGCCCTCCTCCATACATTAATGGTTTAAGAGGTATTTTTGTAAACCCACGCCTACGAGTCACAAGAGCACCAACTCCTTTAGGAGCATACAACTTGTGGCCACTGGCGCTAATCATATCAATTCGCGAGTTTTTGAGTTCTTCGGATAACTTACCATAGCTCTGGGCAGCATCTACATGAAAGTAAGCATCATGATCTGAGAGGAGTTCGCAAATCTCTTTAATTGGTTGAATACACCCTGTTTCGTTATTCACGTGCATTAGAGTAACTAAAAGCGTGTCGTGTCTAAGTGCCAATTTCAGCTCATCGGTATCTATTAACCCATTCTCGCCTACAGAGATATACGTAATTTCAAACCCCTTTGATTCAAGGTGCTCTAATGGCTCAATAACGGCCTTATGTTCAATTCGACTACTAATAATATGCTTTTTATCACTTTCTGCTGCGAAGTCTACTAGCCCCAAAATAGCAATATTGTTGCTTTCCGTTGCACCACTGGTAAAGATAACTTCAGATTTGTCGGCTTCAACTACCCTTGCAACTTGCTCTCGAGCAACCTCTACAGCACGCTTTGCATTAAGACCAAATTCGTGAGTTCGACTTCCAGCATTGCCAAACTCTTCCCTCATAAACTGATGAACCAGTTCAGCTACCGGCTTGCTCACCGGAGTTGTTGCGCAGAAATCTAGGTAGGTCGTCATAAAATTCTCTTATATTTATAACAGCTTAAGATGTTTTTATGTTACCATCTCAATCTGTTCGTTCGTACATAGCGCTCTGATGTTACGAACAATCTTTTCGTTAAAAATCATGGGAAACAATGGATATTATCATCTCGGGCATGAGCTTTCCTGCCATCCAAGGTATACAAGCAGGTCGTGAATATTACATCGTTATGTGTCCGCTCAAAAGGCTGACAAAAATCTTCACCTTTGACGAAACAGAGCTTGCCGTGCAAGAGCGCGCGCAACGCGTATTGAACCATTCACGCATCCCACAAATTACCAAATACATCCATGATAACCGTGAGGACTACACGTTCTCGTCAGTTACTGCCTGTATTGATGGCGATGCCAGCTTTACGCCTATAGCAGAGCATGGTCATGGCTCTAAAATTGGCACACTTACCGTTGATGAGGATGCCGAGTTTTACCTCACGGACGGCCAGCATCGTAGTGCTGCGATTCAAAAAGCTCTTGAAGAAGACCCAAGTCTTGGTAACGAAACCATTTCAGTTGTTTTCTTCGTTGGTAAAAACCTAGAGCAACGCCAAAAAGTCTTCCGCGACTTAAATCTTTACCCTGTACCAACCAGTAAATCGCTGGCTGTGGTTTATGGTAACTCAGCAGAAGACCTATTCACCAAATGCATTGCAACTGAAAGTAAATTCTTTGATGGCGTTGTTGAACTCAGTGATACGCGGCTGAGCAAACGATCCGCTAAGCTATTTATGCTCAGCTCATTGCAACTTGCCTGTTTAGAGCTATGTAACAAGGTTGACGACCAAAACTGGAGAAGCGAAGCGGAGAAAGCAATCAGGTTTTGGGATGCCTTGGCTGCCAACTTGCCGCTATGGCAGCAAGCCAAAAATCACGAGATCAAACCAGCCGATCGCCAACATTATATTTTGTTCACAGCTATTGCCCTGAAGAGTTTCGCTATTTTGGGCCGTGAATTAATAGCAGAACACAAAAACTGGAAAGCACTTCTAAAAGGCTTATCTGGCATCAACTGGGACCGCTCTAGCAGAATTTGGTCGGATCGCTGTTACCGAAACGGCCGCATGGATCACAGCAAAAACTCTGCCATGCTTACTGTAAATGCCCTTAAAAAGCATTTAGAACTACCGCTTAATGAAGAGCAGCAAAAAATTGAAGACAGATTCCGAGGCGAAAGCGATGAACAATAAAAGTTCAGTTCAGGTCTATTCCGCTTTTAACGAAAAAGGCCTCAAAGACACTATTAAAAGCAGTATCGAGCATATTAAAAAGCTCTATTTGTCAGACCACATTCCATGGGTAATTGGTTACAGTGGCGGTAAAGACTCCACCGCTATTCTGCAGCTTATATGGTACGCGGTGCAGGAGCTTGCAGCGGAAGGAAAATGCCACAAAGATGTGCACGTTATTAGTACCGACACGCTGGTAGAAAACCCTATTGTTTCGATGTGGGTTGAAAAGTCACTCAATCAGATGCATCACGAAGCGGAAAAACAAGGCTTGCCTATTAAGCCTCACCGCTTGACTCCAGCAGTTAAAGATCGTTTTTGGGTCAATTTGATAGGCAAGGGCTACCCTGCACCACGCCCAAAATTTCGTTGGTGTACAGATCGCCTTAAAATTTCACCATCAAATACGTTCATCACCAATTTGGTTGATAAACGAGGTGAAGCCATTTTGGTGCTGGGCACACGTAAAGCCGAGAGCTCTGCTCGTGCCGCCAACATGGAAAAACATGAAAGTAATCAAAGCAACACGCGACGGGCTGATGGTTTAACTGCTAATGGCTCACTTGATCGTGTTTGGGTTTACACACCGATCGCTGAGTGGACAAATGATGATGTTTGGGTATACCTCAACTCTGTAAACAACCCATGGAACTTCCCAAACTACGATTTAATGGGTATGTACCAAGGCGCGACCGATGGCGGTGAGTGCCCTCTGGTCGTTGATAAAAGCACACAAAGCTGCGGTGATAGTCGTTTTGGCTGCTATGTATGTACCATGGTTTCAGAAGATAAATCGATGTCAGCGATGATCGCTAACGATGATGAAAAGGAATGGATGTACCCACTACTGCAGCTACGTAACGAAATTGACGTGAACGACCCTGTTCACGAGAAAAAGCTAGACAAACTACGTCGTGATAAAGCCAATCGTGACTTTCGTCGAATGAATGGCAATCTGACGGTACATATATCAAAGCACGGCGCTGATATTGTGCCTGGACCATATCGCCAGCATTTCCGGGAACACCTGCTAGGTAAAGTACTGGAAGCCCAAGTAGCTGTACAGCAAGCAGGTCCAGAAGAAGTAAAAAACTTAGAATTGCTTCCACTAGAAGAGCTAGAAGCTATTCGAAACATCTGGTTAGAAGAAAAGCTAGAAATCGAAGATCGTGTGCCCGTTATTTACCAACAAGTTACAGGCCTGCCATACCCAGGTGAACGTCGCGCCCACCACCCTATTCTTAATAGCAAGGTGATGAGCAAGCTTAAAGATTACATTGCGCAAAGCCAAGAAGATCCTGATGGTTTGGTTTATGAACAAGTGCGTTCTACTATTGCTATTGCAGCCAAACACCGCAACCAACTTCGCCGTGCTAACCTTCCTGCCGAGCTAAACGATAATCTAGAAAAAGGTGCATTCACTAACCTGCAAGAAGCGAAAGAGTTTGCACTGGACCGCAAACGCAACGAACTTGTGATTCAGCGTCGATACCTTGTCGAAAAGATTGCTGAAGCTAAAACAGGTGAAGATAAAACGCTCTTGAAAGATGAGCACGACAAAATAAACGAACAAATTAACTTGATTACAAAATCTATCAAAGAAGTTGGCTATAGCTCGTTGATCATCGCTACCGACAACGATGAAGTCGATGAGGAACTACAACAGCCATGATCTTCGAATCGTTAACTCTAAAAAACTTTGGCATTTACCGCGGTGAACATAGCGTTGACTTACGTGTTACCGAGAGTAAACCTGTGATTCTTTTTGGTGCACTCAATGGTGGCGGTAAAACGAACTTTTTGGATGCTATTCAGCTTGTACTATATGGTAAGCATGCTAAGTGCTCTAACCGCCCTGGAAAAGCCTATAGTAAGTTTTTAGCGAGCTGCAAAAACCACGAAGCGCCAGATGTGGAAGACTCAGGCATCTCTTTGTCTTTTACTCACCGTACCGACAACAAAGAGCGTCATTTCCGCATCGAACGTCGCTGGAAAGTTCACAATGATGAAGGCAAGGACCACATATCAGTATTCTGTGACAAAGTACTCGATCAGCACCTAAGCGATCATTGGGATGATTTTGTTAGCGAATTTATTCCGCTTAGCCTATCAGAGCTCTTCTTTTTCGATGGTGAAAAAATCGAAGACCTAGCTCAACCACAGCGCTCTGCCGATATGATTCGTACCGGTATTGAAAGTCTGCTGGGGCTTGATGTTCTCTCGCAGTTACAGATCGACCTCACCCAGCTTGACAAAAAGCGAAAAGCTGGCAACGTTGATGGCTCTGTAAAAGAAAAGGTAGCCGCATGTGAACAAGAGCTTGGTAAAATTAACGCCGAGCTCAACATAGTGAAAAAAAATATTGCTGATATTGAACACAACCTCAGCGATGCCAATATTTCCGTGAACCGTGCACGCGAAGCCGTGCGTAATGCTGGTGCTCACCTTATTGAAAAGCGTGACGAAATTAAATTTGAACTGGGCGCTGTTGAATCAAAGCTTAAAGCCAATCGTGCTGAGCAAGTTAAACTGGCTGCCGGAGCTCGCCCTTTAGGATTAATTAAAGATCTCATTGAACAAACGAAAGTGCAGATCAAGCTAGAAACACGTGCAAAACGCGCTCAAGCCCTGCAGGCCGAAATAACCAGCTACAACAATTCATTGCTAACAGCTCTCGCCAATGCACCTGCTACAGCAATTGAAGCAGCCAAAGCAGCTATGCAAGCTAAGCAAAAAGAATTAGATGAGCTTGGAAATGTTGAGTGCTACCTAAATACCGATATCAGTATTTTTAACGGCCTAGATGAACGTATAGAGCAAGAAGAAGCTCAGTATCAGAAGCTGGTTACCGAAAAAGAAGCATTGCTAAAACAGCAAAGCAACTTAGAAAAGCAACTAGAGACGATTCCTAATTATGAGTCTGTTCAACACATACTTAAAGACCTAGCAGATAAAGAAGCTGCACTGACCATTCTGGATTCGGAGTTACAGCGCTACAAGCTGCTACAGGAGCAACTACAATACCGTAAACTTGCCACCGACCAACGTTATAACAATCTGCTAACTCAGCAAAATAAGGATAGCTTTGAAGAAAAACGTACCATTCGTGTTAGCGAGCACATCAGTAATATTAAGAGCACCCTGCGTGGTTTTGGCGAGCAACTTGTCGCCGAAAACATCGAACACCTGCAAACCTTGGTAAAACAAAAATTCGATATTCTAGGACGTAAAGAGCAACTGATTAGCCGTCTAGAAATCTCACCACATAATTTTGCCATCACGCTATTCGGCACCAATGGCAACCCCATAGAGTCAGGTAGGTTATCGGCCGGTGAGCGTCAGCTCCTATCAGTTGCGATTCTCTGGGGCTTAGCAGAAGCCAGTGGTAAAGAATTACCAACGGTTATCGACACACCAATGGGTCGCTTAGATGGTAAGCATAGAACCAAGCTGATCGAAAACTACTTTCCGTTTGCTGGCAAGCAGGTACTGCTGCTTTCGACCGACGAAGAAATCGTTGGGAAGTACTACCAAGCACTAAAACCTCGTGTAAACAGTGAATACCTAATTGATTTTAAACACGTTGAGCGCTCTTCAACCATTTCAGAGGGTTACTTCTAATGACTGATACCATTGAGACAATCCGTTTATCAGAAAAACAGAAGCAGCAACTGATTAGGTTGAAAGCTAAAACAGGCATCGAAAACTGGAACGTGCTATGCCGCTGGGCACTGTGCCTTTCATTAGCGGAGGATAGCCCTCCGCCGTATGAAGATATTCCTTCAGATAGTAATGTTGAAATGAGCTGGAAGGTGTTTGCTGGGGAGTTCTCTGAAGTGCTACATGCTCTTTTAGCAACCTACTCATCAATGAGTAATGATCAACATGGATTAAAAAGTGCTGATTATTTGAAACTCCATTTAAATCGTGGCATTTCAATTTATAGCAAGTCACTCTGCTAGCGGTGGGTTTTGGCCGATAGTCAAACCTATCGGCTATTTTAATATACCGTAGAAAAATGTTAGCTGTCGCTCCTATAAGATGGTTATTTAAACCAAGTTTTAGACAGCGTGTTATAGATATAGCCTTGATTAACTAATAGACTTGTAATTGTTCGATCAACTTCTAATCCCGTTAACTCTTTAATTTTAATATGTATTTGTGCAATAGACATTGGCTCTTTCATCGTCTCGTATAGCTCCAACGGAACGATCATAAGTTGCAGAGTAGTTGAAGCATGGCTTATAGAATTCATTAACTAAATTATCTTGCCCTGTGAAGTATTCACCCTTAAAACTTAAGCGCCTTAACATCATTTACTCCGAATCAAAGATGAATAATAAACCCCACCAAACGACAGTTAATAACAGCTTCTCATGCACACTTAACCTGTACTTACCCGCCCACACTGCACTCGAACCAGCTTCCCTTCATACTTAAGGAAAGCATCCCCTTTGCCGTTCAAAGTTTCTGCACCAGCATCATCAATAATCACTCGGCTTTCAGTGCCGTTTTTCACACGTAGTGCTAATTGTGCTGGCAGGTTTGAACGAAGGTTGGTGCTAATCACATCAGCACTGGGTTTTTGTGTTGCAATAATTAAGTGGATACCAGCAGCACGGGCTTTTTGCGCTAGGCGTTTCAGCCCGGCTTCGATATCTTTTTTCTTGTCTCTATCCGATGTTAAATCGGCATACTCGTCGAGCACAAGCACCCACCAAGGGATACACTGTTCGGGTGAGACTTTGGCGTTATATTCTGACAATGAACGAACCCGCAGCTCTTTAAATAGCGAATATCGTGTTTGCATTTCTTCTACTGCATGCGAAAGTAGCTTTATGGCATCTTCATCATCCCAGCCGATTTCACCCAGCAAATGCGGGAAGCGCTCAAAGTTGTTTAACTCTGTGCCCTTAGGATCAATCAGCATGAGCTTGAGCTCACTTGGCTTGTAGTGTTTGACCATGCCGTACAAAATGGTATTAAGTGCCTCTGACTTACCACTGCCCGTAGTGCCACCAATTAGTAGGTGCGGGCAGTTAGAGGATGAAAAGTTTAGTGAAATCACATCGCCGTTTCGGTCTTCCCCGATAGGCACTTCTAGCACTTCTTCTGGGCGGTGCCAGTACGGCGCCCAGATATCATGCTGATCTACAAAGTAGCGCTGCTCTGGTGCCTTTGGTACGTCGATATTTACCGTGCCTTTGGCGATTGAGAACCCAATCTCTTGCTCTTCTTCAAGCCGCAACACCAGCTTGAGTGATTGCGACTTGTCAAATAGACGCTTTGGATCGGTTCCAACATCGATGGCAACACGGAACAATATAGATGCAGGGCCTTCAATGTAAGCAGGGCCGTCATCTGGTTTGTAAACTGAAATACTGTGGCTGTAGTAGCAATTAATGACCTGCTGGTAAATGCGCTCTAATTCAGCGGCTGGCATTTGCTTACGCTGCTTTTGGGCGTATGTAGTCTGGTCTTCCACTACCGGTAAGTCTTCTTTTGATTCCTTCTCGCAAGACAGTTCAGAGTCGTTATCTTGCTCGAACTCCTCAGTAGTTTGAACGCTTTCTGTGGCGGCACTTGGTTTAACACCATTCATGCAGTCAGCTTTTAGAATGTACTCTTCAGGAATATTTTGCAGTAATGCTGGCGTTGTACTAGATATTAACTCGCCTAATTTGGTTTTAACCCAGTGGGTTAAACAGCCAGCTGGTAGTTCGATTTTCAGCGTGTTGAGTACAGGGGTGAACTGCGCTGTGGAAAAGTCAGCGTCTTCAACGTTCACAACAACCAAGGCTTCGGGGTAGTTCGGAATATCCGTTAGGCTGTAGGCACCATTGAGCCACCAAGCGGTGCGCGAGGTAATTGGGTCAAAGTAATTTGGCTTGTAAACATTGTAGAGCTTGTACTTGTCGATTTGCATCAACACTTGGCGAATAAACAAACCACGGTACAGGTGCCCAGCAAAGGTGTTTTGACCTAGCAGCTCGGTGAAGTAGCGTTTTAGCTCTTTGGCTTGCTCTACGCCCTTGCTATGCGTTTGGCGTCTGCCTGTTTTCACTTCGACAGGTAGTAGAATCAGCTGATCTTCATAAAAACCAGCGAACAGAATGTCGTCTGAGATTGCTCCTTTCTTAATACCTTGCGCATTACGCGAGAAGTCTGAATCAGACATTTTTAGGCCAAGGTTACCCGCTACGCGAATAATCTCAGCGATCGACAATGGCACCCAGGTAATTGGTGAATCTGCCAACAGACAGTTCACATACTTGTATGCGCTAATAATGCCGCGCTTTTCTTTACGCTCGTTCGCCCCAGCGGTCACCATATTGAGCAGCCATTCGCCGTTAAAGGCGTTGAACTCTTCGATGTGGCCGCCGTTATCGTTCTCTAAAACCTTGTGGTACAGGTCGGTTTGTTTGGTGACGGTAATGGCGTCGTAGTTGACCGAGTTGGTGTAGTTATCTGAGTAATGAATCAGCACAACATCTTTTTGTGATTCAAAGAAATCGAGCGTCACTTTAGGGTCGATAACTGTTGTCCAAATCGAGTTTTCGTAGGCCACTTCGAGATGTTGGCGGAAAGTGTCGCTCACTACTAGCGCGATTGATTTAGAGTCGGTGTACTGCTCACCGTTACGGCGCGCCGGTTTAAGCAGCCCATTTACCTTGCTCGCTACTTGCAGTGCTAAGTTATCTTCGATGTAAACATCTTTTAAGCCAAATGAGGTGAAGTAATCACCATTATGGTTATGCGCTGCTTCGCCAGGCATTAAGCCCGCAGACACAACACCACTTGGCTGCTCTCCAACGTTTACATCGGTGCTGCATACAAGCTCGTTATTTTTAAAGAAGGTGATATGCGCATACTTATGCTCTGTTGCATCTTCATGCTCAAACTTACTGTAGGTAAGCTGTGTGCGCAGTACATCAATAATGGTATCGGCTTGTTCTTTGGCTTTGCCTTTCGTTAGTTCGCAAAGCTCTTTTAGCTTCTCGTAGCTTGAAGTGTCGGCAAACTCGTCAAACAGCGTTCTCTGCTCTTTATCGTCGTAAATATTTACGTGAATAGCTGGCAGTATGCCCTTACTATTTTTCACGTAATCAACCAAGCCCATAAACACATGTTGGTTGTCTTGGTTATTGACCGAGTTGACGATTAGCTGCGACTTACTACCAGCGATAAATAAGCTACCAAAAGCCGTGACAAACTTGGACGTTTTGTCTTTCACCAGTGTGCGAACAAAGTCGTAGTTACTGTTTTTTTGCGGCACTACACGCGACCAAAGTGCATTTTCTTTTTCGCCGATGTTAAACGAGAAATTATTCTTGGCATCAAACAGATATGGCAACAGCCCCTGCGCTGCCAAACGCTGAATAGTGACCTTGGGTAAATCTTTAAAACTTGCGCCCTGCTCTGCTTGCTGATCCTCAGCAAGGCGAGCGGCTAAGTTAGAGTTGTAAGCAAGTACTATAGGGTGGAATGGCGTTACATATTCTTGGGTTTGCTCATCATCACCCAAGTGTGCAATGCCAATTGCAAGAAGGTCTTTCTGATCTTGCGTTAGCGATGAGTTCAACTCAATGGCGTTCAGTGCACTAATGTATTGCTCTGCCACGGCATCGCACAGCGCACGAAATCTTGGGCCCCAACCTTCTAAACTTGGTAAGCTCTTACGCTGTTCCAGGTAGTTAAACAAAGCCAAATAAGCATCGTATAAATCAGGCGCTTTCGCGAGAATATCACTTAGCTTAAGCTCAGCTTGGTTATCTTTGATGGCCAGAATTTTAAGCTCGCATAACCTGTGCTCGTATTGGAGCAAGGTTAAGCGCTTGGCTTTAGGTGCCACTTCTTTGTTATCTAACTGAACCTTGTTTTTAGCCGAATTAAACGAGCCGTAGTAGTCGTCGTTAAACAGTAATGAATGGCGCGATTGGTCCAACAAAATTGGGTAGGTCAGCCCATCGGCATCAACTGCACCCTCTACATTAAAGCAAAGTGTGCTGTACTTGCCTTTCACCTCGAACGTTACTTCATCTGACTCAGACGCCAGCTTTTTAAAATCGACAGAACCAACCAGTTGTGCATCAAACAGTTGCTCATTGTCGGTCATAACCTCGGTACTGCCGTGCTCGGCGATTTTGAGGGAGTGTTCGTCGGTGCGAAGTGTCACACGATCTTTTTGTGGTTCCAGCAGGTAATTATTACGGAAACCTTCTAGGTAGAAATCATCTTTTGGTAAAATCAAAATGCGAAGGTAGTGTTTCTCTTTTGGTTTGCCGGTATCTATTTGCACCGAGAACATTCGAGCTTTGCCAGTTGCGCTACCCTCAATGGTCAAACAAGACCGCTTACCCCCAGCATTATTAAGCTTGAATTGAATATCGCCAAAAGCTTCAGCAGTTTGTGCTTTATTGCCCGTGTGCTGCAGCTTGATATTACTGTTGTTTAACTTGGCATTTAGGAACGTTGTATCGATTGCCCAGTGGGTTTGTTCTTGGTCAATTTCCAAAATTAAGTGGTGCTTACGTAAACCAGCGCCCTTATCAGTTTCACTACACTCGTCAAGTTCCCCACCTGTGGCTGACATTTTTTCGAGCTCAAGCAGGTCGGACCTGTTTTTATCTTGCTCTTCTTTAAGTGCACCAAACTCAAGTTTTTTTTTGTAGGCTGTTACGTTGTCTTCGGGGAAGTTTTTCTTAACAAAGTCTTCGCTTAAGTCATGTTGTGCCAGTTTATCCGTCAGCTCATTAGGGAAATGCTCGGCATAGAAATCCAGCTTTTCGCTAATCGCTTGGTTCTCGCGCAAACGATTTTCAATTTGTTTTGGGTCATCCCAGGCGATAATGGTGTCATCTTTAAGCATGCCCAGTTCGTCAAAGCGTAAGTCACCATCTGCGATGGCATCGTAGAGCGCTTTAAAACCAAACATTGTGGCACCGTCGGCCACAACTTGCTCAAACTGAAACTCGAGCAAACATTCAGAAATTTTGGCTTTTGGATCACGTTGATCAATAAGCTCATGCAATAGACTTTTGATTTTACTTGGGTTCCAAATATTGCCTTCTTGGGCGACATCTTTTGCTGAGTTGATTAGGGTATCGAGCATTGAGTCATGAATGACTAATAGAGCGCAGCCACGTAAAGCACCTTGCTGTGAGGCTACTTCATCACGTAAGTGCGAAATGAAGTTTTCGGTGTAGCCATCGGTATCGGCATGAAACACTGGCACTAGTTTACTTTGACCAACTTCAATAAACGCAAGCCTAGTGTCCTTAACCTCTCGACACCCATTTGTTTTGCTTACAAGTGCTTTATAAAGGGCTTTGCTGCGTTCAGCATCGGGTGATGTAAACTGGTAACGATGACCCGCTTCAATTGAGTTTTCTGCCCAAGAAATAAGGTGATCAACAAGGAATTCTTCAAACTGTTTTTTTGACATACACTGCGTCCCCACTGTCACTCATTCGTTCTACATTACCCATGCGCTCGTAAAAAGCGACTAGTGCTTGCTGGCTTTGTTTATCGAACCAAATACCACGTGCTTCAAATGCTTTAATAAGTTCGTGCAGGCGCAGCTTGTCTTTTTCGCCAATTGCTAAATTGGTTAGCAGTACTAGGTAATCCTGATTGATAACCAACACCTGCCCCGCTCGCCCACGCGACTGAACGAATGGTTCGCTCAACGCTTGAATCTGCCCTTTAACGAGATCTTGGTTATATTTGTGACGAGAGTTAGACTTATGAAACTGCATATGAGAGAGCTTCAGGAGTTCCTTTAGCCAACCTACAGGCGTTTTTGCACAGGTTTTTGTGTCTTCTGGCAGGTTGCGCTTTTTAATAAATAGCTTGGCATATTTTTCTAACCGATCGGCCAGCTCGCTATCATCCTCGGGCAGCGCTTGTGCTAGCTGCCATAGTGGCGCAATGCTGTCTTTCTCTTGCAATGACTCACTCATCGCTAAATAAGGGAACAGGTACTCTAGCTGCTCACGAAGATGCTTAAATCCCGATAGTTGCAACTTATTACGCTCACTTCCCGCTTTTTCAGTATCAATAATGAGATAACATCGCTTGCTAGTTGGCTCACCAGCTTGCCAATTGCGAATATTTAACGCCGTTTGTGCCGTGTACAAAAAGCCATATAGGCGCGCAAAGCTGTTGAGATTCGCCATAAAGTATTGTGGGCGCTTGTTCATAAAATCCAAGTCTTGCGCAAAAAGCTCACTCAAAAATGGCAAATAGCTTGTGCTTTCACTTGCTTTCGTTGGCTTATTCGCTTCTGTGTTTTGATCAAATAAAGCCTTAAATTCGCGTTCAATGAAGTTCATTCGCCCTGAATTTGAGCTCTCGAGTTGGTGCTTGCAAAGCAGTGAAGTAAAGAGCTTACCTAGATTTTTGGTGTTGTTATCCATTTCTTTTTCGTTACCGCGAAGCGTTGCTAGCTCCGGTGCAACGTTGAGTAACATACCTTTGTCAAAGTAGGCTTTTTTAAGCACATCCCAGAAAGATGGCTCATCTAGCTTACTAAGAAAGTTGTCGGCACATTTCTGCTCAAACTCTTCTAGCGTCAGGCCTTTAAGCTTCTTGTTATAGAGGCTTTTAATAACCCCCCCTGCTACGGCATTCCAATCGAAGCTGTAATGCTCTGGCTTGGTGCGCAAGTACAAAAAGCTGCTAACCGAGTTACTTGCTGGCGGCTTGAGCTCGCCTGATTTAATCGTTGACATGTTAGTCATTGCTATAACCCGCTCACTTCAAATTCATCTTTATCGACTTGCTCAACTAATATTGTTTTGCTATCGGTAATGAACTGCAGTGTGTTAGATTGATTGGCAATTTGTGCAATATCATCATTGAGTTCATCTAGCAAAATAATGGCATTTTTGTCGTGCCTGTTTGGCCGGTAGCCATCATTAATTTTGTTGATCAGCTTATATAGGTTAGCGTTTACTAAAATGCTTGCTGGGTTACTATTCACGCTAATGTGAGCTTCAAAGTGAGAAATGTTAGGCGCTTTATTTTGGTCGCGTTGAATGGCTTCTAATAACTTGATGCGATCAAACTTGATGTCGATCTTGGCGGCAATAGCAAAGCCTTGCGCTTCAGAAACGAGATACTGATTTTTTTCTAGCTTGCGGCCTGAGCGGTTATTAAAGTGTCTTAGAGCTGGGCGCAGCTGCTTGCTGTAAAAGTCCCGAACAGCAAGTCGATCTTCATATTTTGCGGCTTCCATGTGTAGGCGATATAGCTTGATGTAACCAGACAAGTCTTCGTCGGAAAATGCTTCGCTGAACTCTTTGTGGTAGTCGTTTGAAAACGGTTCAGGCATCAACAAGTAAAATAAACGAAGATACGACTGAGCATTATTCTCTGTATTGGTTAGATTGATCCTGAGCTGTGTTGTCACATCAGATTCAAACTGATCGAAGGCTTCTTCATGAATACCTAGGTTTGCAGCTAGAATAAAACGATCTACTGATTTGGTGCGAATATTCGCAGGATCAAAGTCTGCCAATTTTTGGCCAATCTCATTTTCTACACCCTCAAATAGGTTATCCATTAAGTAACGAGGACCTGCAAGCATTTCAAAAATGAAATCGAGTAATGCTCTAGCTGTCAAAAACTGATTTTTATAGACTCGTGCTTTGAATAGCAGCTCAATCACAGTTTTTTTAACTGCAGATAGACAAAGCAGCTCGTAATTGGCAATAAGTATTTGCTCTTCCAGGCTAGGTTTATTCTCTTTTGTGAACTGGCAAGCCTTGTAGAACGGGTTCAATTCTGAGTTGCTGGTGAGTTTGTCTAGTAACTCTTCAGCAAACTTAACTCGTAAACCAGAATCATCTAGTTCAAACTTTGGAAAGTCTTCAAAGTTAATAAAATGCACGTCACTTTGCTGCTCACCTGTCTCCAAATACTTTGCAATGGCAGATTTAATGCGCTCGTTTGCCCCTTCCTGAGAATAATTACCCAACATTCCAGTGTTGATGCCAACAACTAACGGTTTGAATTTCTGATCATGCTTATGAAAAACGCTGTCCAATGTTTGAATAGCATCCTCGTGTGGAGAAAAACTGTGGGTCGCATCTAAGTGGAAGGAAACAAAAGTTTCATAGCTACTTTTCAGCTTAGTCAGAATTGCGGACTTACCGTCACCACTACTGCCACATAAAAAAATAATTTTCCGCTCATTTGGTGACAGTTTTTTCAAAGTATTTGATATTGCTTGCTCTACTTTTGTTGTGATGTAGAGATATTTTTTGAAAGTGTCCAATTCTGTATAGATACGTCCCATATTGTCAGTTGCAACGGCGTATGGAGACGACTTTGAGAGAATTGAAAGAGATCCCCTTAATCGCATTCGGCCTAATCCTTAACAATTCGGACAAAGAAATTGGATTACAGAAACGCATCCCTCCATCCGATGGTGATAAATTCCTCTATTTAAACAGAAAATAAATCTTTGTTGAACCCAACTATATGGGCATGTCATGCAAATCTAAGCATCAACCTCTGGTGCTTGGTTTCATAAAACAAGAGTACACTACATCACAGGGTACAGGAAGGAGACCCAGTGCCGGTAACCTTCTAATTTTCTCTACCAACCAAAGTGAAGCAGGTATGGCATACCAGCAACTGACTTAAGCACAATGATACCAGATTTTTGCATTCCGAGAAGCCGGATTAAACTTGCGTAACATCGCTAAAAAATGCAGGTTCATTACAGCACCGTGATATGGCGCAGCGTATGCTGACAGACATTATCGACGTCCTTGATGCCCGCCGCTCGCAGAATCCGGGTAAACACTACCCAAAAGTTATTGAGTGGCTTTACCGGCCAGCAGTCCCAGAGCAAACGTTCATTCTAGGGCGTTCTTGACTCATACCTAAAATAAGCTATTTAACTTCTTTAAGTGGCGTCAGAAGCTCTGGGGAGACTTTGTATTGTTTACGCCCATCGTTGTCTTTGCCTAACACTATCACGCTTTTTCGATTAATTTTGGTTACTAAACCCACCTTAATCCCATCTCGGGCTTCAAAGGTTACTTTCATGCCTACATGCAGCCTAACTAAAGCCTGAAGGGTTTCTTTTTCACGTAATTCGTCAATACGGCGGCAGATTAGATGGTTCAGTTCAAGTAACTGATCCAGTGTAAAACCTTCAAAATTCATGGTACTTATTCTCTACAGGCTTGATTGTCGCTGAGGGTGGCGTGGGTCGATTAATGCA
>NZ_JMLW01000013.1 GCF_000686905.1 Marinospirillum insulare DSM 21763
CCTGATACCTTGCCGAACTCAGAAGTGAAACCGCTCAGCGCCGATGATAGTGTGGGGTCTCCCCATGTGAAAGTAGGTCATCGTCAGGCATTTATTACTAAACCCTCAGCCCATAAAGCTGGGGGTTTTTTTATGTCTTAATTAATATAAAAGGCTCAAAATAATGAGCCTCTTAATTGTTTATTATAGTCATGCTTTGACTTACTACTTAATCCAGTCCTTAACAACTTTACGGAAGGTATCTGTACCAGATTTCTCTAACCATTCAAAAGCAGCCATTTCTCTACAAATTATTTGAGCACCCATTTGCTTTAGCCGCTCAAGTGCAAGCTCTTTATCTTTAGTCTTTCTTGAGCCTACAGCCTCTTCAACAAGGTAAACTTGGTAGCCGTTAGCTAGTAGATCGGCTGCAGTTTGAAAGACGCAAACATGGGCTTCTGTTCCCACCATGACAATTTGTTTACGGTTTAAGTTGGCTAGGTGCTCTTTAATTTTGTCTTCTTTTAGAGCACTAAAATGCATTTTCTGTAATATTTCTTCAGTCTTAAGCCTGTCTTTAATAGGTGGAACACTTTCACCTATACCTTGTGGGTACTGTTCAGTTGCTCTAACTGGAATATTTAGTTCTTTTGCAACTTCGATTAGCCAACAACTGTTGTTGATAACGGATGAGCCCTTATCTATTGAAGGAGCTAATCTGCTTTGGATGTCTATGACCAGTAAAAGACTATTTGAAGCGTTAAGTAGCATGATAAAATGCCTCTCTTAATGTATTATTGTTAGACTTGAGTCTAATGCGGTAAGTTGCCTCATAGGTGTCTTCTTACCTTACCTGATCCATATTTATGTATCTAGCTATCTAACAATTATTCATCTTGGGAGTTATTAAGTGACCCGACTAGCCGTTTTTTTTACAAGCTTTGTTTTTTTATTGGTTCTAACTACAGGTGAAGCTGATGCCCGTCGTTTTGGAGGGGGTGGTTCTAAAGGTACTTTTTCAAGGCAAATGACCTCACCTAAAGCTCCGAGTCAAGCTTCTAGACCTGCTGCTCAGCCTAAATCGACCGTTGCTAATGCAAGGCCTGGTGGTATGGGTGGTATGTTTATGGGGTTGGCTGCTGGTGGGTTATTAGCTGCTCTATTTATGGGGGGGGCATTCGAAGGTATTCAGCTATTCGATATTATTCTAATTATGCTAGTGATTGGTGGGGTTGCTATGTTCATGCGTAGTCGCCGTACGCTAACTCAACCAGAACCTCAGCCAGTTATGGGTAACCATCGTTCAACTAGCACTCAAGATATTCCTAACTTAACTCCCACCAGTTCATCAGCTTCTGCAAGTGGAACTAACTTCGATCAAGATTCTGCAGACATTACTTATGGAGCGCCTGATTGGTTTGATGAAAAAACTTTTCTAGACGGTGCCAAAAATCATTTTATAGCGATACAAAAAGCTTGGGATGCGAATGATTTAACAACGATTAAAGAGTATGTCACACCTCAGCTTTATAAGTTCTTACAAGAGGAACGTGCAGCACAAACTGATCATATAGAAACAAAGGTGCATAAGCTTGCTGTAGAGATGACCAATATTCAGCAGTTATCATCAGGAATTGTAGAGCTTGCTATTATGTTTCACGGCGTTATTAACGAAGGTGAACCTACTGACTCTAACTTTTGTGAGATCTGGCATTTGATTAGGGATATGAATCTAGATAATGCTCCTTGGTTGATACAGGGTATAGAGCAGGTTGAAAGCTAGTAGTAAAGATTAAGGCACTTG
The DNA here is from genome assembly GCF_000686905.1 of Marinospirillum insulare DSM 21763. Classification (GTDB taxonomy): domain Bacteria; phylum Pseudomonadota; class Gammaproteobacteria; order Pseudomonadales; family Halomonadaceae; genus Marinospirillum; species Marinospirillum insulare. The sequence continues at coordinate 1,784 of NZ_JMLW01000013.1, forward strand.
TTAGGTGCCTTTTTTGTTGCTTGCTTAGGTCTCTTTGCGAGTGAACACCCAGCTATTTTCTTCTGTAAGTGTTTGATTAAAGCTATAACCGTCTAAATCAAATTTCTTCAAGCCATCTGGTTGATCAATTTTATTCTCAAGTATAAATCTAGCCATTAATCCCCTAGCTTTTTTTGCATAAAAACTGATTATCTTATACTGACCATTTTTCCAATCCTTAAAAACTGGTGTAATCACTGGTTTCTTGAGTTCTTTTAAATTGATTGATTTAAAATACTCTTGAGATGCTAGATTAATAAGCACAGGAGTCTCTTGTTCTTCTAAACGCTTGTTGATCTCAACTGTTAGCATTGGCTGCCAGAAGCTATATAAGTCTTTGCCACGCTTATTAACAAACTTAGTACCCATTTCTAAACGGTAGGGCTGGATTAAATCCATAGGCTTAAGTAAACCGTAAAGCCCTGAGAAAATACCTAAGTGACTTTGTGCGAATTCAAGTGAAGCATCATCTAAAGTCTTTGCATCTAATCCAGTATATACGTCACCCGTAAAAGCTAAAGCTGCAGCTTTGGAGTTTTCTTTGGTAAAAGGCAAGTGCCATTCTTGAAAACGAGCAGCATTTAAGCTACCTAACTTGTCACTAACTTTCATTAACTGACAAATATCTTGAGGAGCAAGTTCTCGCAATTGCTCAACCAACTCTAACGATTCTTTCTGGAAAATGGGTTGAGAGTAAACTTGGCTGGTAGCAGGCGTTTCAAATTCTAAAGATTTGGCAGGAGACAATAAACTGAGCATAACTACTCCAAGGTTTAAAGGAGGAACTCAGTTAAGTATAGCAATTGAAGGGTGTGCTTACACATACAAAAATTAAATGGTACCGGTGAGCGGACTCGAACCGCTAAGCCTTTCGGCAACGGATTTTGAATCCGTCGTGTATACCAATTCCACCACACCGGCAAATTTGCAAGGCTAAGAGAAGTTTTCTTTCCCATGCTTCAAGCAAGTGAGGCATTATAAACCTGTTATTCTTGCCGTCAACACTTACTCAACTTAAAGTTCGCAAGTTATAGTGGGTTACTAACCACCTCTAATGCATTAGAATAAAAAAATAGAAAACTAATATATGGCTAACAGCCAAGAGACGTCATGGATTTTACAAAAATAGCCCTAATACGCAAACGGATATTATTGATAGCTTTATTAGGAGTTTTAACGACTAGCTTAGTTGCCAGCCTAAGTACCATCATTCCTTTTTACTACTCTGCGCGTAACAGCCTTGAGCAGATAACGCTATCTAATGTTCAGCGTCAGGCAAGCTTAGTTAATAATCTTTTTGAGAAATACCAGGATGTAGCTATACAGTTTACTAGTCGAAGCGAAATTCGCTTACGCTTAGAAAAATACGTTGCTGGTGAAATGTCTCGTGAAGCTTTAACCGCTTACTCTGCACCAAGATTAAAAGATGCAATGCGTTTGTCTGACGAACTGTTAGGCTTAACTCGCTTAGGTGTAGAAGACGAAATTTTAGTTAATTTGGGAAAAACCCTGACTGGCAAAGAGTTAGCTAGCTATTTAGCTGAACCAGCTGGAGGATCAGATAGTTCATTAATTGTCGTGGAGCAAGAGCCAGTCATAGGTGTAAAAGCAAATATTTACTCTAAATCAGGCAAGGTGATTGGGCAAGATTTGCTCTATTTCAGTCAAAACAAACTAAAAGAAACTTTAACTGATAAGCGCGATATAAATATAGAAGCTAAGGTTTATCTGGTTAATTTAACCACAAAAACTCGCTTAGACTATGATGAATCTTCTGAAAGGCTGGAGTTCAAGCAGCTTCGGAGTCCCTTAAAAGTTGCTCACTTAAATAAAGCAGTCAGTTGCGATCAAATTACTATCAAGCCTACAGGCAAGTGCACTAACATTTTCTTTTTGGTGCCTTTAAAAAACACTAACTGGTCCTTAGTTGCAGAAATTCCTACCCAGAGTTTTTATCTTCCTATTCAAGCACAGCTCATTTGGCCCTTGTTAGCAATTGTCTCTATGTTGCTTGTCGTTATTTACGCAATAAGCAGGGGTTTGCACCCGCTCACGCAGCGCTTAGCTTACCAAGCAAAAGAGTTAGAGAAGTCAACGGAGGAACTGCGTTTAGTGGCTAGTGTGTTTGAAGGCACGCGTGAAGCAATAGCAGTTACAGATGCTGACATGAGGCTAATTAAGGTCAACTCAGCCTTCAGTCAAATAACTGGCTTTCAATCAGATGAGGCTTTAGATAAGGATTTACAAAGCTTTTTCTATCAAAAGAAAGCAATTGAGAAGCTGTATTTAAAAATTAAGCAGTCACTTGAAGTAAAAGAAAGTTGGCAGGGTGAGATTTGGTACCAATGTAAGGATGGTGAGCAGTTACCAGTTCTGCAAAGTATCAGCACCTTGTTAGATGACCAGGGTCAGGTTATTAACTACATACATATTTTTAATGATATTTCTGAAAGTAAAGCGCAAGAAGAACGTGTTAACTATTTAGCCCACTATGATCAACTAACAGACTTACCCAACCGAACACTCATTAATCGGCGTATTAAAAAAGCAGTTGAGAAGGCTAGAATTAATAATCAGGGTTTAGCAATTTTGTTTATGGACCTTGATCACTTTAAAGAAGTTAATGATACCTTAGGTCATCCTGTGGGTGATCTGCTACTTAAAGCAGTTGCACAAAGGCTTAAGGGCAAGCTAAGGGAGCAGGATACCCTAGGAAGATTAGGTGGTGATGAATTCTTAGCTATTCTAGATCATTCAGCTAATACGGAAGCATCTGGCGCGGTTGCTAAAAAAATTATTCACTCCCTAGTTCAGCCCTTTGAGCTAGAAGGAAACCAAATTCAAATAGGCGTGTCAGTTGGCATTGCAATTTATCCAAAAGACGGGCACACAGCAGATGAGCTAATTAAGAATGCTGACATTGCTATGTACCGTGCTAAAGATGCTGGAAGAAACACTCACCGCTATTTTTCTAGTGCTGAAGATGGTTAGCCTGGTCTGCCATCAGGTCTTGGCTTTATAAGCAAAGGTGTGTAAACAAACACAAAAAGCAGTAAGGCTAACATCCATAACCCAGCAGAAATTTCGTAAGCCAGCATACCCAGCCAGCTAGCAAAAAAGACTCTAACAATACTAGCCAATAACATTAATACTAAAGCTAGAACTGTTAGTTTGGCTGGTTCTAACTTTCTACCTGTATGACCAAGTGCTACTCGGCTCATCATGCTTAGTGTTAGCAAGCCTATACCGCCTACTGTTAGTGAATGAACACCTAGGTAAGGGCTCACCCAGCCCAGTAACCCAAAAGCACGTAGAAATAAGCCTAATACCAGCCAGGCATAGGCTAAATACAGGCTCCATAACAAAGAGTTGTTCCAAATACCCTTATCATGCCAACGCCAAAGATTAGGTAGTAACCAGCATCCTAAAACTAAGTTAATAACTACTGCCCAAATGCTATTGGCTAAAAACAGATTTATAGCCAGCATAATAAACAGTAAAGGTGGCAGGCCTTTTTCTAGCCAAGGAAGTCTAGCTTGATCAGGTTTTTGTAAGCCGCGCTGAATAAAGAAAGGGATTACCCTTCCACCCATTACCAGCATAATAATAAGAATTATATCTAAACCTAGGTAGGCACCTACATAGCTTAGGTGTTGATTGCTAGGCTCTAAAATTGACCAGTGGCTTAGTGCGGCAGCAGTACCCAAAAGCCCTACTAGCACTAAAAAAATACGATTGCGTACTGCAGCATTAATGAGTGCATGCCATAGGCTAATGAACAAACCTATCCAAAATAGCAGGTCTACAGCCACATAAATAAGTTGTTGTGCACTAACTAGAGGAACAAGCCTTGCTGCAACCCAAATAATAGCAAGCGCTGCTAAAGGCTTGCCGTCGGGTGTCATTTTTCCTGTCCAGTTTCTGACTGCCGTTAGCAAAAAACCTGCAATCACCGCACCCGTGTAGCCAAATAGCATTTCGTGTCTATGCCAAGCAATAATATTGCTTACACCCGGCCAGCTATGTCCTATGGATAGCGTAACTATCCACAAAAACATCATGCTAAAGCCGCCAACACCTGCTAATAGAAAAAAAGGGCGAAAACCCAGTGAGAAAAGTGTCATCTAATTTGTCCTATATTGGCATCCACCGTTTTACCTGCAAATAGTACGGTGTTTTCAATTTCAATGTGCTGGTTTAACTCACCAATAAATAGAGCTAATTCAAGGTAAAGTTTTTGCCAAGTTCCGCAAGCATCCTTAGGTAGCACTAGATTGCTTGTTAGTAGGTTTAATTGCTCTAAAGCTTGCTGGTGCTCTTCATGCTCCATCATCATCACCTTAATAGGCATACTTGCCTGATTAAAGCGAAGTTGACGTAGCATAGGAAAGAGAACCTGCTCTTCCTTCATCATATGGCTTTCTAGTTCCTGTTGCATAGTTTGCAGTAGTTGTGTAAGTCCAATTGGGCAATCAGTATGATCGGCATGAACTGCCTCTATCTTACGTGCTAATTCAATAATGCGTGGTAAATGGCTGCGATGGCGCTCGTGGAAATTGCTTAAAAGATGATCAATCAGCTGATTGCTTGTATTTTGCTTCCAGTCTTGCGTATTAAGTTTTTGCATAGTGGTTTCCAGTCTAGGTGAGATAACTCTAACTGGTAGGTATCAATTTCTATGCCAATAGCTTTAGCCTGATAGAAGCTAGTTGTCTTGGATGCGCAGGGTAGAATAAACCCTGGTACAGAGGGTTTTATTTACCCTGAAGGTTATTAAAACCTTGCTATTGTTTTAGAAGTGGTAAGGCTCCATTATAAGAAAATGCTTATATAAATAATTCAGGAGTTAAGTATGTCTGATTTAGTACACCTAAATTGCCCCCACTGCCAGGTGATGAACCGCATCCCGCAAGCTCGCCTAGTTGATAGCCCTAAGTGTGGTAAGTGTAAAGAGCCATTATTAACTGGGAAGCCATTAGAAGTGAATGAGCAAAACTTTGCTGCCTTAGTTGAAGCTAGTGAGCTACCCGTTGTTATAGACTTTTGGGCTGGCTGGTGTGGGCCTTGTAAAATGATGACGCCTATCTTTGCAGAGGTTGCAGCAAAAGAAGCTGCTAACTGGCGCTTTGTTAAAATAGACACAGAAGCAAATCAGCAATTAGCTGCACGCTTTGCTATTCGCAGCATACCTAGCTTACTAGTGTTTGAGAAAGGCAAAGAAAAAGCCCGCCAAGCAGGTGTTATGCAGGCGGGCCAGTTACAGCAATGGTTAACAAGTCAGCAGTAAGCCAAAATTAAAAACTAGGCTTAAGCAATAAGTTCACCCTCTAGGCTGGTACGAATTTTATTCATGGCATTTTTTTCTAGCTGGCGAATACGCTCAGCAGAAATACCATAAATAGCAGCTAGTTCATGGAGGGTGGACTTGTTATCACTTAACCAGCGCTGCTGCAGAATATCGCGACTCCGCTCATCTAACTGTGCCAGTGCATTTTGCAACTGAGTATTGGCATCATTTTCAGTGTTTTCGTCTTCTACTAGGCTTGCAGGATCATAGCGCGAATCCATTAAGTAGTTTGCTGGTGCAGGGCTATAGCTATCATCATCGTCATCGGTGTAACCGTCGAAGGCTGAATCTATGGAAGCAAGTCGGCCTTCCATTTCGCGCACCGTTTCTGGTTTAACATTCAAGTCGTTAGCTATAGCTTTGAGTTCATTAACATTGAGCCAGCCAAAATCTTTTTTAGCACCGCGCAGGTTAAAAAACAGCTTACGCTGAGCTTTAGTAGTGGCTACTTTAACAATGCGCCAGTTGCGTAGTACAAACTCATGAATTTCAGCTTTAATCCAGTGCACAGCAAAAGATACCAAGCGCACACCCATGCTGGCATCAAAGCGCTTCACTGCTTTCATTAAGCCAACATTACCTTCTTGAATTAAATCGGCTTGTGGTAAGCCGTAGCCTTGATAGCTGCGTGCAATGTGCACTACAAAACGTAGATGAGACATAACCAAAGTACGTGCAGCGTCTAAATCACCTTCATCTTGTAGACGGTAACCTAAGCTCTGTTCTTCTTCTACGCTCAGAAGCGGGATGGTGTTAACTGTTTGGATATAAGCGCTAAGGTCGCGGCCGGGTGATAAAATTCCTGCCACCTGTAACTGATTGCTCATTTAGTTCTCCGAAAAATAATATAAAAAGGCAGAGAAAACTTGAAAATTAGTAAAATAATTTATTAGCTTATACTTATTTAAGACACTCAGCTTAGCTAATAAGTTCCTACAAAAAAATTAGAGTCAGCGGATTTTATTTGAAGTTTTAATTAGGTTCAACCTTGCCCAAATGTCGACCAACGGCTATCCAAGCACCTAGCCAGCCCAAGAGTGTACTAGAAACCAAGAGAAGGAGCGAGTCGCGTAAACTTAAACCAATTAAGCTAAAATCACTGGCATAGGCACTTGCTAAAGAGCGAACAGGTGCATCTAACCAGTAGAGTGAAATATTAATTAACAGCCAAGCCAAAATTCCACCACCTAGCCCATACCAAATACCAGTATAAAGAAAAGGCCGTCTAACAAAGGCATTGGTAGCGCCTATTAGTTTTACTACAACAATTTCTTGGCGGCGATTTTCTATTGCTAAGCGAATGGTGTTACCTACCACTAATAAAACAGCTAAGCCAAGTAAGAAGCCTAAAGCACTAATGGTGCGCTGGCCTAGCTCCATTATATGGTAAAGGCGTTTAACCCAAGCTAGGTCTAGCTGCGCCTCTTCTACTTCAGGTAAGGCTTGTAAACGATCAACTAAGGCTTGCTGGCTTTCAATGCCAGACACAGCAGGCCTAACTATGATCACGGGTGGCAGAGGGTTTTCGTCTAGGTAATCTAAGGCCTCACCAAAACCAGAAAACTCTTTAAATTCAGCTAGAGTTTGCTCTCGAGATAAATAGCGAGTTTCAGCTATGGCGCTATCCATTTGCAGTTTTTGAGTTAAATTACGCCCACCAACATCTTGAACCTGCTCATTCAAATAAAGCGAAATCTGTGCACTGCCATCCCAGTTACTAGAAACCAATTGAGCATTATTTAGAAAGACATACAAGCCAACAGGTAAAGATAAAGCGATGGCAATAACAGCCCAAGTCATAAGGCTACCAAAGGGTGCTGCAAGCAGACGAGCTAGGCTATCTATAGCCATAGCTAAGTGATGACGGCGCCAGGCCTTAAAGCGAGCTGCCTTATTTACTTTGCTTAACCTTGCTCCACTAAGGTTACTTTTTCCACGCGAATCAGGTTTAGAGCGTAGGCGGTTAGGTGGTTTTTTTACTGAACCTTTGTGAGCAGTGTCACGCTGAGTAGGATTAGGAAAAGTAGCACCGCTAGGCCGTATAGGACGTTTACTCATTAGGCTGGCACTCCGCTTCTAGTCAAGCCGCCTTGGCTAAGCTCCATCATGCGTAAGCCCATACGCGATATCAGGTCTAAATCGTGCGAAGCAATTAATACAGTGACGCCTACTGCATTAAATTGACGAAAGAGCTGCATAATTTCTGAAGAAAGCTGGGGGTCAAGGTTACCCGTAGGCTCATCAGCAAGCAAAATAGGGGGTTTATTAACTACTGCACGAGCTATCCCAATCCTTTGCTGTTCACCACCAGAGAGCATAATGGGGGTTAGCTTTTCTTTTGAGAGTAAACCAACTTTATCTAGAGCTGCACGTACGCGCCGACCGATATCTTGTGGCTCCATGCCTTCAATGACCAAAGGCAAGGCTACATTTTCATAAACACTACGATCATAGAGGAGCTGGTGGTCTTGAAAAACCACTCCTATTTTTCTGCGTAAAAAAGGCACATGGCGGCGGGCAAGTTGGTTAAGGTTAATGCCATCAATGTTAACCTGCCCACGAGTAGCAACCTCCATACGCATAATGAGTTTCAATAGGGTACTTTTACCTGCCCCTGAGTGGCCGGTTAAAAAAGCCATTTCACCTTCTTTAAGGTTGAAACTCACATTTTGTAGTGCTTCATGGCCGCTTTCGTAGCGTTTGAAAACATTATGAAATTGAATCATCGGCCCTCCCGTTGGCCTTATCTATTATTCGTTAGTAGCTGTAGCTAAGAGAGCGTCAACAAAGCTGTCTGAGTCAAAATCGCGTAGGTCGTCCGCTTGTTCACCAACACCAATAAACCTAACAGGAATACCTAACTCACGTGCTAAGGCAAAAACAATACCGCCCTTGGCAGTACCGTCTAGCTTGGTTAAAACTAAGCCAGTAATGGGTACGGATTTATTAAATTCACGCGCTTGAGCTAAAGCATTTTGACCTGTCGCAGCATCTAGCACCAATAAAACTTCATGGGGTGCGTCTGAGTCGAGTTTTTGTAAAACCCGACGTACTTTAGCTAGCTCGTCCATTAAGTTACTTTTGTTGTGGAGGCGACCAGCGGTATCAGCAATAAGAAGGTCTACTTGGCGAGATTGAGCAGCCTGTAAAGCATCGAACACCACGCTAGCGCTATCTGCTCCAGTATGTTGTGCAATAACAGGTACGGAGTTACGCTCGCCCCAGACTTGTAACTGTTCAACAGCAGCAGCACGGAAAGTGTCACCCGCAGCAAGCAATACTTTGCGCCCTTCGGCTTGATAGCGCTTAGCTAGTTTACCAATAGTGGTTGTTTTACCTACACCGTTAACACCAATCATTAAAATAACTTGGGGCTTGGCAGGTTTATCCTCTAAAACCAAAGGCTGGCTGACAGGCTCTAGTAATCTTTTTAGCTCGTCTTTAAGTGCTGCAAACAGTGCATCTGAGTCTTTAAGCTGCTTGCGATCAATTTTATCTGTTAGGCTGGCAATAATTTCTTGTGTTGCAGTCATACCTACGTCAGCCATTAAAAGCCGAGTTTCTAGCTCTTCTACTAGCTCATCATCAATTTTTCGAGCGCCCAAGAAAAGATCAGCTAAGCCCCCACCGGTACGTGCAAGACCTTGTTTAAGGCGTGAAAACAGTCCTGGCTTTTTGTCAGCTATTTGCTCACTAGCAGTATCCGCAGGTTCAGAGTCAATTGCCGACTCTTTGTTGGCGTGAACTTCTTCTGCTGATGTTTCTTCTGAGATTTCAGCATCTAAGTCTGTAGGCAAAGCATCTGGCGTTGCTTCTGGTTGTTTTTTATTACGTTTAAATAATCCAAGCATGGCGGCGGTATCTTAAGTGGTATCTTAATAAAAGGTGTCTTAATCGAGTATTTAATCAGTTATCCTACCACACCTACCCAAGTTATAAGGTAGGGAGTTTAGTAGGTCATTGGCTAGCTGCCAACCAGTTCAAAGGTTCACCATTAAAAAAGTTAGGTTAAAAATGCGTAAGCCACATAAAAAAATAAAACAAGCTGCTTTAGGTCAAGTCAGAGTGATAGGTGGTGAATGGCGTGGACGCAAGCTACCTGTTGTCGAAGCAGAAGGTTTAAGGCCTACACCTGATAGAGTTCGTGAAACTCTATTTAACTGGTTACAGTTTTCTATCCCAGGTAAAACCTGCTTAGACGCTTTTGCAGGAAGTGGTGCTTTAGCAGTTGAGGCATTAAGTCGCGGCGCTAAACAGGTGACAGCAATAGAAAGAGATATTAAAGTAACCAAGCAATTAGGTGGGTTATTATTGCCCTTAGCTGGAGAGCGCTTAACCTTAGTGAATGCAGATGCATTAAACTGGTTAGAGCAGCAGCCTGCACAACCTTTTGAAATTATTTTTTTAGACCCACCTTATGGATTACCTTTATTAGAACCTGTCTGTCATCTTTTAGAAGCCAAGGGTTGGTTAGCAGAAGGCGCTTTAATTTATGTAGAGCAGGCTAAGCATCAAGCAGGGTTAATTCATTTACCTGCTAACTGGCGCTTACAAAAAGATAAGCAAGTGAGCGATGTGCACTTTAGTTTGTACACCCGATAAAAAGGTTATTTGAGCCGCTTAGCACTTTTGGGTAAGATGCGCTTTTTCAAAGGCTAGCTGCCAACAAGAGGTTGACATGAAAACAGTGGTTTACCCTGGTACTTTTGACCCAGTTACCCTAGGGCACAGTGATTTAATTGAAAGAGCTAGCCGCTTATTTGACCGAGTCGTTGTTGCTGTTGCTGCTAGTCCAGGTAAAAAACCACTGTTTGATCTAGCAACACGCATCAGTTTAATTGAACAGGTGATGGCTAATAACCCTAAAATCAAAGTTGTAGGTTTTAGCTGTTTATTAACCGAGCTAATGCAGCAACAAGAATCCACTATTATTTTGCGTGGTGTACGTGGCGTAGCAGATTTTGAGTATGAATTGCAGTTAGCGCAATTGAACAAAGCCATGTCACCCAATTTAGAAAGTATCTTTTTACCACCTTCAGAGCGGCTTTCTTTTATTGCCTCTACTCTAGTAAGAGAGGTTGCCAGTTTAGGTGGTGATGTTAGTAAATTAGTGCATCCCTGTGTAGAGAAGGCACTAAAAAACCACTACGCCAGCTAAGCGTAAATAAGCAAGAGGCTTCTACAAGCCCACCCGCTAATTAACCAATGAGGTTTATATTATGGCTTTGTACATTACCGATGAATGCATCAACTGCGATGTCTGTGAACCGGAATGCCCTAACGGTGCCATTACTCAGGGTGATGAAATCTACGAAATAGATCCTAACCTGTGTACTGAATGCGTAGGTCACTATGACGAACCCCAGTGTGTCGATGTTTGTCCAGTGGAATGTATTCCTAAAGACCCTAACCATGTTGAAAGCCAAGACGAGCTAATGGAGAAGTATGAAACTATTACCGCAGCTTTAGGCTAATCATTTATTTTACTGTTAAGCATTAAACTATAAAAAAGGTGGCAAACTTAAAGTTAGCCACCTTTTTTGTTACCTAGCCCTGCTAAAATTATTAGCTTAAGCTAGGGTGTAAACTTAACCACTTGAATTTCATCTTTAGGATCAACCTCGGTTTGGTTAACTCTGGTTGGTAATTCCTCAGGCATTTCTAAGCTAATTGCATCCACGAAGTCACAATTTACACATTCACGGTGTTGAAAACCGTCTGCCTGCCAAGACTTAAGTACGTCCATAGTGTTGCAGCGGGGGCACAAAGCCCCGGCAATAAAACGTTTAACTGGTTCAGTCATCTTCGTTCACCTACTTTTTAGTCTACCCATTTTCTGGCATTGGCAAACAAACGCTGCCAAGGACCTTGCTCGCCCCAGCTGTCTGGATACCAAGAGTTGTTGATGCTGCGGGCAACACGCTCTGGGTGAGGCATCATAATCGTTGCACGCCCATCAGCACTGGTTAAACCAGTAATCCCAGCAGGAGAGCCATTAGGGTTAAATGGATAACTTTGCGTTGTTGCACCGTAGTTATCTACATAGCGTAGTGCAATATTGCTGCTTTGTTCAGTTAATTTAAGGTGATCAGCATCTCTAAACTCAGCACGACCTTCGCCATGTGAAACAGCAATAGGCAGGCGTGAGCCTTCCATACCTGCTAGCAGAATTGATTTAGATTTTTGAATTTCTACCGTTGCAACACGGGCTTCAAATTGTTCGCTTAGGTTGCGTACAAAGCGAGGCCAGTGGTCAGCACCAGGGATTAAATCTTTAAGCTGCGATAGCATTTGACAACCATTACAAATACCTAGGGTAAAGGTGTCTTCACGCTCAAAGAAGGCCGCAAAAGCATCACGCGTTTGTGCATGGAAAAGTACCGACTTAGCCCAACCGCCACCTGCACCTAAAACATCACCGTAAGAGAAGCCGCCACAGGTGGCTAAACCACGGAATTTCTCTAGGTTGACTACGCCACTGAGCAGGTCGCTCATGTGCAAGTCAACAGGATCAAAACCTGCGCGGTAGAAAGCAGCTGCAGTTTCCATGTGACTATTTACACCCTGTTCACGCAGAATAGCTACTTGTGGTCGCTGGGTTAGTTTTAAATAAGGTGCTGCTAGGTCCTCATTTAAATCAAAGCTGACTTTAGGGCTAATACCTGGGTTTTTAGTATCTAAAAGGTGGTCAAATTCTTCTTGAGCGCAATCGGCATTGTCACGCAAGGCTTGCATACGGAAACTGGTTTCTGACCAGCGACGCAGGTAATCAACGCGGCTAGCTTGCAAGACTAACTCGCCATCTAAAGAGAAACTAAGCAGGTCATCGGCTTCTGGGCGACCAATAACCTGAGTGCAGTCACCCAAGCCAGCAGCAGCCAACTGCATAAGTACAAACTCTGTGTCTGCTTGGCGCACTTGAATCACTGCACCTAGCTCTTCACAAAACAAGGCAGCTAAAGCTTCTTGGGTATTTTCAGCTAGCATTTCTAGTTTAATGTCTAAGCCTAGGTGCCCAGCAAAGGCCATTTCAGCAAGGGTTGCAAGCAAGCCACCGTCAGAGCGGTCATGGTAAGCCAGCAGTTTGTCTTCGCTGTTCAAGCCTTGAATCACCGCAAAGAAAGCTTTTAAATCTTCTGGATCATCTAAGTCAGGCGCAACACTACCTAGCTGGTTATAAACCTGTGCTAAGGCAGAGCCACCCAAACGATTTTGCCCACGACCTAGGTCGATCAGCAGTAAATCCGTTTCACCTTTATCGGTACGCAACTGAGGCGTTAGGGTTTTTCTAGCGGCTGTCACGGGTGCAAAAGCAGTCACCACTAAAGACAAGGGTGAAGTAATGGATTTTTCTTGCCCCTGCTCATCTTCCCAAACGGTACGCATCGACATGGAGTCTTTACCGACTGGAATGGCGATACCTAGTTGGGGGCAAAGCTCCATACCTACTGCATAAACCGTATCATAGAGGGCTTGGTTTTCGCCCGGATGATTAGCTGCTGACATCCAGTTAGCCGATAATTTAATATCGCTCAGCTGGTTGATGCTAGCTGCTGCAAGGTTGGTAATGGATTCAGCTACTGCCATACGACCTGAGGCTGCTGGATTTATCAGTGCCAGAGGCGTGCGTTCACCCATCGCCATGGCTTCACCCACTTCAGTGAAAGGCGTTGCGGTAGTCACAGCACAATCAGCTACGGGTACTTGCCAAGGTCCAACCATTTGATCACGGGCGACTAGGCCAGAAACACTACGGTCACCTATGGTGATTAAAAACTGTTTACTAGCAACTGTGGGTAGACTAAGTACACGTTCGGCGGCATCTTGAATAGAAACACCATCAAGACTTAGCTCGGGTAACTGTAAAGCTTGGCGTTCAAAACTGCGTTGCATTTTTGGCGGCTTACCAAACAATACACTCATGGGTAGGTCGACCGGCTTGGTTTCAAAGTGCCCATCAGTCACGGTTAAGTGGTGTTCGGCTAAAGCTTCACCCACTACCGCATAGGGTGCGCGCTCACGTTTACATAACTTATCGAATAGTTCTAGGCTAGCTGGCGCTATAGCTAGAACGTAACGCTCTTGCGCTTCGTTACACCAAATTTCTAGCGGGCTCATGCCTGGCTCAGCATTAGGCACGGCACGCAAGTCGAACAAGCCGCCCCGCTCACCATCTTTAACTAATTCAGGTAAAGCGTTAGAAAGTCCACCAGCGCCTACGTCGTGAATAAAGCAAATAGGGTTGTCGTCACCCATGCCCCAGCAGCGATCAATCACTTCTTGGGCGCGACGCTCTATTTCTGCGTTATCCCTTTGTACTGAAGCAAAGTCTAAATCAGCACTAGAAGAACCTGTTGCCATAGACGAAGCAGCACCGCCACCCAAACCAATATTCATGGCAGGGCCGCCTAGTACTATTAGCTTGGCACCAACAGGAATTTCACTTTTCTGTACATGGTTAGGGCGAATGTTGCCCAAGCCACCAGCGAGCATAATGGGCTTATGATAACCACGGCGCTCATTACCGTTTAAGCCTAAAGTGTTTTCTTCATAAGTACGGAAATAGCCTGTTAAGTTAGGGCGGCCAAATTCGTTATTAAAGGCAGCGCCACCTACAGGGCCTTCTAGCATAATATCTAGCGCAGTAACAATACGCTCAGGCTTGCCGTAGTCTTTGTCTTCCCAAGGCTGGGTGTAGCCTGGAATACGCAGGTTAGATACGGTAAAACCGGTTAAACCCGCTTTGGGTTTAGAGCCAATACCGGTTGCGCCTTCGTCACGAATCTCACCGCCTGCACCTGTGGCTGCACCAGCAAAAGGTGAAATAGCAGTAGGGTGATTGTGAGTTTCGACCTTCATTAAAATGTGCACAGGCTCTTCTACTGGTTTCCAGCTATGAGAAACTGGTTGAGGGAAGAAGCGTGGTGCAGTGAAACCTTCAATCACTGAAGCGTTATCGCTATAGGCAGATAAGACCCCTTCAGGTGAAAGCTTGTGAGTGTTACGAATCATGCCAAACAGTGAGTGAGGTGAATCTTCACCATCAATGGTCCAATCAGCATTAAAAATTTTATGACGACAATGCTCAGAGTTAGCCTGGGCAAACATCATTAGCTCTACATCGTTAGGGTTACGGTCTAACCCAGTAAAGCTCTCAACTAAATAATCAATTTCATCATTAGCCAGTGCTAAGCCTAAGTCGGTATTGGCCTTTACTAAGGCTTCGCGACCACCACCTAAAATATCGACGCTGGCTAAAGGACGCGGGCCTTCATGGCGGAATAACTGGCTAGCTGAGTCTAAGCTGCTTAACAGGGTTTCGGTCATTCGGTCATGCAGCAGGTTAACGACTGCTTCCTGCTCTTTGTCTGTTAGCGCTTGGCTGGTTTGTAAATAATAAGCTACACCTCGCTCTAAGCGCTCTATCTGAGTTAACCCGCAGTTATGAGCTATATCAGTTGCTTTAGAAGACCAGGGAGATTGGGTACCTAAACGAGGCACCACTAGATAAAGCTGGCCTTCAGGCTGGTGTTGTTCGTTTTTAGGGCCATAGTTTAAAAGGGCTTCTAGCACTTGAGTTTGTTCTGAATTTAGCCCAGAACTAGCCTCAGCTAAGTGCAGAAACTCAGCATAAATGCTTGTAATAGAAGTGGATATTTCTTGAAGTTGGTTCAAGAGTTTTTTTGAGCGAAAAGCTGAAAGAGCAGGAGCGCCGCGCAGTTGGAGCATTAGCAAGCCTCGTCAGAGCAGAAAGAATAAAGGAGTAGATTGGTGGAAGTTTAATTGTGGGGAATGATAGCGCAAACAAGCTTTCAGGGCTACGAAAGAACAATAAATGAACAGCGAGTCACGAAAATAAGACCTAAGTAGAGGTTTTTTTGATCTAACTTTGCTAAAATTACAAAATCACAACCATATCTGTACTCCAATTACAATAATAGCCTGATCGGCAACTTTTTGATCTGGCTGCCGCATTACAAGATTTTGGCAGCACTCACTTACAGGCTTGGCAACTCAATCCAAGCGTAAATTAAATGCAAACAGCATTCGATGAGTCTCCGTAAATATGAAACTAAAATTTTTATTATCTTTATTGTTATTAGCCCTACTTGTAACCAGTGGGTGTAAACAAAAAGATCCATTAAGCAAGGTGCTTGAAACCGGCACTTTAACTGTAGCTATGCGTAATACACCAGCTGTATTCTACGAGCATCGCGATGGTTATGCTGGGTTTGAGTATGAGCTAGTTAGTTCTTTTGCAGACCATTTAGGCGTTGAGTTAAAAATTATTAACTACGAAAATGCAAAAAAAATGGAACAAGCATTGAATGAAGGCGCAGTAGACATGGCCGCAGGAAGTTTAGGTTTAACCCTAGACCGTAAGCGAGCGTTTTCTGTATCCAAACCTTTATTGCATAGCACACAAATGGTTATTTACCGCAGCGGTCATTTTAGACCTAAAAGCTGGGAAGATGTAACCGAGGGTTCATCGCTGGCAGTCTTGGCTGGTTCGCGTCAGGCAGAAGTGTTGCAAAGTCATCAAGCGCTTTATCCTCATTTAAGCTGGATGGAAACCGATGACTTAGAGGTAACTGACCTATTAAAAATGATTCAAGATGGCGACCTAGATTACGCTCTAGTTAGTGCGCAAGACTTTAATATCAATCGCTTTTTCTTCCCACGTGCCAGCGTAGCTTTTGATACAGAAATTTCGTCTTCTTTAGTGTGGCTGTTTCCTAAGCTAAACAAGTCACACCTAGAGCGTGTTGCTAGTGGATATATAGACCAAGCGCAAGAACAAGAAGTTATTAGTGAAGTGCGTGAGCGTTATTACCGTCATGAGCAGTATTTAGAGTATGTTGGTGCACCCCTGTTTTTGCGTCATGTGCGTTCACGCTTGCCTAAGTACGAAAGCCATTTCCGTGAGGCAGCTGAGAAGCAAGATTTAGATTGGCATTTATTGGCAGCACTAGCTTTCCAAGAATCACACTGGCGTAAAAACGCAGTATCACCAACAGGTGTTCGTGGATTAATGATGCTAACTCAGCGTACAGCTAACGAGCTGAATGTTGACCGACTTGATCCTATCGAAAGCATAGAAGGTGGCTCGCGCTACTTGAAGCAACTGTATAACCGCATGCCAGAAGGCGTACAAGGTGAAGATCGCCTGTATATGGCTTTGGCTTCTTATAATGTGGGCAAAGGGCATTTAGAAGATGCACGAGTGATCACTCAACGTTTAGGTTTTAATCCTAATAGTTGGGGCGATGTAGCTAAACATTTACCGCTATTAACTCAGCGTAAATGGTATCGCCAAACACGCTATGGTTATGCCAGAGGTAATGAACCAGTCGCCTATGTACACAATATACGTCGCTACCTAGAAATTTTAGAGTGGCATGAACGCAGCCAAGAAAACTTTCTTGAGCAGCTAGAAGAACGTGCTGCAAAAGTGAAGTTTGAAACAGCTTTCCGCAAGATTCCTGCGATGATCTAAAGCCAAACTTTAACCATAAAAAAAACCTGCCAACTGGCAGGTTTTTTTGTTCAGTTGTTTCTTAAACAGAATAATACATATCAAACTCAACTGGGTGAGTAGTCATATTTAAGCGCTGCACTTCTTTATTCTTGGTGGCAATAAAGGCATCAAGCATTTCATCAGTAAATACACCGCCTTTAGTTAAGAACTCCCAGTCTGTATCTAAAGCATTCAAGGCTTCTTCTAAACTGCTAGCTACTTGTGGTACTTGAGCCGCTTCTTCAGGTGGTAGGTCGTAAAGATTTTTATCCATAGCATCGCCAGGATGAATCTTATTTTGAATACCATCTAAGCCAGCCATTAACAAAGCAGCAAAACAAAGGTAGGGGTTAGCACCTGGGTCGGGGAAACGAGCCTCTACACGGCGTGCCTTAGGGCTAGAAACATAAGGAATACGAATGGAAGCAGAGCGGTTTTTAGCTGAGTAAGCCAACATAACTGGTGCTTCAAAGCCGGGCACTAAACGCTTATAAGAGTTAGTTAGCGGGTTAGTAATGGCATTAAGTGCTTTAGCATGTTTAATAATGCCGCCAATATAAAATAAAGCCATTTCAGACAGGCCGCCGTAGCTATCCCCAGCAAAAATGTTAGTGCCATCTTTAGATAAAGACTGGTGAACATGCATACCCGAGCCGTTATCGCCCACTAAAGGCTTAGGCATAAAGGTGGCAGTTTTACCGTAGGCATGGGCAACATTGTGCACACAATATTTTAAGCGTTGCACTTCATCGGCTTTTTTCACTAGCGTATTAAAAGCAACACCTATTTCACACTGGTTAGCCGTAGCAACCTCATGGTGATGGACTTCAATTTTTAAGCCCATGGCGGTCATGGCATTGCACATGGCGCCACGAATTTCGTGGGAAGAATCGACTGGAGGAACAGGCATATAACCACCTTGCACGCCAGGACGATGTCCTAGGTTACCGCCTTCAAAACTTGCGTTAGAAGACCAAGCCGCTTCCTCAGAACCTATGGCATAAGATGAGCCAGACATGGCAACTTGCCACTTCACATCATCAAAGATAAAAAACTCAGGCTCAGGGCCAAAAAAAGCAGTATCGGCAATACCTGTTGATTTAAGGTATTCCTCAGCACGTAAAGCAATAGAGCGAGGGTCACGCTCATAGCCCTGCATAGTGACAGGCTCGATAATATCGCACTGTAAAATTAGGGTGACTTCATCAGTAAAAGGGTCGAGCACTGCAGAGGAATCGTCAGGACGCATAATCATGTCTGATTCATTAATACCCTTCCAGCCAGGCATGGAAGAGCCATCAAACATCTGGCCGGTTTCAAAAAACTCTTCGTCAACGTAAGTAGCAGGAATGGTGATGTGGTGCTCCTTCCCTTGAGCATCTGTAAAGCGTAGATCAACCCACTTAACGTCGTGTTCGGTAATGATAGCCAGACTCTTCTGGGACATGCTTGCCTCCAACTAGGGCGTTTAACTAGGTGTAATAACTCTGTCTATTTAAAAAGCTTAAAGCCTAATAGATACAGGGAATTAGACCATAAATAGCCTTAATGCACTATATGCCAAGCCTATTTAAGCTGAGTTTTTTTACTCTAAGCTCAGGTTATAAAACAAATAGGAGGAATTTAGATTATTCCTGCTTTTTAGACTAAGATAGCTGCGGTTTGAATTGAAATATCATGTTTTTTAGGCTATTTGAGAAGAAAAATATATATCCAGAAAGTCAAAGCATGTACAATTTCCTACCTTTTATTTTGGATCCGCAGCCCTTGCAGCTGGGAACACATTTAGAAGTGTGTACAAGACAGTGTACAAACCTCTCTATTTAAGCAGGCGAAACATAATTTATGTCCTCTAAAATCAATGCCCTACGCAATGTAGCCATTATTGCCCACGTTGACCATGGTAAAACCACTCTGGTTGACAGCCTTTTAAAGCAGTCTGGAACACTCGATCGCCGCGAAGCGGAAAATGATCGTGTTATGGACTCTAATGACCAAGAAAAAGAACGCGGTATTACAATCCTTGCCAAAAATACTGCGATTACTTGGAGCGATTACCGTATTAACATCATTGACACCCCAGGTCACGCCGACTTTGGTGGTGAAGTAGAGCGTGTTCTGTCAATGGTTGACTCAGTATTATTGGTAGTTGATGCAATTGACGGCCCTATGCCACAAACACGCTTTGTTACTCAAAAAGCTTTCGATCGTGGTTTAAAGCCCATTGTTATTATTAACAAAATTGACCGTCCAGGCTCACGTCCAGACTGGGTAATGGATCAAATTTTTGATTTGTTCGATAACCTAGGTGCGACAGAAGAACAGCTAGATTTTCAGGTGATTTACACCTCAGCATTGAATGGTATCGCTGGCTTAGACCCTGAAGAAATGGCAGAAAACATGGATCCTCTTTTCCAATCCATCGTTGATCTAGTGCCACCACCTAACGTAGATGCTGAGGGTAGCTTCCAAATGCAAATCTCAGCATTAGACTACTCTAGCTATGTGGGCGTGATAGGCGTAGGCCGTATTACCCGTGGTCGCGCACTTCCTAACCAGCAGGTTGTCGTTATTGACCGTGAAGGCAAGCAGCGTAGAGCTAAACTAGGTCAAATAATGACCTATCACGGTTTACAGCGTAATGAGTCACCAGAAGGTGCTGAAGCTGGTGATATCGTTTGTATAACAGGTATCGATCCACTGTTTATTTCTGACACCCTGTGTGACCCAGATAACCCAGAAGCCATGCCGCAGCTCACGATAGATGAGCCAACGGTAACCATGACTTTCCAGGTGAACAACTCTCCTTTTGCGGGTAAAGATGGTAAGTATGTTACCAGTCGTAATATTAAAGAGCGTTTAGAAAAAGAACTGGTTCATAACGTAGCCTTGCGCGTAGAAGAAACTGATAGCCCAGATCGCTTCCGTGTTTCAGGCCGTGGTGAACTTCATCTTTCAGTTCTAATTGAAACCATGCGTCGCGAAGGTTTTGAGTTGGGTGTATCTCGTCCTGAAGTAATTATTAAAGAAGTGGATGGCGTTAAACAAGAGCCTTACGAAGAAGTCATTATTGATGTGGAAGATGAGCATCAAGGTTCTATCATGGAAGAGCTGGGCAAGCGCAAAGCCCGTATGACTAACATGAACCCAGATGGTAAAGGCCGTACCCGCCTAGACTTTATTATTCCTTCGCGTGGTTTAATTGGTTTCCGTAACCAGTTTATGACCATGACATCGGGTACTGGTATTCTTACCAGCATTTTCGACCACTATGGCCCGCTGACTGAAGGTAGTGTTGATCATCGTATTAACGGCGTACTGGTTTCCATGGCATCAGGTAAAGTATTGGCCTATGCCCTAACCACCTTGCAAGAGCGTGGTCGTTTATTTGTTGGTCCAGGCGTAGAAGTTTACGAAGGCATGATTGTAGGGATTAACGCACGTGATTCAGATATGGTGGTTAACCCAACTAAAGCTAAAAAACTAGATAACATGCGTGTATCTGGCCATGAAGAAACAGTTCAGTTAACACCAGCAACCATTTATAGTCTTGAACAGGCATTAGAGTTTATTGACGATGATGAGTTGGTTGAAGTAACACCTAACTTCCTGCGTATGCGTAAAAAACATTTAACTGAAAATGAGCGTAAGCGCGCTAAAAAATCATAATTGGTTAATGAGTAACTTTAAGGCGACCGCGAGGTCGCCTTTTTTGTGAAGAAGGTAAAGTTGCAGAAAATAAAGTTAAAAAAGTAGGAGTGAATAACTCATGAGAAAAAATACCAGTAGATTTCAGCGTTATTTAATTCCTATGGTGCTCTTGGGCATGATTATCTCTTTGCTTTTACCACGCGGTGAAGAAGTTAAAACTGAGATAAATGCAGAACAGGCAGCAGAGCAAACAGCGGACAAACAATTACAAGAAGGCTTGCGTAGCTACGGGTCTGGCACGGGTCGTGTTTATGGTTTAACCGATAATGACCGACGTGAGTTTAATTTAGGTGCTAACCCGGAACGCCGTATTTTACAGGAGTTAGGTAAACGGCCTGAACTCATTCCACAGGAAGCAGTACTCGGTGGAAGTATGCATTTTGTATTACATGAGTCGGTGGTGTTAAATCGCCACTGGGTATTAGCCGTTTTTGAAGACGGCCATGTGCGCGGCCAAGCTTTATTTGAATACCAGATTAATAACCAAGATGAGTTTAGCTGGAAGCTGTTAGCTAACCAGCCAGATTAGGTTTTTATTTTAAGGTTTTTGGCGCTTTAAATCTTTTAAAATAAAGCGTGCAGGGTTTAGGCAGTCAACCAGCTCTTGCTCAAAAGGTGCTGGCTCACCCACCAGCTGACTGGCTAGTAATTCAGCACTGATTGGAATGCTGGCTAAACCACGAGAACCATGCCCAAGATTTAGCCATAACCCTGAATGGCTCCAGTTGTTGGGAAAATCAGAAACTGCCCAGCTAGATTGAGTTGATTGATAGCCTTTTTGCCAAGCCTCTAGGTCTGCTAGCTGCCCAACCAAGGGTAAATAATCGGGTGAAGCACAGCGAAAGCTGACTCGCCCATCAAGCTCTTGTTTAGCCGTTTGAGGTTTTTCTAGCTCGGCTAATAAGTTGGGCAAAATGGTCGTTAGTTCCTGCTGATTTTGTAATTGATCGGCCTGACTAAGGGCTGAGCTAGGGTTGTTAGCATCAAAACTGGCACCAAAGCATAGGGTGCTCTTGGTGGGTGGTAGCGTATAACCTTTGCCACAAACTACGCTATTGGGCTTGTTAAGTGATTGATCTGTTTGATTTAAAGATAAATAACTAACCTGCCCCCTGACCGCCGTTACTGGTAACCAATGACTCGGTGTAAAGGCTTTAGCAGCATCAGCACAACAAATAACCACCTGTTGATAAACCTTCTTTCCGCTAGCCGTAGTCATCTGCCAGCCCGCTTTTTTATCCGCAGGGTTTACAGGCGCTAAGTCAGTAACCTTTTGCTGGGAATATAGTTTTAAGCCTTTGCATGTTTTAACTAGTTGTTCACACAGCTGCTTAGGTTTAACCCAGCCAGCTCTAGAAAAAAACAACCCGCCAGCAGAGGTATTAGTGCCAGCTAGTTCACTGGCTTGTTTCTGATTAACCCCAGTAACTAAATCTTTAGGTAGTTGCTGTTTGACTAAAAAACGCTGCTGGCGCTTGGCTTCACGTTCATTGGTGGCTAACTGCAATACACCCGAGGGTGACCAAAGTGTTTGCTCAGGGTCTAGGCTTTCTAACCAGCGGCGAGAAAATTCCAAACCAGCTAAATAAAAACGGCTAGAAGGATTAGCATCTACGGCTAACTTTATATACAAGGCCCCTTGTTTATTGCCCGAGCCACCTGCAGCTGGCATTTTTGCTTCATACATATCGACTTTAAAGCCCCGTTTTATTAACGCCTGAGCCGTAGCTAAACCAGATAAACCAGCACCAACAATGGCTATTTTATTATTTAAGTTAAGCGGTGGCTGATTAGGTGTATCTTTTGTTGCAGGCAGCTCTGAAAAAATACCCCTAAGCATTTCACGCTTACGCCCAAAACCTTTAACTTTTTTTACCTGAAAGCCAACCTTTGCTAAACCACGCCTCACAAGGCCAGCAGCCGTAAAGGTAGCAAAGGTTGTTCCTAGGTCACTAGCTTGGCCAATGGCTGAAAAAAGATTGTCTGTCCACATGCTAGGGTTTTTGCTGGGTGCAAAACCATCTAAACACCAAGCGTCGACCCTGCCAGCCAAACCACTTAAATTAGTGGCTGCATCGCCTAATAATAAATCTAAAGTAATGCGTGGATGAAGATTAAGGCGGTGAAAGCCTGAAATGGGCAAAGGATAGTTTTTTTGTAAAAGTTCTGCGTACTCAGCTAGCTCTGGCCAAAAAGCATGGGCTTGTTTTAAATCCTCTGGTGTTAATGGGTAAAGCTCGGTACTTATCCAATGCAGGCGTGCTGTTACTGGCGCTGTTTTTAGAAAACTAGCCATAGCCACCAATAAATTTAACCCCGTACCAAAGCCCGTTTCGCCCATAACAAAAGCACGTTCTGCCTGCCAGGTTTGCCAGCGTTCAGGCAGGTTATTTTGCTGCAAAAAAACATAGTTACTTTCAGCAATACCTTGGTCGCGTGAAAAATACACATCATCAAAACTTTCAGCCAAAGGCGTGGTTGCTTGCCAATCAAGAGAAGCAGTTTCTAGCTGGCGTGGTTGCTGATAGTTAGCAAATTCAGGGTTTATATAAGTAGGCATAAATAGTGGTTTCACTAGTCTAAAGCTAACTGTTAATCTTGTGAGTCTTTAGGGTAAGCATAATGACATCACATTTTAAGGCAGATATATGGCTAGTAGTAGCCACTTTAATTGCAGCAGCTGGGTGGATCTTTTCTAAAGAAACATTAGTTGGTTTTAGTCCTTTGTTTTTTATTGCTCTACGGTTTCTAGGAGCAGGTTTAGTTTTAGCTTTTTTCTGCTTAAGGTCTCTTCTTAATTTAAGTAACCAACAGTTTTTAAGTGCTTTAAAAGTAGGTAGCTTGTTTGGTTGCGCTATGGTTTTTTGGGTGTTGGGCTTACAACACTCACAGCACCTTGGTATAGGAGCCTTTTTGAATAGCCTAGGCATAGTGATGGTACCACTACTTAACTTTATTTTGGGTGGAGAAAAACCTAGCCGCTATGCATTTTTGTCCTTGCCCTTTGTGCTGTTAGGCATGGCTTTTTTATCACTCGATAGCGAGTTCAGTTTTGGCTTGGGTGAGTGGTGTTTTTTAATGGCGGCGTTCTTTTTGGCTTTTATGTTTATCTTTAATAGCCGCGCAGCTGCAAAAATTTCTGCGCTTCCCTTAACCACCATTCAGTTAATCACTACAGGTTTAATTACAGGCTTTTTCTCATTAATTTTTGAAGAGTGGAGCTTTCAACAGCCTCCAGCCATTTGGGGTTGGTTTGCGGCAAGTTTGTTATTGGCAACTAGCTTAAGGTTTTTACTACAAACCTATGCCCAAGGCCTAGCACCACCTAGCCACACGGCCATTATTATGACTTTAGAGCCTGTATGGACAGCAATATTGGCTAGCTTCTGGTTTGCAGAGATAATGAGCAGCTTTCAGTTAATTGGCTGTAGCTTAATTTTTATAGCTGTATTGGTTAATCGAGCGCCTGCTTTAAAAATGTGGCTTGGTTCTCATTGGCCAAGTAGAAAGACAGCAGGCCGCCCATGACCTTTGCGGCTATCTAGGTTAAAATCTTGCTCCTAACTTTTACCTAGCATTAGCTTTAGCTAACTATTATTAAAGGCCGCCATGCAGCGCAGCGATTTTCACTTTGATTTACCCGAAGAGCTTATAGCCCACTACCCAACGGCGCAAAGGCGTGGTTCACGTTTGTTAGTGCTAGAAGGTGAAGACGTTAAACACCGTCAGTTTCCAGATTTATTAGATTACCTAGAGCAAGGTGATCTGCTGGTTTTTAATAATACTCGTGTTATACCCGCACGTTTATTTGGTAAAAAAGCTACTGGCGGCAAACTAGAGGTTTTAATTGAACGGCCTTTAGACGAGCATAGTGCCTTAGCCCATATACGTTCTAGTAAAGCACCCAAAGCTGGCGCTAAGTTATTTTTAGAAGGTGGTATAGAGGTTGAATGCACAGGTAGAGAAGGCGCTTTGTTTTGCTTAACTTTTCTTAATCCTGAACCCTTGTTAGAGCTGTTAGAAAAACACGGCCATTTACCCTTGCCGCCTTATATTGATCGTGCCGATGAGTTAACCGATAAAGAGCGCTACCAAACCGTTTATGCCCAGCATTTAGGTGCAGTGGCAGCACCTACCGCTGGCCTGCATTTTGATGACGAGCTGCTAACGCAAATTCGTGCCAAGGGTGTGAATACTGCTTTTGTTACTTTGCACGTGGGCGCTGGTACTTTTCAGCCAGTCAAAGTTGATAAGTTAGACGAGCATGTCATGCACAAGGAATGGCTAGAGGTAACCGAAGAGGTGGCCGCTCAAGTGAATGCCACTAAAGCAGCCGGTGGTCGGGTAATAGCGGTAGGCACCACCAGCGTTCGTTGTTTAGAAACGGCTAGTGCAAAGGGCGCTACGCAAGCTTTTAGCGGTGATACGGATATTTTTATTTACCCAGGTTATCAATGGCGCTGTGTAGATAAGCTATTAACCAATTTCCACCTGCCAGAATCTACTTTATTAATGCTGGTAAGTAGCTTTGCAGGTTATCAACCCATTAAAACTGCCTACCAAATAGCGATAGCAGAAAAGTACCGTTTTTTTAGTTATGGCGATGCCATGTTGCTATCTAAAAACACTAGCACTTAATAACATAACCAATTAACTGACAGGGCTAAGGTGAATGAAGCGTTCTGAATGTTCCATGCAGTTTGATCTGCTTAAAACTGATGGTAAAGCAAGGCGGGGTCGAATTACTTTTCCGCGTGGCAGTATAGAAACACCAGCTTTTATGCCCGTAGGCACTTATGGCACAGTAAAGGGTGTGATGCCGCATGAAATTGAAAAGCTCGGTGCTGAAATTGTTTTAGGTAATACTTTTCACCTAATGCTCAAACCAGGTACAGAGGTAGTTAAAGCTCACGGTACTTTGCATGACTTTATGCAATGGCAAAAACCTATTTTGACCGACTCAGGTGGCTTTCAGGTTTTTTCGCTAGGTAAACTACGCAAAATTACTGAAGAAGGTGTACATTTTCGCTCACCTCACGATGGTTCAAAAGTATTTGTTGGGCCAGAAGAGTCCATACAAGTACAGCATGACTTGGGCTCAGATATCGTGATGATTTTTGATGAATGCACCCCTTACCCAGCTACTTTTTCAGAAGCCGAAAAGTCGATGGAATTATCTTTGCGTTGGGCTAAGCGCTCGCGTGAAGCTCATGGTGATAACCCCTCCGCTTTGTTTGGCATTATTCAAGGTGGTATGTATCCAGACTTGCGTAAGCGTTCATTAGAGGGTTTGTTAGCTATTGAGTTTGATGGCATGGCAATAGGTGGCTTGTCGGTTGGTGAGCCCAAAGAAGACATGATAAAAACACTCGATTACCTGCCAGCCCTGATGCCAGAAGATAAGCCCCGTTATTTAATGGGTGTCGGCAAGCCAGAAGATTTAGTCGAAGCTGTGCGTCGTGGCGTGGATATGTTCGATTGTGTTATGCCGACGCGCAATGCACGTAATGGCCACCTTTTCACTGATGAAGGTGTAGTTAAAATTCGTAATGCTCAGTATAAAAAAGATACGGGCCCAATTGATGCCAATTGTGATTGCCATACTTGCCAACACTTTTCACGTAGTTATTTACACCATTTAGACCGCAGTGGTGAAATGTTAGGCGCTATGTTGAATACACTTCACAATTTGCGCCACTATCAGCGCCTTATGGCAGGTTTGCGTCAGGCGATAGAAGAAGGTAAATTGTCGGACTTTGTAGAAACATTTTATTCACGGCGTGGTTTGCCTGTGCCAGCAATGGCTTAGCTAACTAGTCATTAACCAAGCAACTAAAAATATAATACCCACAACCCTTAGGAGCATTTTATGGACTTTTTTATCTCTGCAGCTTACGCCGATGGCGGTAGTGCTAGCCCTATTTCTAGCATAGTGATGCTGATTGGTTTTGTTGCTATTTTTTACTTTATGCTTATTCGTCCTCAGCAAAAACGTGCTAAAGAACATAAAAACCTGTTAGCCGATATCTCTAAAGGTGACGAAATCTCATTAGCAGGTGGCATGCTAGGTCGTGTTACTAAAGTAACCGATGAGTTTTTAGTGCTAGAAATTGCTAACGAAGTATCTATTAAAGTACAAAAAGCGGCAGTCACTGCTGTTTTACCTAAAGGTACTTTAAAAGCAGTAGATGCTGAGTAATTCCCCTATTTTTTATTCGACCAAATTAAGGCTGCCATGCTGAACCGTTACCCACTCTGGAAAAACTTGCTGATTCTGTTGGTGATCGGCATAGGGGCAATTTATGCCCTGCCAAACCTCTACCCAGAAGATCCAGCCGTACAAATCTCAGGTACACGAGGTTCAATAGAAATCACTAACACTGATTTAAACAGAGCTGAACAAGCACTAGAAAAAGCTGGTATTAGTGTTCTAGAAGCTAGTTTAGAGGGTAACAGTGGTTTAATTCGCTTGTTAGCAGATGATCAGCAACTGGCAGCCCGTGAGGTTATTCAGCAGTCTTTGGGTGAGAAATACGTTGTAGCCTTATCTCAGGCTGCAACAACCCCAGAGTGGCTAGTTAATCTAGGTGCGCGAGGTGTAAACCTGGGTTTAGATTTACGTGGTGGTGTTCACTTCTTAATGGAGGTGGATATGGATGCAGCGGTTAAGCAGCAGTTAGAAGTCACCGCCAGTGAAATTCGTGCCACGCTACGCAAAGAAAGGTTACGTTTTCGTAAAGTCGCTGTTGAAGCAGGTCAAATAGAAGTATTGCTAGCCAGTGCCGAAGATTTAGATAAAGCACGCCGACTGTTGCAAGTAGATAGACAAGATTACACCTTTAATGCAGACGACTCTGGTTTACTGCTTATAACCATGAATGAGCAGGCAATCAGAAACCTAGAAGATTATGCTGTAGATCAAAACTTAACCACCCTGCGTAATCGTGTGAATGAGCTAGGCGTAGCAGAGCCGTTAGTACAGCGCTCGGGTCGTAATCGCATCGTGGTAGAACTGCCTGGCGTACAAGATACGGCATCAGCTAAACGTATTTTAGGCGCTACTGCCAATTTAGAATTTCGTTTAGAAGCCAATCGCAACGCTGAAACTTTTGATACAGAAACCTTTGGCTTTCGTGACCAGCCTAACCGTACCGCTGTATTAGAAAGAGACATCATTACCACGGGTAATAATGTAGCTAATGCCAGCGTTGGTTTTGATGAAAATAACAAGCCGCAAGTGAATATTCGCTTAAATGGTCAGGGTGGCCGTTTTATGTCGGATGCGACCAAAAACAATGTGGGTCGCAGTATGGCAGTCTTGTTTATCGAGCATAAAACTCGCACACGTATAGTTGAACAAGAAGGTGAGCGTATTGAAGTCCGTGAACCTTATACCGAGCAAGGCATTATTTCTTTAGCCACTATTCAAAGTCAGTTAGGGTCCAGTTTTCGAATTACAGGTTCTGGCAGCGTGCAAGAAGCTTCCGAGCTTTCCTTATTGTTAAGAGCAGGCGCCTTAGCCGCACCTATTTACTTTGTTGAAGAGCGTACCATTGGCCCAAGCCTAGGGCAGAAAAATATTGAACAGGGTGTTACCTCTATTCAAATTGGTTTGGCGCTAGTGGTTATTTTTATGCTGGCTTGGTACCGAGTCTTTGGTATTTTTGCTTGCGTTGCCTTAACCACCAACTTGGTTTTATTGGTTGCGCTACTGTCAGTCTTAGGTGCAACCCTTACCCTGCCAGGTATTGCAGGTATAGTGCTAACCCTTGGTATGGCGGTGGATGCTAACGTGTTAATTAACGCACGTATAAAAGAAGAAATGTATCACCGAGGTCTTAGCCCACAAAATGCAATACATTCAGGTTATGAAAAAGCCTTTGCAACTATTTTAGATGCCAATATCACCACCTTCTTAGTGGCTATTATTCTCTTTTCTATAGGTACAGGGCCAGTTAAGGGCTTTGCTGTTACCCTTTCATTAGGTCTGCTGACCTCCATGTTTACTGCCATTCTAGTCACCCGTTTAATGGTGAATTGGGTTTATGGTGGTCGCCGCATCGAACGCATCTCGTTATAAGGCAGGAACTAAGCATGACTAATAATTTGAGTTCCAAACTCTTAAATATAAACATTAACTTTATGAAGCTGCGCTATCTAGCTTTTGGTTTATCAGCGGTATTGCTGCTGGTTTCCATTGGCTCTTTAGCTACCCAAGGTTTACGCCTAGGCCTAGATTTTACTGGTGGCACGCTAGTGGAGCTTCACTACACCAATTCTCCAAACCTAGAAGAAGTGCGGGGTCAGCTAGAAACCGCTGGCTACGAACAGTTTGTAGTGCAAAACTTCGGTAGCTCCCACGATGTGTTGATTCGCCTTAACCAAGGTTTCTCGCCAGAAGTGGGTGAGCAAGTACGTAGCCTGCTCGACACACAAAATGCAGACAAGGTTGAGCTAACTCGTGCAGAGTTTGTCGGTGCGCAGGTAGGTGATGAACTGCGTGACCAAGGCGGGTTAGGAATGCTGGTCGCTATGCTCTGCATTATGGTTTATGTAGCCTTTCGCTTTCAGTATAAGTTTGCAGTAGGTTCTGTGCTGGCGCTAGTGCATGACGTTATTATCCTGCTAGGCTTCTTCTCTGTGTTTCGTATCGACTTTGACTTAACTGTACTAGCTGCTTTATTAGCTGTGGTGGGTTATTCCATTAACGACACCATAGTTGTTTATGATCGTATTCGTGAAAACTTTCGTAAAATACGTGAAGGTACAGTCAGTGAGCTAATTAACTTATCTATTAACCAAACACTCATTCGCACCACCATTACCTCCATAACCACCTTGTTAGTAGTGGTAACCCTATTTTTATTGGGTGGTGAAATGATTCACAACTTCGCACTGGCTTTAATGGTAGGCATTTTAGTGGGTACCTATTCTTCAATTTATATAGCAGGTACTTTGCTGCTAAGCATGAAAGTATCCAGAGAAGATTTAGCTATTCCAATTAAAGAAGGTGTATTAGAAGAAGATGGTCGCCCTTAAATAACAATAATCAGGTTAACTACCTAACGGAGAAACTAACAATGTTAACTCTACCTAAAAAAGCCCTAACACTTGCAGCGGCTTTCACTCTAGCTGCAACCAGCAGCTTAGCTATGGCTGCTGATACTAAATCGGTGGCTATTACTGCAATAGTAGAGCACCCAGCTTTAGATGCGGTAAGAGATGGCGTATTAGATGCCCTTAACGATGCAGGTTATACCCAAGGCAAAAACTTAGAGTGGCAATACCAGAGCGCTCAAGGTAATACAGGTACAGCAGCACAAATAGCACGCAAATTTATTGGTGATAAACCCGATGCGCTGGTTGCTATAGCTACGCCATCAGCACAAGCAGCAGTAGCAGGTACTAAGCGTATTCCTATTGTTTTCTCAGCAGTAACTGACCCAGTTGAAGCGCAGCTAGTACCTTCTTGGGAAGCCAGTGGCACCAACGTAACAGGTGTGTCTGACTTACTTGAGCTAGATAAACAAATTGAGCTAATTAAACAGCTAGTGCCTAATGCCAAAAAAGTGGGCATGGTCTATAACCCAGGTGAAGCTAATTCTGTTGTGGTAGTAGAAGCTTTTAAAAAGATACTGCCAAACTATGGCATGGAACTAGTTGAAGCGGCTGCACCACGTACTGTAGACGTAGGCTCTGCTGCACGTAGCCTAGTTGGTAAAGTTGATGTTATTTACACCAATACCGACAATAACGTGGTTTCTGCTTATGAAGCCCTAGTTAAGGTAGGTAATGACAGAAAAATACCCTTGGTGGCTTCCGATACAGACAGTGTTAAGCGTGGTGCGATTGCTGCTTTAGGAATGGACTACCGTGATCTAGGTCGCCAAACTGGACGTATGGTGGTTAGAATTTTAGAAGGTGAAGACCCAGGCAAAATTAAGCCTGAAACCAGCAGCAACCTACAGCTTTTCTTGAATGAAAGTGCAGCTAAAAAACAAGGCGTTACTCTATCTAAAGAGTTGCTAAAAACTGCTACTGAAATTATCCGTTAATCTAAAAATACCTACCGTGCTTAAATTAAGCCGGTAGGTATTTTATTACCCCCTCTGGTTTAGCCCATGTCCCTGTTTTCCTTGTTTGGCGCACTTGAAATTGGTCTTATTTTTGGACTAGTCGCACTTGGCGTTTTTATCTCTTTTCGTTTATTAAAATTCCCAGATTTAACCGTAGATGGCAGCTTTCCCTTGGGTGGTGCAGTTGGTGCGGTATGTATTGCGGGCGGCATGGACCCTTTTCTAGCCACTGTACTAGCTATGCTGGCAGGTGCAGTGGCTGGTGTATTTACTGCCTTATTAAACGTACATTTAAAAATTATGGATCTGCTCGCCAGTATCCTAATGATGATAGCGCTCTATTCTATTAACCTAAGAATAATGGGTCGACCTAATGTACCTTTAATTATGGAGCCCACAGTATTCAGTATTTTAGAAGTTAGCTGGATAGACGATTATGTAATGCGACCGCTTATTTTAATAGTGGTCGTTATTCTTGTTAAGCTGTTATTAGATGCCTATTTTGCAACCCAGCAGGGTTTATCAATTCGTGCGACGGGTTCTAATCCACGCATGGCTCGTGCCCAAGGTGTAAATACAGGCGGTATGATTATTTTAGGTATGGCCATATCTAATGGACTAGTCGGTTTAGCCGGTGCGCTTTTTGCACAAACTCAAGGTGGTGCGGATATATCTATGGGCATAGGTACCATTGTTATAGGTTTGGCAGCGGTAATAGTCGGTGAAAGCATTTTGCCAGCGCGTAAAATGTACCTACTTACCCTAGCCGTTATTTTAGGTGCAGTGGTTTATCGCTTCTTTATTGCCTTGGCATTAAACAGTGATTTTATTGGTTTGAAAGCGCAAGACTTGAACCTAGTTACCGCTTTACTGGTTGTATTCGCGCTAGTTATTCCGTTAATTAAAAAACGCTTATCACGTCCTAAGAGGCTTTAATTATGCTTAAAGCATCGAACCTTAATATAACCTTTAATGCCGGCACCCCCATAGAAACCCGTGCTCTACAAGGTTTGTCGGTTACCATTCCTTCGGGTCAATTTGTTACGGTTATAGGTACTAATGGAGCAGGTAAATCTACCCTATTAAATGCTGTTTCTGGCGACCTAGACGTAGATAGCGGCAGCATTTTAATTGATGAAACAGAAGTGGCTAATCAGCCAGTATGGAAGCGAGCAGGTTTAGTTGCTCGCGTTTTTCAAGACCCTATGGCAGGTACTTGTGAAGATTTAACCATTGAAGAAAATATGGCGCTAGCCCAACAAAGAGGTAACCGCCGAGGTTTAAGCTGGGCTGTTAAAGCCTCCCAAAGAGACTATTACCAAGAACAGCTAGCCCGTTTAAACTTAGGCTTAGAAAACCGCTTAACCGACCGTATAGGTTTACTATCAGGTGGGCAGCGCCAAGCAGTCAGCTTGTTAATGGCAGCCTTGCAACCTTCACGTATTTTATTGCTTGATGAGCACACCGCAGCACTTGACCCCCGCACCGCAGATTTTGTACTAGAACTCACCAACACCCTAGTCACAGAAAAACAACTCACCACCATGATGGTGACCCACAGCATGCGTCAAGCCCTAGATATAGGTGACCGCACCCTGATGCTCCACCAAGGTAAGGTAGTGCTAGACGTTGCAGGTGAAGAACGCAAAGGTATGCAGATAACCGACCTACTAGCCATGTTTGAGCAGGTAAGAGGCGAAGAAGTAACCGATGATGCTTTGTTGTTGGGTTAAAAATTAGGGAAGTTATGACTCTTAAATATAAAAATATTGTGGTACTAACCGGTGCAGGTATATCTGCCGATTCGGGTATTAGCACCTTTAGAGGCCAAGATGGCTTGTGGGAAAATCATCGCATTCAAGATGTAGCTAGCCCGGAAGGCTTTGCAGAAAATCCTGAGCTAGTGCTAAGTTTTTATAATCTACGTCGTGAACAGCTGTTAGATTCTGAGCTAAAACCTAACCCTGGGCATTATGCCTTAGCAGAAGTAGAGCTAGCTTGTTTAGCTGCGGGTGGGCAATTTACTTTAATTAGCCAGAATGTCGATAACTTACACCAAAGGGCTGGCAGCCAGCGTTTAATTAGTATGCATGGCCAACTGCAAAGTGCTTTATGCCCTGCTAGTGGTCAAGCCATTGACTGGACTGGTCCGCTTAACTTAGGCGACAAGTGCAACTGTTGTCAGCCAAGTAACCAGCTGCGCCCTGATATCGTTTGGTTTGGTGAAGTGCCTTATTACATGGGTGAATGCATGGAAGCTTTAGAGAATGCAGACTTGTTTGTCGCCATAGGTACCTCCGGTCAGGTGTATCCTGCCGCAGGCTTTGTTGATGCAGCTAATGCAGCAGGGGCGAGAACTGTCGAATTGAATTTAGAAAAAACCAGCCATGACTTTGATGAAGCAATTGAAGGCAGTGCTGCTGAAGTAGTTCCTGATTTTTTTGAAAACTTATTAGCCTAAGAGGCAAGTATGCAACCTAATGCACCAACCCTAACCATGAGTATTTTAATGACACCAGACAAGGCAAACTTTTCTGGAAACGTCCACGGTGGCACACTATTAAAGTACCTAGATGAAGTTGCCTATGCCTGCGCTAGCCGTTATGCAGGTTGCTATGTCGTTACTCTATCGGTGGATCAAGTAACCTTTCGCCAGCCAGTGCATGTAGGTGAGCTAGTTACCTTCTTAGCTTCGGTTAACTACACAGGCCGCACCTCCATGGAAATAGGCATTAAAGTCATTACCGAAGACATCCATCAAAAAATGGTTAGGCATACTAATAGCTGCTTTTTTACTATGGTTGCTGTAGACGATAAGGGTAAGCCAGTTGAAGTGCCTAAATTAGACCCTAAAACAGATGACGAAATAAGACGCTTCTCCAACGCTGAAGTTCGTCGAACCATTCGCCAAGAACTTAATGAACGTTATGAAGCGCTTATACAAAAAGACTAACTGCCAATTACCCAAATAAGCAGGCTGGTGGCACTAAGCAAGCCTGCAAAGCCCATGGTTAGCCATTTTATTAGTGTTTTTTGCTGAAACTTTACGTCGTAGAGTGCATGGCGTATGCGGTGCAAGCTATGAAAGGCTGGGAAAATAATGACTGCGCCAATAAAGATTAACCCCCAAAAGCCAAAAAACCACTGGCTAGCTTGCTTGTAGTCTAAAATAACTAGCTCAAGCGGTAGTAGCAGTCCATAAAATAAAATAATGCTGGGCAGGAAAACTGCAAAGCAAACTCCACCAGCACTGAATAAGCCCCACCAAATGGGTTCGTCACTGCGTTTTAATTGTTTATTCTGCTGCATTTTTTATCCCCAAAATAACCAAGCCACTAAAGCAAAAACTGCCAATACACCTGCCCATTGGCCAGCAACTAATGCTGGAGCTGAAACTTTTTTACCGCCAAACTCTAATGGCATAACCCGTGGAAAAAGCTGAAAAAACGTCCAGGCATGAAACAAGCTAGCAAGCAAAGCGAGGGTATTAATCAGCATAACTAAAGGGTTTTGCATGACAGCTAGCCAAAGGTACCAAGCTTCAGCGCCTTGGCTAAGCGAATAAAGCCCTTTCACCAAACAAAGCAAGAAAAACAACAAGGGCAAAACAGTGAGTTCACGCAGCATATAAACTTTAAATGCAGTGTTTTTTAGCCACCAAGTGCGCGTAAGGGTAGGACGATAACTCATGAACGACCTCCTAAAAGGCTGAAAATTAAATCAGTAGCTGAAGTCACTTTAGACTGGTTCACCGCTGCTGCTGGATCAACACTTTTAGGGCAAACTTCAGAACAATAACCCACAAAAGTACAACTCCAAGCGCCTTCTTCTGAATTAATCATTGGCATACGCTCTGCTTGGCCAGCATCACGGTTATCTAGGTTATAGCGGTGTGCCAGGGTAAGCGCTGCTGGGCCAATAAACTCAGGGTTTAAACCAAATTGTGGACAAGCGGAATAGCACAGGCCGCAGTTAATACAGGAAGAAAACTGCTGGTATTTATCTAGCTGACGTGGAGTTTGGTTATGAGGATCAAAACTTTGTACGCTTTCTTTAGAGTCTTTACTGATTAGATAAGGCTTAACGGCTTCTAAATGCGTAAGGAAGGATTCCATATCAATAATAAGGTCGCGCTCTACAGGAAAGTGCGCCATAGGCTCAATTAACATGCCCGTTTGCACATAGTCACGCAAAAACACATTGCAGCCCAGCATAGGTTTGCCATTCAGCATAATGCCGCAAGAACCACAAATAGCCATGCGGCAAGACCAGCGGTAGCTAAGCGTTGGGTCTAACTCTTCCTTTATATAAGTTAAAGCATCCAGTACCGAAGTGCTGGTGTCGTAGGGCACAGTGTAGCTTTGGTTAAACGGCTCGCTAGATTGCTCTGGTAAATAGCGCTGAATGGTTACTTCTAATTCCATTATTTAGCTCCTTTTGCAGCTTCGCCAGATTTTGCAGCATCACCATAAGCACGTTCAGCAGGGGGTAAAATTGAAGTATCCACCGCTTGCCACTCTAAACGCGCCGCTTCTTTTCCTTGGTAATAAACCAAACTATGTTGTAAAAAATCTTGGTCATTTCGGCTGGTACAGCCTTCATCTAAACGCTGATGTGCGCCTCGTGATTCCTTACGCTCTAACGCACCTAAGCAAGTTGCTTCGGCAATATCTAAACCAAAGCCTACCTCTAGGCACATAAAAAACTCTGTGTTGTAAACTTTGCTTTTATCTTGAATATGCACACTTTGGTAGCGTTTTCTTAATTCACGAATCGTCTGCAAAGTTTCTTCCATGCCAGCTTGGGTGCGGTAAATACCGCAACCTTCCTCCATGGTTTTAAGCAGCTCTTTTTTAATCTCAACCCAAGATTCACCACTGGTGCGGTCATTAAGAGTTGCCAGTTGTTTTTGCACTAGCTTGGCTTGTTCTTGCAAGGTCGGCAAAGCAGCAAAGTCTTTGTTATCGGCATTTTCAGCCGCTTGTTCACCCGCTAAGCGACCAAAAACTAACAGCTCAGTCAGTGAGTTAGAACCTAAACGATTTGCTCCATGTAAACCAACCGATGCACATTCGCCAGCAGCGTATAAACCTTTAATGCTGGTTTCACTCTTGGCATCGGTCATTATGCCGCCCATAGTATAATGAACCGCAGGACGTACAGGAATTGGCTCTTTGGCAGGGTCGATATTGACAAAGGCTTTAGCTAATTCACTAATAAAGGGTAGGCGCTCCTGCAGATACTTTTCACCCAAATGGCGTAAGTCTAAATACACCACATCACTGTCACCGTATTTACCCGTGCGCCCAGCTTGCTGTTCTTGCCAAAAAGCTTGCGAAAGTTTATCGCGTGGGCCTAATTCCATGTATTTGTTTTCAGGTTTACCTAAAGGTGTTTCAGGCCCTAAGCCATAGTCTTGCAAGTAGCGATAACCATCTTTGTTAACCATAATACCGCCTTCACCACGGGAAGCTTCGGTAATTAAAATACCTGAGCCGGGTAAGCCAGTGGGGTGGTATTGCACAAACTCCATATCCCTTAAAGCAACACCCTTGCGGTAAGCTAGGGCCATGCCATCACCGGTAACTATGCCGCCATTGGTATTAAAACGGAATAAACGCCCAGCACCCCCGGTTGCTAAAATAACCGATTTAGCTCTAAGTAGGTGAAGTTCCCCTGTTGCCACTTCTATGGCTATAACTCCAGCCACAGCTGCATCAACCACCAATAAATCGAGAACAAAAAATTCATCTAAACGCTGAATTTGCGAATACTTTAAAGAAGTTTGGTAAAGAGTATGCAGCATGTGGAAGCCAGTTTTATCGGCAGCAAACCAAGTGCGCTCAACCTTCATACCACCAAAACGCCTAACCTGAATTGTGCCATCTTCTTTACGGCTCCAAGGGCAACCCCAATGCTCCATCTGCACCAGTTCTTGATAAGCATGACGAACAAAATAATCCACCACCCCTTGCTCTGCTAACCAATCACTGCCCATCACTGTGTCTTCAATATGCGCCTGAAAACTGTCTTTCTCTAGCGTAACGGCTGCTGCACCGCCTTCGGCAGCAACTGTATGCGAGCGCATAGGATAAACTTTAGAAACCAAGCCTATGTTTAAGTGGGGGGATTTTTCAGCTGCAGCAATACTGGCACGTAAGCCTGCACCACCACCGCCAACAACTAAAATATCAAAATCAGACTGTTGCATTGCACATCCTTGAAATGGTTTTAATAGGTTAATACTACCCTGAATTTTTGTTCACAACCAAACGTGCTATAAAGCTTAAACTTTTTTACATTACAGCTGAAGGTGGTTATGTCTTTAACACTTAATTTGGTTGCCGAGCCGCCTATTCTACTTATTTTAATTACTGTAGCCTTTATTGCAGGGTTTATTGA
Source organism: Marinospirillum insulare DSM 21763 (assembly GCF_000686905.1). Taxonomy (GTDB): domain Bacteria; phylum Pseudomonadota; class Gammaproteobacteria; order Pseudomonadales; family Halomonadaceae; genus Marinospirillum; species Marinospirillum insulare. Next base: position 38,877 of record NZ_JMLW01000013.1, read on the forward strand.
TGCTATTGCCGGTGGCGGTGGTTTATTAACTATTCCTGCTTTACTAATGGCAGGCTTGCCGCCCCACCTAGTTTTAGGAACTAATAAACTCTGTGCCACCTTTGGTTCTGCAACGGCTAGTTTGGCATTTTATCGCAAAGGTTTGTTTGATCCTAAACAGTGGCAGCGAGGTTTATGGGCAACTGGAATAGGCGCAATACTAGGGGCAGTTTTGGCACAGCAATTACCAGCGCAATGGTTAAACCAAATGCTACCTCTAGTGGTATTTGCTTGTGCTGCCTATTTACTTTTTGGCCCTACACCAAAAGCTAATAATGAAGAAGAAAAGCCCATTATTAAAACCACTCGCCAGTGGCCGCAAGGTTTAGGTTTGGGTTTTTATGATGGCGTAGCAGGGCCGGGTACTGGTGCTTTTTGGACAGTCAGCAGCCTTATGCTTTATCCCCTTGACTTACTGCGTGCCAGTGGTGTTGCTCGCTCCATGAACTTTGTAAGCAATGGCGCAGCACTCAGCATGTTTGTTATTAGTGGTAATGTTGCTTGGGCCGTTGGCTTGGGTATGGGCGCAGCACTTATGTTAGGTGCTACAGTGGGTGCAAAAGTTGCCATAGGTGGCGGCAACAAGTTAATTCGCCCCGTGTTTATTTTAGTGGTTATGGCCTTAGCAGCACGATTAGCCTGGCAGCATTGGTTGGGGGTATAGAGGTTAAAATGATTTAATAAGCCTTTGCTAAAGGCAGCAGTAAAGCGCATTGTTCCCTAATAGGGAACTTCGAGGTATTATGAAAGTCTTAGGGAAAGATAAGCTAATCAAGTTTTATAAAAAGCACGCAAATGCAAAGTCTGCATTAGAGGCTTGGGTCGCTGAAGCTCAAAATGCTACATGGAAAACGCCTCAGGATATTAAAAACCGTTACTCTAGCGCAGATTTTCTGGATGGTAATCGGGTTATTTTTAATATTAAGGGCAATCATTACCGATTAGTTATAAAAGTAAGGTATCAAAATGGTATTGCTGTTGTTCTATGGGTGGGAACTCATGCCCAGTATGACAAGCAAAATTTTTAGGAGGTTTTATGACACACATTAAATTAATAAAATCACCGCAAGACCATGAGCAAGCACTAGAACACTTATTGTCTTTGATGGAATTGAACCCAGAGCCTAACACTGCTAAAGCCGATGAAATGGAGGTTTTAGCAGTGCTGATCGAAAAATATGAAGAAGAGGCATTTCCAATAAATAAGCCTGACCCTATTGAAGCAATTAAATTCCGTATGGAGCAACAGGGGTTAAGAAACAAAGACTTAGTGCCTTATATAGGCTCAGCATCTAAAGTTTCTGAGGTTTTAAATGGTACTCGTAATCTAAGCCTCAACATGATTCGTAGACTAAGCGAAGGCATGAATATTTCTGCGAGTATTTTAATTCAAGCTCCATCCCAAAAAGTTATTTAAGAAGTGCGGGCTTGGGTAATTGTAAGCATCGCAACCCTTCGAATATTTTTAACCAAGTAGTAGAGGTAAATACAGTGATAAAAAGTAATACACGCGGTGCATTTTTGTTAGGCCTATTGATAGCCCTAGGTTTAGCTGTGTTGGGCTTTCAGCTGGGCAATGCAGCTATTAAAGTTAAGCAATACGAAAGAAGCGTAAAGGTAAAAGGTTTGTCTGAGCGAGAAGTTAGCTCTGATATTGTTTTATGGCCCATTCAATTTAGTGCAGCGGGTAACAACCTAGAAGCCTTGTATAACCAAACAGAAAAAAACACTTTAAAAATAAAGCAGTTTTTAATTGATAGCGGTATCGCTGCCGATGAAATCACCTACTCTTCGCCCACAATAACCGATAAGTCTGCCCAGCAATGGGGTGGCAATGAAAAAGCTGAATTTCGTTACACTGCCCTGCAAACCGTAACCGTTTATTCAGAAAATATCGCTGCGGTGCGTTCTGTTATGAGCCAGTTATCTGAGCTAGGCAAACAAGGTATCGTTTTTACCAGTGGTAACTATGAAGCACAAACTGAATATATTTTCACCAGCTTAAATGAAATTAAGCCCGATATGGTTGAAGAAGCCACTAGGCAAGCCAGAGAAGTGGCTGAGAAATTTGCAAAAGACTCTGACAGTAAACTGGGCAAAATTAAGCAAGCTTCCCAAGGTCAGTTTAGTATTAGCCCAAGAGATAGAAACAACCCACACATTAAAAAAGTGAGAGTCGTTTCAACAGTGGAATACTATTTATCAGATTGACTTTAAACACCTAAACCTTGGATATGGCTTTTAGCAGCGTTTTTAAAGTAGTTAGCTTAAAGCGCCTTTAAATAGTTAAGCCATTGTTTGGCTGTGTCGGCTTCATTGCTGGCGAGTAGGTTTTCTAACAGGGTTTTGGCTAGGTCGTATTCTTGCATTTCTATATAAGCATTGGCGATTAATAGTTCTAACCTTGCCTTGTGTTTGCCTTCTGGCTGGTCAGTCACTTTAAGCCAAGCATCTATAGCTGCTTGCCAGTTGCCTTGGCTAAATTGCCAATCACCTAAGCGCTGCCAGTCTTGATTGCTTTGGCCAAGCTTAGCTAGGCGCTCTAAAGCCTGTTGAGTAGAATCTTGGTTGCTGGTTTGTAGCCAAGCTTGAGCTGCTAATTTATTTAATTTTAAGTTGTCAGGTTTATTCGCTAACTGTTCTTCAATAATTGCTGCTGCTCTTAAAGGTTGTTGGTTGGCTAATAAGCGTCTGGCTAATTGCACCTGTTCTTTATTGTTTAAATAACCTTTTTCTTGGGCTAGCTCTAAAGTGACTAGAGCAGGTTTATCTTGCCCTGCTAAGAGCTGCAGTTGCGCTAGCTGCTTCCAAAGCTGTGGTTTTTCTGGTGCTAACACTAAGCGTTGATGTTGCAGCTTAGCCGCTTTTGCCCACTTTTCTTGGCGTTGAAAAACCGCTACGCCTAAGCTTAGCCAAGAATCTGGCTGGCGCATTTTTAAAGCCGCTAATAACCAAGGCTCTGCTGCTGACCATTTTTCTAACTGGGCTAAAAGTGCTGCCCGCAAATAGTTAGCTTCGGCACTGGGTTGTTCTTCATCCTGCCACCAAACTTTTAGTAGATTTAGCGCAGCCTGGTATTGGCTTTCACCGGTTAAAAGGTGCAGGGTTATCCAGCGCACGGCTTGTAGGCTGGCTAGATCTAAATGTTCGGCATCTTCTTTTAAAACCCTGTTTAGCTGATCTAAAGCTTTTTTTGGTTGGTTTTTTTGCTGATAAATCTGCACCAAAGCGCGAGCGACAAAAGCTCTCACAAAGGCGGCTTGTTCAGGTGAGCCATTGGGCTGTTTAAACAGTGCTTCACCCAAGTTCAAAGCTTCTTTTTGAGAGTCGGCTGAATCAGCAGCTAAGGCTTCATTAATTTTATGTAATTCTTGGTACTGAACGGGCGTTAGTGCCACGCTTTCTGCTTGAATAAAACCGCTAAAAACAAGCAAACCCATTGCTAGAATAAAACGCTTCATTAGCCGCCCTCTAAACGAAATTCTAACCGCTGTCTAAGTTGGCGATTAGTGCCTGCACCTAATTCGTAGGCAGCAAAACGCCAACGCGCAATAGCACGCCTTGCCGCTCGGTCAAATAGGTTTTTGGGTTGTGCATCCACCACACGAATGGTGTCGGTTAATACTTTGCCTTCGGCATCCACTTCAAAAACTAACTCTACCCAGCCTTCTTGCCTTCTAGCCATGGCTTGGCGTGGGTAGCGAGGGGCTTCACGGTAGACAGGCACATCGGCGCTAGAATCTATGCCTAAATTTTGTAGGCTAGGGGTTGCGTTAGTAGCTAAGCCAGTATCGATGGAAGGCAGGGGTAGTGAAATGTCACTTGAAGCATTGCTAACAGCAAAATCGCTGCGGTTGGCACTACTGCTAGTGGATTGCTGCTGAGTCTCAGGCGGTGGTGGAGGGGGCGGTGGCGGTGGGGGTTTAAGGGTTTCCACTTCTGTGTCACCAGCTACTTGCACCCAGTTTAAAGCTAGGCGTGGGGTTTTTTCACTTAAACCACCGCTAGGGCCTTGAATTATCCAGCCCAAACCAGCAAACAAACCCAGTGATAAAGCTAAGGCTAAAGGGAATAGAAGTAGGGGCATTAGGCGTGGCGATAACATGGTTTATCTCTCTATTAATTACTAAGCCGCTAGTTATTACTAAGTTGCTATTTATTACTAGGTCGCTAACAGCTAAGGCTGTTGTGCCGCAAGCGCTATTTTATCCACACCCGCTTGGCGCAGCTTATCCATCACTTCGACTAAGCGGCCAGAGCGCGAGCTTTTATCAGCTTGAATAACCACACTGGATTGTGGTCTTTCTGCTTGTAGGCGAGCAACCACTGGTCCTAGAGCACTTAAAGCTAAAGGCTGTTTGTCGACCCACACATCACCTTCACCAGTAATGGCAATTAAAATGCTGGCTTGCGACTGCACCTCAGCGGTAGAGGCTTGGGGTGGATCAACCTCTATGCCGCTTTCACGCACAAAGCTGGTGGTGACAATAAAAAAGATTAGCAGAATAAATACCACATCTAACATAGGCGTTAGGTTAACTTCGGTATCGTCCTGCTCTTGGTTTAATAGGCTGCTTCTACGCACGATTGCCCTCTCAAAAAAATGATTCTGACCTTAATGATTTTAACCTTAGTGACCCTGCAGGGTTTTGCGTGCCCTACGTTGCCAAAAGCTAAGAAAAAACATACCTAATAAAACCACCGCCATGCTGGCAAAGGTGGGCAAAATAGCACGGGCTATGCCTGAAGATAAGCGGCGAGGGTCGGCTGCACCGCCTAGGCTTAGGCCATCAAACACCAGCATCATGCCGGTTACTGTGCCGGTTAAACCCAGCAAAGGCGTAATCACCACCAAGGCTTTAAGCAGGGGTAAACCTTTTTCTAATTGGTTTAGCGCCGCTAAATGCTGTGCATGGCTTTCTAATTGTGGCCTGTGGCTGTTAGGAGTAGAACGCCCTTTAAGGCTGGTTAAACTTGGCCAGGTTAGCCAGCGCTGCATAAATAAATAAACCTGCAGCACCGCCACAATAAACAGCAGCCACATAATTAAGCCGCCCTGCTGCATTAGGGTTAAAAACCCTGTCATGCTTTAACTTCCTGATTGGTTTGTTTGCTTGCCCTTGGCGCTTGGTTGAGTAATTTAGCTAACCAAGCAGAGCTTTCAGCTTCAATAATTCTAGCCAATTTGCGTGAACGGCCTTGCAAAAGCAGGTGAGCTAACAGCAGGGGCACAGCAGTTAATAGGCCTAACACAGTAGTTACTAAGGCTTGAGAAATACCCGAAGCCATCATGGCTGGGTCGCCGGTTCCAAACAGGGTAATGGCTTGGAAGGTAGCTATCATACCGGTGACTGTACCTAGTAAACCCAATAAAGGTGCCATGGCAGCCAATAGTTTAACCAGGGCTAAACCTTTTTCTAAGGCTGAACCTTCTCTTACTAAGAGTTCGTCTAGGCTGGCCTCTAACACTTCTGGCGCACTGTTAGTTTGTGCTTGGCTGGCGTTTTGCATGCCTGTTAAAATTCTGCCTAAGGCATTTTTGGGTTGTGGTTCTTCAGGTTGAGCTAGCTGCTTAACCACTCTTTTTTCTTCTAACCATAAACGCAGCGATTGAATAAAGGCGACCAACAAACCGGCCAAGCCAAGAATAATAATTAAGTAACCAACAAAACCACCTTGTTTTACTCTTTCTAATAAAGAAGGTTGCCGGCTATGCAGTTCAAGGGTTAAACCACGGGCTGGGTCTAGGCTAACTAGGTTACTTTTGCCAGCAATAAAAGCTTGGTTGGTGTTAATTAAATGAGCGGGTTGTTTTAACCATAAAGACGGTAAGTCTTGGTCATCTAAACGTAACACGCCTTGGTTATTCATTAGCTGCAAATCACCTAAGCGGGTGAGTTGCGAAGTTTGAATTTGACCTGTTTGATCAACCCAAGGCGCTGTGTAGTTAACCACCTGCCCTGTGGCTAACCAGCTTTGTTGTAAAGCCTGCCAAAGCTGATAAAAATCGGTAATTAAAGGTAGGCGTTCTTCGGTTTGATTAGGTTTAGCAAAAGCCATTAGTTCAGGGTATTGCTGGCTGTAACGGGCATTACTTAACATGCCAAACAGGTTGGATTTTTCTTCACGGTAAACAGCAAACACTTCACCTAAAGCAGTGGAACGAATTTGTAAGCGTTGTTCTGCTTCTTGTAGCTGGGTTTCTAATTGTTCTTGTTCACTTTCTAATTCAGCACGGCGCTGCTCGGCTTGTTTTAAAGCCTGTTTAGCGGTGGCAAGGGCTTGTGCCTGCGCTTGGGTTTCTTGGCTGTTTAATTGTAAACGAGCTTCTTCGGCCAGTTTGCGCTCCAAGCTTTTATGCTGAGTTTTTTTAAGTAATGCTTGCCAATAATCTTCGGGCAAGGCGCTTTCTGCTGAGGGTGCTGATGCTGATGGATTTGCCAAGCTGGTGCTGCTAACGATTAGCGCAAATATTAGCCAGGTTAGGCTAGCAAGCTTTTTCATAGGTTAGCCTCCGTAGAGCTGGCTGCTGCATCTCGCAAGGGTAAAGATAGAGGTAAGTTTAAAAATTCGGGTAGGCCTCTTTCTTGTTCTAGCTCTAAACCTAATAAAACTTGTTGGCGTTGTTTAGAAGTTAAAGGCAACCAAGCTTGTTCTGCTGCTGACCAATAACCAGCACGCTGTTCATCTTCTGATAAATAATAAAGCCCGATACGGCCCAAGCGTAAGAGGGTTAGGCGTTCTTTTTCTGCTTGGTCATTGAGTTGTAAATACTCTTGGCTGGCTGATAAAGCCCTGCCTTGTTCAACTTCAGTGCGGTATGCAGTTAATAGCTGGCGCAATTTTTCTGCATGGCTTACATCCACTCTGGCTAACAGGTTGTTTAAAGATTTCACTTTAAATAAACGTTCTTCTTGCTTAAAGGGTAGGTCGTGTTGAATAAACTCACCTAAGCGTTCTGCCATTTGCTCTAGCAAAGGTTCTAAACCTTCACGGGTAGAATCAAGGCTAGCCAGCTGTTCTTCTAGGCTTAAAATTTGCGTTTGCAGGCGCTGGTTCCAATCTGCTTGGCGCTGGTTGTAAGCTTCTAGCAATAACAGTTCACGCCTTACCTGCCGCCATTCTTGAAAGTCTGCTTGGCGCTGGGCAGCTAATTGATCAACTTTTTGCTGAATATCAACGGCTAATTGCTGACTAGAGGCTTCAACTTTTCTGGTGGGTGCATCGGGTTGCGCTTGAAGCTGGGCAGAAAAAACCACCGCCGCAAGCAGGCCACTTAAGCTGGCGAGTTGTTTATACATGGTAGGTGTTCCAAATCTGGATACGGGTTAACAGCCAGTTAACCCGTAGTTTACTACTTAATTAAATAAGACCTGCTTTGCGTAATAAAGCTAAAGTGCCTTCTAAATCATCTAACTTGTCTAAATCTAGGCTGGGGCTAGCTTTAAGGGCTTTTTCGTAGCTAGTGCCATCGCTGCTATGTGAAACCTCAGGAATCACTGGGTATTCGTTGACTTCTAAAGCAAAGTATTCTTGTGCATGCTTAGAGGTTAAGAAGCGTAATAGCTCAACCGCATGTTTTTGGTTTTTGCTCGACTTAAGCACACCCGCACCAGCAACGTTCATTAGGTTGCCGATATCGCCTTCTTTAAAGAAATCTTGCTTAACAGGAAACTTAGCATCCACTTTAGTAAAACGAGGTAGGTAGTAGTTATTGACTAGACCGTAATCAATTTCGCCATCGGCAATGCCTTCTAACTGAGTGCTGTTGTTACGGTAAGTTTTAGCACCGTTGGCCTTCATAGCATTAAGCCATTCAAGGGTGCGCTCATCACCGTATTCGACACGCATAGCGGTAACAAAAGATTGGAAAGAACCGTTAGTGGGTGCCCAACCTACACGGCCTTTAAAGCGCTGGTCGGTAATTTCAAACACGCTGCTAGGGTGTTCTGCTTTAGGTGAACGCTCGGGAGAGTAAACAAATAAACGCGCTCGGCCACTGGTAGCCACCCAATTACCTGTTACGCTTTTATAAATATTAGGTAGTTTGTCGTAAATATCGCTAGGCAACTTGGCAAGTAAACCCGCTTGGCTAACCGCACCCATAGCACCGGCATCTTGCCCCCAAAACACATCCGCAGGGCTACGCTTACCTTCTTCTTGTAGAAGAACCGCTAACTGGGCAGTAGCACCATAGCGAACATTCACTTCAATACCGGTTTCTTTTTCAAATTCTTTAAGAATGGGTTCAACCATGGATTCACCACGGCCAGAATAAAGCGTTAGGGAAGTAGCAGAAACAACAGGGGCTACTAGCAAGCTGGTAACTAGAGCTAGGGGAGCAAAGAGGTTTTTACGCATAAGGCATTCCTTAATTTGGGGCTAGGTTATTTTAAGCTGGGTTATTTTAAGTTTAGTTGGAAATGAGATTCTTTATCATCTTTAGAGTCATTGTAAATGATAACTATACCCAACTGCAAGAGTCGCAGCTTGTTTAAAATCAACAAGACCAGCAAAAAAAATCCCGCAAACTTTGAGTAAGCGGGATTTTTAAAACTGCTAGTAGCTTAGGGTTTAAATTAAATGTGGTTTTAGCTGACCCACCAACTGACGAAAAGCCTTGGGGTTGGTTACTAATAAACGCCCTTCTTTATCTAAAGCAGGTGCGCCGGTTAAATCACCGTACAAACCGCCAGCTTCTTTTAACACTAATAAAGCAGGGGCTAGTTCCGCTTCATCTGCTCCTAAAAAGATACCCGCATCTAACTGGCCAGCAGCAATGGCGCAAATATCTAAAGCCGTACAGCTGCTTGTGATTAAGTCTTTAACGGCTAGGTTAGCTACTAGGTTGCTATAAACAGGCAGCAATTGTTCGCGCATTTTTGTTGCAGGTAAAGGAAAGGCTAGGGTAGCTTTGTCGGCTTTCCAGCCAGAGGTTACACGAATACGGCGGCCATTAAGCGTAGCACCACGACCACGACTAGCAATAAATTCTTGCTCGGTGGCAGGGTTAAATATAATAACGTGTTCTAGTTTTTCTTTAAGGTAGATGGCAACAGAAATACCATAAGCAGGGTAGGCACGACCTAGGTTTTCATAACCTAGCAGTGGGTTCACTGCCCAGGTCATTTCGCCGCTACCTTTTAGCTGAATATTACGACCTTGAAACGAAGCATCTGGGTGAGCTCTAACGAGCTGCCGCTCTATTGCTTGCTCTACACGCCAACCACAGTTATTGAGTAATTCTGCAAGGGTATTGTCTACACGTGCTAAGTCTAAACGCTCAGCAACATATTCATAGTGCTCGTCAACGCTGCGCACAGCACGTAGCGCCAATTGGATAGTTGGGTGCATGTTTCACCGATCATAATTGTTAAGGAACGTTTGGGGGGAGTATGATAGCCCCTTTTCGTGTAATAACAAGCAGCAAGAACCCAGTTTTTAGAGAAAAATTTATGCTGAAGGCAATAAAAATAGTATTGGTAGGCACCTCTCACCCAGGCAATATTGGCGGTGTTGCCCGTGCCATGAAAAATATGGGGCTTGCCGAGCTTTGCTTGGTTGCACCGCGTGCTCAGTTTCCGCACCCAGAAGCCGTTTTGCGTAGCGTAGGTGCTACGGATATTTTAGATAATGTACAAATCTATGCGAGCTTAGAAGCTGCGGTTGCTGACTGCACCCTGGTGGCAGGTAGTAGCGCCCGTTCTCGTCATTTGCCTTGGCCGTTGTTAAACCCGCGAGAATTAGCTGGTAGGTTAGAAGAAGAATTAGTGCATAGTGAACACCGCATTGCTTTAGTCTTTGGGCGAGAAGATAGAGGGTTAAGTAATGAAGAACTTCACCTGTGCCATTTGCATGTGCATATACCCTGTAACCCAGATTTTAGTTCACTTAACCTTGCTGCTGCGGTGCAGGTGTTAAGTTATGAGTTGCGTATGGCGGTGCTAGCCAGCCAAGAAAACTCTAGCCCAGCAGAAGAGCTACCCTTTGGTACAGAATGGGATGTGCCTTTTGCCAGTGGTGAGGCCTTAGAGCACTATTTTGAGCACCTAGAAAAAACCTTAATTGAAATAGATTTCCATGATCCTAATAAGCCTCGGCAATTAATGAGCCGTTTACGCCGCCTTTATATGCGCGCTAGGCCTGATACTATGGAAGTTAATATGCTGCGTGGTATTTTAACTGCTACGCAAAAAGCCGCTAAAAAATCATCCGAGAGTCAGTAATGTTTAAGCAAGTGCGTGAAGATATTGCCAGCGTGTTCAAGCGTGACCCAGCCGCCCGCAATTGGTTTGAAGTGTTAACCACCTACCCAGGTTTACATGCTTTATTATTTCATCGTTGTAATCATTGGTTGTGGAATAAAGGCGCTAAGTGGCTGGCACGTTGGTTTTCTACCTTTGCACGTTGGTTTACGGGTATAGAAATTCACCCGGGCGCAAAAATTGGTCGGCGTTTTTTTATCGACCATGGCATGGGTGTAGTGATAGGTGAAACCGCAGAAATAGGTAACGATGTCACCCTTTATCATGGAGTTACCTTGGGCGGCACCAGTTGGAATAAAGGTAAACGTCACCCCACTTTAGAAGATGGCGTTATTGTGGGTGCGGGTGCAAAAATTCTTGGCCCTTTTACGGTGGGTGCTGGCGCTAAAATTGGCTCAAATGCGGTAGTGAATAAAGAAGTGCCAGCTGGCGCAACGGTGGTGGGTATTCCGGGGCGCATTGTTTTGCGCAGCCAACCAGATGAGCCAGAAGAAGACCTGCAAATAGACCCAGAATTAAGAGCAGCGGCACAAAAGCGTTATGGGTTTGATGCCTATGGTATTAGTGAAGAAATGCCCGACCCAGTGGCTAAGTCGATTCGCGGTTTGCTAGATCACCTGTATTTAATGGATGGTCGTATGGATAAGATGTGCCAAGCCTTGCAGCGCTTAGATAAAAACTTTAAGGCAGTAGAAATGCCTGATTTACCCATCGATGACCTAGCAGACTTAGAAGAAGCAGTAGAGGACTGTCAGCTAGATGATTTAGAAACAGGTAAAGCCAAGCCTTCCTCTGAAAGCTAATCTTAAACTTAAAACAACCGGGTCTGTTTTGGTAACTGGCTGGGCTGTGTCATAATGCGCCGCCAGTTTTCCTGTCTTATTAACTTTTTCCTTGTTAATTTCTTTCACACAAATTGAGTAAACTCCCTTGTTAACCACTGCAAATATCACCATGCAGTTTGGCGCTAAGCCACTGTTTGAAAATGTATCCGTTAAATTTGGTAACGGTAACCGCTACGGCCTTATCGGTGCCAATGGCTCGGGTAAAACCACCTTTATGAAAATTTTAGGTGGTGATTTAGAGCCAACCGCCGGCAATGTTTCTAAAGACCCTAATGAGCGCCTAGGTAAACTACGCCAAGATCAGTTTGCCTATGAAGCGTTTAGCGTTATCGACACGGTTATTATGGGACATGAAGAACTCTGGACGGTTAAGCAAGAGCGTGACGCTATTTATTCCAACCCTGAAATGACCGAAGAAGACGGTATTCGTGCCGGTGAACTAGAAGGCGAGTTTGCAGAAATGGATGGCTATACCGCTGAATCTCGTGCGGGTGAGCTGTTAATTGGTGTGGGCATTCCTGTAGAGCAGCATTTTGGTTTGATGAGTGAAATAGCGCCTGGTTTTAAGCTGCGTGTTTTGCTGGCGCAGGCATTGTTTTCTGACCCAGAAATTCTGCTGTTAGATGAGCCAACCAACAACTTGGACATTAATACCATTCGTTGGTTAGAAGGCATTTTAAATCAGCGTAGCTGCACGATGATTATTATTTCGCATGACCGTCACTTTTTAAACAGTGTGTGCACCCACATGGCTGATATGGATTACGGCGAGCTGCGTTTATATCACGGTAACTACGACGAATACATGACCGCTTCAACCCAAGCGCGTGAACAAATGCAGGCAGATAATGCTAAAAAGAAAGCCCAGATTGCAGACTTAAAAGCTTTTGTTAGCCGCTTCTCAGCCAATGCATCTAAGTCTAAGCAGGCCACTTCACGTGCTAGGCAAATAGGTAAAATTCAGCTAGATGAAATTAAACCCTCTAGCCGCCAAAGCCCTTTTATTCGTTTTGAGCAAGAAAAAAAGCTGCACCGTATAGCGTTAGAAGTGGAAGGCTTGGCGAAATCTTTTGATGAAGAGCTTTTTCGTGATTTTAACCTGCAGGTGAACGTAGGAGAGCGTATTGCCATTATTGGCCCTAACGGTATAGGTAAAACAACCCTGCTTAAATGCTTGGTGGGCGAGTTAGAGCCTAGCCAAGGCAAGGTGAAATGGTCTGAAAATGCCAACATTGGCTATTACGCTCAAGACCATGCCCATGAATTTGCCGAGCCAGTGACCCTCTATGATTGGATGGCCGCTTGCGGGCAAGAAGGCGATGACGAGCAGGTGATTCGTGGCACCTTAGGTCGCTTGTTGTTTTCTCAAAAAGAAATCGACAAGAAAGTAGGCGTTATCTCGGGTGGTGAGCAAGGGCGCATGATGTTTGGCAAGCTAATGCTACAAAAGCCAAACATTATGGTGATGGATGAACCCACCAACCACTTAGATATGGAGTCCATTGAGTCACTAAACCTGGCATTAGAAAACTACTCAGGCACACTTTTGTTTGTAAGCCATGACCGAGAGTTTGTTTCTTCCTTAGCTACACGCATTATTGAATTAACTGCAACCGGCATAGTCGACTTTAACGGCACTTACGAAGATTATCTGCGTAGCCAGTCATTACTTGACTAAAACACGTGGTCTTTGCATAATCGAATCACCTAATAATGTCAGGGAGATTTTGTCATGCGCTTGACCACTAAAGGCCGTTATGCGGTTACGGCTATGCTAGACCTGGCTCTAAATGCAAAAGAAGGGCCAGTGTCTTTGGCTGATATATCTGGCCGCCAAGAAATATCTTTATCTTATTTAGAGCAGCTTTTTGCCCGTTTGCGCCGTAACGAGCTAGTGACCAGTGTGCGTGGTCCTGGTGGTGGTTATAGGTTAGCGAATGAACCAGAGTCTATTTGTGTTGCTTCTGTTATAGATGCGGTAAACGAGTCGGTTGATGCTACCCGCTGTGGTGGTAAAGGCGATTGTTTGCAGGGTAGTAAATGTTTAACGCACAACCTTTGGTGTGATTTGTCTGATCAAATACACCAGTTTTTAAGCAATATCACCCTTGCCGAGCTGGTCACAAAAGAGCAGTTAGAGCGTTCTAAAAAAGCTGCCGCAAACCTTGCTAACAATGAAATTCAACTAACCGCAGTGTAACCCCTTGCCTAAAATGCAATCTTTTATTTATTTAGACTATGCAGCAACCACGCCGGTCGCACCCGAGGTTGCTGAGTTAATGGCTAAGCACCTTACACTGGATGGCTGCTTTGCTAACCCTGCTTCGCGTTCACATTTGGCGGGCTGGCAAGCAGAGCAGGCGGTAGAAAAAGCGCGTCAGCAGGTTGCCAATTTGTTAGGCGCTGATGTGCGCGAAATTGTTTGGACTTCCGGCGCAACCGAAGCCAATAACCTAGCCATTATTGGCGCCGCTAGAGCTAACCCAGACAAGGGTAGGCACATTATTACCTCAGCTATAGAGCACAAAGCCGTTTTAGATACCTGCTCTTGGTTAGAAAAAGAAGGTTATTCGGTTACTCGTTTAAAGCCAAATAGCCAAGGGCAAATAAGTGTTGAACAGGTTAAAGAAGCGTTAACACCCGACACTTTAATGGTGTCTTTAATGCTGGTGAATAACGAGCTAGGTACGGTGAACCCTATTGCTGAAATAGGCGAGCTACTCAAAAACCATTCAGCCCTATTGCATGTAGACGCTGCTCAAGCGGCTGGCAAGTTGCCGATAGACGTTAACCAGCTGCAAGTTGATTTGTTGTCGCTGAGTGGGCATAAGTTTTATGGTCCTAAAGGGGTTGGCGCACTCTATGTACGTCGTCAGCCAGCGGTTCACCTGGAAGCCATTATTCATGGTGGCGGCCATGAGCGTGGTATGCGTTCTGGAACTTTACCTACCCATCAGCTAGTGGGTATAGGTTTAGCGGCTGAGTTGGCTAAAGAGCAAATGCAGGCTGATAAGCAGCACCTTGTTGAATGTCGAGCGACTTTTTTACAGCAGCTTAACCCTAGTTTATTTGTGCAAACTGCAAATAATGCCAGTAATTGGCCAGGCATAGTGAACTTGGCTTTTCCTAGCTTAGAAGCAGAAACCCTAATGATGGCCTTACCCAACTTGGCCGTTTCTACTGGTTCTGCCTGCAACGCTGCCAGTATTGATCCTTCTTATGTGCTGGTTGCCTTAGGTTTAAACCGTGAGGTGGCACTGAGTTCTGTACGTTTTAGTTTTGGTCGTTACCTGACCTTAGCGCAAGCCAAGCTTGCGGGTCAGCAGTTAAATCAAGCCTTAGAGCGTTTAAAAAATGCCTAGGCTTAAATAAAGAGAGCACTTAAAAGTGATCTGGAGGTCAAAATGTCGATATCCATTACATCAGCAGCTGCCGAGCATGTAACGCGCTGCTTAAAAGACCGAGGTGAAGGCGAAGGCTTAAGAGTAAAGGTTAAGCCTAGCGGCTGCTCTGGTTATGCTTACGTTTTAGATTTTGCCGATAAAGTCGAAGCCAATGATGCTGTTTTTGAAGAGCATGGCGTTAAAGTAATCGTAGATAAAGAAAACCTATCTATACTCGATGGCACAGAGGTGGATTACGTTACAGAGGGGGTGAATAGTTATTTTAAGTTTAATAACCCCTTGGTTAAAGACGAGTGTGGTTGTGGCGAAAGCTTCAGCGTATAATCTGCCAACTTAACTTTTTAATATCACTGGAGAATTACATGGCTGTTGAACGTACGCTATCTATTATTAAGCCCGATGCAGTAGGTAAAAATGCGATTGGCGAAATTATGGCGCGTTTTGAAAAAGCGGGTTTGCAAATTGTTGCTGCTAAAATGTTACAGCTAGACGACGCTAAAGCAGGTGGTTTTTATGCTGAGCATAAAGAGCGTCCTTTCTATAAAGACCTGGTTGGCTTTATGACTTCTGGCCCGGTTGTTGTTCAAGTATTAGAAGGCGAAAATGCTATTCTTAAAAACCGTGAGCTAATGGGTGCTACCAACCCTAAAGAAGCTGATGCTGGCACTATTCGTGCAGACTTTGCTAGCTCGATAGATGCTAACGCTGTACACGGTTCAGACTCAGCAGAATCTGCAGCACGCGAAATTGCTTACTTCTTTGAAACTAGCGAAATTTGCCCACGCGGTTAATTGCTAGGTTGATAAGTAAGTATTAAGCAAAGGGTAGGCATGAATAAAGTGCCTACCCTTTGGTGTTTTAACAGTCAGCGACAGGTCACCTCTCATGGCATCGAATAATGCAGCTCAACCCGTAACAGAAAAAGTAAACTTGCTGGGCAAAACCTTGCCCGAGCTAGAGGCTTTTTTTGTTGAAGGCCTTGGCGAAAAAAAGTTTCGTGCTGCACAAATAATGAAGTGGATGCACCACAAGGGTGCAGATAGCTTTGAACAGATGACTGACCTAAGCAAAGGCTTAAGAGAAAAACTTTTAGCCTGTGCGGAAATTAAACCACCAAAAGTAGTGTTAGAAGATATTTCTACCGACGGAACCCGCAAATGGGTATTAGAAGTTGGTACTGGTAGCCACGTTGAAGCTGTACTTATTCCTGTGGGAGATAACCGCCGTACCCTGTGTGTTTCTTCACAAGTAGGTTGTTCACTGGATTGCTCTTTTTGTTCAACGGGCAAACAAGGTTTTCAGCGTAACCTAACCCCAGCAGAAATTATTGGTCAAGTTTGGGTAGCACAAAAATCATTTGGGCCGCGTAAAGATACCAAAAACCGCCCTGTGACTAACGTGGTCATGATGGGTATGGGCGAACCTTTAATGAATTACCGCCCTGCCGTTGATGCCATGAAAATTATGCTAGACGATAATGGCTATGGTTTGTCTAAGCGCAGAGTTACCCTGTCTACCTCTGGTCTAGTGCCACAAATAGACCAGCTAGGTGATGAAGTGGATGTGTCTTTAGCTATTTCACTGCACGCTCCTACCGATGAGTTACGCAATGAGCTAGTTCCCATTAACCGCAAATACCCAATACATGAGCTGTTAGATGCTTGTAAGCGTTATTTAAAAAAATGCGGTGATTCGCGTGATATTACCATTGAGTACACGCTTATAGCGGGAGTGAACGATCAGCTAGAACACGCTACAAAACTAGCCGCTTTGTTGAAACAGCTGCCTTGCAAAATTAACCTGATACCTTTTAATCCTTTCCCTGGTTCAGATTATCAACGTCCATCTCGTAATCAGGTCATGCGTTTTCAAGCCTGCTTACATGAACAAGGTTATTCAGCACCCATACGCACCACTAGGGGTGATGATATAGATGCAGCTTGTGGGCAGTTAGTGGGGCGGGTGCAAGATAAAACACGCCGTAGTGCAAGGTATGCCGAGCAGTCACTGATTCAAGTTCAGCAAGTTGACCCTGAGCAACACCCATCTGTTTAAAAGGCTTGAAGTGATGCAGCGCTTTGCAATAGCACTATTATTTATACTAGTATCAGGCTGTGCATCTCAAGCACCTTGGGAAAAGGTTGACCGTGACCAGCAAGCAGAGGCTTATACTAAGCTAGGGATGGGTTATTTAAACCAAGGGCAGGTGAGTAGAGGTTTACTCAATTTCCAAAAAGCCTTAAAGGTTCGCTCATCTTACTCAGAAGCTTTACACGGTACTGCGCTAGCCTTACAGCAACAGGGTGAATTTGATTTATCTGAAAAGTATTTTAAAAAAGCGTTACAAACTAAAGGTAATGAAACGGCTGTTAGAAACAATTACGCAGCTTTTTTATTCAACCAGAGTCGCTATGATGACGCTAGGAAACAGCTAGAAATAGCCAGTAAAGATATTTACTATTCAGACAGAATCTCAATTTTTGCTAATTTAGGTTATGTTTTAGTAAAGCTAGAGCAAACAAACAAAGCCATAGGTTACTTTCAACAGGCTTTGGTTTTAGATTCAACTTTTATACCGTCTCACCGAGCTTTATTAGAATTACGTAGCAAGCAACAGGAGTGGCAGCAGGCCGAGCAGCATTGGTTTGTTTTAAGAGATGCAAAAATTAATGACGAAGCGACACTTAAACAAGCACTGATTGTGGTGCAAAATACCCGCAATCAAAAAGAACTACGCTATATCAACAGCTTGTTAAGTGACTCTAAATAAAAAAACAGGAAAATCCTGGTAACGAGGATTTCACAGACTATGACAGAACAGCAAACGGAAGATCAACAGCCAACAGAAACAGAAAAGCCTGTTGAAATTGATTGCAGCCGCCCAGGTGAGCTGCTAAAAAAAGCACGCGAAGCTAAAGGTTTAACGCAACTTGAAGTAGCCAAAAAACTTAACTTTCTACCAGTTTATGTACCTGCGCTAGAAAATGAAGAATTTGCACCCTTACATAGCGTTACTTTTATTAAAGGCTATTTAAGAGCCTATGCGCGTTTTCTTGGTATAGATGCCGATGAGGTGATGCACTGCTTTGCTATGCACCACCCTGAGTTAGCAGTGCAAGAAACTCAGCAAACTGTAGAAGTAATGAAGCCAGAAAAAACTACCAATAGCTTGTTTTTTAAGCTGTTTAGCTTGCTAATTCTTGTGGCGCTGATCGCGGTTATTATTGTTTGGTGGCAAAGTCGCTCGGTTGAGCCTATGCCAAGTGTGGGTGAACAAGATGTGCAAGTAGACACACTTGATGGTAATACCATAGTTGCCCCGGTTAGTGTTGAAGAAGTGGTAACACCTGCCGCTGAAACAGTAGAAACACAGCCAACCGAAGAAGCTATAGCTGAAAGCACCGTTACAAGTGAACCACCAGTGCAGGCTAAGCAGCCTGCAGAAGTAGCCAAGGTTGTTAAGCCAGAAGCTGAAAAACCCAAACCAACTGCTAGCTCCAAGCCAATAGCCGCAGCTAAAGCCCTAGTGGGCGACCCTGCTGCTGCCACCCTAGGAAACGATAAACTAGTGGCATTAAGCTTTCAGGGTGAATGCTGGGTAGAAGTGAGGGATAATGAGGGCAGTATTTTACATGCCGCACTGATGCAGCCTGGAGAACAAGTCTTGTTAGAAGGTGAGCCACCTTTTCGTATGGTGTTTGGCTTTGGTGAAGCAGCCCAGGTGTTTTACCAAGGGCAAGCCTTTGATTTTTCCTCACGCATTCGCCCTAACGGTTATGCATCTATTCGCGTTGAATAATTCCTAAGAGTTTTAATACCTACCATGCAGCATCTTTCCACAATTAAGCGCCGTCAGTCACGTCAAATTAATGTTGGTCCTTTACTTGTAGGTGGCGATGCCCCTATAAGTGTACAAAGCATGACTAATACCGAAACCTGTGATGTTGCTGCGACTGTGTCGCAAATACAAAAAATGGAAAAGGCCGGTGTTGATCTGGTCCGTGTCTCTGTACCGAGTATGGAAGCAGCCGAAGCATTTGGGCAAATTCGTAAGCTGGTTAACACCCCACTAATTGCAGATATTCATTTCGATTATAAAATCGCCCTGCGTACTGCTGAGCTAGGTGTTGATTGTTTACGAATTAATCCAGGCAATATCGGTAGAGAGGATAGAGTTAGAGAAGTTGTCGCTGCCGCTAAAGATAAAGGCATTTCTATACGCATAGGCGTGAATGCTGGCTCGTTAGAAAAAGACCTACAGAAAAAATACGGTGAACCGACCCCAGCAGCCTTGGTTGAATCTGCCCTGCGCCATGTCGATTATTTAGACCGTTTAGATTTTCAAGAATACAAAGTCAGTGTAAAAGCCTCTGATGTATTTATGGCAGTTGAAGCCTATCGTCAGTTAGCAAAGCAAATTGAACAGCCCCTGCATTTAGGTATTACCGAAGCAGGTGGTTTACGCTCAGGTACTGTTAAATCATCGGTTGGCTTAGGCATTTTATTGATGGAAGGCATAGGCGATACGCTACGTATTTCTTTAGCCGCAGACCCGGTAGAAGAAGTGAAAGTAGGTTTTGACCTACTGAAAAGCCTGCGCCTACGCACCAAAGGCGTTAATTTTATTGCCTGCCCTAGCTGTTCAAGACAAAACTTTGATGTAGTTGCCACCATGAACGCGCTAGAAACCCGCGTTGAAGATTTAATGACTCCCCTAGATGTTGCGATTATTGGCTGTGTGGTGAATGGCCCAGGCGAAGCGCGAGAAGCAGACTTAGGTTTAACGGGTGGCGAACCTCAACACCTTATTTACATAGATGGTAAGCCGGCCAGCAAATTAACCAGCGACAACTTGGTTGACCAGTTAGAAGTGATGATTCGTGAAAAAGCCGCAGCAAAGCAAGCAACCTTAGACCAACTTTTAGCACGCAGTTAATAGGATTTATTTCGTGGCAAAAAAGATACAAGCGATTCGTGGTATGAACGACCTGCTTCCAGAAGCAAGTCCACGCTGGCAGTATTTAGAAAAAACCGTCAGTAGTCTTTTAACTCGCTATGGCTATCAAGAAATTCGTATGCCAATAGTTGAGCAAACGGCACTATTTAAACGCTCTATAGGCGAAGTAACCGATATAGTCGAAAAAGAAATGTACACCTTTGAAGACCGTAACGGAGACAGCCTAACCCTGCGTCCAGAAGGTACTGCTGGCTGTGTACGTGCTGCTGAAGAACATGGCCTGCTTTATAATCAGCAGCAGCGCCTTTGGTATCAAGGCCCTATGTTTCGCCATGAGCGCCCACAAAAAGGTCGTTATCGCCAGTTTCATCAAATTGGTGTTGAAACCTTTGGCTTAAAAGGCCCAGACATAGATGCAGAGCTTATTTTATTAACGGTACGTTTATGGCGTGAGCTAGGCATTCTTGAACACCTTACCCTAGAGTTAAATACCCTAGGTAGTTCAGCAGCAAGAGCAGAATATCGCCAAGCACTAACCAGCTACCTTGAAGGCTTTTATAACGAACTAGATGAAGATAGCCAAAGACGTTTAAGCACTAACCCGCTTAGAGTTTTAGATTCTAAATCTGCTGCCACCCAAAAAATTCTAGAAAATGCACCTTTATTTGAAAGCTACCTAGATGACGAAAGTCGGCAACATTTTACCGGCCTTTGCCAGTTTTTAGATGCCGCAGGCGTTGCCTATAAACTTAACCCAATGTTAGTACGCGGCTTAGACTACTACAGCAAAACTGTATTTGAATGGACAACCACTGCACTGGGCTCACAAGGCACGGTTTGTGCAGGTGGACGTTATGACGCACTGGTAGAACAACTCGGTGGTAAAGCAACACCTGCCGTGGGTTTTGCTATGGGTGTTGAGCGCTTAATTCTTTTGCTAGAAACCTTGGATGTTTTTCCTGCAGAAATAAGCCAGCAGCTAGATATTTATTTAGCCGCATCGGGTGAAGGGGCAGATGCTTATGCCTTATTGCTAGCCGAGCGCTTACGCAGTGAGCAGCCTAGTTTAAGAATTTTAACTCACTGCGGTGGCGGTGGGTTTAAGCAGCAGATAAAACGTGCTGATAGATCAGGCGCTCAGGTAGCTATTTTGTTAGGAGAAAATGAAATAGCTCAAGGCATAGCCAGTGTTAAGTATTTAAGAGAAGACCAAGAGCAAAGTGAAGTAACGCTAAGCGACTTGGCCGGATTTTTACACCAGTATTTGCAAAGCCGCTGAGCTAAGTTAAGATAGCCCACATTTTGCAGATAAAAACCATCTAATAGGCTTATTTATGCATAGCGAAGAAGAACAACTAGAATCACTAAAAGAGTGGTGGAATAAAAACGGTAAATCACTGGTTGTAGGTGTGGTGGTTGCTGTAGCCGGTGTTGGTGGTTGGAAAGGTTGGGAAAGTTACCAGTTAAGCCAAGCTGAGAGCGCCTCACAACTTTACACAGAACTAAACCAAGTGGTTTTAAGTGATTCAGGCGATCAGCGTCAGCAACAAGCTGATGAGCTTATTAATCGTTTAACCAGTGAATTTGAAGGCAGCGTTTATTCTGATTACGCACGTTTGTTTGCGGCTCGTTTAGCCGTAGAGCGTGATGCCCTAGATGAAGCCCAAGCTCACTTGCGTGGTGCGCTAGAAAATACCAAGGTAGATGCCATCGAGTTGGTGGTACGTTTACGCTTGGCAAGAATTTTAAACTCGCAAGAAAAAGTTGAAGAAGCTTTAAGCTTGCTCGATGTTGCCGATGCAGGTGGTTTTACTGCAGATTTTCAATCTTTGCGTGGCGACCTACTCATGCTAAAAGGCGATGCACTACAAGCAAGAGAAGCTTATCAACGCGCTTTAGATGCTAGCCGTGCAACGGGTGATTCAACCCCCTTGGTTGAAATGAAGCTAGATTCGCTAGCAGCCCAAGAGGACGCTTAATGCCTAAAGCCCTTTTAAAAAAAAGCCTAGTTAAAGGGGCTAGTCTTGGCCTAGCTTTACTTTTAGCCGGTTGTAGCAGCTTACCCGAACCTCAATACCCGCCAGCAGATTTACCCAAAACCACGGGTAAACAACAACTAGTTAGCGAGTGGAAAGACCATTCAGGCTATGGTGAACGCTGGCGCGGCTATGAATTAATGCCTGCCTTAGATGGCGACCTTTTAGTTGCTGCCGATGCCCAAGGCTTAGTGCAGGCTTTTGATCTATCCATTAGTGGTTTCTTTAAGTCAGATTTGCTTTGGTCACAAGAGTTAGATCAAGGTGTGAGTGCTGGCTTAACACTGGCTGATGGTAACCTTTACCTTGCCACTCAAAATGGTGAACTCTTATCTCTTGATGCACGTACAGGTAACACTAACTGGCAAGTTAAACTTTCTAGTGAAGCCTTAACACCCGCTCAAGTAAAAGATAACTTATTGGTTGTTTTAGCTGCCGATGGTCAGTTAACTGCTTTAGATACAGTGACAGGTCGCCAGCTATGGACTTACGCTAGTGTAATGCCTTCACTGAGTTTGCGAGGTTCTTCTACCCCTAGTTTAACTAGTTTGCAAAGCTTTACCGGCTTAGCCAATGGCAAGCTGGTAGCCATCGACAATAACAATGGTCAGGTACGTTGGCAAAGCCGTATAGCCCAGCCTTCAGGCAGAACAGATATAGAGCGTTTGGTCGATGTTCGTGGTCAGGCAAAAGAAGCACAAGGTCTGCTGTTAGTGAATAGCTACCAAGGGCAAACTCATGCACTTGACCCTTTTACCGGGCGTAGTCGCTGGAGCCGTGACCTTTCTAGTTACCATGCCCCCGCTGTTTTAAATAACCAAGTATTTGTTGTAGATGAAGCTAGCCGTATTCATGCCTTAGATTTATACAGTGGCACAAGTCTTTGGACACAAGATGCCCTTTATGGTCGTGAGTTAACCGAGCCTGTGATACTAGAAAACAGTCTAGTGGTTGCAGATTATCAGGGTTATTTACACCTGTTAGACCCTAAAACTGGCGAAGTAACAGGCCGCAAAGGCTTTGACTTAGACGGTATTCGCGCCCTGCCAATAGTGAATAACAACCGCTTGCTGGTACACTCTATTCGTGGCCGCCTTGGGCTTTTCACCCTTAAGAAATAAACACCATGACTCCTGTAATTGCTTTAGTTGGCCGACCTAACGTTGGCAAATCTACCCTTTTTAATCGTTTAACTCGTAGCCGCGATGCTTTAGTTGCAGACTTTCCTGGGCTTACCCGAGATCGCCAGTATGGTGAAGGTAAGGTGGGCGGTCGTCCGTATATTGTTATCGACACTGGCGGTATTAGTGGTGACGAAGAAGGCATAGATGCCGAAATGGCGCGTCATTCGCTGCTGGCTATAGACGAAGCAGACCTAGTTTTGTTTATTGTTGATGCACGTTCTGGCATGACAGCAGCCGATGAAATGATTGCCAAGTACCTGCGTGAGCATAATAAAAAAGCATTCCTGGTGGTTAATAAAACCGATGGATTAGACGCTTTTAGTCATGCAGCTGAGTTTTATGCCTTAGGCATGAACACTGAACCCTTTATGATTGCGGCTGTGCATAACCGTGGTGTTAGCACCATGATTACCCAGCTGTTAGATAACTTGCTCGGCCCTAGGGATGAAGAAGATTTAGGGCCTAAAGAACCCGTTTGGGGTGAGGTGAACCTAGATGAACCTACACCTGAAGAACAAGACGCAGCGCTTGAGCAAGAAGCCCAAGAACATGCTGACCGACAATTAAAGTTTGGTATTATCGGCCGCCCGAATGTGGGTAAGTCGACTTTGGTTAACCGTATTCTAGGCGAAGAACGGGTGATAGTTTTTGACCTGCCCGGCACTACGCGAGATGCGATTACCATTCTTTTTGAGCGCAAAGGTAAGCCCTATACACTGGTAGATACTGCTGGTATTAGACGGCGTAAAAACGTCACCGAAATAGCCGAAAAATTCTCCATAGTAAAAACCCTACAAGCCATAAAAGAATGTAATGTGGCTGTGGTGGTGATTGATGGTCAAACAGGTTTAGTTGAACAAGACTTGCACCTGCTCAGTTTTGTTTTAGAGTCGGGTCGGGCTCTAGTTATTGCCGTTAATAAGTGGGATAACCTAGACCAAGAAAAGCGTGATCAAATTAAAAAAGACATCGACCGCCGTTTAGAATTTGTTGACTATGCAGACGTACATTATATTTCTGCCCTGCACGGTACAGGTGTTGGTGAGCTATTCCGCTCGGTAGAAAAAGCCTATAAGTCTGCTACCAGCCATTGGTCTACTAACCGTTTAACTACTCTGCTGCAAGATGTGGTTAGCGAACACCAGCCACCCATGATTCATGGTCGACGCATTAAATTACGCTACGCTCACCAGGGTGGCTTAAACCCACCCATTATAGTGGTGCATGGTAATCAAACCGCTGCTTTAACCACCAGCTATAAACGCTACCTAATGAATACCTTTCGTAAGGTATTAAAAGTAACGGGAACACCGCTAAGGTTTGAATTCCGAAGCGGTGAGAACCCTTATGCTACCGAAAAGCTAGATAGTCGTGAGGCTTCTAAAGCCAGGCAGTTAAAAATGACTAAAGAAGCACGTGCAGACCGTAAGCGTAAGCGCAAATAACTTAGAGTAAATCTAAACGCAGCTGAGCTGGGTCTTTAGGTGAAAGCAAGCCGGGCGGTACATCAAGCACGGTTTTTGCACCCACTTCACCAAGGCCAGCTAGCTTGTGTACAGCCCTTGCATAAGCAACCAATACACTGGCTGTAAATTCAGGGTTACTACCTAAAGCTAAAGAATATTCTATGGTTTGCTTGTTACCACTACCGGTAACACCACTACGAATAACAAAGCCACCATGCGGCATACTGCTATGGTCTTTTTCAAAGGTAGCTTGATCTATAAAATTCACTTCGGTGTCATAGTCAGCAAAATAATCGGGCATAGTGACTATGCTGGTGCGTACCGTTTCAGCATCGGCACCCTCATCTAAAACAATAAAGCATTGGCGTATATGCTTTTCACGCGTAGTTAACTCAGGTTGTTCACCCGCACGAACACGCTCAATTGCTGCTTCTGAGGGGAGGGTATATTGAACACCCGACTTAACACCTTCCACACGACGCACCGCATCGGAATGCCCTTGGCTTAAACCCTTGCCCCAGAAAGTATAGGTTTCACCTTCTGACAAAATGGTTTCGCCAAACATGCGATTTAAAGAGAAAAGACCTGGATCCCAACCGACTGAAAGCAAAGCTAGTTTGCCTGCTTTTTTAGCGGGTGCGTCTAGGGCAGCAAAATGCTCATTTACTTTGGCATGAGTATCAAAGCTATCCACGGTATTAAAGAACTGGGCTAAATAAGGGCCTTGCTCGGGTAAGTCTGAGCGAGAACCACCACAGAGAATCATTACGTCAACCTGGTCTTGAAACTGCTCAATATCGGCCATGGCATAAACAGGCACGTCTTTATTGAGAAGCTCAACAGTTACAGGGTCGCGGCGGCTAAAAACACCGACTAACTGCATGTCTGGGTTTTGCGCAAGCGCAGATTCAACACCCCGCCCCAAATTACCGTAACCGGCAATTGCCACTTTAATTTTGTTCGACATAAAGATTTTCCTTACTGATTAAAACTGATTGGTAGTACAAGTTATTGCACTCGCAAAACAGTTTAACAGTAAATGAGTAATTAAGTGATAAGCACCTATGACAGAGCGCTATTCTGGAGTTACAATCGACGAGTTTTTATCTACTAACTACTAGAAGTCATTTCTTATGGGTCGCGCATTTCAGAATCGTAAAGCTTCCATGGTCGAAACGGTCGCCACTAAAACTAAGGTCTATTCATGCTATGGCCGAGAAGTATATATGGCTGCTATAAGTGGAGTGGTTGATCCTACAGCTAACCTAACTTGCGTAGCTTAATAGAGCGCACCAAGAAAGACTAAGTAACTTCTCACGTGCTTAGTAAAGCAATCGATAAAGCCAAAGGTGGTGGGGTGAGGTGAAGATTTTCAACCCTCGTTATATGAAGGCATTGCTCTAGGCGGTTGCTTGGTTCTTGTTAGCGCCTTAACTTATAACGCCAGCCGTACTTTTGGTGATGTTCGTGTTATTTTTACCAAATGCAAAGCCAAATTAGGGAGCAAAAGTTCGGTTTTTTATATTTATAAGCAAATCTAATGTGATGAAGTATCACGTACTGTGATCTGGTTCATGGATAAAGAATTAATAATTTAATTAAATTGACATGCAGCATAAAATAAATAATAATTCAAAACCATTTGTTTTAATAAAAGCAAGGAGCAGGACATGAGTGACAAAAAAACACTACCAGTATTTTTAATGGCACTGTTTTTAGGTGGTTTGGGCATTCATAGGTTTTACGTTGGTAAAACTGGAGCTAGTGTTTCAATGCTTTTGACTTTGGGTAGTCTAGGTATTTGGACTTTGATCGATGTGATTATGATTGCTCTTGGTAAGTTTAGTGACAAAGAAAACAATAAAATAACTCAGTGGACTTAGCTTTTAATAAATAAAATTTAATAATTGCTGTCATGAGTGTTATTTGTTATAAGCTACCCGTATATGGGGTTTTTTGTTTTAAAAAACCTAAAAATTTTATTTTTTCAAAGTTTATTTCAATTTTGAAGTTCTCATAGCGCAGAATTAACCAGTAATATTCTATAATAGGAGTTTAAGTATCATGGCCTTTGATTACGGCAGCCAAAAACTAGAAATATCAAATCCATTTAAAATTGAAGGTAAAATTCAACTGCTAGCGGGATTTATTATTGCAGCCTTAGCTGTATATCCGCTTATTAATGTTGTAAGTTCATTAGAAACCAGTCCATTATTGGCCTGGGGGCAGGTAGGGTTAGGTTTATCTTTATTATTCTTAGGTTTTAGCACTATAGCAAAAGGTGGCTTAAAGGCTTTCCGGTTTTATGTGGGACGTTCAGCACCTTCATCTCTAGCTCAAAACTTTAGCCCAACAGAACAAGATAACTCGAAGGCAGAATCTAGTCGTGGATCTCTTGTTTATACAAGTGACAACCTTGAATCGATGTTAATGGCTCGTAAAAACTTAACCTACCAAGAACCACAGGGTTGGTTAGCTAGAATGGTTCATACGTTGATTCCTCGACTAATTTTTGCACCCTATCAGTTAAGAAATATCGTTCAAGAAATTTTTTCTGTACTAGCCTCATCAATTGTTGCTCTACTAGCTTTTGGGCTTGCCTTTTTTATTACAGCAACAGGTCTTGCTGGCGACGCGGGTGATGTGATTATTTCTTTTATGTCTATTTTTCTGGTTATTTACCTAATTTTAATTTGGCGTAATGCAAGTCGAAATATTAGCTCTAAAAATAATAAAGAGCTGCATGCAAAAACTGCAAAAGGTTTGAGCATGCTAGTCGCTTCTGCAATAGTTGTTCCAACATTGATTGGATTTGTTTACGAAAATTATATAGTTACAAATTTTGACACTGAGACTATTACTTTAATAGTTACTATGGGTGGTTATAGTGCAGGTTTGAATCTAGTTCTTTTACTTGTTGCTGCATTAATTGTTATGGTACCAACATTTGTTATGGTTAGGGAAAGGCTTAAATTAGCTAACCCTGTCACTGAGGTAAGTGAGTACCGTGATAATTTACAGGAACAAGTTCACCCTAACGAATTGTTTATTAATGTTGATAATATAATTATGGGGAATCGTCGTTATAAAGATACACCCAACCGTTTATATAAAGCACTAAAACCTACACTTAATGAGCAAAGCCAAGGTAAGGGTGCTTTTAAGGGTGAACTGCTTATTGAAACTCAACCAGAGTATAAGCCTTTTCACTACTCACCATTATTCAGAAAAATACGTTTCTTTAGCACATTGGGCGCACAAATTCTTACTGTTGTTAGTGCGCTATTAGGCATGTGGCTATTTTATACTGTTTCTAACCATTTATTAGCTGTTATCAACACAGAGAATAATGATGTTTTTAGCTTGGCTACTCTTGTTTTATCTTCTGGCGCAATAATTGTGACCTTACTATTTAGTTGGAGGACATTTGCTTCAGCTGGAAGACTGCTAAATCAGATCAGTCACTTGATGTGGGCTGAGTTACAGTTCAATAGTTTGTTGTTGTCATTTAAAGCAGAGGGTACTTTCATGGAGAGTAAAGTATCAACTGGTGCTGCAATCCATGACTCTACAAAATCAGAGAATACTGTTGTTAAATCATCGATAACGCCTTTGATTCTTAGCTCACGTATTACAACTTCAACTTATGCAATTCCTGGTGCACTTAATCTTGAGATGCCGCGTATTGTTCTTAACATGCATGCTAATGAATCAGAGCTGCAAGAAATTCTAGGTGAAATGAAAGGCTTCCTAGGCAGCAGAGAAACAATTGCAGGTATTCGCAATAAATCTGATCAAGATAGTATTCAGAATGTTCAGCAAATGAATCAAATTAGTAAGCAGGGCGGAAGCGCTAGCTTAGTTAGCCTAGCTGATGAATCTGTTGAGCGTATTGAAGATGTTGAAGCAGTTGTTTCAGAGGGAGCAGAAGATTTAAGCTCAGAAGCACAGTCTTAATACCAACTAACCTGGTCATTTAAATGACCAGGTTAGTTCTAAAGCTATCATAAACTAAGGCTCAGTTAACGCTATTGGCAGTAGGTTGTTTTCTTTTGCATACTTCTCAAGACGACCGTCGGTTTTAATAGCCTGTACAAAGGTGTTAACTCTTTCTAGCCACTCTGGCTGATCTTTTTTTATAGCGTAGGCGTATTGAATATGCGTAGTGGCTTCTTCAGGGGTTAACAGTTTTGCCCAGTCGTAAACCTGCAGCATTTTTTGCCCATAAGGGTAGTCAGCTATAAACACATCGGCTCGGCCAGAGCGCACTTCTATTTCACGTTGGCTATTTTTAATAACAGCCATTAGCTCAGCATTTTTTAGCCTTCCACGCATAACGCCTTCCATGTAAGTACCCTTTTGAACCACTACCACTACACCTGTTTGGTCCATGGCTTCCCAACTATCTAAATAAGGGTTAGCTTTGCTGGCAACGCCATACATGCCACTGCTTAAATAGGGTTCTGTGTAATCTATGTGGGCTTTGCGAGCTTCGGTAATACCCACGCCAAACATTGCTAGGTCACAGCGGTCCGCTTGAATGTCTTGCATAAAAACTCCAAAGTGGGTAGCAACGTATTCCAGCTCTACACCTAGGTCACTTGCGAAGGCTCGCGAAAGGTCTATATCTATACCTTCAAGTTCACCCGTTTTTTTATTTTTATAAGTAATAGAAAAATAGTCGGGCCATATACACACCCGCAGCTTGCCAGCTTCTTTGATGTTTTTCTCTCTTGCTGACATAGCAAAAGCCGACACAGGAATAAAAGAACTACCTAGAAGAAAAAATACCAAGCTATAGACTAGAATTAATAATGGCTTGGTTAGACTAAAGCTATGTTTTTCTTGCTGCTTCATGGAATACCTCTGCTTGAAACCTTGATAGATGTTAAGATAAAACCTAATTTTTTGCTGTTTTTATGGAATCAATTATACCTGTGCTACCTAATATATATGTTTTAATAAAAAATGCTGCTTTACGCCAAAAAGGTGTGTTTCTTACCGCATTTTTTATTGTGTTTTGCTTTTGGTTAGTCCTGCAACATACTGCGCAGCGAGGTGTAGAACGAAGCCTTGCCGAACAAAATACAAGTAATGCCGTTTTATTACATGCGCTTGAAGATACAGTTATTCGTTCTTTTCAATCAGTGAATAGCAGCATGCAGACAATTGCCGAAAGTCTGCAGCAATTAGAGTCGAGTAAAGCAATAAACCATTTATTGGCTGACCAACTGCGTATTTCTCCTCAGTTAAGAGCAATCGATTTACTTGATTCAGAAGGTAGTGTTATTGCTTCGGCAACCTCTGGCCTGGCTAGCAAGCTAGATTACCCTTGTGTGACAAGCCTTCAAAACGAGCCTTTGACTGAGTTTATTATTGAAACACCAAAAAAAGGTCGTTACCCCGATGATCCTTACGCAGAAGATTCAAAACACAGCTACCTACCTTTTTGTGTACCCGTAAGAAATGAGCAAGGGCAGTTATTAAGTCTGTTGGTGGCTTCAATTAATCCTCAATACTATTACAACCTTTTTTCAGCAATCACTGATTCCTTTGCCGCTAATATTCATTTGTACCGCTATGATGGTGAGCGGCTTTTAATAGCCAGTAAAATTGAACCCAACCCAGCGAAAGTGTTAGATCAAGTTAAGCAAAAAAGCTGGGGGCAGTATCGTGCTTCCATTGATGAAGTTAATTACCTAGTTAGTTACCGTTCTACTTCTTTGCTGCCATTAATTTTAGTTTTAGTGGCCGATGAAGAACAGGCGCTTGCCTCTTGGCGGCATGATGAAAAAATGATTCGCATATTTTTAATCGTTATTTCTTTTTTCACCATCTTTGTTGCTCTGGTTATAGTGGTGCTACAAGAAAAACGTAGGCTAGTGCAGGGGGACATACACCTACTGAGTACTGCTATTAGAAGTGCAGCTAATGCCATAGTGATTACCGACAAAAAAGGCGATATTCATTGGACAAACAATGCCTTTACGGATTTAACGGGTTATACCTTTGAAGAAGTAAAAGGTAAAAACCCCAGGGTTTTAAAGTCTGGCCATCAGTCTAAAGAGTTTTATAAAGACTTATGGGAAACCATTCTTGCTGGTGAAAGCTGGCGAGGAGAGCTGATTAATCGGCATAAAAAAGGTCAAACCCTAGTGGTTGATCAAACAGTAACGCCTATTTTAGATGATAAAAATAATATTGAGCATTTTATTGCTGTGCATGAAGATATAACGGCCCGTAAACATGCTGAAGAAAAAGCCCTCTACCTGGCTGATCATGACTCCTTAACTGACCTGCCTAATCGCCGTTATTTTGAGCGACACTTAAACCAGATATTTATCTATTCTGACCAGAAATCAGAAATAGCTGTTTTGTTTATCGATTTAGATCGCTTCAAGGACATTAACGATACCATGGGGCACGAAGCAGGTGATGCCTTACTTATTCACACCACGTCTAACCTGCAAAGCTTAATAAAAGAAAAACATCTTTTGGCACGCTTGGGTGGCGATGAGTTTGCAATTCTAGTTAAAAATGTCGCCAGTAAAAAGAAGCTCTCTAACTATGCCAGCAAGGTTGTTAGGGTGGTCACTAAGCCCTTTCACTATGGCGGTGCCACTTTCAATATTACCTGTAGCGTGGGTGTTGCTACTGGTGACGTAAACCTTTCTGATGCTTCACAAATGCTGCGTCAAGCAGATATGGCTATGTACCGTGCCAAACATGCAGGTAAAAACACTTATCGCTTTTTTGATGAAACAATGGATGCACTTATTAAAAGGCGTGTTTACCTTCAGCAGCAATTAGAAGTAGCCATTAAGTCTGATACTGCCTTTAGCTTGCGTTATCAACCCCAGGTAAATACCACTAATCATGAAGTTTATGGTGCTGAAGCTTTGATGCGTTGGGAAGTTACCAAAGACGAGTGGGTTTCGCCCTTTGAGTTTATTGCCTTAGCAGAAGAAACAGGTCAAATTATTGAAATTGGAATTTGGTTAATGAGAAACCTGTTTCAGCAGATGGCTGAATGGAATAAACGTGGTATTGAGTTTGGTAAAATATCCATGAATATTTCGGCTGTTCAGCTAGCTAGAGATGCCCTGGCAGAGCGGATGTTAAGCATGATGAATGACCATGCTATTCCTGCTGAGCAACTCTGTGTAGAAATAACAGAAACCACGCTAATGACTAATTCAGACAAGGTAATGGATAACCTTAAACAGTTAAAAAAAGCGGGCATTGCCTTATCTATTGATGATTTTGGTACGGGCTATTCCTCAATGAGCTACTTAAAAGCCATAGATGCCGACCATTTAAAAATAGACCGTAGCTTTATTATTGGTATAGGTGAGAAAGATTCAGATGAACACATTATTCGCGCCACTATCGCCTTGGCGCATAGCTTAAAGCTAGAAACCGTAGCAGAAGGTGTAGACAGCCCAGAACAGCTCGCTTTTCTTAAGGCGCTAGATTGCGACTACATTCAAGGCTATTACTTTTCTAAGCCTTTAATGGCTGACGATTTTGAGCAGTTTTTAGAGCAAGGTGCTAGTGACTAATTCGACAATACCCTTGAAAGAAAAGCTTGGGTACGTTCATTTTGTGCATTATCAAAAATTTCTTCTGGTGTGCCTTGTTCAACAATGCAGCCTTCGTGAATATAAATAACTCGGTCGGCTACTTCACGCGCAAAGCCCATTTCATGGGTAACGACTAGCATGGTCATACCCTCTTTTGCTAAGCCACGCATTACATCTAAAACCTCACCCACCATTTCAGGGTCTAGCGCAGAGGTGGGTTCATCAAACAGCATTAAGCGAGGTTCCATTGCTAAAGCTCTGGCAATAGCTACCCGCTGCTGCTGCCCACCAGAAAGCTGCTCTGGGTGTTTGTGTGCCTGGTTAGCAATGCCAACTCTTGCTAAGAGTTTGTCTGCTAGCTTAGCTGCATCTTGAGTGCTTTTATTTCTTACTTTTAATGGTGCCAGCATAATATTGCGTTGCACCGTTAAGTGAGGAAACAAATTAAACTGCTGGAACACCATGCCAACTTCTTTACGTATGCTATTCAGTGACTGCTGACTTTTGCCTTTAGGTTCTAGCTTAAAGGAATCAACTTCTAGTTGGCCGGCATCAAAATCTTCTAAGCCATTAATGCAGCGAATTAAAGTGGATTTACCCGACCCACTAGCACCAATAATAACCAGCACTTCACCTTGAGTTACTTGTAAGTCGATATCTTTAAGCACATGCAGCTGCCCAAAGTGCTTGTTAAGTTTTTGCATATTAACAATGTAAGACATGATTAACCCTTAAGCGGCAGACTGGCTGCGGTGTTCGTAAATTCTTAATAAAATTGAAAGCGACAGGGTGATGGCTAAATAAATAAGTGCTACCGCAAAGTAAACCTCAAAGGCAGTAAAAGTATTAGCTATATAAACCTGCCCCTGACGAACCAATTCACCAACGCCTATAACTGAAAATAAGGAAGTGTCTTTAATGCTAACAATGGCCTGGTTGCCTAGGGGTGGAATCATACGCCGAAAGGCTTGTGGCCAGGTGATATACCAAAAAGTTTGTACTTTAGTTAAGCCCAGTGAAACACCTGCCTCTTGCTGACCTTTAGCAATAGACTGCACACCACCGCGCACTACTTCAGAAATATAAGCACCCGAGTTAACGGCTATGGCAATAATGGCTGCTGTGACTGGGTCTATGGGTGCGCCGATTAAATCGGGTAAACCATAAAAGATAAACAGCACTTGAACTAAAATAGGCGTGCCACGAAAAATTTCTATATAAGCCGTAGCTGGCCAACGTAAATACCACTTTTTATTTAAGCTAAGTAGGCCAAACAAAATGCCCAATAAAAACCCTACAATTAAACCACCAAAAGAAATCATTAGGGTGTAAGGCAGGCCTTTTAAAAGAAAAGGAACAGAATTGTATGCTGCTTGCCAGTCAAATTGGAACTGGTTATCCACGTGAGTCGGCTCCGTTAATGATAAGAAAAGGCCGGATTAACCGGCCTTAATTGTGTTGGCTTTAAGTTAGGGCATAGTGCCAAACCATTTTTCATAAATGGTTTTGTAAGTGCCATCGGCTTTCATTCCTGCTAAAGCTTTATTCACTTTTTTAACCCAAGGGCTACCGCTCACTAAGGCTATACCATACTGCTGACCTTCATATAAAGGGCCAGTTACCTTGGTGCGGCCTTTACCTTTGGTGCTAGAAAAGTAACCCACATTAGGTGCATCATAAAAAACCGCATCTATAGCACCAGACATTAACGCCATGTACATATCTGAACTGCCAGGATAAGGCGTTACCGAGTTATCTTCACCTAATTCTTGAACCAAGAAATTATAACTGGTGCTACCAATTTTAGTCCCTACTTTTTTACCTTTAAGGTCTTGAATGGTTTCGACCTGGTCGTTATTAGAGCGAACCAAAATGCGTAAGCCAGAGTCATAGTAGGGGTCTGAAAAGTCGACTATTTTTTCACGCTCTTTGGTGATAGTAATACCCGCTAAGGCGATATCAGTATTGCGGGTTTGTAGGGCAGGAATAATACCGTTGAAATCCATGGTTTTAAGGTCGTATTCAAAGCCTGCACGCTTAGCAACTTCGGCTAGAATATCCATATCGAAACCTATCATTTCACCACTGGCTGGGTCCATCATTTCAAAGGGCACAAAGCTAGGGTCGGTTAATGCTTTTAAGGTGGCGGCATTCGCCAGGGTAGTAGCAAAGGTAAATGCAAGACCTAAACCGAGGGTTTTTATCCATTGGGTAGGCATGTTAGCTCCTTTTTAGAGGCGCTTAGCTAAGGGGTAGCTTAAGTTCTCTACTTTGTTATTTTTAAGAATCTGCCGAAACAGTCGTGCGAGTAAGATACTATGAAGGAGCAGCAGGTTAAAGGCTTAATCTTAAAAGCCTGCTAGTGGCTCTCGTAGTAGGTTCTTTTATTTGCATACATATTTTTATCTGCATGGCTTAGTAGGTCTTTGGCTGTGGTTCCATCTTCTGGAAAAGTTGCCGCTCCTTGACTTAAATGACTGGTTATTTCATGGCCTTGAATATGAAAAGGTGGTTGCATAGCTGCATTAATACGTTCCATGCTTTGTTCTAAATTTTGCTTGTTGTTAACCTGTGTTAGCAGCACAACAAACTCATCGCCACCCAGGCGTGCAAAGGTATCTGAGTCTCTAAAGAGGGGTTTAAGGCGCTCAGTTACTTGCTGCAATAAACTATCGCCCACCCCGTGACCATAGGTGTCGTTCACTTCTTTAAATTTATTGAGATCAAAAAACAGTAGAGTAAAAGAGGTGTTCTTTTCTTTAGCCTGAGCGACTGCCTGCTCTAAGCATTCATTTAATGCTGTTCGATTGAGTAGGCCGGTTAGGCTGTCGTGATGTGCTAGCTGCTGCATCTTTTTTTCCAGCGACTTACGGTAAGAAATATCGGTGAGCATGTTCAGTGTTGCTGATCTACCTTGCCAAACTATTGATACCCCACTTATTTCAATAGGGTAGCTATTACCGTTCTTCCGTAAGAATAAACTTTCATAGCGTTGTGGTGCTTTTTCACCTGCCAAACGGCGCTTATAGTTAGCTAGCATTGCATCCCTTGCTGAAGGGTGAATAAGCGGTAAAAAAGATGCTAAGGCTAGGAGTTCTTTTTCGTTATAGCCACTCATTTGACACATTCTGGGGTTAATGTATGCCAGCTTGGTATCTTGTACTACGGCAATACCCTCATGCGCTGTTTCAATAAGGTAACGAAAAGCGTTAGAGTCATCTTGTAGGCTTTTTAACAAAAGTGCTTGGCCTCTAAGCCTGGTGCGGTAATATTTTATTAAGTAAATTAGGGCCACAAAAATAGCCACTAGCACTAATAGATTAACCCACAGCAGAGCTGAGTTCGTTACCAGCTTAATATTGTTGTCCATAAGCAATCCCTGTTATAGATAAGTGTGCTTATATTCTCACTGTATCTGAGTGTAATCAGTATAAACAATTTGCTAATAACTACCTATAGGAATGTGGTATTAGAGGGTGGTGATGTGTAGTTTGCAGCCAAGGTTATGAGAATGAAGAATTTAAACCCCGCTAAAAGGTTTAAATTGGTGGGGTTGTTGTTACGCTTACTTTGCTTAGACGGTACTTTTGTAGCCGGCTGCTGGGCTTGTCAGGGATGGTCATTTCAATATAAGCAAGATTAAGCAGGGCTTTCACTTGTTTATTTAATTCACCGGATACACTCTTATGCCCTAACAAACTTGCCAGTTCAGACTTGCTAAGTGGCTCATTTTGCAAGAGCAGCATAATTTTAGCTGCCAATGCTGACTCTAGCCGTAACTCTAGCTGTGACTCTAGCCGTTGGCTGAGTGCTTGTTTATCGGTTGGTGTTAATGCTTCTGAAATTTGAGAGCTTAATGTTTCAGCAATAATACCCAGCATAAACTCCACAAAAGGAGCGCTGTCAGTTTGCTCGGTGCTAGCAGAAATGGCGCGATAGTATCCTGCTTGGTACGCAAAAACTAAAGACTCAATAGGTAAGTTGGCAAAGAGTGGATTCCACTTAGCTAAAATTAGACTTTGCCAGAGCCGCCCCATACGACCATTGCCATCGGCAAAAGGATGAATAAACTCAAATTCATAGTGAAAGACTGCACTAGCTATGAGTGGATGGTGGTCGGTAGCTTTCAGCCAAGCAAATAAATCAGCCATTAGTCGCGGCACTTGGTTTGCAGGAGGTGCTAGGTGTACTACTTGCGAACCGCTCATAACGCCAACGCCACCACTTCTATAGTTACCTAGTTCGTCTACCAGGCCTAACATTAATACTTGATGAGCTTCTAATAAGTCAGCTTCGCTTTGAGGGTTGTACTTATCAAACTTTTCGTAAACGGCTAGAGCATTTTTTACTTCTAGCACTTCCCGTGGAGGAGCAATAACAGGTTTGCCTTCTAGAACAGCGGTTATTTGATCAACACTTAAACTGTTACCTTCAATAGCTAACGATCCTTGAATAGTGCGGATTTTATTTGCGCGGCGTAATCCTAGTGTCTGAGCTTGGTTTTCACGCTCAGCAACACGCCCTAACTGCTCGCTTATAGAAGCGATTAGGTTTAACATTTTGGCTGTAATGGTTAAGGGCGGCGCGTATTTACTCATGGTGTTTTCTAACTACTGTAAAATGCAAAAAGCCATTAAAAGTATCTACTTGAGCTTGACCAGTATATGGCTACCTAAATAACCTTCAGTA
This sequence comes from Marinospirillum insulare DSM 21763, assembly GCF_000686905.1. Taxonomy (GTDB): domain Bacteria; phylum Pseudomonadota; class Gammaproteobacteria; order Pseudomonadales; family Halomonadaceae; genus Marinospirillum; species Marinospirillum insulare. The sequence goes on from NZ_JMLW01000013.1 coordinate 75,345, forward strand.
ACCTCGGTGTGATTTCTTCGTACCTTATAATACCTTCAATTTTATCAAGACCTGCTGCGATGGGGTTGTTGGTTTTCATAAGCTGACTGAAAGGAATAATTATTTTGTTCCTAACGTCTTCAGGGCTATTTAGGCTGGTTAGTTTTAGTGAGTAAGTCCAACACTGGTCTGTCCAATCTTCTGCATCAGTACCCCAGCTAACTAAAAAATTATCTTGAATTTCTAACTCTGTATCTTCTACTAAATCTAAACTCATATACTCGTCTTCTGCGATGTTGGTCGGAACATTCCACAAAGAAATATGAGCTAATGGTTCTAGATTGTTTGCTTGGGGGTGTGTCATACCATCCGAGTCTAACGAAACTTGAATGTTGATATAGCTTTGAGCCGATTGCTTCCTTTTACCTTTTTTAATCGGAAGAACAATTGCGTATAAATTGAATAAGAAAGTTGAGTCATCAAGATTTGATTCCTCGTACCAGTTTCCGTGAACTTGTGCATCGCAGCCTAGTTGGTTTTGTTCTATCTCACTGTTAACTTCTGCTTGGATCATATCCATCAAAGCGTTGATTTCTTTTCCAGCTTGGCTGAGGAGCTTTGCGCTTTGGTGTATTGCTTCACCCATTGATTTTGACATGGTGTTTATCCTTAAATTAATAATCTGAGCTAATGAGCCCATTCCAAAAAAGGGGTTGTTGATTTGTATCAAAAGTCGTTGAAGGGTAGCTGAGGTAATTGAATCCCTTGAATCTACGTATTCCAAGCCGATCCAGGGTGTTTACAACAAGCTCTGGCCAAACGCCAAATGTAGTGTCCATGTCATCAAAAACACCCATCAGTTCATACCAGCTAATCTCTATTAACCTCTCTTTCCATGGGTCTTTGCCTGGGCATGATCTTGCAGCTTGTGCAGCACTTGTTTCTGGCGCTATAAACAAATGGAAAGCATTATTTCTTTCATCATCAGAAATGCAGTATTCCCATTGGCGATGTAATTGGTCATTCCCACTTAGTGGGGCACGCCATTTCAGTTCTACAATTAGTTTAAATATTGTGCCATCTGCCCATCGTAGCTCTACGAACATATCAGGCTCTATGGTTCGACCTGGCTCCGCAGAAAATTTAGGCCAAAACCCTATATGTGCAGAGTCAGGTAATGATGAGGTGTAATTGGGTGCTTTCATTTCAATGAGTAGCAGGTGCCAAAATAGAGCAACAGTTTTTTCTGGCATGAACTGAAGAGGGCCAAGCAGTAGGGATGTAAGCTCATCTTCCTCAAATACCTTACCTTCCGTCCCATCTCTAGCACCAAGGTACCTGAGGTGTATGGTGCTTTTTTTCTGACTAATTGCTTGCAACATTGTTATTCCTTAACAAGTTTCAGAGTGATTGGTGGTGTGTAATTAGTGTAGCCACGTACCAGATACTAGTACATTGCACTAAAATCTAAAACTTATAGTTTTTTAAAAACGTGAAATATTAAATTTGGGCACAGTTTGGGCACATTTTGGGCACAGGACGTATTTAGGCAAGAATATGCCACTTTTGAATGCTTGGTTGTTTGCCCAGAATATAACTAAAGGGCTGTTTGCTTTTGGTTAGATTCAGAAAGATCTTAAAGCAATAACAAAATAGCCTTAAGGTCATGGTTGGTAGGTAAGGGATTTCTAAAGCCTTTAAGGGTTGATGCTTAAAGGCTTTTAAGAAGTGTTGCTAGAAGGTGGGGAAGTTAGTGACCTTAGGGTAAGGCTTGAAACACTGAATTTCAGGCATAAAAAAAGGCAGACTAAGTTAATAATCTGCCTTCTAAAATTTGGTAGCGGGGGCTGGATTTGGTTATGAGAATGACCCAGTAGCGACATTTTAAAAGTCGCTAAAAGCCGCTAGATGGCGATAATGTATAGAATAGCGGCATTGGGAGCGAAATCTGAAAGAACCTGCGAAGCTCTTTAATATCCATTAAAGTCATACAGGACCGTCACAGTATTTATTTTTAAAAATTAAAATAAATGACCTTAAGGCTTAATTTTCGGTTTTTTGGAGCAGGAAAGGTTCAGGCAGCTTTTGTAAGAGTGCCTTAGATGAAAGTATTTGCTTGCTTTCTAATATCTCGACAAGAGTAAGCTTCCTAGTTTTTCTTATCTCAATTTAGCTTTATCAGTTTTTTTGTACCTAATTCACTTAAACGGTACTTTTGTAGTCGGCTGCTGGGCTTGTCAGGGATGGTCATTTCAATATAAGCAAGATTAAGCAGGGCTTTCACTTGTTTATTTAATTCACCGGATACGCTTTTATGCCCTAACAAACTTGCCAGCTCAGATTTGCTAAGTGGCTCATTTTGCAAGAGCAGCATAATTTTAGCTGCCAAAGCTGACTCTAGCCGCAACCCTAGCTGTGACTCTAACTGTTGGCTGAGTGCTTGTTTATCGGCTGGTGTTGATACTTCTGAAATTTGTGAGCTTAAAGTTTCAGCAATAATAGCCAGCATAAACTCCACAAAAGGAGCGCTATCATTTTGCTCGGTGCTAGCAGAAATGGCGCGATAATATCCTGTTTGGTGCGTAAAAACTAAAGACTCAATAGGTAGGTTGGCAAAGAGTGGATTCCACTTAGCTAAAATTAGGCTTTGCCAGAGCTGCCCCATACGACCATTGCCACCGGCAAAAGGATGAATAAACTCAAATTCATAATGAAAGACTGCACTGGCTATGAGTGGGTGATAATCTGTAGCTTGCAGCCAAGTAAACAAATCAGCCATTAGTCGCGGCACTTGGTACACAAAGCCAGATTAAATATCCAGTTCGAGCCAGCTTGCCTGGTGAGATTCCTCACGATATTACGTACTAACGGATTGGGCACGCAAAAACGGGGGTGGCGTTCGCAAAGATGTGCTTTTGATCAGGTGCAAGCTCAGGCAGTTAAAATGTCCGCGGTTAGCCCAGATACCAAGCTGACATTGTGCTTTCAGCAAACTGAACTGACTTTGCCTTTGTCAGTTGATCCTCGCTGGCTTGCTGGTTTAATAAAAACACTAGCGGCATGAAGATGTTTGTTGAGCCGCTGGCCATTTATTTGCATAAGCAGCCGGTGGATTTTCGCAAAAGCATCGACGGGTTGAGCATGCCATTAAACCTTTTGTGATCGGAAGGAAAAACTGGCTCTTCTCCAATACCCGAAGTGGTGCCCATGCCAGTGCATTTTGAAGTTGATGAAATACCTCATATTGTGAGATGGCTCATGGTTTGACAAAATTGTTTTTAATAAATTTGACAAGCAGTATTAAATCAACAACAATTCTTATCCGCCTATAAAGGCGTGATATATAAGAGATTTTCATCTTTTTCTTAATAAGGTTTTTTAAGTAACTTTAGGGAAATAAACTATGCTTGCCCTTATTGCATCGCCTCTTCTTGTAATAATTGCTACGGCTTTTTTTGTTAGCGTTACAGTGTTAATTTATTCCCCTGTTATAGTTCCTTTGTTTTTTTTATTAGATTGGTTATATGCATCTGGCTATATACCTTGGGATCAATGGCGTATTTTATATACAGTGCTTTTTTTATACGTTAGCTTTATTTTATTGCATGGTATCGCAGATAACTTATTTGGATTCACTTATCGTCAAATATCACAAGACGACAACATAGAAGAAGCGACACCTGACAATGAAAATCTAGCATGGCTTTACAATGCTTTTAAGCAGGTAAAAGAGCAGTTTCCAAGTGAGAAAAAAGCACGTGTTTTTTACTGCTCAGAAGGTCAAGTTAATGCAATTGCATTTCGTGATTTAAGACATAAGGGCGTTATGATTTATGGTGGACTTCTTAAAAAAATCATAGATAAAAACACAGAAGATGCATCTTTTCTTGCCATTAAAGGCATTTTAGCCCATGAATTGTCTCACCTGACAAATTGGGATTTTCTGAGTATGCAGTACCGTCAAGCATTGGCTAAACAGTTTGCATTTCACATGAAAATTAGAGATCAAGTATATGCAACACTTCATCAAGTGCTCCCTCTTATTTTAATCGTGGGTTTATTTGTTCGTTGGGCAATGGTTATCTTATATAACCTCTCAAGTGTTGTTATTAATGGCATAATTTCAATTTATAAGCGTTTAGATGCTGCAATTAGTCGTTCAATTGAATTTCGATGCGATAGACAGGCTGCAAAGGCAGTGGGATGGCAGTCTATATTTTTGGGATTAAATAGCCTTCCAATAAACTCAAGAAGCACTTTGTTTGATAGCCATCCCGATGGAGTATCTCGCCTTCTTTATGTTCACAGGAGGGGCGGTGAAAAATCAAGTCAGCAGCATATTAGTGGAAGTATAGTCGCTAGAATTACTGCTTTAATGCTTTACCCTATTTTGTTTCTTTTAGCTTGGTGGTTAGGTGAAGTTGCTGAAGTTCTTCCACAAGGCTATTTTTTGCCGGTTTACCAACTATTACTTGTTTACTTGCATGCAGTTCCCGGTTTTACATTTGTTACAGAATTTTTAATATCAACTTGGGACTACCTCGTTGGAAGTGTAGCTTTTATTTTAAATTGGGGTCAGCAGGATAGTAGTTATTTATGGTTGTGGACTCAAGTTCAATCCATGAGTATTTGGGGCTTGGCTTTAAGCTTTCATGACAACTTATTATCTAATGTTTATAGACTTTATGAGATATTTATTGTGCATATCAATAATTGGACAAATTGGAGTTTAAGTTCTAACAATTTTTTTATAAAATGGCTACCTTTTACTAGTACAATTCTTTTAGAGTTAGTGATGGTTAGACTACTTCTTAATTCCTTAATGTTAATTAAGAAAATACTAGCTTCGATTAATGAAAAGTTTTTTTTAATTCGCTTCACAATTGCGACAAGAGTTTTTAGAAAAAAATCAGCACCCGAGTTGGATGACTTGTTAATAACTGCTTTTAATGAACGAAACTATTCGGCTATTTTGCGCTTGGTTAGAAAGGGTGCACACCCAGCTAGGGTTAAACTAACTACAGGTCATACGTTATCTCAACATCTAAAAAGTAATGGTGACCCCCTTGCTAGTAGTATTGCACGCTTAATGCCTAAAGAATAAGATTGTGAGAATCAAGAGTGTTATTGTTGAGTTTTCAATGATGTGCTCCATAGAAGTTAGGAGCACATCGTGTGATATACAATTAGTAAAGCTCTTATTTATAATTTTGATATTCTTGTTGAACTAATGTTTCTAAGTGTTTATTGAGGTTTTTCCTGTCTTTTAGATGATCTTTTGATTTAGGTATTATTTTATAATAAGCGTATATTGAAAAAGCTACTAAATAAATAGACCATGTAATTAAACCAAAGCCTTTGCTACCCACCAAGAACATTAAAATTTCATATAATGTTAACAATATAAATGGAATCGTAATCAAAAGTTCCAGAGCGCTTGGTTTTACTCCAAGATCTAGAAGACGAATTAATGAATCAGCGTTTTGAAATAACCAATGCTTTTTAGATGAATGATTTACTAGTGCTGATCTATAGCCATCATTCTCATCTTTAAGACCGCAGAATATGAGGCTTATTTTTTGACCTTCACGGATAGGAATGTCTTCATTGATTAGCGTAAAACTAAATTCATTACCATCTTCTTCTTTGAGCCAAATCTCATGTTTTGTTACAACATCTGAACTAACCGTAGGGCCACTAACTCTTGCGCCGTGTCGGTCAGTACTTGCGCTACCTCCACTAGATGAAATGTGAGTTTCTGAGTGCTTGCTTTGGCTTAACACCTCTCCCGATCTGGTGAAGAACGTCAAGTTTTTTCCCCAAATTTTAAATTTTTCATTAGCTACCTCTTTATTTAAAAAATTATTTGAACTGGTATTAAACCACTGAATTATAACTTAACCAACAGGCTTTCTGAGTTGTGGTTGTATTTAACTCGATATCACCTTAGGCATTAACTCTGAGTGCAACACCCGATCTGCTTTTAGTTAATTTATTTTAATAGACGCCCTATAAAAATAAATGTTAAAGATAGCACATTTTTAATGTCCTGGATTCAACTCTCAAGTGCAACTCATTAAACTAGGATTGGATGGCAAGCTGCTGTAGCATCTTATGCTTTTCAATCGACCAAGAATGAGAAGCAAACATGAGACACTACACACAGCTCACCAGAGAGCAACGATACCAAATATCTGCCCTGCTTGATAACAATTTAACCCAAACTGAGATCGCTAAAACGCTTGGTGTTCACAAATCAACCATTAGTCGAGAGCTTAAACGTAATACAGGCAAACGTGGATATCGGCCTAAACAGGCTCACGAATTTACCGAAGAAAGGATCAAACAACGCTCAAAAAAACGCTTTATTGAGCCTATTTGGGGTGTTG
>NZ_JMLW01000014.1 GCF_000686905.1 Marinospirillum insulare DSM 21763
ACACCCCAAATAGGCTCAATAAAGCGTTTTTTTGAGCGTTGTTTGATCCTTTCTTCGGTAAATTCGTGAGCCTGTTTAGGCCGATATCCACGTTTGCCTGTATTACGTTTAAGCTCTCGACTAATGGTTGATTTGTGAACACCAAGCGTTTTAGCGATCTCAGTTTGGGTTAAATTGTTATCAAGCAGGGCAGATATTTGGTATCGTTGCTCTCTGGTGAGCTGTGTGTAGTGTCTCATGTTTGCTTCTCATTCTTGGTCGATTGAAAAGCATAAGATGCTACAGCAGCTTGCCATCCAATCCTAGTTTAATGAGTTGCACTTGAGAGTTGAATCCAGGTTAGTATAATTAAACTATCAATCAGCTAGGCTAATAAACAAATTCACTCAATAGCCCGGCTCAATTTATTTAGGAAATAACACTTGCCTGCCAACTATTCAACTCAACCTCTACCACTTTCTACTCCCGGTCGTAACTTACTACGCTTAACCTTGGTAAGAGGTATTACTTGGACAGGTTTCTTAGGCGGTATCATCTTTGGGTTAGAAGTTTTAAATTTTCAGTTACAAGTTGTTGCTGTCTTTTCAGTTATTCTAGCCATGGCTTTAGTTAACCTACTCACCTGGTGGCGACTTAGCTGGCCTGGTCCTGTTACTGATACAGAATACTTATTACACCTTTTAGCCGATCTACTTGGTTTAAGCCTGCTATTTTATTTTACAGGTGGTGCTAACAATCCCTTTATTTCTTATTTTTTAGTGCCTTTAACCATTTCAGCCGCAACCTTGCCTTGGCGTTCAACTTGGATTATTGCTGCATATATCTTATTCGCCTACCCACTTTTAATGCTTTTTCATCAGCCTGTACCGCAACTTGAACACCTAGCTGAAACCAGTGAATTAAACGTGCATTTATTAGGTAGATGGGCAAACTTTGTACTCAGTACCAGCTTAATTAGTGTATTTATTTTTAAAATGGCTCAATCTTTACGTCAAAGGGATGCTGATTTATCTCAAACACGCGAACACTCCTTACGCGATGAGCAAATAATTGCAGTGGCTACTCAAGCAGCGGGTACTGCACATGAACTAGGTACCCCTCTTTCAACTATGGCGGTCATACTAAAAGAACTGAGTAATGAATATACGAGTGATAAAGAATTAAGTGCAGACTTAGACCTACTACGCAAACAGGTAGATACTTGTAAAGTTACTCTTCAGTCTTTAGTTAGTAATGCAGATCGTAGTAGGTTACTCAATCCAGATTGCAAACCCCTTAAATGCTTTTTAAAACAACTTTTAGAACACTGGGAAGTATTACGACCCGATGTGCGCTACTGCATTGACTGGTCAGATAACAGCCAAGATGAACCCCGTATTTGTAATGACATTACTCTACAGCAAGCGTTAATTAACCTGTTAAATAATGCAGCCGATGCCAGCGATGAACCAGTAACGATTGTTATAGACTGGACTAAACAAGAAGCACAAATTGATATCCATGACCAAGGCCCAGGTATTCCAATGGAAATAGCTGAACGCTTAGGTCAAACTTTTTTATCGACCAAAAGTAAAGGTTTAGGTTTGGGGTTGTTTTTAACTCATGCCACGATAAATCGGTTAGGGGGCACTGTTCACCTGTATAATCATAAACACGGCGGAACTTTAACCGAGGTCAGGTTTCCTGTTAAAGCGACTGTAGCTAAGAAATCAGTGGCAGCTAAGAATTAAAAAGGAGAAGTAGTTTCATGTGTAGTGACGATCAGCAAGAAGAAAGCACACGTATTCTAGTTATAGATGATGACGATATTTTTACTCATGTACTAGAGCGTGCTTTTTTAAAACGAGGTTATGAGGTTGAAGTGGCTGCTAATGAAGCGCAAGCCCTAGAAAAAACTCAAAGCTTCGAGCCAGACCTAATTAGCTTAGACTTAAAACTAGAGAGTAGCTCAGGCTTGAACCTTTTGCCTCAGTTAGCTGAAGTATCGCCTCAGTCTAAAATTGTGGTACTAACCGGTTATTCCAGCATAGCAACCGCAGTTGAAGCCATAAAACTAGGTGCAGTCAATTACCTTTGCAAACCGGCAGATGCTGATGAAATTCTTGCTGCCTTCCAAAAGCAAGAAGGCAACCCAGATGCCCCTCTAGCTGAACAACCCATGTCGGTTAACCGCCTAACCTGGGAGCATATACAAAAAGTTTTACATGAAAATGATGGCAACATTTCTGCTACTGCACGCGCTTTAGGCATGCACCGCCGTACTTTACAACGCAAGCTACAAAAGCGACCTGTAAGGCGTTAACCAGCTTTCTGTTAAGCTCCATCTAGGTATTTTTTGGGATCAAAAGCCCTCACCCAATCAGGCATATAAGCAGTTAACCCACTGATAATCATGCCATTAACAACGGCTTCTGGAGGTAGGGTAAGGGGTAGAAACAAGAAATAGTTTTGTGCCAAATGGGTAAACTGATGACCTGAAATATAAATCCAGGTAATTAAAATAACCGCTAAGCCTGTGCTTAAAACAGCTAAAATACTGCCAACACCTGCAGCAACCAAAACAAAAATAAAATAATTAGCGGGCAGCTTCCACTCCACAAAACGCCATACCCAATGACTAACAAAAACAGGCAAAACACAAATTAACAGCGCATTAATGCCAAACATATCCCAAGTTGCTTTACCGCTAAAGGTTAGACTCAACAGAGCAATACTTGTAGCAATCAGAGCCATAGGCCAATAAAACATGAGTGTAAGGCTGGTTGCTAGAATAAGGTGGATAGCCACTTGTGAGCTAATGCCTGCACGCATTTGCCATAAAAAAGCTACAAGAACAATGCTGCCTAAAAAAAGGTGCTGCAAACCTCTTTCTCTTAGTAAAATTTTCCAAGGCACCTGCCACAAGGCAACGGCTAAAAATACCAAGTATAAAACCCAAGCAATCCACCCGAGATTTTCAGGATGAAGGCTAGCCGAAAAACTCATGTTTTTGCCCTTTAAGTAGTAGAAAAAAACTGGTTAACAATTCTCTATAGAATAAAACTAGAAACCCATCGCGTTTTAAAGGCATAATTGCGCACCCTAAACAAAATAATAATATACATCTTAACTGAGCAAAAAAATTAGTCACAGCTCTATAACAATAAAAATCTTCGATCTATTTTGCTTTCACACTACTTTCAGTAATTTTGGAGATTTTTTCTATGCAGCTTATGCTTAGACAACTCACGATCAACCTTCGACTATGGCTTATTCTAGTCTTAGCAGTTATCACTATGGGGCTACTCAGCTTTCTAGCTATTCAGCAAGAGCGTACAGCCATTCTAAATCAAAAAAATCTTCAGCTAAAGCAATTACTTGAGCTAAGCAACACCACCTTAGAGCATTATCACCAACAGGCTGAACAAGGATTAATCAGCACTGAAGAAGCAAAAAGTAAAGCCTTTAATATGATTAAGGACTTTCGTTTTACTACTGGTAAAGACCGAGACTACTTCTCTATTTTTAACCTTCAAGGCACTGCCCTTATGCATCCTAACGCCTCGCTAGAAGGCACCAACATGCTTAGGGTTAAAGACGTAGAAGGCTTTGCCTTTATTGAAGATATTTTAGAAAAAGCCAGACATAGCAACCAAGGTTACTCTACTTATATGTGGGATAAACTGGGTTTTTCTGAACCAGTCACCAAGCTGGCTAGCTACCAAATATTCACGCCCTGGAATCTTGTTGTCATCAATGGCGTTTACTTAGACACCATGAATGCTCTGCTATGGAAGCATGCGTTAAAACTGATCACTAGCTTTATATTGGCTAGCATTATTATGGGTGGTTTAATTCTACTCATTATAAATTCTATTAAGCGGCCACTGGGTAACATGCTAGTTAAAATGCGTGATATTGCCGACGGCGATGGCGACCTTACGCATCGCTTACCCTTAGATGGTAAAGATGAGCTAACCCAAATCAACAATGCATTTAATGGTTTTATTAGTAAGATTCAAGAACTGGTTAAACAAACACACCAGTCATCGCTATCCGTTTCTGCCGCTGCTGAAGAGCTTTCTGCAGTTACTCAACAAAGTTCTCAAACCGTTCACCAGCAAAGCTTAGAGACCGATCAGGTTGCTACAGCCATGAACGAGATGACAGCCACAGTACAAGAAGTTGCTACCAATGCCACACAAGCGGCGGCGGCAGCTAGAAATGCCATAGACCAAGCCCAGCAAGGTGAAGAGCGCTTAAAAGCTACACTTAAAACCTTAGCAGACTTAGATCAGAGCATTGAACAAACGGCCTTAACCCTCGACCACCTCAAAGAGGGTACGGAAAATATTGGTGTGGTTATGGATGTAATTAGCTCTGTTGCCGAACAAACCAACCTACTGGCTTTAAATGCTGCCATTGAAGCGGCCCGTGCTGGTGAGCATGGTCGAGGTTTTGCAGTGGTTGCCGATGAAGTTCGAGGACTCGCTGCTCGCACTCAGGAAAGCACTAACGAAATCCAGGTTACGATTGAAACCTTAGTAAAAGAAGCAAATGAATCTTACCGTGCCATGTCTGAAAGCCGTAAAAAAGCGGTAGATACAGTTAACCATGCCAAAGAAACTGCAGAGGCTTTGGATATGGTGAGTGAAGCGATTCAAATAATTAATGATATGAATACACAAATTGCCAGTGCTGCTGAGGAACAAGCGGCTGTATCTGATGAGATAAACCGTAATGTGGTTAATATCAATGAGCTTTCTAGCCAAACTAGAGAGGGTTCTGAACACACAACCCAAGCTAGCCAGGATCTAGCGCGGTTAGCTGAAACCCTTAATGGGCAGGTCAGTCAGTTTAAAACTTAGTTATTAAGCAATCATAAGTTTGCCATGAGTTGAATAGAAGTTAGGTTCAGCTCATGGCCTTATTCCGCCCTGCTCCTTTTGCTAAATAGAGTTTCTCATCTGCTAAAGAAAGCAAGTCATCAACGGTTAAACCCTGTTTAGCCTCTACTATTCCGGCACTCACAGTTTGCTTTATGCCTTCATCAAAAAACTGTTTTTCTAAAGCTGATCTAATTTTTTCAACCACCAAACAAGCCTGTTCTTTGTTGGTTTCAGGACAAATTAATAAAAACTCTTCACCACCCCAACGTCCGAACACATCATTCACTCGCGTATTTTTATCAACCAACTCAACAAAGGCCTGAAGGACTTTATCTCCTACCTGATGACCAAAGTTATCATTCACTTTTTTAAACAAATCTAAATCAAACAAAGCAATAGACATAGGTCTTTTATGCCTTTGTGCTAGTGCCAACAAATCTTGTAAAGCTTTATCTAAATAGTGACGGTTATAGGCACCCGTTAGCTTGTCGGTAACGGAGGCTTTTTCTAACTGAATATTTTTTTCTTTTAAGGCAAGCTCCGCTTTCTTTAGTTTGCAGTTCACCACTCTAATGCGCTGATTAAGCTTAAATAAATAGATGGTATAACAACAGAGCACTAGCAAAGTTAAACCTAAACCAATAAAGGGCGGTAAAAACTTGCTCCAAGGAAAACCCTTTTCAACCTCTAAGGTCACCCAGCTATCATAAATGTTAGTGTGTTGCTGTCTAGAAATATGTGCTAGTGCTTTATCTAAAATAGATTTAAGAAGTAGCTGGTCTTTTTGTACAGCCATAGACAAGTCAAAAGAATAGGGTGTTTGACCCGATATTTTTAAGTTTGCCAAACCCTGTGTACGTATTAAGTAGCTTGCAACAGCAAGATTATCTATAAAAGCATCAACTTCTCCTGCCGCGACAGCTTTTAAAGCTTCTATGGCACTATCTCTTAAATCAAGTTGAATCAAGGGGTGGTGTTTTTCTAGCATTTCATGTGATGCATAGCCTTTTACCACGGCTACACGCCTAGCATTCAACTCATTCATATTAGAAATAAAGCTAACCTGATTATCAGTCACGATAATCATCGGGGAACGAATATAAGGCTGGGTAAAGCTCAAATACTGGCTTCTTTCTGGTGTTTTGGTAATGGCTGGAAAGAAATCCACACCCCCAGCTTTAGCTTCATCTAGAGTTTCTGGCCAACTGAGCTGGTCTTGAATTGCAAATTTCAGGTGCAGCAATTCTTCTAACAGTCTTATGTAGTCTCTGCTTATACCCTGTAAAACTATGTCTTTGGTATCTAGGTATTCAAAAGGTGGCCAGTTACGGTCTACCCCAACTTTTAAAGTAGGGTTAGATGCTAAGAAGGCTTGCTCTTCTGGCGTTAAATTAAGTGCCTTATTAGGCTGACTATCAAAAATTAAGCGCCCAATTCTTTGCTCATAGTCTGATTGAGTTAACTCGGTTTCAATTATTTTAGTTTTAGCTAAGAGCGCCAGCATATACTCTAAACGACCCGGTACCAGGGTACCTAATTCGGTTGTATGCCTGGCAACAAGCGTTTCTAGCCCCTGTGCTTCGGTCATAAGGGCTTGTTTGGTTTTATTTTGAGTGTTGTAATCTCTAAGAATTAAATCAACAATTTCTTCTTTATTGTCTAGCGCATATTCCCAGCCTCGCAATACAGCGCGGCGCATAGCAGCAACTCTACTGGGGTGTTTATTTGCTTCATCAGTGCTGGTGAAAAACACGTCACCGTAGAAATCCATTCCGTAATGTTTAGGGTCAAGAATATTAATGGAGTAGCCTAACTCTCTAAGCACAACAGGCTCATTGGTGCTGTAGGCTGCAATGGCATCAACCTCACCACTAATAAGCCGTTCAATACGATTAGATAAATCAACTTTTATAAGACCGTCTTTCAATACACCTTGCTCTGCAAGCATAGCAAGTACAGAAATACCGTCTGTATCGTTTTCATAAAAGGCTAAACGACGACCCACTAAGTCTGTAGGTCGATTAATGTTTGAAGAGCGCAAACTAATCAAAACATTGGGTGAGTGCTGGAAAATAGGTGCAACTAAAATAACACCGTTTCTTTGCGTCTGATTAAGCAAAATTATGGAGTCAGTTACACCATACTGAGCTTCACCAGCTAATACTTGATCAACATTGCTTAGCTCTATATCCCTTTCCCTTAACTCAACATTTAAACCCTCTTCGGCAAAGTAGCCTTGATCTAAGGCGGCATAATAACCTGCAGACTGAAACTGATGAAGCCACTTAAGTTGAATAACCACAGTATCAGAAGCCGTGCTTAGACTGCTGACTAGGAGAAGCAAGTAAAGACAGAAGCGCAGCTGAGCGAGTAAATTCTTAGGGAAGGGAGTATTCATACTTTATATGCCTTTATCTTTATTACTAACAGCATAAGCAATGAATAGAATTATTAAAAGTACATATTTAAGTTAGATAAACAAAAAAACTAACTAGGTTTCGTAAAGTAACAAATGGCTACTTATGTTTACAGCTTCACTTTCACAGGCTAGTGTAGTTCGCGGCGAAATGGAGGGAGGCTGTTTAACAATTGACTGCCGTAGCGCTTGGTAAGAATACGCCTGTCTAATAAAGTCACTCGCCCAATGTCTTGTTCAGTGCGTATTAATCGCCCACAGGCTTGCACTAATCGAATACTGGCATCGGGTACACTTATTTGCATAAAGGGATTGCCACCACTGGCTTCTATCCATTCTGCCAGCGTGGCATCTACCGGATCATCTGGGGTTGAGAAAGGCAGGCGAACTATCACCACATGCGTTAGGTATTTACCCGGCATATCAATACCTTCTGCCAAGGAAGCTAAACCAAAAATAATGCTGGGCTTTTCTTCATCAATTCTCTGACGATGTTTTTCAATTAGCCTATTTTTAGACAGCATATCTTGGGTCAGGGTTATTTTACGCAGCTGACTGGCTAAACCGTCATACACTTCATTCATTTGTCTACGTGAACTAAACAACACCAAAGCCGAAGCTTCTGGGTGATCTAGGTATTCCTGCATATAGTCTAAAATAGCATCGGTATGTGCTTCTGCTTGCGATGGGTCACAAGCCTGTTTGGGTACTTCAAAAACACCTAGCTCTGGGTAGTTAAAGGGGCTAGGGTAGGTTTTACAGACAGCATCTGCACTTAAACCTGCGCGCTGTTTTAATCTGTCAAACTTACCTAGGGCGGTTAAAGTGGCTGAAGTTAAAGTGGCTCCAAAGCAACGTGACCATAACCGATAGGCTAAATCGCCTGCTGCTGTCACTGGACTAGCACATAACTCTAGGTCTTCATCACCTTCATTTAAACTATGCCTAACTAACCAGCGTGCTAAAGGTGCCTGATTGGGTGGGTCTTGCTGGGCACAGAGCATCCACAATTGGTGGGCAGACTGAGCACGGGTATGTAGAACGGCCAAGAGTGGCTGCCACTCACCAGCTAAATCTGCATCTAGGCTAGAATTTTTTTCTGGGTCTTGGGCTTCTTTTAATAGGTTCACCAAGCTTTCTAGTACCCGACACAGGGTTGCAAAGTGAATGACCAACGCTTCTGAAAAGGCTAACAAGTTAGGTGGTAAAACCCCATTAGGCCAGCGATGAACGGCAGGCCTTGAATCCCTCGGGAGATGTTCTACCTGCTCATAAAGCTGACCATAAAGCGCACCTAAGTCTCTTTCTAAAATTTCTAAGGGCGCAACCAGTTGGTTAAGCAATCTAGCCGCTGAAGGGCTAGAGGCTCCTAGTTTTTTTAAAACTTCTGGCTGAAATTTTTTTAGTAGCCTTAGCCAGCTTAAAGCGGTATTAAAACGAAAACTGGCTGCAAAATGGTTAATGGCTTTATCGGGTAGGTGGTGCGCTTCATCAAACACATAATAAGTTTGTTCAGGTGAGGGTAAAATTACTCCACCCCCTAGGGCTAAATCTGCTAGCACTAGGTCATGGTTAGCAACAATAATGTCAGACTGCTCCATTGCTCGCCTTGCATTAAAAAATGGGCAAGCACCAGTAAAGTGAGGGCAGCGACGATTAGTGCAACGCTGATGGTCGGTGGTTAATCTTTCCCAGACTTCATTGGGTAGGTTTTCTTTTAGTGAATCCCTATCACCATCCCAAGCACCTGAAGAGAGGTTTTCAGCCAGCTTTTCTAACTGATCTTGGCCTGAACCACTGGCTTGTTTAACTAACTCAGCTTGAAATAAATCTAGCGTGGCATCTTCTTCTGGCTGGCTTTTATCTAGGGCTTTAATTAGCTGAGCAGTACACACATAACGCCCCCGCCCTTTTGCTAAAGCATAGCTAAAAGTTAGGTTGGTTAATTTGGCTAAATCAGGTAAATCACGTAGTAAAAGCTGTTCTTGTAGCGCAATGGTTGCCGTGGCTAGAACTAGTTTTTTTTCACGCGCTTGAGCTATGGGCAGGGTGGCTAGCAGGTAGGCAAGGGTTTTTCCTGTACCTGTACCTGCTTCTATAGCTATTAACTGTTGTTGACTGGTACGTTTACCTTCTTCGTCTTCTTTAATGGCTGCAAAACTTTTGGCTATGTCTGCAATCATGTGGGCCTGACCACGGCGTGCCTTAGCACCCCTACCCGCTAAAAAGTCTCGATAAGCTTGCTGTATTAATGCCTGCCACTGAGCCTTCATACCTCTTCTTTTAACAGCTCGTCAGGTGGGTAAACACAAGGCAGTTTGTTTTTGGTCAGCCCCTCAATGGCTGGTAAAGCAAAAGCATCTTCTTCACCAATAAAACTAATTGAAGTACCTAGTGCACCTGCTCGACCTGTACGACCTATACGGTGCACATAGTCTTCTGGGTCTTCTGGCAAGTTAAAATTAATAACGTGGCTTATATCGTCTATATGAATACCTCGCCCTGCTACATCGGTAGCTACTAACACTTCGATGCGGCCTGAGCGGAAATTTTCTAGCGTGGTAATGCGCTTTCTTTGCTCCACTTCGCCAGAAAGCATATCGACGTTAACACCCGACTTTTTGAGTGCCTCAAAGACTTTGCGAGTAGCATCTCGACGGTTGGCAAACACTAGCACCTTGGTTAAAGCCCACTTTTTAATTAAGCGGGTTAATAAGGGAATTTTTTCATCATCAGACACTAAAAACGCATGCTGCTCTATATTGTCTGATGCCTGAATTTTAGTTGCTATTTCAACGGTTTGTGGTGCAATCGTCCACTGGTCAGCCAAGTTCATTATGTCTTGAGTAAAAGTGGCCGAAAAGAGCAGGGTTTGGCGCTCTTCTTTATTGGGCGTGGCTCTAATGATGCGTTTCACATCAGGAATAAAGCCCATATCTAGCATTCGATCAGCCTCATCAAGCACTAACACTTCAACTTCACGCAAGTCGACATCGCGCTTGCTGTGAAAATCGAGTAGACGACCAGGTGTTGCAACGAGCAGATCTATTTTTTCGTTTCTGAGCTGATCACGCTGTTTAACATAATCCATACCACCCACTACTGATAGTAGTTTAAAAGGTGTATAGCGCATTAAGGCTTCAGCATCTTTACATATTTGAATAACCAGCTCACGGGTAGGCGCTAAAATTAACGCACGGGGTGCACCAATTTTTTGCCCAGCTGGTGCTTCTTCTTCAAGCAAATAAGTAAGAATGGCAATTAAAAAGGCTGCGGTTTTACCCGTTCCTGTTTGGGCTTTACCAATTAAATCAATGCCATGCAGAGTATAAAATAAAGATTGCGCTTGAATGGGAGTGCAGTAGTCAAAGCCTTGCTCGCCAATGGCACGTAATAACTCTTTAGGTAGCTTTAAGTCTTGAAAGCGTAGTTTACCTTCCATTGCTGCCACCTGGTGATCTTGCGGATTCCAGTCAGCCATGCTTTCCATTCCTTGCTGCTGCTTTTTCGGTGTGCTTCGAGCAGCCCGGGATGAGTTAGGGCGACGGTTCGTTGGTCTGCGGCGACGACGCTTGTTAGGTGAATTTTTTGAACCAGACGGTGCGGCAGGGGTATTTGTCAAAACACAACCTCAACTTAATGTATAAAATAACTAGCTTCCTTTTTAGGCAGCGCATTATAGCAACTTTTTAGCTAGCCTCCTAACAGGGTTTATTTAGCTTGTTGCAATTCTCTTACTTCTTCCATTAAACGTGTCACACGACTCACTAGTTGTGAACGGCTAGCTTCTAGTGAAGACAGTATTTCTTCCTGCTCAACTAACTTAGATTGCAAGTCATCTGGCAGTATTTGATTCATCTCTGTTGTGAGTTGAGCAAGCTGTTTTTGCAAGGCTTCTAGTTGTTTACGCTGGTCTTGATCACGCAAACGCTGATCAAAAGCACTAGTCGTTAGGCTAATTTCTGCAAGGCGCTGATTAAGTTCATTAATATGAAAATTAAACTCATCGGTATTGCTTTTAAGATTGCTGGCTAAGCTTTTGCTTTGGGCTAAAGCAGACTCACTTGCTGCCAGCGAGGTGGCTAATTGCTTCTCTAACTTATCCAAGCCATTATTCAATTGCTGTGTTTTACTATCTAGTTTGCCTATAGCAGAACGAATCTCTTTATGAGCTTCATTGTTTTTGGATTTCTCTGAAATAAGTGAATTAATTGTAGCTTTTGTTTCCTCTAATTGATTATTAAAACTACTACCTGCTGAAGATAAGTCTTCACCGGTTTCAGAAAGACGTATTTCTAGCTCTTGGATTCGATCCGCTAGCAAGCCTAAGGACGCCTGCTGTTGTTGAGCTTGCGTGTATTGCCAAACCAAAACTCCTAAAGCAGCAGTGGCTAAACCTATAGCCAACCAGCTTTTAAAAGAACTAGCAGGCTGAGTCGCTTGTAATTTTTCTTTTATTGGTTGCGTTTCAGGTGTTGGCTTGGCTTCTGGTGATGGCTTAGGTTCTTGTATTGGTTTGGCTTCAGACTGACTAGCATGGGCTGACTGTTTTTTAGTTGCCTCTGTCGCTTCTGCCCTCTCTCCGGTTGGCTTGGCAGCAGCTTCTACTTCTTCAATTTCTAAGCGTGGCTCTTTACGGTTAGGCATAAGGTCAATTCACCAGTGGTTATTCTGTTTTCAAATTTCAATCTATTTTGCCAAGAAGTCGAGGGAGTAGCTACTGTAACTTTTTTTAAAAAGTAGCTAGCTAGTTAAACCTGCTAGGGTATATCCCACTAAATAGCTCGGGTTTGTAAGACTTGCTAGTGAATGTTATTATTCTCGCGTTGATTGATTTGTATCAGCCCCTTGAAATTAACTGATACAGGCACCATCTAGTTAATAGAACCAATAGCTACAACCTCACTTGATGAGTAATAAAAAAGGAGATTCACCATGGCTTTTGAATTACCCGCACTACCTTTTGCAAAAGATGCACTAGAACCACACATTTCTTCTGAAACACTCGACTTCCACCACGGTAAACACCACCAAACCTACGTTACCAAGCTAAATGAGCTAGTACCTGGTACTGAGTTTGAAGGTAAAAGCCTAGAAGAAATTATTAAAGCTGCACCAGCTGGTCCAGTATTTAACAATGCTGCACAAGTTTGGAACCACACTTTCTACTGGAATAGCCTAAGCCCAAATGGTGGTGGTGCTGCAACTGGTGCTATTGCTGATGCGATTAATGCAAAATGGGGTTCTTTTGCTGAATTCCAAAAAGAGTTTGATAACAAAGCTGTTAACAACTTTGGTGCATCTTGGACTTGGTTAGTTAAAAATGCTGCTGGCGAACTAGAAATTGTTAATACTTCTAACGCTGGTACACCCATGACTGAAGGTCACACTGCACTACTGACTGTAGACCTTTGGGAACACGCTTACTACATTGACTACCGCAATGCGCGTCCTAAGTACCTAGAAGCTTTCTGGGCACTAGCTAACTGGGACTTTGTTAACCAAAACTTTGCTGGTTAATATTAGCGTTTAGCAGAAAACCCCAACTCAGTGTTGGGGTTTTTTTTGCCTTTTAGAAAGTTATTGTCAATTAAAATGAATTATTTAGCACACTTACATTTAGGTGGCTCGCGCCCTAACCAATTGCTTGGTAGCCTTTATGGTGACTTTGTGAAAGGCCCTTTAAAAGGCCACTACCCTGCAGAGTTAGAAGCAGCCATTCATCTGCATAGACGTTTAGATGCTTGGACAGATCAGCACCCGCTCATAACAGAAGCTAGATTAAGGTTTAGCCCTGAGTTAAGGCGTTATTCGGGCATTGTCTTAGACGTGTTCTTTGATCATGCTTTAGCTGTTAATTGGGCAAGCTATTCCCACGAACCTTTAGCTGTTTTCACTCAAAATTTTTACAAATTGCTAGCCAAGCAAACCAGTCTACCCGGTCGCTTGGTTAAAGTGGCGCCTTGGATAATTGAAGAAGATTGGCTAGGTAGCTATCAAGAGTTTGAAATTCTTCAAACGGTTCTCAAGGGTATTTCTTACCGCTTAAAACAGCCAGGAGTTTTAGCACCCTTTTGGCCAGAACTAGAAGATAACTACCTAGTATTGTTAAATGACTTTCAGGAAATTTACCCTCAGCTTATTGAGTTTGCAGAAGAGCATTGGCTAGTCAATTAAGTGCTGATGCATTAAATCTAGGCCACTGGTTAGTTCTGAACCTAACAAGCGCTCTGCGTAGGTTTCTAAATTACCTAGCTCACAAATGACTCGCTCTCGCCCTTCGCCCCAACCTTCAATATCAAACCCAAAACGTCTCCAAAAGTTGCGCCTAGCTGCCAAAGGCTCTAATACCAGTGATTGTGGTGCTTTTAAACGGCCTGTTATTACAGCTGTTTCAGGTAAAACATTGTTGAGCGTGTTAATTAGGGTGTTAACAAGAAAACTAGAAACTCCCTGACCAGATAAAGGGTTAGCATTTTCTAAATCAATAAGGGGCTGCGTTCCTACTAGATCAATAATTTTAACTTGTTGATCAGCAGTAAGGGTTAAACTCATCCTTGCTCTATGTACCTGACCATCAAGTTTAGCTGCAAAGTTTAAGCCCAACTCTGAACGCTTAATGTCGGTATAAAAACCTGCGCTACCTCTAGGAATAGAAACAGGTTGTTTAATGCCTTCTAATAATTGCAGCATGCGTCGATAGTTGTTATTCAATGCCATCACTCCCTGTTTTTTTCACTTCCACAACTTTACTTAAGGAACCCCTTAAATACTGTAAATAATGTTAGCACTAAGTAACGTTAGTTTAAAAATACATAAAAGTGTAGTGCGATTAGCTGTACTAACAACAAAACACCTACATAACCTAAATTCCAGCGCGTGAAAGCGTAAGAAGATAACCCATAACGCCCTTGCATGGCTAAATGCGTACCAGACAAAGGTGACAAACTCACCCCCAATGCCCAAGCCATTAAAAACACTAACGCAAGCAGGTTAGGGTCTTCAACCCAAGGTGAAAATAAGCCACCTGCCGTAGCAATCGTAATAACAGGATGAACACCCAAGCCAGATATAGCCACCAAAACCAAAAGTAGCAACCAAGCTTGCCAAGGTCCAAAGTAATCTAACTGTAAGGAAAATTCTGCAGCTTGTAATGCTGAGCCTAAACCAGCGGCCAAAACACCTGCCGACAAAAATAAGAGTGTCTCACCCGACATACTCGGCAGAGTAATTTCAATATGTTGGCGCAAATATTGCGCTGCCTTATAGCGATAGCGCACCAGCAGAAGTACCAGTGTAAATAGGATAGACAGTAAAGAAACCAGCGTTAAAACAGGGATGCTTTCATCTAGGGTGTGAATAGCTAACACACTAACTGCTAAAACAAAGGGAAGCGTTAATGCTTGCCAGTGCATAGGGTAGGCATCAGTATTTTTAGCTTCTGGGTTAGCTAGCAACAAGCTACCAGCAATAACTAAGCCTAAAGCAGCCAAGACTAAACCTACTGGCATCAACTTCCACAAACTAGCGCCTGGTGCACTCATTAAAACTACGCCCATAGAAGCAAAAAAAGGCGACCAGTGTGCTGCCAAGGTGAAGCCACGGGTAATCACTAAGGCTTGTAGTGGGGTTAAACCTTTTTTTATGGCTAGACGGTCTGCCATAATAATCATGGCAGAAAAATTAATGACCGCTCCAAAGGCATGTACGCCTAGCAGGGTTTTCCAGAGAGCAGCGCGTCCAAGGGGTAACTTTTCTTTAGCTGCTAAGTCAGTAATGGCTATTAGCCTTAAAAAACTAACTGATAACAACATGCTAACCAAGCCCTGATTACCCTCTAGTGCTTTTAGCCACCAAAAAGAACCTGTGTGCTTAAATTGCCCAAAAACTAAACCTAAAGTGCCTAAACCTAACATGACCAGCACTTGGATTCTTTGCAAAGGTTGTAGGCTAGAAAACATTCGGCTAGCCGCAAACCAGGCAAAGCATCCGGCTAAACCAGCTAAAAAAGGCCAACCAAAGCTGCCAACCAAGGCAAGAATAACCATAATAAATAGGCTATAGCCTGTTAGCGGGTCTGCTTTTAACATTATTTTTGAGGCGAGTTAAGTTTTTGCATGGATAGCTGTAATTGATCAGCAAGTCCCTGCCTGGCTTCAGTAGCTGCTCGCGTTATAGCATAAGAAAAGCCTTTAGCATCTGCATTGCCATGACTTTTAACCACGCAGCCCTGCAACCCAAGAAAACTGCCACCATTGTAGCGTACTGGATCCATTTGCTGCTTCAGCTTGTGTAGTAACGGCCGCGCCATCAAGCCCACCAAACGGCTATAAAGGTTTTTATGAAATAAATCTTGAATTTGGCCTGACAAATAACGCGCTAAACCTTCACTGGTTTTTAAAGCTATATTGCCTGTAAAACCGTCGCAAACCACTAGATCAACTTCACCACTAAATACTTCATTGCCTTCAATATAGCCAAAGTAATTAACACTAGGGTGGCCTTCTAACAGCTGTGCAGTTGCTTTGACTAAACTATTGCCTTTAATGGCTTCATGCCCAACATTAAGTAAGGCAACGCTAGGTCTGACCTTACCTTCAATTCGCTTAACCATAACTGATCCCATTAGAGCAAATTGCAACAAGTGCTCTGGCTGGCAATCAATATTTGCACCTAAATCTAGCAGGTAAGTTCGACCTTTATAAGTAGGAATGGCAGTGCTAATGGCTGGCCTTTCTACACCTGGCAACATCCCAAGGTAATAGCGGCTAATTAACATTAAAGCACCCGTATTGCCGCCACTTACCACACCTTGGCATCGACCTTCAGCCACTTGCTTAACAGCTAAATGCATAGAGGAGTTTTTTCGGCTACGCAAAACCGAGGCAGGGGCTTCATCCATACCTATGGTGTCATTGCTAGCTAATAGATGAATACGATCAGCAAACTCACTGCTAAGGTGATGCTGTAAAAGAAGGGTTTGTAGCTGTTGCTTGTTGCCTAGGAGGGTAACGCTAAGAAGGGGGTCTTGCAGCAGGGCTAATAGCACGCCTGCAATATTAGTACGGGGACCTAAGTCCCCGCCCATAGCATCTATAGCTAGGTTAATCTGCACAACACTGACCCGTGCAGACTAATACTTAATCTTCGTCTTTATTAATAACTTGCTTACCACGGTAAAAGCCTTCTGCAGTCACATGGTGACGGCGGTGAACTTCACCAGTGGTTGCATCAACAGCCAAAGCTGGAGCGGTTAGAGAATCGTGTGCACGACGCATGCCACGTGCAGAACGGGTTTTTTTAGATTTTTGGACAGCCATGATTTACTCCCAGGTTTACTAAGCCAAACTTTAAAATTCATTGCCCGGATTTAAGTGATTTTTTCAAATCAGCCAGAGCACTAAAAGGATTTTCTTTCTTTGTAGTTACTTGAACTTCAGGCTGCTGCTCGTTGAACTGCCCTGGTAGCTGACAACCACCTTCTGGATGATAAGCAACCAAAGGTAGGGCTAGGATCAATTCATCTTCTAAAGCAGGCAGAAGATCGAGTTTCTCATTTTCTATGAATACTGGCTCATGCGTTCGAGGCAAATTCACTGCCGCTTCTTCGCTAGTCACCAATCCCCACATAAATTCGTTCTCAAGTGTCTGACTTACAGCTTCCAGACAACGCTGGCATTCTAGTGTCACTTCACCCCTAACTTTTCCTTGAACTTGCAGCAGTCGGTGCTCGCCTAGGCTGAACTGCAACTCATAATGAGCTTCACCTTCAGCACTCACTAGCATTTCCTGCAGCCTGCGCATGTTTTGCATAGGTAAATCAATACTGATTACACTTTCTGCACTACATAACTTCCAAGGATCTAGCGGGTGACGCAAGTATTCATTTTGCATAAAATTCAAGCGCGTAATAATAGAGTGACTTTAGCTAAGTGTCAAAGAACAAAACACTTAAGCACAAAATTAACAGGACAAACCTGTAAGGGCGACTATTCTATGCTTTTGCAAAGAACAAGTCACCCTTATTCACTTTAAGACTCTTTACTGTTAGCTAGGTTTTTCTTACCAAAGATTTTTTGTACAACTACAAAGAACAAGGGAATAAAGAAAATACCCAAGAAAGTACCCACTAGCATACCACCCAACACACCCGTACCTATGGCGCGCTGCGCACCAGAACCTGCACCTGTTGCTATAGCTAAAGGCAAAACACCTAAACCAAAAGCCAGTGAGGTCATGATAATGGGACGCAGGCGGTCTTTAACAGCACTTAAAGTGGCTTCTATCAGTTCCATGCCTTGCTCTAAGTTAGCTTTAGCAAACTCAACAATAAGAATCGCATTCTTACTGGTTAAACCTACTGTTGCCAACATGGCTACTTGGAAATAGATATCTTGTTCCATACCACGAATAGAGCTAGCTAGAACCGTACCTAGAATACCTAGAGGTGCCACTAACATCACAGAGGTAGGCACTATCCAGCTTTCATAAAGTGCTGCTAAACAAAGGAAAACAACCAATAATGACAAGGCATACAGCAAGGGTGCCTGAGAGCCAGCATCGCGCTCTTGGTAAGACAACCCACTCCAATCCACACTGAAACCTGGAGGTAACTGACTAACCAGACGCTCAACTTCAGCCATGGCTTCGCCTGAGCTAATACCTGGTGCAGCTTCACCCTGCACTTCCATAGCTGCTACGCCGTTAAAGCGCTCTAAACGAGGAGAACCATAATCCCAACGTGTAGAAGCAAAGGCTGCAAAGGGCACCATTTCACCTTGGTTATTTTTAACTGACCAAAGCAATAGGTCTTCAGGTGACATACGAAACTCAGCTTCTGCTTGCATGTAAACACGCTTAACTCGGCCTCTATCTATAAAGTCATCTATGTAAGAGCCACCCCAAGCGGTTGAAAGCGTAGCATTAATTTCTGCCATAGATAGACCTAAAGCAGATGCACGAGCGGTATCTATATCAATACGGAACTGAGGTGTGTCTTCTTGACCATTAGGACGAACACGCATTAACAATTCACTTTGGTTAGCCATTCCTAACAACTGGTTACGCGCATTAAGTAAGCCTTCATGCCCTTGACCAGCGTTATCTTTTAAGAAGAAGCTAAAGCCTGCAGCAACACCTAATTCAGGCATAGCCGGTGGCGGGAAGGTAAAAGCTATGGCATCTTTTAAACCTTGCCAGGCCCCCATAGCGCGTCCAGCAACAGCGGTAGCTGCAGTTTGAGGTGTAGTACGCTCAGACCAGTCTTTTAACTTAACAAAGGCAATGGCTGCGTTTTGTCCAGCACCACTAAAGCTAAAACCCTGAATAGTAAATACTGAGTCAACCACACTTTTTTCATTTTGAATAAAGTGGTCCTCTAACTTATAAATACTTTCCATAGTGCGCTCTTGCGTTGCACCCACTGGGGTAATCACTTGCGAGATAAGCACACCCTGATCTTCAGGAGGTAAGAAAGAACTAGGCAGACGAACAAACATCCAACCCATAACCACCACTAGTAAAGCAAACACCAACATAAAACGACCTGGGCGTAAAAGTATGCCTTTTACACCACGGCGATAAGTGCTACTACTGCGATCAAAATTACGGTTAAACCAGCCAAAAAAGCCTTTCTTTTCGTGTGTTTCACCTTTTTTAATGGGCTTTAGCATGGTGGCACAAAGTGCGGGGGTTAATACTATGGCAACCAATACCGACAAGCCCATAGCAGAAACAATGGTGGCGGAGAACTGACGGTAAATAACCCCTGTAGAACCTGACATAAATGCCATAGGTACAAACACAGCAGAAAGCACTAAACCAATACCAACCAGCGCACCAGTAATTTGATCCATCGACTTACGCGTGGCTTCCAAAGGCGACAAGCCTTCTTCCGACATGATTCGCTCGACGTTCTCTACAACAACGATGGCATCATCGACCAGCAAGCCTATCGCTAACACCATGGCAAACATGGTTAACATATTAATAGAGAAGCCTAGGGTTGCCAAAATACCAAAAGTACCCAAAAGTACTACGGGTACTGCGATGGTTGGGATAATGGTTGCTCGTATGTTCTGCAAGAATAGGAACATAACCAAAAACACCAATACAATCGCTTCTACCAGAGTAGTAAAAACCCCTTTAATAGAAACGCGTACAAAAGGTGTGGTATCAAAAGGAATAACCACTTCCAAACCTTCAGGGAAAAAAGGTTTTAGCTCTTCCATTAGTTCTGCAATATTCTCAGCAGTTTCTAAAGCATTACCACCAGAAGCCAAAGAAATAGCTACACCACTGGCTGCTTTACGATTATAGCGTGTTTTATACGCATAGCTTTCTGCACCTAACTCTACCTTAGCTATATCACCTAAACGTAAAAGCGAGCCATCAGTATTGGCACGAATAACAATCTCTCGAAACTCTTCTGCTGTTTGCAAGCGATCTTGAGCATTAATAGTAGCGTTTAGCTCCTGACCTTCAATTGCTGGGGTCCCACCTAACTGACCAACCGCTACTTGCGCATTTTGGCCTTTAACTGCGGCAATCACTTCGTTACTGGTTAACTTGTAGGTATCTAGTTTTTCTGGGTTAAGCCATATACGCATTGCATACTTGGCACCAAATACCTGCACTCGCCCTACACCTGGTACACGACTTAAAGGTTCAGCAAGGTTAGTACTCACATAGTCTGAAATATCAGCACGAGTCATTTTTCCATCACTGGATACAAAAGCTAATACCTGCAAGAAACCGGTACTAGATTTGTTAACGCGCACTCCTTGCTCCTGAACCGTTTGTGGCAACTGCGGCATAGCTGCCTGAACTTGGTTTTGTACTTGCACCTGCGCAGTATCTGGATCGGTACCTGTAGCAAAAGTTAAGCTAATTTGAGCTGAACCGTTAGAGGAGCTGTTAGATGAAAAATACAATAAGCCATCTAAGCCGGTTAGGTTTTGCTCTATCACTTGAGTTACTGAGTTTTCTACAACTTGAGCAGAAGCACCTGGGTAGGAAGCACGAATATCAATTGAAGGTGGCGCAACTGGCGGATACATAGAAACTGGCAAATTAAAAACTGCCAAGCCCCCAGCCAACATAATAATAATTGCGATCACCCATGCAAATACAGGACGATCTATAAAAAAACGAGCCATTAAGCTACTCCTTATTCGGCCTTAACAGTAGTAACCGTTGCACCTGGACGAATTTTTTGCAGGCCAGCAACAA
This sequence comes from Marinospirillum insulare DSM 21763, assembly GCF_000686905.1. Taxonomy (GTDB): domain Bacteria; phylum Pseudomonadota; class Gammaproteobacteria; order Pseudomonadales; family Halomonadaceae; genus Marinospirillum; species Marinospirillum insulare. The sequence goes on from NZ_JMLW01000014.1 coordinate 20,515, forward strand.
CGACTCGATCACCTGGCTCAACACCTGAATCAACTAACCATTGATCACCAATCGTTTGATTAACTACTATCGTGCGACGTTCAACTTGGTTGCTGCCATTCACTAGCATTACAAACGTATCGCCACGCGCATCACGTGCAACACTGCGCTGAGGTACTAGCAAGCCATTTTCACGTGTACCCATATTGATACGTGCTCTTACATACATACCCGGTAGAAGTAAGTAGTCAGGGTTAGGCACTTCAGCACGCAAAGCAAAACTACCAGTGCTTTGGTTAACAGTTACATCAGCTAGTGTCATTCGACCTGGGTGAGGGTATTCGCTACCATCTTCTAACGTAATAATCACATCAACGTCTTCAGAACGAGACAAGGCACCCGACTCAAGCTGACGCTGTAATCTTAACCATTCATTAGAAGATTGGTTAACATCAATATACAGAGGGTCTAACTGCTGAATGGTTGTTAAAGCTTGCGGCTGATTAGCTGTAACCAAAGCACCACGCGTAACAGTAGAAATACTGATTCGGCCACTAATAGGTGCGGTAATACGAGCATTACCGAGTGTTACTTGACGGCTTTGCACCGTTGCCTCTGCGACAGCAAGACTGGCTTCTGCTTCTTCTAAGCCTGTCATGGCATCATCATAGCCCTGCTGACTAATCGCTCCCGTTGCACGCAGGCTTTTAGCACGCTTAGCAACCCGCTGAGCAGAACTTAAAGAGGCTTTAGCGCGCTGCAAAGAAGCTTTGGCGCTATTGAGCTCAGCTAAATAAAGGGCATTATCTAATTGATAGAGTGGTTGATTTTCTTCTACCAAGGCACCTTCAGTGAATAAACGCTCTTCAACAATTCCACTGACTTGAGGACGAACTTCAGCAATTAAAAAAGGATGGGTGCGACCCGAAAGTTCACGGTGCAAGGTTACCTCTTGTGCTTTAAGGGTAACTATAGCTACTTCTTGTGCTGGAGCCTCTTTAGGAGCTGCAGCTGGGGCTTCTTGTTTATCACAACCCACTAGCAAAGCGCTAGCGAGCAGAGTAACAAGAAATACAGGACGAAAAGGCACGCGCATAACAACCTCATATAAAAATGGTGATGCCAAAAAAACCAACTCATTTATGGCAAATTAGACTGACCGTTCTATTCTACATAGATTTAAATTAAAGTAACACTAAACAACACTATTTTTTCATTAGCTTGCCAATTAGTAACTTGGCGCCGCCAGCTCAATTAAAGCAGACTTAAAAGCAGTTCCTAAACGCTTTTCTATTAATTGCCAAGGGTTAGGTTCTGGCGTGTAGTTAACTGTTCGCTCCAAGCCCAAACGACTCTGCAAAGAGAAGACTGAGCCTAGTTCGTCAATTAAACCCTGCTCTAAAGCCAGCTCACCATTCCAAACTAATCCAGAAAAAATTTGTGGGTTGTTGACTAAGCGTTCACCACGACCCTCTTTGACTCTTTCAATAAACTGCTGATGAGTGGAATCAAGAACGGTTTGCCAAAAAGCTCTCTGCTCAGCATTCATTTCAGTAAAAGGGTCTAAAAAAGCCTTATTCTCACCTGAGGTGAATACTCGACGTTCAATACCTAAGCGCTCCATGGCTTCTTTAAAACCAAACCCACCTGAAACCACTCCAATAGAGCCTACTAAACTGGCACGATCTGCAAAAATAGTGTCTGCAGCTACTGCAACGTAATAGCCACCTGAGGCACCTAGGTCTTCAATAACGGCATAAACAGGAAGTTCAGGATTGCTTTTCTTTAGTGTTACTACACCCTCATAAATTTGACCGGCTTGTACAGGGCTGCCACCTGGGCTATTAATTCTTAACACCACCGCCTTAGCACCTGGGGCTTTGAAAGCGCGTTCTACACCTTGCAATACTTGTACAGCACTGGCTCGTCCGTCTGCTTCAATCGTTCCTTTAATATCAACTAAAGCCAAATGTTCTCCACTGGTAGAAACCTCTGTTGCAGGCGATAAAAGCTGTTTTCCTGAACCAAAAACTAGCAATAAAACCGCCAGAGTTAAGACACCACGAAAAATACCGCCAATTAAACGGCCTCTTCTAGCTCGGCGCTGCTCTAATAAAACTTCTTTAGCCCAAGCTTGCATCCATTGCTCAGGTTCACCTGTTTTCTTTTGCTCTTCAACTGGCTTAGCTTGGCTAGTCCAAGGGTCATGTTGCTCACTCATAGCTTTCCTACCTTTACTTGTTCAACTTTCTGCCAAGATTCTTCTAAGGGTGCTTCTATAGAAATGCGTTGCTGCGTTACCGGATCTAAAAACTCAAGTCGACGCGCATGCAAGAACATTCTTGGGATACCTGCACGGCGAAAATGTTCATTAATTGCGTCTTTTCCATATTTTGGATCGCCAATTAATGGAAAACCTGCCGAGGTGGCATGAATACGAATTTGGTGGGTTCGCCCTGTGACTGGTTCTGCTTCAATTAATGTCAGACCCTGTTGCTTTTTAATAATTTTGAAACGTGTCAGCGATGCCTTGCCTTGATTAAACTCAGCTACTTTCATGCGGCGCTCACCTGAGGGCGAAGAAGCACGATCGATGGGCGCATTAATTTCTACTAAGCTGCTAGGCCAATCACCCAACACCCAGGCTTGATAATACTTACCCATACTTTTTTCACGTAGCTGATCTTGTAAAAAGTTCAAAGCTTGGCGAGATTTAGCTAACAAAATACACCCTGAGGTATCCTTATCCAACCTATGCACCAGTTCTAAGCTAGTTAACTCAGGCCTAACCTGCCTTAATGCTTCAATTAAGCCGATACGCACACCACTACCACCATGCACAGCCAAGCCAGCCGGCTTGTTAAAAACCATCACCTGTTCATTTTCGAACAGAAGCGCCTCACCCTCTAAAAGTTCACGCAAACCTTTGCCCACGGGTGTTACCGAAGCTTTTTCAGCTAAACGTATAGGCGGCACCCTTACACAATCACCCGCTTTTAAACGGGTATCTGCTTTGGCGCGCTTTTTATTAATTCTTACCTCGCCTTTACGAATAATGCGGTAGATCAGAGTTTTAGGTGCACCTTTTAGCTGGCCTAGCAAATAGTTATCTAACCTTTGACCTGCTGCATTAGCCGTTATTTCTAAATAACTCACTGCAACAACTGGTGTACTGGGACTCGACATAAAGCAAATTACCTAGGTTAGCCAAAAAATCAGCTCAGTATAACAAGCTTAGAAGTCTTTTTCTGACCGATTGCTCAGCTACATGACTGCTGGTATGATGCGGTGTGCGAAAAAGGGTAACCCCTCATGGAGCGCCTGCACCCATAGTAGATTTTGGTGGGCGACACGCAGGCCAGCACAAAACAAATTTTAAGAAAACGAATTTTAATAACGCCCGATGTCCTTTATCAGGCAAAGAAGAAACCGCGGCACAGGCTCGCGAGTTGTGAATTATTTATTTTTACCTTGTGCTAACTAGCAGAAATTGTGACGTTTCGACCATATAAATTAGTTGTTTATCCCTAGCTCGCTACTCAGTGAGTAGTTTAAATGAAGCGAACAGTCTCTTAAGTTAAGCGTTAAAGCAGAGAACCAAAACCCCAACTGGCTTTTGGTGTAACAGCACAAAGAAACATAATGTAAACAACCCGCCATGTCTGGACTGCCAGAACATACGGAAACACCATGAAACGCATGCTAATTAATGCTACCCAGCCAGAAGAACGCCGGGTAGCGCTTGTAGACGGACAAAGACTTTACGATCTCGACATAGAATCTGGTTCAAGAGAGTCAAAAAAAGCCAATATTTATCGCGGACGCATTACCCGTGTAGAACCCAGCTTAGAAGCAGCCTTTGTAGACTATGGTGCTGAACGCCATGGTTTTTTACCTTTAAAAGAAATAGGTCGTGAATATTTTGCTAAAAGCCCTAATGAAGGCCGTGGCAATATTCGTGATTTAGTCAAAGAAGGCACAGAGGTTATTGTTCAGGTAGATAAAGAAGAACGTGGTAATAAAGGTGCTGCGCTTACTACCTACGTTAGCCTAGCAGGTCGTTACCTAGTTTTAATGCCTAACAACGCACGCGCAGGGGGCATTTCTCGCCGCATTGAAGGTGAAGAAAGAGCTGCCCTAAAAGATGCTATGAACAATCTAAATGTACCCAACCAAATGGGTGTTATTGTTCGCACTGCGGGTATTGGTCGTATAAGCGAAGAACTACAGTGGGACTTAGATTACCTAGTAAAAATTTGGGAAGCAGTAAACCAAGCAGCCTTAGAAAAGCCTGCGCCTTTCCTTATTTATCGTGAATCTAACGTTATTATTCGCGCCATGCGTGATTACTTACGCCAAGATATTGGTGAAGTGCTGATTGATAATCAGGAAGTTTACGATCAGGCACAAACCTTTATTCAGCAGGTAATGCCTACCTACCAGAACAAAATTAAGTTCTACCAAGATGACGTACCGCTTTTTTCACGTTTTCAAATAGAAAGCCAAATAGAAACTGCCTTCCAACGTGAAGTAAAACTCCCTTCGGGCGGCTCTATCGTTATTGACCATACAGAAGCTTTAGTTTCTATAGACATTAACTCTGCCAGAGCAACCCGTGGCAGTGATATTGAAGAAACTGCGCTACAAACTAACCTAGAAGCCGCCGATGAAGTGGCACGCCAATTACGCCTGCGTGATATTGGTGGTTTGGTAGTGATCGACTTCATTGACATGAGCCCCATTAAAAACCAGCGTGAAGTTGAAAACCGTATGCGTGATGCGCTAAAAATTGACCGCGCACGTGTACAAATTGGTCGTATTTCACGCTTTGGCTTACTAGAAATGTCTCGTCAGCGTCTACGTCCATCACTAGGCGAAACCAGTGGTATGGTTTGCCCTCGCTGTGAAGGTCAAGGCACCATTCGTGATGTTAAATCCATCGCACTTTCTATTCTTCGCTTAATTGAAGAAGAAGCCATGAAAGAAAATACCGCACAAATTCGTGCCGTATTACCAGTCACTGTTGCTACCTTCTTACTGAATGAAAAACGCTCTCCTTTAAACGAAATAGAGCAGCGTCAAAAGGTTGAAGTGTTGGTTATTCCTAACCCTGATATGCACACACCTCATTACGATGTATTCCGAGTGCGTGAAGATGAGTTACCTGAAACGGATATTCAAGTTGCTAGCTACGAGTTAGACGTTAGCGCTACTAATGACAAAGAACCGCTGAGCAGCAATGAAAAAGCAACTGGCTTTGCAGAAGCAGCTGTTCAAAATGTTATTCGCACCACACCTGCACCTACTGAAGAACAAGCCAAAGCTATTAGTGCAGCCAATAGCCAAGCGACCACAGCAGCAGAAAAAGATGAAAAACCCAGCTTGGTTAATCGACTAGTTAAATTCTTATTTGGTGAGCCGGCTACTAACACAGAAAAAGTTGAAGCTAAAAAACCAGCAACCAACACAACGCCTAACCGCAATACAGCTGATAAAAAGCCGAGTGAACGTACTCACCGCACAAGTAAAACGCGCGAAAATAACCAGCGCAACCCACGCCAGCGCACTGATAATCGCCGCACCAGTACGCGTCGTGAACGTGATGAGTCAAACAGCTCAAACGAGACAAACCGTCAGGAAACACGCCAACAAGCTGCAACTGCTCAGGATAGCAATACACCGCCTAAGCCAACTCGCACTAACCCGCGTAACCGCCGCCGCAATAAAGCAGTGACGGGTGACGCAGCCGTTGCTCCAGACTTTGAGAAGTTGAAGTCGAGCGTACAACCGACTAATGAAGATACAGTTGAAACAGCACCTTCTTCGCCTACTGACAAAAAAGCTGTAGCTAAAACTGAAACAACTGCCAGCGCTGAGCAGCAGGGAACATCAATTGAAAAAGCACCTGAGCCCAAGGTAACAGCAGCTAGCAATGAATCAACAAACACTGCAGCAGACTCAGTAGAAGAAAAGCCTAAATCTGGTCGAGGTCGTCCAGCTAAAACTGAATCAGACGCTACCGAAACAGAAGCAGTTGCTAAGGAAACCACCGTTACACAAGCGGCGGCTCCACAACAACCACTAGCCGAAGCAGCAGTTACAGAGCAGCCTAAGGTTGAAGCTTCTACTGAAACTCCTGCTACTGCTACTAAAGAAGCTAAAGCGGAAGATACTCAGGTTGAAGCGCCTCAAGTTGCGCCTGTGACTGAGCCTCATGTAGCCGCAGCAGAGCCAGCACCTGAGCCTACTCCAGTAGAAGAGGTTGCAGCACCTAAAGAAGAAGCAAGCAACAACCCCTTTGCTCACTTACCTGGCTACCAACCCTTGCCTGGTCGCGCACCTAATGACCCGCGTGAAGTGCGCCGTCGCAAGAAAATGGAAGAAGAGCTTAAGGCTCATTCAAGTAACGACTAATCGTTAGTATTTAATCGCTTGCTGACTACCTACAGCAAGCGATACCTACAAAAACTCGCTCACAAGGCGAGTTTTTTGTTTTATTTTTTCCGATAATACTTTTCCATACCGTCCAGAATGTTACGCATCAGTTGATCTAAACACCTTCGGTAGTTCTTGTGTTCTGGATTACGAAACAAAGCACTCAGCTCATGTTTACTTATAGAAAATCCATTCAGTTGCAACATTTTAAGCAGGTCATCTGCTTGCAGACTGAGTGCAATTTTAAGCTTTCTTAATATAATATTATTACTTAGTAGCTGCTCTGGCTCAGGTATGCCATCGCCTTTAGGGCCTCGGTTTTTAATGATTAACCCATTTAAAAACCGTGCAAGCATGACATCCTCACACAAAACAAAACCAGGCTCTTCTTCACGGCTCATCCAAGCTAATAACTCCTGTCTGCTGGCCTTGTAGCCACCTAGTTCAAATTTAGCCAGCATTTGTTGATCGCTATAATCAAAAATATAACGCACACGGCGTAGAATATCGTTATTGTTGATGACACACCTTCCTATTCAAACCTTCATTACCCTAGGCTTTAACTTTTGAGTCGTTTGATTGTATTTATACAAAAATAAAGGGCCACTCTAAAAGAGTGACCCTTGATCAATATTTACATCTCTAAGCTAACTTAGCTAGAACTTTATTTGGCTTTTGGCGTTTTAGCTCTAGTCGTTTTAGGCTTAGCTGTTGGTTGAGTTGCTTTTGTTGCTGCTTCTTTTTTAGCAGCAGGCTTAGTAGCAACTTTTTCTTTAGATGCAGCAGGATCTTCAGGTGAGTCCGTATTAGCCGCTTCTGGTTTAGGTGCAATAACATCGGTAATTTTTAACTTAACATAACTACCCGGTGCTGCTTCTATAACCTTTAACTTGCCTTTATTAGGATCACGAGCTACCACTTGATTCGCTGGGTCAGCATATTTGTTGCTAGTCACCCATTCTTGCCAATCTGACCACCAAGAACCTTCATGTTTATCTGCACCAGCAAACCAAGCATCAGGCGTTTCAGCTATTAGATCGTTAGTCCAGTAGCCATACTTTACTTTGTTGGGTGGGTTAACTACACCAGCAATATGCCCTGAGCCTGATAACACAAATTTAACAGGCCCTGAGTGAACCTGAGCACCAGTATAAGTCGACTTCCATTTAGCTATATGGTCTTGGATTGTTGAAACAAAGTAAGCAGGTGTTTTCACTTTGCTTATGTCTATTTTAACACCATCAACTTCTATACCACCTGGCTGAATCAAACGGTTATGCTGGTACATATTACGCAAGTAAAACTTGTGCATAGCAGCTGGCATATTAGTGCCGTCAGTATTCCAATACAGCAGGTCAAAAGCAGCTGGTCGATCACCTTTAAGGTAGTTATTAATATAGAAAGACCAAAACAAGTCGTTTTCACGCAGTAGGTTAAAGCTAAATGCCATAACGCGGCCATCTAAATAGCCGGTAGTATCTAGCTGTTTTTCCATACCTCGTAAGCTGGCTTCATTAATAAATACACTGATTTCACCTGGATCTGAAAAATCTTGCAAAGTTGCCATGTAAGTAACTGACTTAACACGCTTCTCTTGCTTAGTTGCTGCTAGGTAAGCCACTGTAGAAGCAGTTAAAGTGCCACCAATACAGTAAGAAAGCAGGTTTACATCTGCTTCACCTGTTTGCTCTTTAACAGCATCCATCGCTGCCAAAGTGCCTTGGTTCATGTATTCAGACCATCCATAATCACGCATTTCTGGACCAGGGTTAACCCAAGAAATAATAAACACACTATGCCCTTGGTCTGTTAACCATTTAACTAGTGAGTTACTTTCGCGCAAGTCTAGTATGTAGAACTTGTTAATCCAGGGTGGAACAATTAACAAAGGTGTTTTGTACTGTTTTTCAGTGGTGGGCTGATACTGAATTAATTGTATTAACTTATTCTGAAAAACTACCTGGCCAGGCGTTGTCGCAACGTTTTCACCTAATGTAAAAGCACTAACATCCGTCATAGTGACGTTCAGGCCTTCAGCACTTTGCTTCATATCGTTACTTAGCTGCTTCATTCCTTTCAGTAAGTTTTGGCCGCGTGTTTCTACTGTGCGTCGAATAACTTCAGGGTTGGTAAACAGGGAGTTAGAAGGTGAGTGTGCATTCACTAGCTGACGTGTATAAAAGTCAACCTGCTGACGCGTATGGTCTTCTAAGCCCTCAACCCCGTTCACTACATTCAACACACTGCGAGACTGAAGTAGATAGGACTGCTTAATAAACTTATAAATTAAATTTTCTGACCATTCAGGATCATTAAAGCGGCGATCATCTCTTGCAGGTTCTATGGTTGCTTCAACATCTTTTTGACCTAAGAGTTCACGCACAGTGTTTTGCCATAATTGCATCTGGCCTTGCATTAGGCTCATCTGTTCGTCAAACATCACCATAGGATTTGCAGCTAACTGCTGCCCTAACTGCTGAAAGTTTTCACCCATATCGTTAAATATAGATGAGGAGGTATCACTAGCGCCCCCTTCATTTTGACTAATAAATTGTTGTATTACAGCTTGATAACGCTCATTAGCCTCAGTCATCCATTCGAACATTTCAGCAGGGTCAAATGGATTATGATCGGGTTGCTGATCATTTTTTTCTTCAGTCATTCACCAACTCCCTTTTATTTACCTATAAAAAAAGAGGCTAGTAGCCCCTTTTTTAATTTTCTAACGCTTTAGAAGGCTAAAACTAGTCAGTATTACTTACTAGCAGGCTTAGCTGCAGGCTTGGCTGCTTTATCTTCAGGTGCTTTGTTGAAAGCTTGAGCGCGAGACTCTTCCATAATTTTTTCAATTTCGCCTTTAAATTCCATGCTCATATCAGCCATGGTTTTAGCATCTTCAAGTACTTTCTTGCTGAGCGAGCTCATCATTTCAGCTTGTGATGCGCTATAGTCACGAACGCCATCTGCATCTTTAACCGAAGTAGCTTGCTTCATTTGGGTTAAACCCATTTGGCTGTAAGCTTTTAATGCTTCTAGCTGAAAGTCAGTCATTTTTTCCATGTTTTCAACCAAAAGCGCATTAATTTTACGCATAGGGTTGTACATGTTTTTAGTTTGCTCTGTAAAAGCATTCATCATTTTTTCTTGCATGTTTTTATCTTGCATCATAATTAAAACCTCTAATTTATTTTGAGACTTAAGTCTCAGTTAGTTTTTGTATAGATTTTTATCTATAAGTTTAAATTTATTAATTTTACTTCCCTCAATCCTTCGAGGTTTATTTTTGTTATCTCTTTAAACTATAGTCTTAACTGCTGCTTTGACCATAGCTTGAAACTAAGTCCATCATCATTTTTTGATAACTACTGACTGAGTCAAAACCTTGTGAGACGAATGGTTTTAAGAGTGATAAGGGGTCGTAACCATCTACTCCAGCTTCCATCTGCTCTCTTATCTTCCTCATTAAGTCATCCTGAAATGGCTGTACATCAGGTAAGCCCATAGCTTTACGAAACTCTTCAGGAGTCATTTCTAATTCTATATTGACCTTCACAAGCGCCCTCCGCCTTTATAGGTGAGTCCTTCATTTACTATTTAAGCAGTATTTCATATATAAAGCAACTAGGATATAAGACTCTAGCCTTAACATAAACTAGTGATAGTTTTCCTAGTGTTTTTATCTAGCTAAGCCTAGCAACTAATTAAAATCGCCTAAGATTAAAGCTAGATTACCTTCTTGGCTAAACAACATTAGGCGGTATTATGGGTGTAGTTTGTTTTACATCAACATTTTGGCCTCTATGACGCAATAAATGATCCATCAATACTAAAGCTAACATTGCTTCAGCAATAGGTGTCGCTCTTATACCTACACAAGGGTCATGGCGACCTGTAGTTATTATTTCACAAGCTTCACCTTTAATATCAACACTTTGGCCAGGTAAGCGCAAACTAGATGTTGGTTTTAATGCCATACTCACGGTGATAGCCTGACCACTGGAAATACCGCCTAAAATACCACCAGCATGATTACTTAAAAAGCCTGCTTCACTCATTTCATCTCGGTGCTCACTACCTTTTTGTTCAACAGAAGCAAAACCGGCACCCACCTCTACTCCTTTAACAGCATTAATAGACATCATGGCATGGGCTATTTCTGCATCTAGACGATCAAAAACTGGCTCACCTAGCCCGGGCGGAACGCCTTCAGCAACCACTTCTATGCGTGCCCCAATGGAATCACCTTCTTTGCGTAGAGCATCCATATAGGCCTCCATTTCAGACACCTTGTCAGGATCAGGACAAAAGAAAGGGTTACGCTCAACTTCATCCCAATTAAGCTTTTCTACTTTGATAGGCCCTAGCTGTGACAAATAACCGCGCACAGTAATACCGTGTGTTTCAAATAAGTATTTTTTAGCTATAGCGCCTGCAGCCACACGCATAGCTGTTTCGCGGGCTGAGCTACGACCACCGCCCCGATGGTCACGAATGCCATATTTTTGTTGGTAGGTGTAATCAGCATGGGCAGGGCGAAACTGCTCTTGAATTTTGCCGTAGTCTTTAGAACGTTGATCAGTGTTTTCTATTAGCAAACCTATGGGTGTACCCGTTGTTTTACCTTCAAATACTCCCGATAAAATCTTTACCTGATCAGCTTCACGCCTTTGCGTGGTATGACGACTAGTACCAGGTTTGCGGCGGTCTAAATCTAGCTGCAAATCAGCTTCTGTTAACGCCATTCCCGGCGGACAACCATCGACTATAGCGCCTAAAGCTAGGCCATGACTTTCACCAAAGGTGGTGACAGTAAATAGTTTTCCAAAGGTATTACCCGACATAAATCAGCTTCCGTTTATATTTATATAAGTTAAATGTTTGTTAAAGCCGCATTAAAATCTGCTTGATATTCATCTAACTGTTCAGCAGTTAATACAAAAACACCACCAGCTTCAGATTCAAATTCAACCCATAAAAAAGGTACTTGTGGAAATAAAGCTTCTAGGTGGGTTTCGCTATTACCCACTTCCACCACCAATAAGCCGCCATCATTAAGGTGTTGCCTTGCTTGGGCTAAAATAATCCTTACTAGATCTAAACCATCTTCACCTGCTGCAAGCGCTAACTCAGGCTCTTGATGGTACTCTTCTGGCATAGTAGCTAGGTCTTGAGGATCAACATAGGGTGGATTACTAACGATTAAATCGAATTTCTCATCCACTTCTAAGGCTGCAAATAAATTAGAAGCAAGAGCGGTAACTCGCTGACCTAGGTGGTGACGACTAATATTTTCTTTTGCTACCTCTAAGGCATCTTGCGAAATATCGCTTAAAGTCACTTCAGCCGTTGGAAAAGCATAAGCACAAGCAATACCTATACAACCACTACCCGTACACAAGTCTAAAATTTTAGCGGGTGGCTGGGTTTCATCAAACCAAGGCTCGAAGCAGTTAAGAATAAGTTCGGCAATAGGTGAACGAGGAATAAGCACTCTAGCGTCTACTTTAAAAGGCAAGCCAGCAAACCAACTTTCGCCCAGTAAATAAGGTAGTGGTGTACGATTTTCACAACGCTGTTTAATAAGCCTAATTAAATTTTCACGCTCTTGATGGGTAAGTCGTGCATCTAATAAACGCTCGTCTGTATCCCAAGGCAGATGTAAACTACCCAATACTAGGTGAAGCGCTTCATCCCAGGCGTTATCTGTTCCATGACCATAATAGAGGTGATTTTGGTTAAAATTGGTTAGCGCCCAACGAACAAAGTCTCTTAGAGTTTGCAGTTCTTGCACTAGCGAACTTGTCGATTGATTAGTGATTGAGCTCATCGCTGAGTAATTTCCTAGGTTGGCGTGTTAGCATTAGCTCAGTTTAACATAAGGAGCAAAAAGTGAGCCCTGATAATGACTCTAATGATGATCAAAACTTATTCCGTGAGTTAATGAAAGGGGTTAAACCCGTCAAGCAAAACCTTGCAGACCTAGGCAAACCACGCCGAGTCAAAGACATTAACCACCAAGTTCGTCGTCAAGCTGCCACCAGCGAACCCAGCTCTTTAGCAGACTTAGGCATTTCTGACGGCCAGGTTAGACCGGTTAACCCAGGCGAAAGCTTGCTTTTTCATGTGCCTGACTTGCCTCTAAGAACCTTGCAAGAATTAAAAAAAGGACAGCTAAACTGGCAAGAAGGACTGGATTTACATGGGTTTACTATAGAAAAGTCTAGGGCAGCACTGAGTGAGTTTATTCGTGATGGTTACCAGTCTTCTAGTCGCTGCTTGTTATTGGTGCATGGTAAGGCCTACAACCGTGAAGGTGAAGTACCTAGCATTAAGTCTCACGTTAATGTTTGGTTAAGGCAAATGCCTGAAGTTTTGGCTTTTTGTTCTGCCTTGCCAAAAGATGGTGGCACAGGTGCACTCTATATCTTACTGCGCACCCGTAAACGCCTAGCTAACTAATAACCTAAGGCTAAATCAACTAAACCTAGTGGCTTTTCACCCTGAGCTAAGCGTTTTAAGTTATCCACCACCTGCTCTACTGCTAACTCGGGCAGAGTATAAGCTGCTATGTGAGGCGTTATTAGCACTTGTGGATGAGTCCAAAAAGGGTGAGCAACTGGCTCGAGGGGTAAAGGCTCAGTTTTAAATACATCTAACACCGCTAACCTTAAGTGTTTAGAGTCTAAGAGGCTAATTAAGTCACTATCAACTAGCTGTTGTCCTCGCCCTATATTAACTAAACTTGCTCCCTGGGGTAATTTTTCTAAGTTCTGTTTATTTAAAATCCCAGCGGTTGCTTGAGTATTAGGCAGCAAATTTACCAACAAATCTGTTTGCTTTAATAGGTTTGAAAACCCCTCATCACCCACTAAAACCTCTACACCTTGTAGACTTACAGCCGTTCTTTTCCAGCCCTTAACTGAATAACCTAGCTCAGCAAACTTTTGTGCTACTTTTATACCTAGTTCGCCTAAACCTAAAATTCCAATACGTGGCTTATCTAAACTTTTACTGGGTTCAGCCTGCCAAATTTTTTGTTTTTGACGTGCTATATACAGGTCAAAATCACCTTGTAAAGTCAGTGTCACCCATAAAAGGTAATCAATCATCTGTTGCGCCATACCCGCATCCAACAAACGCATAATGGGTAAGTTATTAGGAATATCTTCTCTTGAAACTAGCGCATCAACACCCGCGCTAAGGGCAAACACACCTTGTAAATTTGGAAAACTTTTAAAGAAGTTAGGTTTAGGGTTCCACACACCCGCCCAGTGCACTTTCTCAAAATCTACTTTATCCTTTGCAGTAACAACACGAAGTTCTGGTGCTTGCTGCTTAAAACACTTAAGCCAATAGTCCTCTTCTCGTTCATCACCAAAATGCAGGTAAAACATGATCTAACTCCTAGTTTTGAATAGCTACTGCTATGATTTACCAGCAAGCCTAACTAATATATGTCTAGCAGCCAAATTAGCCATCTTGTAAGCTAGCTTAAATTTTAACTAGCCTTTTTAGAGAGCAGCAATATGAAGCTTAGCGACTTACATCAGTTTGAACAGTTCTCACAGCTTACAGACGAGCAGTTAATTTTGCTTAAACCCAGCATGAGAATAAAACGCTGTGAAGCTGCTGATGAAACGATACTCCCCTTAGGCTCCAGCTCTGATTTAGAGTTTTTTTTACTTAATGGGAAGGTAAACCTCGTTGCTGAAGATGGGCGCGAACAAGAAATTAAAGCCGGCACTCCTGAAGCTAGGCTAAGTATTGCAAGACTCAGGCCCAGTATTTACCAAGTTAATAGCGCCTCTGCTGCTGTTTTAATTGCTTTACCAGGCAAGCTGCTTACTCAACAAGTTAAAGCGTCTATTATTGCTAATTTTGATGGGCTAGAGCTGTCAACCAAGGCTCAAATATTTTATAACCGCCTTAAAACTGCATTAGAAGATAAAAAATTTACCCTACCTAGCCTACCCAGTGTCGCATTAAAAGTTAGAAAAGTGCTCGAGCAAGAAGAGCCAGAAATTGCTGAGCTAGAAAAGCTACTGAATCACGATCCATCTATCAGCGCAAAACTGGTGGCTGCAGCCAACAGTCCGCTTTATCACCGAGGTAGTCATTGCAAAACATCCGCTGATGCCATTATGCGCTTAGGTTTAGAAACCACTTCCCAGCTGGTTATGCTGTTTTCTTTGCGCCAGCTGTTTAAAGCTAAGCAAGCTTGGGTTAAAAAACGCATGGTAGAGACTTGGACACAAGGTGTTAGGGTTGCAGCTATTTGTCAGCTACTCACTTTGCACCATTCACACCTATCGGGTGATCAAGCCTTATTAATTGGATTAATTCACAACCTAGGTGAGTTAGCTATTTTAAAGTTTATGGACCAACAAGGCGAACTTGACCCTAAGGAAATGGAGCCACTCTTGGAGGAGTTGATGCCAGAGGCTGGCGGTTTGTTATTGAGTAGCTGGAATTTTGATGAAGAAATCATTACAAGTATTCGCCAAATTAACACTTGGCAAACCACTGAAGACAATCCTAAGGCAACCCTAGATGATTTACTAAAAGTAGCCCGCTTACATAGCTTAAAAGGTACTGATGACCAATACCGCTACCCGCGCTTAGATGAGCTACCGGCTTTTAGAAAGTTAGCCAAGCAAGGCTTAACAGAAGATTTTAGTCTTGCTTTGGTAGAAGATGCCGCTGAACAGGTAGCAGAAACGCAAGCTATGTTTGGCTTGTAATTCAGCTAGTCCCTGAAACAGACTTCAACAACAAAGTCGCCACTTTCCACATGGAAGGGTATTAAAATTTTTGGACCATAAACGCTGTGCAAAATTTTATGCCCTTCACCTACAAAAGTAACCGGTTGCGACAGATAAAAGTTATAACCTTCTTCAGATAGAATCTTTTTAGCTCCACCCGAAACCATATTGGTTATTTCACCAATCAAGTCTTCCACTGTGGCATTAATTTTAGTGGGACGCTCACCCAGCATACGCTCGACTAGGTCTATTGCGACGGGTTCTGTAAAGCTAATTGCCATAGAGCCGGATGTTTTTTCACCCATTAAATCTATAAAACCGGTGACCACACCACGGGCAATATTATCTTCCTTTAATATGGATTTGCCCACCTGCGGCTGAAGATCACACATAGTGCGTAAAACATTTACCATGGCGTGAAGGAAGGGATTAATAAAATCTGCGCGCATAACTGCTACCCAAAGAATAAAAAGTAAACGCAAAGCTTACCGCAAAGACTCTACAAAAGGGAGGTGTAGATTCAAAAACATTGTTTAATGCAGGAAAAAAGCCATAAGTTTACGTTTACGTCAACTTCCTCTAGTGCTATGTTAGCGGGTATAAATGGTTAAACCTGTATAACCAACAGTTTTAATTCGACTAGTATTATGTTTAATGATCAACAACCTAAGTTAACAACAATAATATGGAGGCTTTCTTATGCCTGTAAACCAACCCCTTTGGCAACCTTCACCCAGCAGCATCGCAGCTAGCCCACTGGCTGCTTTTATGCAGCAGGTAAATGAAGGTTACCAATTACAATTAACTAGCTACGAAGACCTCTTTCAATGGAGCAACACTCACTCTGCGGAATTTTGGTCAGAGATTTGGGATTTTGGTGGCGTGGTGGCCGCTGAACAGGGCAGCCAAGCTTTAGTTGATGCCCATAAAATGTCCGGTGCGCGCTGGTTTCCTGAAGCTAGATTAAACTTTGCTCAAAACTTACTTAAATTTCGTGATGACCGCCCAGCAATTATTTCTTTACACGAAAACGGCCAACGCATTTCATTAACCCACGCCCAGCTTTACGACCAGGTTGCGCAAATTTCTGCCGCCCTACAAAAAGCAGGGGTTAAGCCAGGTGATCGAGTGGCTGGCTTTGTTCCTAACTGCCATTACGCCTTAATTGCCATGCTTGCCGCGACTAGCTTGGGCGCTATCTGGTCTTCTTGTTCACCAGACTTTGGCTTTAATGGCGTACTCGATAGATTCGGGCAAATTCAGCCTAAATTTTTATTTGCCACCGATGGCTACCTCTATAACGGCAAACGTATCAATAGCCTGCCTCTAGTGGCTGAAATTGTTGAATCCTTAGATGCCTTACAAGAAGTGGTGGTTTTTCCTTATTTAGAAACCCACCCAGACATTAGCGGTATCAACAAGTCGATCTTATGGGATGATTTTAGAATTGCCGATGCCAAAGAAATAGATTTTGCTCAACTGCCCTTTGATCACCCCATTTATATTATGTACTCATCAGGTACTACGGGTGAGCCCAAGTGCATTGTGCATTCTGCCGGGGGTACTTTATTACAACACTTAAAAGAACATTTGTTACACACCAGCTTAACCCGTGAGGACACCCTATTTTACTACACCACTTGTGGTTGGATGATGTGGAACTGGCTAGTGTCAGGTTTAGCCGCTGGGGCAGCCTTGGTGCTTTTTGATGGTTCACCCTTTGCACCAGAACCTAAAGCACTTTGGGATATGGCAGAAAATGAAGAGGTAAGCGTGTTTGGTACTAGCGCTAAATACATTGCCGCTTGCGAAAAAGCTGGTTTAAAACCCGGTACTACCCATAAGCTACCTAAATTACGTGCGATTCTTTCTACTGGTTCGCCTTTATCGCATGAATCCTTTGATTACGTTTATCGTGAAATCAAACAAGACTTACTGCTTGCCTCAATTTCTGGCGGTACCGATATCGTTTCCTGCTTTGCGCTGGGTTGCCCAATTCGCCCGGTTTACCGTGGACAGTTACAAGCCCGTGGCCTAGGCATGGATGTGCAAGTCTTCAACGATGCAGGCCAGCCAGTTTTAGAAGAAAAAGGTGAACTGGTCTGTACTCAACCCTTTCCTTCTATGCCGATTGGCTTCTGGAATGATGAAGACGGAAGCAAATACCAAGCCGCTTACTTTGATCGTTTCGATAATATTTGGGCACACGGCGATTATGCAGAAATTACCGCTGAAGACGGCATGATTATCCATGGTCGCTCTGATGCCGTGCTTAACCCAGGTGGTGTACGTATAGGCACAGCAGAAATTTACCGTCAGGTAGAAAAGGTTGAAGAAGTCTTAGAAGCTCTGTGTATTGGGCAAGACTGGAAGGACGATGTACGTGTGGTTTTGTTTGTGCGCATGAAAGAAGGCTTTGTGCTTGACGATGCAATGCGTAAACGACTGCGCGATACAATTCGGTCTGAAACTACACCCCGCCATGTTCCTAGCAAAATTATTCAGGTGGCCGATATTCCTCGCACCCTGTCTGGAAAAATAGTAGAGCTAGCGGTTAGAGAAGTCGTGCATGGCCGACCGGTTAAAAACCAAGATGCTTTAGCCAACCCAGAAGCTTTAGAATTATTTGTAGACTTACCTGAACTGCAAAGCTAACTAAAACTCAGCCATAAAAAAACCGGAGACCACAATCTCCGGTTTTTTTCATATTACTCAATTTAGTCATTACGTTAGCGACGACGGCAGGACAAGGCAAAAACCTGCGAAAAGGCGCAGTTTACTAGAAGTAAATGAGCACTTTAAGCAGGTTTTTAACGCAGTCATGCCTAGGCAGCTAGTAATTCAATTAAACACGCTCAAAAATTGTCGCCACACCCTGCCCCATTCCAATACACATAGTCGCTAAACCTAGCGTGGCATCTTTTTGCTCCATTACGTTCAACAGAGTAGTGGAAATACGTGTACCCGAACAACCCAGTGGGTGACCTAAAGCAATTGCACCACCGTTTAAGTTAACTTTTTCGTCCATCTTATCCATGAGTTTCAAGTCTTTTAGCACGGGTAAACCCTGAGCAGCAAAGGCTTCATTCAACTCAACAATATCCAAGTCATCAATGGTTAAGCCGGCTGCTTTAAGTGCTTTTTTAGTGGCTGGAACAGGACCGTAACCCATAATGGAAGGATCACAGCCAGCAACACCCATAGAGCGTACTTTAGCAATAGGTTTAAGTCCTAAGGCTTGAGCTTTCTCGTAACTCATCATCAGCATACCAGAAGCACCCACAGATAAGGCAGAGGAAGTACCTGCGGTTACTGTGCCACTACGAGGATCAAAGACTGGCTTAAGCTGGCTTAGCGTTTCTACTGTGGTTTCGGGGCGAATCACTTCATCTTTAAGAATGAGCTTTAAACGACCTTCTGCATCATGACCTTCTACACCAATAATTTCGTTATCAAAACGACCATTGATAGAAGCGTCATGGGCTAAACGGTGTGAACGTGCACCCATTTCATCTTGCTGTTGACGAGTAATACCGTGCATTTTACCTAGCAATTCAGCGGTTAAGCCCATCATCATTGCGGCTTTAGCATTTTGCATACTCGCAGAGGGGTTCACATCGACACCGTGCATCATGCTCACGTGCTCCATGTGTTCTACACCACCCACTAGGTAAATATCACCTAAGCCCGCTTGAATATTCGCGCCAGCAATATGGATAGCACTCATGGAAGAACCGCACAGGCGGTTAACCGTTTGTGCCGGCACAGTTTTAGGAATATCGGTTAAAATTGCCGCATTACGGCCTACGTTATAACCCTGCTCTAGGGTTTGGTTGACACAACCCCAAATAATGTCATCTATTTCGGCTGGGTTTAAACCTGCATTACGCGTTAATAAGGAACGCATAATGTCAGCGGATAGTTCTTCAGCTCGCACATTACGGAAAGCACCATTTTTGGCTTTAGCCATGGCAGTGCGTACACCATCTACGATTACGATATCACGTGGTTGCAGACTCATTGTTCTTCTCCTGAATTCGGTGACAAAACCTTAGCTATAAACTTTAGCTATAAAAAGATTCGTTATTAGCGGCCTTAGCACGCAGCTTATCGGTCACGGCATAAAGCGGGCCTAAATCTGCTAGGGAATCTGCTAGGTCAACAAAGGCTTGTACACCCATGGCATCTATATAACGTAGCGCACCACCACGGAAAGGCGGGAAGCCTATGCCGTAAATAAGCGCCATATCCGCTTCGGCTGGTGTACCTACAATATTATCTTCTAGGCAGCGCACCGTTTCTAAACAAAGAGGAACCATCATGCGGGCGATAATTTGCTCATCGGTTAGCTCTTCATTCGCTTTAACTAAAGGCTGAATCAGCGCATCCGTGGTTTCATCATTCACTTTTTGCGGCTTACCCTTACGGTCTTCTTCATACTTATAGAAACCCGTTGCATTCTTCTGACCTAGACGACCTGCATCGTACATAGCATTCAAAACTGTTTTACCTTCGCGCTTCATACGATCTGGGAAGCCTTCAGCCATCACCTCGTTAGCATGTACCGCAGTATCTAAACCCACCACATCTAGCAAGTAAGCAGGACCCATGGGCCAACCAAACTTTTCCATCACTTTATCAACACGGCGGAAATCTGCACCTTGTTCAACTAGGCCAATAAAACCACCAAAGTAAGGGAAAAGAATACGGTTCACTAAAAAGCCTGGGCAGTCATTCACAACTATAGGCGTTTTACCCATTTGCTTGGCGTAGGTCACCGTTGCCGCTATGGCAGTTTCAGAAGACTTTTCACCACGAATCACTTCCACCAAAGGCATACGGTGTACAGGGTTGAAGAAGTGCATACCACAGAAGTTTTCTGGGCGCTTAAGGTTTTTAGCTAGGCTGTTAATCGAAATGGTTGAAGTGTTAGAGGCAATAATGGCATCGTCTGCTACTTGATCTTCTAGCTCAGCCAATACCGAAGCTTTAACCTTGGCATTTTCAACCACCGCTTCAACTGTTAGCTCTACGTCTTTAAAATCACCGTAAGAAAGTGTAGGACGAATACGGCCTAAGGTTTCTGCCATTTGTGCTGCCGTTATACGCTTACGCTTTAACTGGCCGCCTAATAGCTTATTGGCTTCTTTTAAACCTAGTTGCAATGCTTCTTCGTTAATGTCTTTCATCATAATCGGCGTGCCTTTAGAAGCCGACTGATAAGCAACACCACCACCCATAATACCTGCACCTAAAACCGCTGCCTTTTTAACGGGGTTTACCTGTTTTTCATAAGCAGCTGCTTTTTTCTTAACTAGTTGATCATTCAAGAACAAGCCAACCAAGTTAAAGCACACATCCGTTCTAGCCATTTTGGCAAAGGTTTTGGCTTCAACTAGCTGAGCTTTTTCACGCTTGGCTGTAGCACCCTTTTGAATGGCTTTAATGGCTTCAACAGGCGCTGGGTAATGTGGGCCAGCTTTACCCGCAACAAAACCTTTAGCCGTTTCAAAGACCATCATGGATTCAATGGGGTTCAATTTAAGCGGTGCTTTTTTCTGTTCGCGTCGCGCTTGCCAATCTAGGTTACCCGCTTGGGCTTCTGTTAGAAGATCTAAAGCTGTGTCACGTAATTTATCATTACTCACTACGGCATCAGCAGCACCCATTTTTAGTGCTACATCAGCACGGTTTTCGGTACCACCAGCAATCCATTCAATCGCATTGTCTGCACCAATCAGGCGTGGTAAACGCACACCACCACCCCAACCAGGAATAATACCTAACTTAGTTTCGGGTAAGCCAATTTTTGCTGTGTCTGCCATCACACGAAAGTCGGTGGTCAGTAGCATTTCACAACCACCACCTAAGGCTAGGCCGTTGATTGCGGTTACGGTTGGAAAAGGTAAATCTTCAATGCTGTTAAATAACTCATGAACTTGCAGGTTCATATCAGTTAAGAATTCTTCGGTTTCACCAAAAATGCCGTGAAACTCGGTAATATCAGCGCCAACAATAAAAGCTTCCTTGGCACTACTCATAAGCAAACCCTTAATATCGGATTTGGCTTGTATGGCTTTAACTGCTTCACCTAACTCTTTAATGGTGTCTGTACTAAGTACGTTAATTGCCTGACCTTCGCGATCAAAAATCAGCTCTGCATTTCCGTCACTAAGGGCGTGTACCTGAATGGCTTTGCCTTGGTAAATCATCGTATGATCTCCAGCTTTTTGTTGTAGAAAAACTCATCGGGCACTTCTAGCTTGTTACCTAACAAACTTTCATACGGCCGTTTGAACTTAGCTAAGGTTCGTCCATTCAGCTTAAGTTGTCAAGCCGCTCTATAAAATACTAAACACTACTCAGAGACTTTACCTGAAAAAAAACCTTGGCAAACCTGGTTATAGCAGGCGATAAGCCCTGAAAAAAAATTATCTGAAACAACCTATTGACATTTAGAGACGGTCGGTCTAATTTACACAAAGATTAATTAGACCGACCGTCTAATATTTGAGGAAAAAATGACAAAACCATCAGTAAAACGTAAACCGGGACGGCCTAAAAAGCACTCAGCAGCCGACTTTATAGATACCCGACAGGCATTGGTTCGGGCAGGCCTGGCAGCCCTTACTATTAAAGGCTATTCCAGCACGGGTATTGATGAAATTTTAAAAACAGTGCAAGTCCCTAAAGGCTCTTTTTACCACTACTTCGCCAGCAAAGAAGCCTTTGGGGCAGAACTTATTGAAGCCTATGGTCAGTATTTTGCTAAAAAACTAAGCCGCTGGTTTGATGACACTCATACCAGCCCCTTAAACCGCCTGCTGGCTTTTATAACAGATGCCAAAAAAGGGATGCAGAAGTTTGAATACCAAAGAGGTTGTTTAATCGGCAATCTCGGTCAGGAAATGGTGGCACTTCCTGAAGGATTCAGAAAGCAGCTGATACAGGTATTTAACGACTGGGAAGCTAAAACAGCAGATTTACTGGATGAAGCCAAAGCTGCCGGAGAAATAGCAGATACAACCAACACCGCACAAATGGCCTATTTTTTCTGGGTTGGCTGGGAAGGCGCTGTTCTCAGAGCCAAACTTGAACAATCAGGTGAACCGCTGGACCTTTTTACACAAGAATTTATCACCCTCATTAAAACGTAACAAATTTATCAAACACTGGAGAAAACCATGTTTAAAGCAGTCCTAATTGAAGGCAACAGAAAAGATCAGCAGGTTTCATTAAAGTCAGTTGATGAAACACAGCTACCCGAAGGCAATGTTGAACTAGACATCGTCTATTCAACCCTTAACTACAAAGATGCACTTGCCATTACAGGTAAAGCTCCCATTGCAAAACACTACCCCATGATTCCAGGTATTGATTTTGCAGGCACAGTAACCAGCTCCAGCCACGCTGATTTTAAAGCAGGCGATCAGGTTATTCTTAATGGCTGGGGTGTGGGCGAAAAACACTGGGGCGGCCTAGCTGAAAAAGCCCGTGTATCCGGCGACTGGCTGGTTCCTCTGCCTTCTGCCTTCACACCCAGACAGGCAATGGCTATAGGTACGGCTGGCTACACTGCCATGCTTTGTGTAATGGCCTTAGAAAAACACGACCTCACCCCCAAAGACGGTGAAATTCTGGTCACTGGAGCAGCAGGTGGTGTAGGCAGTGTAGCCGTGGCATTACTGGCAAAACTGGGCTTTAGCGTAACCGCAGTCACCGGTCGCCCGGAAGAAGAAGCTTTTCTTAAATCCTTAGGTGCCAGCAAAATTATGGATCGCGCCGAATTAAGCCAACCCGGTAAGCCTTTAGCAGCCGAAACCTGGGCTGGTGCTATAGACGTTGCAGGCAGCCATGTGCTTGCCAATGTATGCGCAGGTATAAAATACCAGGGTGCTGTTGCTGCCTGTGGCCTTGCCGCGGGTATGGATTTCCCCTCAACAGTAGCTCCCTTTATTTTGCGTGGCGTCACCCTCTACGGCATAGATAGCGTAATGGCACCCAAAAACAAGCGATTAGATGCCTGGCAGCGTCTGACAGAACTGCTTGATCTTTCCTTACTTGAAAGCCTGACCACAGAAGTTGCTTTTGATGAAGTCATTAACGCCGCCCACCAACTGATGGAAGGCAAAGTAAGAGGCCGTGTTGTAGTACCCATTCAAGCTTAATTACTCATTAAAACTAATAACTAACAATTCCGATAAATAAGGATTCAATATGAGCAATACAACAGAACAACCCATTAGCCGCTTCCCTGTCCCTTCACTTGATGAAATGCCTGAAGATGTACGCAACAGAATTTTAGACGTTCAGGAAAAATCAGGTTTTATTCCTAACGTATTTTTAGTACTGGCTAAGCGCCCGGCTGAATTCCGTGCTTTTTTTGATTATCACGATGCACTGATGGAAAAAGAAAGCAACCTAAGCAAAGGCGAACGAGAAATGATTGTCGTTGCCACCAGCGGCTACAACCAGTGCCAATACTGTGTTGTTGCTCACGGTGCAATTTTGCGTATTCGTGAGAAAAACCCGCTAATTGCAGACCAGATTGCCGTTAATTACCACAATGCCGATATTACTCCTCGCCAAAAAGCCATGCTAGATTTTGCTGTTAAAGTATCGCAAACGGCTCAAGAAGTCAGTGATGCGGATATTAACGAGCTAAAACAACATGGCTTTGATGATGAAGATGTTTGGGATATTACCGGCATCTCCGCTTTCTTTGGTTTATCTAATCGTATGGCCAATGTCACCGCCATGCGCCCTAATACCGAATTTTATTCTTTAGGGCGTTAAAAAACTGTATTCGGTAGCTATCTAGGGGTAGCTACCGAATAATCTCTATCCATTCACCTCAGTGAACTAATTTCTACTCATTCCGGTACGCCCGAATGAAATCTAAACACTGGGTCTGGGCTTTCTATCAGTTGTTTTTCTGCTTCTAACAGTGCCGCTACTCTTTCTGTAATGGGCTTATCCGTATAAAGATTAGCTAGGTATAAGTAACCTTCAAAGTGCCTTGCTTCTGCTTTAATTAACGAGCAGTAGTAGTTGGCTAAAGTTAGCTCACCTTGCTCCACCAAGCTAGGTATTAATGCCGCAAAGCGTTCGCAAGAACGGGCTTCAATAATGGCACCAACAATTAAGGTATCTACAAAGCGTCCTAGTTCGCTGGTTCTTAGGTGTTTAAACAACTCGCCTGCATAACGCCCTGGCGATAAGTTGTGGTAGGTAATGCCACGGTCACGCAATAAATTAATTACCTGCTTAAAGTGTTGCAATTCCTCTCTGGCAAGCGGGGTCATTTTATCGAGCAGCTCGTCATATTGAGGATAACGGTGCATTAAGCTAATCGCTGTGGAAGCGGCTTTCTTTTCGCACAGGGCATGGTCGATTAAAACGGTATCTAGGTTTTGTAGGGCATAATCTACCCAAGTTTGGGGTGTGCTACACAATAAAAAAGCATCAATTTCAGGTGTGGCCGGTGCTTCAACAGAAGTAGTCAAAATTACAGTCTCAAAATAATAAATTAAGCATCAAATAGTGTGGCTTCTTTAGGTTTGAAAGTAAACGCCAGCAATTGTGCTTGCAGGTTAGCAACATCTAAAGGTTCATCTGCTAGCAATTCTAACCGTGAATCACGCCGATAGGTAATTGCTTGCATCAACATTTCTGATCCTACCTTGTTAAAACTGCGCCATTGTTTGGTTCCCACACGAAATACACCTTTAATTCTAAGCAAGTTTTGCTGCTGATCTATCCATTGATACAGCTTGTCTTCATCAAAAGCATCGTCCCGATGAAACACCCAACCCACCGAAAAAGCACCCAAACCTTCACCTTGTTGGCAAACAGGCTTACCCACTTCAGGCAAGGCTAAAAAAGCTAAACCAGCGGTTTGTGGTGCTAAAAAATTGGCTTTAGGGTGATGACTAGGCGTTGATTTCGGCTTGCTTTGTTGGCTAATTAGCTGGGCGGCAGAATCTAAAACACTCAGTGGTAGCTCACCCTTTTCACAGCTTAACAAAGCCAACTTAGGTGGAAACATCTGCTGGGCTTCTTCTAAAGCTTTTTGGGTTTGCGCTGGGGTAGCAAGGTCGGTTTTATTAAAAACCAAAATATCTGCTAAAGCGATTTGGTCTTGAAAAGTTTCATGCGCCACTACTTTAGGCTCGTCTAACAAGCGAGGATCAACCAAAGTAACCAGCGGACGCAATTCCAAAACATCGTTAAATTGCCCGCCCGTTAGTAAATCAATAATACCGGCTGGGTGACCTAAACCCGTTGGCTCAATAATCAGCCGGTCAGGCTTAAAGCGTTGTAAAAGATTAACTAAGGTGACAGAAAGCGTTAAACCCAAGGCACAACAAATGCAGCCTCCAGGTAATTCTTTAATTTGTAAATCTTCACCGGCTTCTAACAGGCTGGCATCCACGCCAATTTGCCCGAACTCATTCACCACCAAAGCCCAGCGCTCGCCTTCTGGCTTATTTTTAATTAAATGATTGATTGCCGTAGTTTTACCAACCCCTAAAAAACCACTCATTAGGTGAACGGGTACTTTATTGGCGGGCTGTGTATTTTCAGAGGTACTCATAAAGCGTTTTCACGTTCCAATAGCTGTTGTTTCATCGTTAAACCAAAAGCAAAGCCACCTAAACTACCATCACTACGTAGCACACGGTGGCAGGGCACTAAAAAGGGAATGGGATTGGCACCACAGGCCGTACCAACAGCTCTAACAGCCTTAGGTTTACCTAGGGCTGCTGCTAGTTGTGCATAACTGAGTGTTTTACCCTTGGGAATCTCTAATAAAGCTGACCAAACCGCCAACTGAAAAGCAGTGCCTCTTAAATCCAGAGGCAAGTCTTTAATTAAAGCAGAATTTACTAAGGCCGCGCTAAGGCGTTGTGACCAACTTATACGCTGTCCAGCCGATAAAGGCTCTATTCCAGCTAAAGAAAAAGCAGTCAACTGTTCTGCAAAATCAGCATCATTAAAAAATGGCTCTAGTGCAACCAGCCCTTTAGAGCTAACCAAAATAATAGCGTTACAGTCACCTGTTTGAAATTCAGCCCATCCCTGCAGCTCACCCTTTAACAAAGATGATTTAATCATTTGCTGCACCTCATTTGCCCTACTCGTTAGTTTTAGCAGATTAACAGATAGATTAACTGACTTGTATGCAGGGTAAGATAAAAGCCAAAAAAAACCCCGCCTAGTTTGCACTAGTTGGGGTTAAGTTAAAGCGGGAGGGGTGTTACATTTACTTCATGGAGATAGTGGTGTTCACGCCTTCTGAAATACTGTCTGGCTGGAACCAACGCTCGGTTACTGTCTTGCTGTGTGTCCAGAACTTCACTGCTTCTTTACCATTAGGACCTAATGGACCTAAACGTGAAGCACGTGAACCAGTGAAGCTGAAGTAAGCAACTGGCACAGGAATTGGCATGTTAATACCTACCTGACCTACATCAATTTCGTTTTGGAACTTGTGCGCAGCCCAACCCGAAGCGGTAAAGATTGAAGTACCGTTACCATTTTCATTCGCATTAATGTAAGCAATCGCTTCTTCTAAGGTTTCAACACCTACAATGCAAAGGACAGGGCCAAAAATTTCTTGTGAATAAATATCCATTTCTGGGGTTACATCGGTGAACACTGTTGGGCCAACAAAGTTACCCTTTTCATAACCTTTAACCACTGGGTTACGGCCATCTAGCGCCAAAGTTGCACCTTGAGCAACGCCAGAATCGATTAGCTTAACAATTCTGTCTCTAGCTTGCGGTGAAACCACTGGGCAAACATCAACCTTAACGTCTGTACCTGGGCCAACCTTCATGGTTTTAGAGCGTTCAACTATATCGGCAGACCATTCACGCGCTTCACCCACTAAAATAACCACTGGGTTAGCCATGCAACGTTGACCCGCAGCACCAAAGGCAGAGCCTAGCAGTGCATCAATGGCTTGGTTTTTGTTGGCATCAGGCAAAACAACCGCGTGGTTTTTAGCGCCCATCATGCACTGAGCACGCTTACCAGCACGACCAGCATGGTCATAAATAATTTTACCAACGTGGCTAGAACCAATGAAGGATACGGCTTTAATGTGTTCATGTTCACATAAACGCTGGGCTACTTCTGGACCACCATGAATTACGTTTAATACGCCAGGTGGCAAGCCAGCTTCGTGCGCTAGTTCAACTAAACGCAAGCTAGAAGTTGGGTCTTGCTCAGAAGGCTTAAGTACAAAGGTGTTACCCGTTGCAATAGCAATAGGGAACATAAAGCAGGGCAACATAATAGGGAAGTTAAATGCAGTAATACCAGCGCCCACACCTAAAGGCTGCTTTAGGGTATAAACGTTAACGCCTGTCGCTACGTTTTCTGCCATTTCACTGATTTGTAGTGAAGGGATAGAACAAGCGTGTTCGATTACTTCTAAACCACGACCCACTTCACCTTCAGCATCTGGCAAAGTTTTACCGTGTTCTTCGGTGATTAAAGCAGCTAACTCTTTAGCATTGTCACGCACTAGCTGTTGGAACTTAAGCATAATACGCATACGCGCAGCTAAAGAAGTATTACGCCAAGTTTTGAAGGCTTCGTTAGCATTTTCAATCGCTGCGTCTACTTCATCTAGCGTACAGAAAGGAACACGCGCAACCACTTCTTGCGTTGCTGGGTTAAGAACATCACGCCAGTCGGTTGACTGAGAGATGACTTCTTTACCACCAATAATCATAGGAGTTTGACGTACGGTCATGGCTTACCTCTTTTAGTTAGCATACTTCTTTATAGTTAGAGTGCTGCAAATGCTCGACCTGAACTAAGCTTTATTAATTATTACTTTAAATACCTAGCTAGGTAACTTGGTTAACATCTTAGACACTCGCATCACTTCTTGACAAGCCACCTAAGTGCAAGGCAGGCTTGCATAAATGCAAAGCAGTTAACTAGATCTAGAAAAAGAGCTGAAAATGGATTGGGATGATATACGAATTTTTTTAGAATTAGCTCGAACAGAAAAACTAAGTGAAGCAGCAAAGCGTTTACGTATCAATGCTTCCACTGTATCTAGGCGTTTACACCGTTTAGAAACACAGCTGGAAGTGCAACTGTTTGAACGTGGGCCTGATGGTCACCAGCTAACCAGCCAAGGACAACTGCTTTTAGCAACAGCAAGACAAATGGAGCAACAAGCGCTGACTGCTAGTGAAATTCTGCAAGGGCTAGGTGAAGAAAGCATAGGTTCAGTAAGAATAGGCTCTACCGAAGGCTTTGGTAGCTTTTTTATTACACCGCAACTCAGTGAATTTTGTCGCCAAAATCCACGCCTAGTGGTTGAACTCTTACCCATGCCGCGCTTTATCAAATTAACTCGACATGAAGCAGACATGGCAGTGACCATTGAACGCCCAAGGCACACCAGTTTAGTTGTCACCAAGCTCTGTGATTATCGCCTTAAACTCTATGCCACTGAAAACTACCTAGAAAATGCGCCGCCACTGAATAAAATAGAAGACTTAAACCGCCACCGTTTAATTGGCTATATCGATGACTTACTCTTTTCAGACCAGCTGAATTATATGGATAGGCTTTTACCCGATGCCCAGCAAGTTTTTCGTAGCACCAGTGTTATTGCTCAATACACCATGGCAAAAGCAGGTCTGGGTGTGGCTATTCTGCCCTGTTTTATGGCCAAAGAAGCCCCAGAACTAAAACCTATTTTAGAAGAACCACTCACCTTAACGCGCAGTTTTTGGCTAGCCGCCCAGCCAGAACGCAAACGCCTAGCTAGAGTAGAAGCCGTTTGGTTGGAATTAAGAAGATTGGTAGAAGAACAAGAAGATTTGCTGATGGGGGAAGGTCGTGGCGACCTTCTTCAATGTAAGTAATAAATACCTAAGAAAAATGGTTCCTGTCCACCTCAGGGCGTGTTGTTATGAGTTTTCACCTAGATGAATGGCAAACTGTTGGAGCATATATTCATCACTAAGTGGAGGGTAGAGTATTTTTAGTTTTTCGTAAGAACTTTCTTTAACCAATACAGGCACAGCTATTTTTTCTGCTACATTTGAATCAGATAGCTCAAAATTTTTATTTATATCAAATGAATCAATAGCTTCTGATAATACCTCTGAGTCAAGTGAGCCTAACAAAAGTTCTAAATATTTCGCAGTGCTTTTAGTTAGCCAGACTTTCACCAACCCCCCATCCACAAGAACACCCTGAACTTTAAAATAATATAAATTCTCATCATTCGGAGCGGGGACGTCGAAATATGGTTGAATTTTGGCACCAGCGGTTGTTGTGATAGAGTATTTTTTTTTGCCAGATTCTTTCTCATAAACCCATAGACTTCGGGAAGATTTTCGTGATCCCCTTGCCGGAGTTATGCTCCATTCTGCATAAAAGTCGTTAACATTGGGCTTTGTCATTTCCTCTTCAAAATACAAAAACTCATCTAATGTATCTTTCCATAAGAGCCAACCAATACGCATATCTGCTGATTTATTTGTAGAGTTAGCCTTTACCGCTTCAGATCTTGTATCTATTAGCTCATTATACTGAGCTAATATATTTTCCATTGCTTTTTTTGGGTCACTTTCGTCTGGAATTCTAATACTTCTGGTTCCAGCAGGATGCATTTTTGTTGTTCCACATTCATTCAATATACTTCCTGATTTTGTTACCCTCAGCATTTTATGTTCTACGCCAAGACCTTCATGGTTAATATCGATATGCAGATTACTCCAGTCTGTCTCAGGAATTTTTTTGGTATTACAGTAAACAAAATCCCAATCGCCTTCTTCCATTTTTCGACCAAGCATTGTTGATACTTTTGCAGATAAAATATCCATTGCGATATTTTTTTCTTCTTCAGTAAAAGCTTCTAATGTTTTAACTGCCATACTTTTCTTCCGCTTCTAATATTGCATTACCTATGATTTTACCTAATAGTGGCGGGACTGCATTACCTATCTGGAATGCTCGTTGCATCCTTGTCCCATGTAAATACCAAGATGCAGGAAAAGTCTGTAATTTCAATAGCTCTTCGTCAGACAGGTATTCGTGCTCTACTGGGACAGGCGGAGTGTCCCCTTGCTTCCTTCCTTTAGTTGCCCACTGCTGCCTAAATAGCTGCTTTTCTGGAACACCATTAGGTGCAAACGCTAACTTTGCTCCTTGATGTGCCCCTATCGTGGGTGAAGGTCTATCGAATGTCCAAGTTACAGGTTCATCATGTGGGCGAACTACATTTTTCACCCATAACCTTGCTTTTTCAGAGTTGATTTCTCCATAGATAGGGTGTGTGCCAGGCCATAACGCATCATACATAGTTACCCACGGTCTCAGCTCACTTCCAGAAAATAACTCCTCTTGCTGTTGTTTTTTGTTTGGTTTTCCGTGAGTTGCCTCCGGCCAATCAAAATCCAACCCATCTCTACTGCCAACAATAATTAAACGCTCTCGTATTTGAGGGGCACCAAAATCAGCTGCATTCAAAACTTTATGGCTACACTTATAGCCAAGCTTTTCAAATTCATTAAAAATAATTTTTAATGAACCTCCTGCCTCGTTTCGAATATCCCATGTAGCGTCATTATCACCACATACTATGCATTTTTTGGAGTCTTTTTGGCTGGAGAAATTCTGTCTGACTTCAAATGGAGCCAAGCTTTCAGAATGGCAACTATTGCAAGTTTGATATATGACATCTGTTTTGGTAAAAGTGATCCCCTTAACATTTTCAAATAGAAACCATTTAGGATTTAGATCTTTGACAAGCCGTACAAACTCATAAAAAAGATCACCATTCTTCGTACAGTCCAGCGACTTTTGCTTCCCAGCTTTGCTAAATGGTTGACAAGGTGGCCCTCCAGCAATACAAAATAAGTCGTTATCTATTAAACGTTCAAATTCGGAGGATGGTACTTCTCTAATATCACCTTCAATAACTTTACACTCTTGGAGATATTTTTCTTTATGTGTGCGTGTCTTTATTCTTTGAAAGAATAGCTGCTTATCAATTTCAGATAACCGTTTAAAACAGGGTTGCTTTAATGCCTCCTCTACAAACGTATCAACTTCATTAGAGTTTAGGTTGCAGAGCATTTTATTTTTTCTAAGCGTTTCACATGCCTGAGGTTCAAGTTCATTTGCAACTATGGTTGTAAATCCTGCTTGTTCTAAACCGAGATCTAGCCCACCTGCACCAGCGAAAAGAGAAATTAATGATCGTTTTTGAGTCATTTACGAATTACCTTGTTAGTATAGTTTTTTAGTGATATACAGGCATACTAAATATCATCTACATCTACCAAAAAATCAGCATATACACTTACTGGCAGCCTCGGGCGGCAGTAATAAAGCTAAACCCAACAATAACAAACATAATTTTAGGTTTTAAACAAAATAGACTATGCAATCAAACAACCACCAACTCTGGTTCTCTTTCTAACAGTATATTAAAACGACTTTTAACTGTGCTGGTTATTTCTTCTGCTAGGGCTAATAAGTCTTGTGCTGTGCCACCGCCGGTGTGTATAAGCACTAAAGCTTGTTGGTCATGTACGCCAACACTGCCACGTTTAGCACCTTTAAAACTACACTGATCTATTAACCAAGCGGCGGCTAATTTACAGCCGTTGGTTGCTGGGTAGTGGGGCATTTTGGGGTAGAGTTTTAATAACTCATCGGCTTGTTGCTGGCTAATGACTGGGTTTTTAAAAAAGCTGCCGGCATTACCAATTTTGGCTGGGTCAGGGAGTTTAGATTGGCGTAGCTCAGTGACGACTTGGGCAATTAGCTGGGGTAATGGCAGGTTTGCAGTTTCTGGCTGTTGTTGTTTTTCTTCTAAACGCTGCTGTAAATCGGCATAGCCTAAACGGGGTTCTGCTTGTTTAGAAAGCTGTAACTGCAAGGCGGTAATAATAAACCGGCCTTTCCAGTCATGTTTAAAGCGGCTGTCTCTATAACCTAAAACGCAATTTTTCGCGGCGATAATATCGAACTTGGCTGGCTGTCCATGTTCTGGCAACCAATAACCTTCTACGGCTTGTAGTGTGTCGGCTAGCTCAACGCCATAAGCGCCGATATTTTGAATAGGAGCCGCGCCAGCTTGGCCGGGGATTAGAGCCAAGTTTTCTAACCCAAAATAGCCTTTACTGGTGGTATCTAATACTAATTGTTGCCAAGAATAGCCAGCTGAGACTTTTAATATTAAATTATCTGGTTCAATTTCAGGCCATTCTAAGGCATGTGGTTTTTGTTGTAACACTACCGCTTTTAAATTGCCCTGAAAAATAACATTGCTACCACCGCCCAAAGGAAATACCGGCAAGGCTTGTGAACTAGCAAAATCAAAAACTTCGGGTAAGTCTTCGGGCTTTTCAGCTTGCACTAACCAACTAGCTTGGGCAGTAAATCCCAAGGTATTTAGCTGATCAAGCTTAGCAAGCGGTATTTTACTCAGCATCGTTTAAAAGCCGTGCGTTTTACGAATTTGTATCAATAAACGCTTACAGGCAGATTCGACTAAATCAACCACCTGATGAAAGCCAGTGTCACCACCATAGTAAGGGTCGGGTACTTCTTTAATGGCCGAAGGGTTGAAACTTAACAGTAAACGAATTTTTTCTAACTGTTCTAATTCCATCACCAAGTCTTCAACATCGGCTTGGTTCTGTTTATCCATCACTAGCACATAGTCAAAGGTGTCTAGGTCTTCTGCAGTAAATTGGCGCGCACGCAAGGCAGATAAATCGTAACCTCTATCTAAACCTACTTTTTGGGTACGTTCATCGGGCGCTTTACCTACATGCGCATCACTGGTTCCAGCAGAGTCTATTTGAATTTTATCTTGCAAATCTGCTGCTTCAACAAGTGTACGAAACACTCCTTCAGCAGTAGGGGAACGACAAATATTACCTAAACAAACGAATAAAACCTTAATCATTTTTCACTCAACAAATTATTTAATTAGCCAGCTAGATTTTTCAGCAACAAGGCCTGAAGGCGCTGGTAGTCTTCAGGTGTATCAATACCTTGCGGATGTGGCTGACAAGCTTCAGCAACATGGATTTTGTGGCCATTCCATAGCGCTCTTAACTGCTCTAGCTGCTCGGCTTGCTCAAGCGGTGCCGGCTGCCAAGTCACGTACTCATCTAAAAAGTCGACACGGTAAGCATAAATACCAATATGCCGCTGAAAATTAATACCAGCAGGTAAAGCTTGGGGTTTAAAATCACCAGTTTCATTAGCAAGAAAGTAGTCTCTAGCCCAAGGTTGAGGGCTACGGCTAAAATAAAGTGCTAGGCCGTTTTTATCGGTTACCACCTTGACATTATTAGGATTAAAAACAGCTTCTATCTCGGTAATTTTTTCACTCAGGGTAGCTATACTAGCTTGTGTGTTTTTTGCCAAATTAGCTGCCACCTGATTAATTAATTCAGGTGGAATCATTGGCTCATCTCCCTGCACATTTACCACCAAAGCTGTTTTAGCTAAGTTTAGCTGACTCACTACCTCTTGTAAGCGATCTGTACCACTGGGATGATCTGCAGCAGTCATACAAACTTCTGCACCAAACTGAGCGGCTGTATCTGCTATGCGCTGGTCATCTGTGGCTATTACCACACGCTCTGCATCACTTAAGCACGTTTGTTGCCACACATGCTGCAACATAGGTTTGCCAGCTAGGTCCAATAAAGGTTTGCCTGGCAAACGTGATGAGGCGTAACGCGCTGGAATAATTGCTGTAAAGCTCATTTTTTTTCTAACTTTTCTTCAGTCGTCAGCTGCCTTGCTTCACTTTCCAACATAACAGGAAGCCCATCACGGACAGGGTAAGCCAACCCACTAGGGCGGCACACTAATTCTTGAGCTTCTTTGTTATAATGCAAAGCCGCATGGGATACAGGGCAGACTAGCAAAGCTAAAAGTTGCTTATCCATGAAACGCTCCAAAAGTGAGTTAGTAAAGTGGGTTAGTTAAGAAGTTGGATTGTAACTGAAATACCAAATATTTAAGAGGTCTTATTAACCAGCCACACAAAACCTGGCCTCTTAGCTAACAATTTACCATCAACGACCAAAGTTGAAGCCTTCTTGTAACTCGCTAACTTAACTTTGTCGACACTTTAAACTACAATGCCAGCGCCTTTTCAAAGACAACGAAATTTTATTCGTTTGCTTAGATATTAAAAAAGTTTTTTTGCAGTAGATAGAATCGCCAACAGATGAGGGTATAAAATCGTGCTAGAAGCTTATCGCAAACATGTCGAAGAACGCGCCGCAGAAGGCGTACCACCCACACCTCTTAATGCAGACCAAACCGCATCTTTGGTTGATCTGCTAAAGAACCCACCAGCAGGCGAAGAAGCATTTCTTGTTGACCTAATTACCAACCGTGTACCACCCGGTGTTGATGAAGCAGCCTACGTTAAAGCTGGTTTTTTAGCGGCTATTGCTAAAAACGAAAGCTCCTCACCACTAATCAGTGCAGAAGAGGCTGTTGAACTGCTTGGCACTATGCAGGGCGGTTACAACATCGTAACGCTAGTCGACCTACTAGACAGTGACGACCTAGGCAAGCTTGCTGCTACCCAGCTTAAATCTACCCTGCTAATGTTTGATGCATTCCACGACGTTGCAGACAAGGCCAAAGAAGGCAATGCCAACGCTAAAGAAGTGATTCAATCTTGGGCTGATGCTGAATGGTTTACTAACAAACCAGCACTGGCTGAAAAAATTACGCTAACTGTATTTAAAGTACCTGGCGAAACTAACACGGATGACTTGTCACCTGCACCTGATGCTTGGTCACGTCCAGACATTCCAGTTCACGCTAACGCTATGCTTAAAATGGCGCGTGATGGCATCGAGCCTGTTGAACCAGGCGTTACTGGTCCACTTAAGCAAATTGAAGAAGTTAAAGCTAAAGGCCACCCCGTTGTTTACGTGGGTGACGTTGTAGGTACGGGTTCTTCACGTAAGTCTGCGACCAACTCAGTGCTTTGGTTCTTTGGTGACGACATTCCTAACGTACCTAACAAGCGTGCGGGTGGTTTCTGCTTTGGTAACAAAATCGCGCCTATCTTCTACAACACTATGGAAGATGCTGGTGCATTACCGATTGAAATGGATGTTGAAAACCTAAATATGGGTGACGTGATAGACGTTTATCCTTATGAAGGTAAAGTTTGCAAGCATGGCACAGATGAAGTCCTTTCTACTTTTGAACTAAAAACTCAAGTTCTACTAGACGAAGTGCGTGCTGGCGGTCGTATTCCTCTAATTATCGGTCGTGGCCTAACTGAAAAAGCCCGTACTGAATTAGGTTTAGGCCCTGTTGATACCTTTAAAAAGCCAGAACAACCTGCTGATACCGGCAAGGGTTACACCCTAGCGCAGAAGATGGTTGGTAAAGCCTGTGGCGTTGAAGGTATTCGTCCCGGCACTTACTGCGAACCTAAAATGACCACTGTAGGTTCTCAAGATACCACTGGCCCTATGACTCGTGATGAGCTAAAAGACTTGGCTTGCCTAGGCTTCTCTGCAGACCTAGTTATGCAGTCTTTCTGTCACACAGCGGCTTACCCTAAGCCAGTTGATGTGAACACTCACCACACCCTACCTGACTTCATTATGAACCGTGGTGGTGTTTCTTTACGTCCTGGTGACGGTATCATCCACTCTTGGTTGAACCGTATGCTATTACCAGACACTGTAGGTACTGGCGGTGACTCACATACACGCTTCCCTCTAGGTATTTCTTTCCCAGCGGGTTCTGGTCTAGTTGCTTTCGCAGCGGCTACCGGCGTTATGCCTTTAGATATGCCTGAATCTGTACTGGTTCGCTTTAAAGGTGAAATGCAGCCAGGTATCACGCTACGTGACCTAGTTCATGCGATTCCTTACCAAGCCATTCAAGACGGTCTATTGACTGTTGAGAAAAAAGGTAAGAAAAACGCTTTCTCTGGTCTAGTACTAGAAATTGAAGGTTTAGAACACCTAACGGCTGAACAAGCATTTGAACTATCGGATGCTTCTGCTGAGCGCTCTGCTGCTGGTTGTACTATTACCCTGTCTGAAGAGTCAGTTGCTGAGTACCTAAAATCTAACATCACCCTACTGCGTTGGATGATTGCTAATGGCTACGGCGATGCACGTACTATCGAGCGTCGTGCTAAAGCGATGGAAGATTGGCTAGCTAACCCACAGCTAATGCGTGCAGATAAAGATGCTGAATACGCACACATCATCGAAATTGATCTGAACGAAATCAAAGAACCAATTCTTTGTGCACCTAACGATCCTGATGATGCACGTAAACTGTCTGATGTTGCTGGCACCAAAATTGATGAAGTATTCATCGGTTCTTGTATGACTAACATTGGTCACTTCCGTGCTGCGGGTAAATTGCTAGAGCAGTTCAAAGGTTCTTTACCGACTCGTTTATGGTTAGCACCACCGACCAAAATGGACCAATACCAGTTAACTGAAGAAGGCTACTACGGTACCTTTGGCCGTGCTGGTGCGCGTATGGAAATGCCAGGTTGTTCACTGTGTATGGGTAACCAAGCACGTATTGCAGCTAAATCAACCGCTGTATCTACTTCTACGCGTAACTTCCCTAACCGTTTAGGTGATGGTGCTGATGTATTCCTAGCTTCTGCAGAGCTTGCAGCGGTTGCCTCTATTATGGGTAAACTGCCAACTACCGCTGAATACCTAGAATACGCCAACCAGATCAATACAATGGCTAGCGATGTTTACCGCTACCTAAACTTTGATCAAATGGATGAGTATCAAAAAGCTGCTTCTTCAGTGATTCCTGTTGCACAAGAATCCTAAGTAGCAAAAACCTAAGGCTTTAACTAGCTTAAGGTTTTCTAAGCCCGCCCTGCCTAGCAGTGGCGGGCTTTTTATTGGTAAGCTTGCACTAGTCACTTGCAATAGTAATGCAGATCAATCACATTACTGCAGTGCAATAAATTTAAGGTATCTACCCATGTCTAACGTATTTTTTACTTCTCTAGAACACTTAGCCGTTCTAGAACTCAAGGGTGGTCAGCCAGACAAACTGCTGCAAGGTCAAATTACGGCTGATTTAAACCTAGTTAATACCGAGCAAGCCTTGCCTGGCTTGCTTTGTAGCTTAAAAGGTCGTGTGATTAGTAGCTTTGAAGTTATCGCCCTAGGTCAAGATCATTTAGCGCTTATTTTGCCTGCTAGCAATTTAGACGTAGTGCAAACTCACCTAGCAAAGTACCAGCCCTTCTTTAAAACCCAATTAAATGAAATCACAAGTGACTACCAGCTTATTGGTCTTTCAGGCAAAGAAGTGCCTGCTTTAACCAGTAGCCTAGTGGGTGCTTGGCCAAAAGATGAATACCAACAAGCAATCACTGAACAGGGGTT
This sequence comes from Marinospirillum insulare DSM 21763, assembly GCF_000686905.1. GTDB lineage: Bacteria > Pseudomonadota > Gammaproteobacteria > Pseudomonadales > Halomonadaceae > Marinospirillum > Marinospirillum insulare. The sequence continues at coordinate 58,118 of NZ_JMLW01000014.1, forward strand.
AGTGCTAAACCTACCCGGCCCCTTACCTCGCGCCTTAGTCATGCTAAAACGTGATGCTGAAAATTTTGCTACTACTCTGACTAAACTTCAAAACCTAACTAACCAAGTAGAAACTGACTGCTGGCATTTGTTAGACATTAAAATGGGGCGTGCCTTAGTTGATGCAGATTTAACTGATCAGTTCTTGCCACAAATGCTTAACTACCAGGCCATAGGCGCAGTCAGTTTTAAAAAGGGCTGCTATATAGGGCAAGAAATTGTTGCTCGAGCTCAGTTCCGTGGACAGGTTAAAAAACGTTTACACCGTGCTCACTTAACCACGGGTGAACTAACCTTGCCTGCTGGAGTCTACGATACACAAGGTAAGCAGCAGGGCGACATCATTACTATAGCCGCTGATCGACGCGGCGAATTAGAAGCCTTAGCTGTTATTAACCAAAAAGCCATTGAAAGTGACACCAACTTATTTGCCGATCCTGATTTAAAAATCAAACTTATTTTGCATAAACTACCCTATGATCCAACGGGTAGAAAAGCATTGCATGGTGCAGAAGCCTAACTAGCCACAATCAAACTATTGGAGAAGACAATGCCAACTATAGAACTGAAACTAATGGGACTTACCTGCAATGGCTGCGTCAATAAAGTTACTGAAGCTCTAATGGCTAATGAAGCCATAGAAAGCGTAGAGGTTAGCCAAGACAGTGCCAGCATTACAGGTAGCATCACGGCTGATCAGGCTATCGATATAATTGAAGGGCTAGGCTTTGAGGCAGAAGAGTAATTTTAGCTTTCAATGAGTCTAGGTGCTGCTACGCAGGACACGTGAATACATCTGACCACCATGGATGGTGTAAATGCAGTTTTTGCAGGAGCATTAAACTGCCCTGTAGGCTCTGGCTGCAACGTCCTGTTGCAGACAGCCTGCTTTAGCAGAACACCTAGCCTCTTTAGGAATAGCATTTAGTTACTTGTTAACACCTATTGGAGGTAGTCATGTCTAAACCCCTTCGCCTAGCCCTTCGGGGTATGACTTGTGGTGCCTGCGTTGCCAGTGTCGATAAAGCACTTAACGGTGTGGCAGGTGTTCAGCAAGTCAACGTCAACTTACCGGATAGAAGTGCTGAAATTACTGGAACGGCTGACCCACAGGTTTTAATTAAAGCTGTACAAGATGCTGGTTTTGGTGCCACTCCCATGAGTGCTGATTATGGCGATAACGAACGCCAAGCAGAAGAACAGGCAGCCCTTAAAAAGGTTTGGATTAAAACCTGGGTTGCCCTAGCCGTGGGTGCGCCACAAATGCTGCTTATGATGACAGGGCACTTACCTGCGCTAGAAGATGCCCGTCTGCTTTGGGGCATTATTGGTTTAGCTACCCTAGCCACCATGGTTTATTCAGGTGGTCATTTTTATACAGGCGCTTGGCTTTCACTTAAAAACCACCGTGCCAATATGGATAGTCTAATTGCCCTAGGTACCGGTGCAGCTTGGCTCTATTCCACTTTAATGGTGCTTTGGCCTGAAATAGTGCCGCCCGAAGGTCGGCATGTTTATTATGAAGCAGCAGTTTTTATTATTGGTTTAGTTAATTTAGGTCAAGCCTTAGAAACTCGCGCCCGTGGTAATGCATCACAAGCCATACGTCAGCTGATTCAACTACAGCCCGATACCGCCCGCTTAATCACCCCTGACGGTGAAGAGAAAGAAATGCGCTTAGCTTCTATTCAAGCCAGTGATTTATTAAGAGTCAGACCTGGCGAGCGTATTCCTGTTGATGGCATCGTTGCTGAAGGTGAAACTCAAGTCGATGAATCGATGTTAACTGGTGAACCCCTGCCAGTAAATAAAAGTAAAAAAGACTGGTTATCGGCAGGAACGGTTAACCAAGGTGGCAGTATTAAAATGCGTGTGCGTAAAGTGGGTGAAGATACTGCTTTGGCACAAATTATTAACCAAGTACGTAATGCCCAAGGTTCTAAACCTGCCATTGGCCGCCTAGTTGACCAAATTAGTGCCGTTTTTGTACCCGTCGTTATTCTAATTTCTATGATTACTGCTTTGGTTTGGTGGCTAGTTGGCCCAGAACCACAAGCTGCCTATATGCTAATTTCAGCAATGGCTGTATTAGTGATTGCTTGCCCCTGTGCGCTTGGCTTAGCCACGCCCATGTCGATTATGGTGGGGGTTGGTCGCGCCGCAGGGAAAGGCGTGCTGATTCGTAAAGGTGATGCCCTGCAAGAAGCTTCTAAACTAAACACCATTATTTTAGATAAAACTGGCACCATCACTCAAGGCAAACCTAAGATGGTCAACTTTGCCTTGCAAGCCGCTTACCTAGAGGGTGCTAACAGCCTATCTAAAGATGAATTACTCGCTAACTTAGCTTCACTGGAACAAGCCTCAGAACACCCCCTAGGCGCTGCTATTGTTGCAGCTGCTAAAGAACAGAGTTTGCAGATTCCAAAAACTGCCACACCAGAAACTTTGGCTGGCTTAGGTTTAAAAGCTCAGATCAATAACCAAGCTTGGTTAGTAGGTAACCGCTCTTTACTAGAGTCAGAAGGCATCAGTCTAAGCGATGCAGAAGTTGAAGAAGCAGCCAGCATGGCAGACCAAGGCCAAACCTGTATTCACCTAGTCGTGGGTGGCCAACTAGCAGCATTAGTCGGCATCGCTGATCCTATTAAAGAAGATTCAGCCGCTGCCATTCAGCGCCTTCAAAAAGCCGGTGTGCAGGTAGTAATGCTTACTGGTGATAGCCCTAGAACCGCTCAGGCAGTTGCTAAACAGGTAGGAATTACTGAAGTATTTGCAGAAGTTAAACCAGACGAAAAAGCCGACAAGGTAAAAGAGCTGCAAGCAGAGGGCTTAAAAGTGGGCATGGTGGGTGATGGTATTAACGATGCGCCTGCACTCACTCAAGCTAACGTAGGCTTTGCCATAGGCACAGGTACAGACATAGCTATAGAAAGTGCTGACTTAACGCTAATGCGGGGTTCACTACACGGAGTAGCCGATGCCATGTTAATTTCACGCGCTACGGTAAAAAATATTTGGCAAAACCTCTTTGGTGCCTTTGTTTACAACACCTTAGGTATTCCGCTAGCTGCTGGGGTTTTATTCCCCTTAACAGGTTGGCTTTTAAGCCCCACCTACGCAGCGGCAGCCATGGCTTTATCTTCGGTAACCGTGGTGAGCAATGCTAACCGTCTACGCTTAGTGAAATTAGACGGTTAAGCTAGATAAATAAACCACTAACCTTTTTGTTGACTGCGGGCTTTGGCTTTACCAGCCATAACAGCCCGCTGCATATCCGATGTAAACCCAGATTCAAGGGCTTCTTCTTTTTCTAGCTCCTCCATGCCTTGAGCTAGCATATTAGGCGTTGCCGCTAACTCTTGTTGAGCTTTAACCTTAACTTCATCCATGGTTTTGCGTATATCGTCATAAATACTACTGAAGTGCTCTTGCTCTGTACCACGGTATTTTTTTAATTCTTTAATTATATTTTGATAGTAAATAAGTGCCGCACGGTATTTTTTATTCTCTAACTGAACAGCGGCCATCGACTTATTCATTTCAATAATAACTTGTGTAGCGGCATAACGAATAGAAGTTAAAAACTGCTGCCCCCTAGCCTCGCTCAGACGCTTTTCACGAAACTCTTTCATTATTAAGAACTGCACATTTTTAAGCTGGTTCATAGCCTCCTGCCCTTTAGCCTGGTTTTCAATAGGCTCAATTTTAGGGTTAGGATTAGCTTTAACCTCTCGAACGACCTGCTCAGCATTCTGCAACTCTTGTAAAAAGCTGTCACTTTTATCACCTGCATCCTGCTGGAGGTGTAATAAAGTTATCCAGCGCTCAGCTAAAGCAGAACGTAAATCATAAGGAAGGAGGTGAGGTCGGATTCGAGTCACTAAAGGCTCAAGGCGTTTAACCTGAGTTTTAATATCATGAATTTTTCGTTCCGTTTGAATCCGTTTTTCTTCTACAACCTTGCGATGATGAACAAAAAATATTGTTGTAAAAGCTAAAAAAACCACGACGCCAAGCAGTATAAGGGCAAGCATTTTCAATCCACTTATGATTAATTTATTCCAATAAGCCGTAAAATATACTGTTTATCGAGTATTTTTTCTACCTTAAGCAGTTGCTAATTTTGCTTTAGGTTTTTTGCTTATTCTTTATTGGTATAGTTAACCATCTTGTTATAACCTCTTTTGCGGATTAGTCTAACTGCAATGTTTAGCCTAACCCCTACAAAGGAATACAAGATGTCATTAAGATTCAAACACCTAGGTAAAACTTTATTAGCTAGTGGCCTTAGCCTAGCATTAAGTGCCTCGCCTGCCCTAGCCGATAACCCCAGTTTATTAAACTCCTCTTACGATATAGCCAGAGAATTATTTGCCAGCTATAACGAACACTTTAACGACCATTGGCAAGAAAAAACTGGCAAAAGGGTTGAAATTAAACAATCTCATGCCGGCTCATCGCGCCAAGCTCAAGCGATTATTCAAGGTTTGCGTGCCGATGTAGTGACTTACAACCAGGTCACTGATGTGGATATTCTGCACGAAAGAGGCAAGCTATTACCTAAAGATTGGCGTGAAAAGTTACCTAATGCTAGCTCGCCTTATTACTCCACCATGGCATTTTTGGTTCGTAAAGATAACCCAAAAAACATTCAAGACTGGGATGATTTAACCCGTGAAGACGTTGACTTGGTTTTACCTAACCCAAAAACGTCTGGCAACGGTCGTTACAGCTATTTAGCGGCTCTAGGTTTTGCCCAGCTTAAATACAATAAAGATGAAGCCAAGGTTGATGCCTTTTTACGCCAGTTCTTAGGCCAAGTGGCGGTATTTGATACGGGTGGCCGTGGTGCAACCAACACCTTTGTTGAGCGGGGTATAGGCGATGCTTTGTTAACCTTTGAGTCTGAAATTCAAGGCATTATTAAAGCCTTTCCTGACCAGGCATTTCAAATCGTTGTACCTTCCAGCAGCTTCTTAGCAGAGTTCCCAGTGGCAGTGGTTGAAAAACCCGCCAAACGTAACGGTAATTTAGAACTGGCTAGGGCTTATTTAGAACACCTTTATTCAGAAGACAGCCAGCGTTTGTTAGCCAGCTTTAACTACCGTGTGCACGACCCAGTCGTTAAGGAAGAAACTGCGGCTAACTTCCCTGACTTAAAACTACTAACCATTGAAGAAATAGCGGGTAGCTGGAAAAACGCCATGCAAGTTCACTTTGCTAGTGGCGGCAAGCTCGACCAGTTGCAGCGCCGGTAAGTAACCATGACACCAGCAAATCAGCTTTCTAAAAGTTTTACTTACAAAAGCCTAATCAGCAAAAGCTTTAAAGTTACCGGCAGACAAGTGCTGCCGGGTTTTGCTTTAAGCCTAGGTATTTCACTGTTGTTTATTAGCTTGGTACTGCTACTGCCATTAAGCGGTTTATTAATACAAACCGCGGGTATGAGTTGGGCAGATTATTGGGCAGTGGTTACCGACCCAAGAGTTATGGCTTCTTACCAAGTCACTCTATTAATGGCTTTAGGTGCTTCGCTATTAAATGGTCTGGTGGGTTTATTGGTGGCTTGGGTGTTGGTGCGTTACACCTTCCCCGGTAAACGCTTAATAGATGCACTGGTCGATTTGCCCTTTGCACTACCTACTGCTGTAGCAGGTATTACTTTGGCTACTTTGTTTTCTGCAAGCGGCTGGTACGGGCAAGGCTTGGCTAAATTAGGCATTCAAGTCGCTTACACACCGCTAGGCATTTTAATTGCCATGCTGTTTACCAGCCTGCCCTTTGTGGTACGCAATGTGCAGCCAGTGATGGAAGACTTAAATTCGGGTGATGAAGAAGCCGCATTAAGCTTAAGTGCTAAAGATTGGACGGTCTTTAGACGGGTTATTTTTCCAGCCATTTGGCCTGCGTTAGTCATGGGCGTGGTGCTGTCGTTTATTCGCAGCCTAGGCGAGTTTGGCGCGGTTATTTTTATTGCTGGCAATATGCCCTATTTAAGTGAAGTCACTAGCTTAATGATTTTTGTACGTTTACAAGAGTTTGATTATGCCGCAGCCAGTGCGATTGCTTCAGTGATTTTAATGGCTTCTTTACTGCTGCTATTTGCGGTGAATGTTTGGCAGACGCGTTACCTTAAACGCTTAAAAGGCAACTAAGGTGAATAACTACTTGCGTAATTCAAAAGGTTTTTTTATGCACCAACAACGTATTGGCGATCAACCTTGGTTAAGGCGTTTATTGATTGGTCTAGCTTTTTTGCTGGTAGGTATTTTATTAGTTGTGCCTTTAGTGGCTATTTTTGCTCAAGCATTAAGTGCTGGATTAAATATTTTTTGGGTAAATTTAAGTGATAAATACACCTTGCACGCGATAGGTTTAACCCTGTTAGTCGCTGCGCTTACCGTGCCTTTAAACTTAGTGTTTGGGGTGTTTTTAGCTTGGTTGGTGACCCGCTTTGAATTTCCCGGACGGCGTATTTTGATGACCCTGATTGATATTCCTTTTGCGGTTTCGCCAGTCGTTGCTGGACTTATGTACCTGCTTTTATACGGCAGCAACGGTTGGCTAGGTAGCTGGCTAATGGATCACGATTTACAACTGATGTTTGCTTGGCCGGGCATAGTAATGGTCACGGTATTTATTACCTGCCCTTTTGTGGCACGTGAATTGATTCCTTTAATGCAGCAACAAGGCAGTTCCGAAGAAGAAGCTGCACTGAGTTTAGGTGCTAGTGGTTGGCAAATGTTTCGCCGTGTCACGCTTCCGAATATTAAATGCGCACTCTTATATGGCGTAGTGCTAGCCAATGCACGGGCTGTCGGTGAGTTTGGTGCAGTATCGGTAGTTTCAGGCAATATTCGTGGTGAAACCAATACCTTGCCCCTACACGTTGAGCTGCTGTATCAGGATTACAACCTGGTGGGGGCTTTTACCAGTGCCACTTTATTAGCGGTACTCGCCCTGTTAACCCTAGTGGTAAAAACCTTTTTAGAATGGCGGCAACAACAAAGCGCCCGTTAACCTTAAGCACAAAAAGCATTAGGTGCAGAACAGTTTAGGTACAAAATATCTTAGGTAGAAAGTAATGAGCATACAGATTAAACAAATCAGCAAACAGTTTGGTGACTTCCAAGCCCTTAAACCCCTTAATTTAACCATTAATGAGGGCGAGCTAGTGGGTTTATTAGGCCCTTCAGGTTCAGGCAAAACCACCCTACTGCGGATTATTGCTGGTTTAGAAACCGCCGACCAAGGGCAAATTTTATTTAGCGGTAAAGACGTAACCCAGCTGCACGTTAGAGATAGAAAAGTTGGCTTTGTGTTTCAACACTATGCTTTATTTCGCCACATGACCGTCGCCGAAAACGTGGCCTTTGGTTTAGATGTTTTGCCTAAACAACAACGCCCAAGCAAAGCATCCATAAAACAACAGGTAGCAGAACTGCTAGACAAGGTGCAACTTAGCCATTTAGCCAGCCGTTACCCAGCACAGCTTTCTGGTGGTCAAAAACAGCGCATTGCCTTGGCGCGTGCGCTAGCCATGCAACCCCGTATGCTGTTATTAGATGAACCCTTTGGTGCGTTGGATGCAAAAGTACGTAAAGAACTGCGCCGTTGGCTGCGTAATTTGCATGATGAACTGGGTTTCACCAGCGTGTTTGTTACCCACGACCAAGAAGAAGCCTTGGAGGTTTCCGACCGCGTGGTAGTGATGAGCCAAGGGCAAATAGAACAAGAAGCCACACCACAAGATTTATACCAGCAGCCAGCAAGCCGTTTTGTGTATGATTTTTTAGGTGGCGTGAATGTGTTTGAGGGTGAAGTTTGTTCTACAGCTGGTCATTCAAACAACCGCTTACAACAAGGCAAGGCTTGGGTGGCTTTTCCTGACGGGCATAAACCTCAAGCTGGGCAGCTTTACTTGCGTTCCCATGAACTAAGCCTAAGCAATCAACCTTCAGCAACAGCCCACCTACCGCTAACCATTAAAGCGGTGAGTTTGATTGGCGCTGAAGTACGTGTTGAACTAGAACCATTAGACTGGCAAAGCCCAGATTTATGGGAAGTGGTGATTAGCCATTCACACTATAATAACTGGCAACCGCAAAGGGGCGATACCTGCTTTGCTCAACCTCAGGCTGGGCAGTTATTTACTAAAAATAAAGAAAACCAGCCACTTGCGCTTAACTGGACTAAAGAACACCTCTTGATTAAAACAGCTTAAAAAAACATAAATCATTAAAGATTCATTCAATAGACAACATTAGCAAAACCTTTCTTCACACAAAAAACTACGGGCGATACATAACATAACAAGCTCCAAAAAATCACTAGCCCGTTAGTCTAATCCTACTTCTTATTCATGGTATAAACTGGCATATTATTCGCCTGGTCTTACAAATTCCAAAAACAAGAGTAGATTGACCATGAGTTTATATCGAACGATTGAAAAAACCTTCTGGTACACCCTTACCCGAAAAATAATCGGCAATGTTATTGCCCTGCTATTACCCCAAGCTATTTTAGTGATTTCAGCTATTGTTTTGCTGGGTAAGTTAGAAAAAGAAGTCACTGCTGTAGGTCAGCAAGCTGCTCTTTACCCCATGTTAATGAACTTTTGGTTACTGCTGGGTATATCAAGCGCAATAGCCTTAGCAGTTGGCATTTTTACAGTCTTCTTTATGCGTTCACTGTTTGTGAAACCCATTCGTGATATCACCCAAGTTTTAAAAGCTATTCGTGAAAAAAATGGCGATATCTCTGCCACCCTGCCTGACTATACTCACGATGAAATATCTGAAATGGCCCGCAGTTACAATGACTTTTCTGGCCAATTAAAAGAAATGATTAACGAGGCGCGTGACCACTCAGTGAATGTGGCGCTTAACGCAGCACGCGTACAAAAAATGGTCAATCAGGCCAATGCTTCTTCGCACATTCAAGAAGAAAAAGCTCAGCAAATTTTTGAATCCAGTAGCCAGTCTACTCAAGCAGTTGAAGAAATCTCCTCTAACACTTTACATATCAGCGATCAAACTCAAAACAACCTTGAAGATATTCACCAGTCGAGCAATGAGTTAAAAGATGTTTCTAAGCAAATTCAGGGTGTAGCCCAACTAGCACAGGGCTTCCAAGATACTGTTGCAACACTAAGCAGCAACTCTGAAAATATTATTACGATTCTTAGACTAGTCGAAGACTTTTCAGAGCAAACCAATCTTTTAGCCTTAAATGCTTCCATTGAAGCAGCTCGTGCTGGTGAAGCTGGTAGGGGCTTTGCGGTGGTTGCCGATGAAGTGCGTGGTCTGGCACAAAAGGTTGGTGATGCCACCCAGCAAATTAATACCAATATCACTGAGATGACCAACCTAGTTAAAAAAACTGAGGTAGGTTCTAACACCATTTTAGGTGATGTTCAGGAAGCTGAAGGCTTTATGGTGCGTACTAGCGATCAATTTATCAATATGGTGACTAGCTTTGAACAAATGAGCCAACAGCTCACCACTATTTCTGCTGCCATAGAAGAGTTATCAAACACCAACCGCATGACTCATAAAAACGTGACTAGTATTGCTGACTTATCTCATTCTGTTAAAGAAGATATGGAGCTATCTAGAGAAAGTGCTTATGAGCTAGAAACCGCAACTCAGCGCACGCAAGAGCTCTTATCTCGTTTTATTATTGGTTACGGTGGCTTTGAGCGAATCACACAAATTGGTTTAGCCTATGCTGAAGAAATAACCGAAAAGCTTGAGAGCTTAGCTGGCCAAGGTGTTAACTTGTTTGATACCAATTACCAAGCCATTAACCCTGATGAAAAGCATATTCACTATATGACCAGCTACATCAAACCTGCTGAAGGCGTTCTACAACCTCTGTACGATGACTTCTTAAAGAAGCATCCAGAGTTTGCTTATGCCGTTGGTATTACCAGCGAAGGCTATGTTCCTATTCACCATGCCAAGGTATCTAAACCAAGAACCGGCGACCCTGCAATTGACAACCTTAACTCTCGACAAATGAGAATTTACTTTGATACTCGTGCAGAAAAACGCCGCTGTACCCATGACAGTCCCTTCTTACTGCAAACTTTTATTCGTGATACAGGCGAAATACTGAATGACCTATCTATCCCTTTGTATATTTCGGGTAGACGCTGGGGATCATTAATTATGGGCTTTGAAACCAAGCACTTACTTGCAGACTAGTCTTATAGCCAAAGCATTAAATAACAAAAAAGCCTCAAGAATAAATCCTTGAGGCTTTTTATTTACTTTGTAAAGCTTAACTCTTGAGTAGCTATTTAATTAGCTTCTGCTCTCTTGCCATTGCAAAAACCGCCTGAGGGCCTGCCCAAAGCGATGGTCGCTATGGGCGCTAGCACTGCAACTGCCACTATCATTTGACGAATAGTACGACCACGAGAAATACGTGCTACAAAATTGGCCGCCAATACTACGCAGCTATTTACAGCAAGGCAAGAAATAATAATTCTTAAACATTAAAAAGCTGCCAGTACATAATATTAAATTATGCATGACAGCCTTAAAGTTACTAGGTTTTAGTGATTAGTTACCCTTATTTTTTAAGTATTAAAATGGCATATAAAACGGGAACAGCCACTAGGGTTAGCAAGGTAGCAAAAAGCAAACCACCCATAATTGTGACAGCCATACTAGAAAAGAAAGCATCCGTTAATAAAGGCAGCATACCCAAAATGGTAGTACCAGCAGCTAAAAAGACTGGGCGCAAACGACTAATACTGGCATTTTTTAATGCCGTTATAGCATCACCGTTTTCAGCCACTTGCAGGTCAATTTCATCAACCAAAACAATCGCATTTTTCATTAACATACCCGATAAACTCAACATACCCAGTAAGGCAGTAAAGCTAAAGGGCAAGCCAGTCAGCAGCAAACCAATAATCACACCAGTAGCCGCCATAGGCACCACTAGCCAAATAACTAAAGGCTGCTTTAAGCGCCCAAATAACAAGACGGTGACTACTAGCATAATGACAAAGCTAAGCGGTAATTGAGAAGCTAGCCCAGCTTTAGCTTTTCCTGAGCTTTCAAATTCACCGCCCCAATCTAAGCTATAACCTTCAGGCAGTGGCAAGGCTTCTATTTTGCTCTTAACTGAGGTTAAGGCTTCAGTAACGGTTGCGCTGCTACTAGGCTCTGCTTCTATTGTTAAGGTTCTTAAGCGATTGCGACGGTGAATTTGCGCTTCTTCTGGTAGCAAATCAAAGTGATCAACCACCTGTGCTAAGGGCACATAAGCAGTGTCTGCACCACTCCAAATTAAACGGTCTTTTAATCGACCAACATCTAAGCGTTCAGCTTCGGGTGGGCGAGCCACTATAGGTAACTGTTCAATACCATCACGGTAAGTACCCGCTCTTATCCCTTCGGTAGAAAACTTTAAGGTGGTGCTTAAATCTTTACGACTAATACCTGCATAACGGGCACGCTCTTCATTAAAAATAGGCACTAAAGTCACTTCTTGTTCACGCCAGTTGTGACGAATATCGGTCACTTTCTCTTCTTGTGCCATAATTTCAATAGCTTGCTGACCTAACTCTCTTAAAACTTTAGAATCTTCACCAGAAAACCTTGCTTGTAATTTAGCACCACTACCTGGCCCAAAAACTAAACGTTGGGTATAAATGGCTGCACTAGGAAAGTCTTTCTTTAACTCAACACGTAATTCATCGGCTAAACCATCAATTAAGTCCCGATCAGTGACTCGAATAATTAATTGACCATAAGAACTATCCATACGTTCCGGTACATAGGTGAGCATAAAACGACTAGCGCCTTGCCCTATAAAGCTAGCCACACTCACGACCTCTGATTTCTCTAGCACTTTTTGCTCTATGGCTTGAATATCCCTAGCCGTAGCATGAATATCCGTACCTTGTGGTAGGTGGTAATTCAAATAAAACATCGGGTTATTAGCGGTAGGAAAAAATTCTTGTTTCACCCAACTAAAACCAATATAACTTCCCAAAGTAAGCGTAACTAAAATTATTAGAGTCGTACGACGAGCAGCAAGCACGATATCTAATATACGAAAATACCAGCCATACAGTTTACCCGTGTAGGGGTCTTGTTCCTTGTCAGAAGACACACTGCGAAACAGGTAATAACCCAATAAAGGTGTAACCGTAACCGCCAGCAACCAGCTAAGCAGTAATGAAATCCCTATCACTACAAACAAAGAATATAAAAACTCACCCGTAGCATCGGGCGAAGAGGCAATACCCGCAAAAGCCATAATGCCAATCACAGTTGCACCAAATAAAGGAATTTGCGTACGTTTAACTGCATCACTGGCCGCATCTATAGCTTTAATACGCCGCTGCATATTAATCAGCATTCCTTCGGCCACCACTATGGCGTTATCAACCAGCATCCCCATAGCAATAATCAGCGCACCTAAAGACACTCGCTCCATTTCAATTTGAAAAACCTTCATAAAAAAGGTGGTGCCTAAAACGGTCAGTAGCAGTGTCATACCCACCACCACGCCTACACGCCAACCCATAAAGATACACAAAACACCAATAACGATGGCAACGGATACCGCCAAATTCAGCATAAAGCTGTCGATGGATTCATCAACCACCTTGTGCTGCTGATAAATAGGTTCTAGCTCTACACCCAAAGGAATGCGGCTTTGTAAACTAGCTAGGTGAGCATCCACCGCCTGGCCAACCTTAACTATATTGGTATCAGCCACTCCTGCTACCGCCAAGGTGAAGGCTTGTTTACCATTAAAGCGAATCAACTCACTGGGGGTTTCTGTTTCAGTGCGCTGCACCTTGGCTACATCTAATAAACTAATTTGCTCGGTACTACCGGGGCGGCCAATACGCAAAGCTTCTAAGCTGGCTAATGTATCTAAACCTGGGCGAGTCACTAAACGCACTTGTTGATCGGCAATTCTTACCTGCCCAGCATCTTCTACTGAGTTTTCAGTTTGTAGCGTGTTTAAAACCAGCTCAATCGGCAACCCAAGTCTAACTAACTTTTCATGAGATATTTCTAAATAAACGGTTTCTTTAGGTTCACCGGCAGTGCTTACTTTTGCTACACTTGGCACGGTTAACAATTCACGGCGTAAAAACCGAGCTAAATCACGTATTTCACTATCACTAAAACCTTCCGCCGTTACCGCATAAAAAATACCAAATACATCACCAAAATCATCAACCACTTTTGAAGGGTAAGCTGTTTGTGGCAAGGAAATTTGCACATCATTTACTTTACGGCGTAGCTCATCCCAAACTTGTGGAATTTCATGGCTTTTATAGCTAGGTTTTATTTCTACAGTAATTTCTGACATACCCGGCATTGAGCGGGACTCAATGTAATCAAGCTGCGGCAGCTGCTGAATAGCTGACTCAATTTGCTCAGTTACTTCCTCTTCTACTTCTAAAGCAGTAGCCCCTGGGTAGGCAGTCATAACCACTGCCTGCTTAATGGTAAAAGCTGGGTCTTCTAAACGACCTAGCGTCATTAATGCCCAAATACCACCCAATAAACACAATAAAATTAACAGCCAAGTATTCACTGGCCGCTGAATTGAAAGGCGTGCAATATCCATAATTACGCCCCCTAAAAGTGGCTGAAGGGTTTAACCTTCATGCCTTCACGTAAATGCGAACCACCCGAAGTAATCACCTGTTCACCAGCTTTGGCACCCGATAAAAGTTCCACACGGTCACCATTAATACCCCCCACTTTAGCTGGGCGCTTTTTTACTTGGCCTGTTTCAGGATTAAAAATCCATAAATAATAACTGCCATCATTGGCAGTATTTAAAGCAGATAAAGCCACATCTAACTGATCATTAGAGTGAAGCAAAGGATCTGCCGTAACTACGACAGTTACTGTCATACCTGGTAATAAATTTAATTCTTCAGGGCGCTCAAAACCAAAAGTCACTTGGTAGGTTTGCACCACTGGGTCAGGTTCCGTGGCATGTTCACGGTATTCAAGAGGAATAAAAGCCTTTTCATTATTGGGCAGCAGCAGTTTTGCTTGAATTAAATCTGGGTTACTTACTAAGCGAACCAAGTCTTCTGGCACACTAATGTGTGCACGTAATTCGGTCACATCTTGTACTCTAACCACCGGTGTACCCGCAGCTAAGTTCACATAACGATCAGCTAAACGACGGGTAATTAACACATCAGAAGGTGCTTCTAAACGGGTATAAGAAAGATTACGTTCAGCAGCTTCAACCGCTATTTGTGCTAAGCGTAATTGGTCTTCTGCCTCATCAACCACTGCCTTGGGTACAGAGTTGGATTTTAATAAGGAGTGCTTACGGTCAGCATCACGCTGCGCTTGCTTTAAACGTACTTTGGCTTGATCTAAAGCCAGCTTATAATCATTAGCATCTAATTCAGCTAACAGGCTGCCTTTAGCTAATAAGCGCCCCTGTTTAACAGGTAAATTAATTAAACGACCCGCTACCTGAAAAGATAAATTCACATTACTAACCGCATCCACTCGCCCTACAAAACGACGACTCATGGCGGGAGCAAGCTCTCCTAAAGTTTCCACACGTACGCTAGAAATAGCCTTGGCGCTATTGCTAGGTTCCCTTGCCTCAACTGTACTAGTACCCAATATGGCTAAAGTGGAAATAAATAAGGCTGAAGCGAGTACTTTTTTCATTAGAGGTTTTCCTTTGCCTTTAATTCTAAAACTTCAAGAAGTTGCGTTTTTTTATCGCTATCGAAAGGAAGCAGTCCTAGCATATCCATTAACACTAAACCTTCACCTGCCGCCCATAGTAGAGTAGCTTCGTCTGCTGATTCTGCTTCATCACAAATCTTTTTATGACGTATTAAAGCTTCTTCTCTTAAAGGATGAAGCAGCTTCTGATTGTGCGCAGCAGCAGCCAGAATTGCCATGGGAATATTATGATCTAATTCTTCACGCTCACGTAATATATGGAAAACCGACTGTAAAGTAGGGTTAGCTTGATCAGTTAAACTAGCAGCATGCTCTGCCACTCTAGGTGTGTAAGTGCCCATCAGACGATTTAACATACCGCTAATTAAGGCTTCTTTGCTAGGAAAATTATACAGCACGCCACCTTTAGTTAAGCCCGCTTCTTTAGCGACTGAATCTAAACTAACTTTTCCAGCACCTTTTTCTACAGCCACCTTTTGAGCAGCATCTAAAATAGTTTCACGTGAATTAATACTACGCCTAACTTTTTGCATCTTCAACCCCTAAAAAATACCATTTGGTACAGTAAAATCGAATGGTATAGTTAAGCAGCTAAAGAAGCAAGACTGAAGAGTCTAATAGAAAGGGTTTAATTAACCGAAAACTGATAACGGGTTTTGTTAGCAATACGCACTAAAGCAAGCATCACCGGCACTTCCACCAAAACACCCACCACCGTTGCTAAGGCAGCACCGGATTGCAAACCGAACAACGCAATAGCAACGGCAACCGCCAATTCAAAAAAGTTACTAGAACCAATTAAACCTGCCGGTGCAGCAATGTTATGCGGTACTTTCCAAGCTTTCGCCCAACCGTAGGCAATAAAGAAAATAAAAAATGTTTGCAGGGTTAACGGAATAGCGATTAATAAAATATCTAACGGGTTAGCAATAATCACATCGCCCTGAAAAGAAAACAGCAAGACCAACGTAATAATTAAACCCAGTTGTGGAATGGGTTCTAAATGCTTTAAAAAAACATTCGTTAACCAATCAACACCACGACATTTTATAATAAATTGACGTGTTATATAACCGGCACTTAATGGAATAACTATGTAAAGCAGTACCGATAATAAAACCGTATTCCAAGGCACTTTAATGCTAGAAACGCCCAGTAATAAAATCACTAAGGGCGCAAAAGCAAATAACATAATTAAATTATTAAGTGCCACCTGAACCAAAGTATAAGCAGCATCACCCCGCGTTAAATAGCTCCAAACAAAAACCATCGCCGTACAAGGTGCTGCACCCAACAAAATAGCACCAGCCAGGTATTCACTAGCCCGTTCAGCAGGAATAAAAGACGCAAAAACAACCGTAAAAAAGAACCAAGCAATAGCAAACATTGTAAACGGCTTAATTAACCAATTGACGCTGGTGGTAATAACCAACCCTTTAGGCTGACGGCGCACAGCTAAAACAGAAGTAAAATCAACCTGCAGCATCATTGGAAAAATCATTGCCCAAATTAATATCGCAACGGGAATAGATACTTGGGCATATTCAAAACGCGTCAAAGTCTCGGGAACAGCGGGTATAAACTGCCCAATCAATATGCCACCCACAATGGCTAAAGCGACCCAAAGCGTAAGAAAACGCCCAAAAATGCCCATGCCTTCAGCCGTGCTTGGCGCTGATGAATTGACCGATTCAGTCATCATAAAAATCCTTGGTATTAATTAAATGGAACGCTGATTAACACGTTTTGAAAGCGCCTCAGCACTTTCGGTACGCTCAGAATAACGATCTGTCAGCAAGGCGTTATGCTCACGAACCAACAAGGTAAACTTCGTTAGTTCTTCCATAACATCAACAATGCGGTTATAAAAAGCCGAGGGTTTCATACGATTATTGTCATCAAACTCCATAAAAGCCCTAGCCACCGACGACTGATTAGGCAGCGTCAACATACGCATCCAACGCCCCAAAATACGTAACTGATTCACGCTGTTAAACGACTGCGAACCGCCACACACCTGCATTAACGCCAGTGTTTTACCTTGTGTAGGGCGCACCGCTCCTTGCGACAAAGGAATCCAATCAATTTGTAATTTCATAATACTGGTCATAGCACCATGGCGTTCTGGTGTACACCACACCATACCTTCCGACCAGGCGGCAAGCTCACGTAATTCAACAACTTTAGGGTGGGTATCTTCTTCTGAATCCGGCAAAGGTAAGCCCGTTGGGTCAAAAGTACGAACGTCACAACCCAAGTAACGCAATAACCTTCCAGCCTCTTCAGAAGCCAAACGTGAAAAAGACCGCTGACGTAGCGATCCGTAGAGTATTAAAATGTGTGGCGCGTGCAATGAAGCACCTTGGGCAACAAAGTTTTTAAAGTCTATCGGTTTAAGTTTTTCTGGGTCGACATTCGGAAGATCGTCTAACATGGATTGCGTGTTCATTGTGCGCCTCCTGCACGGTGAATAACTTCTCCATCTTCTTTTGTAAAGCTTTCAATCGGCTGCCCAAGTAGCTCTAAAACACTTTCAGATGGGCGGCATAAACGCGCTTTATCACCCACCACCACAATCGGGCGATTAATTAAAATAGGGTGCGCCATCATCGCATCAATAAGCTGTTCATCGTTTAACGCAGCATTATCAAGATCTAATTCATCATAAGGCGTACCTTTACGACGCAATAGCGCACGCGGTGTTATTTGCATCATCTCAAGCAATGCTTCTAGGCGTTCACGACTGGGCGGTGCTTTAAGGTATTCAATCACTTCAGGCTCTTTACCAGAAGCTTCTAGCATGGCTAAAGTATTGCGCGACGTGCCACAGCTGGGATTATGATAAATTTGTACTTTCATAAGCTTTCAGGTTTCTCTAATTGAGGTTGGCAAAAATTCATGGTCGACTCCAAAGATGTGCAAGTCACTGAATCTGCAACACAACAGTCATTCACTAAAAATTGAATAACGGCCTGAATAGCATCCAGATTGGCACGGTAAATAATGGAACGGCTTTTACGTTGGGAAAGCACCAATTCTGCACGGGCAAGCACCGACAAATGTGCTGATAAAGTGTTGTGTGGCACATCTAACAGCGTTGCTATTTCACCCGCAGGCAACCCTTCTGGTTCATGACGAACCAACAACTTAAAAGCCGCTAAACGTGTTGGTTGCGACAGTGCTGCAAAACTCGCCATCGCTTGTTCAGTTTTCATTTAACACCCCTATAATTTCTATATTTCCAAGAATATGGACATGTGAAACAAGTGTCAAGATTTTTGTTACTAAAAGGCAAGAGGGGCACACTGGCCATCTTTGTGCAACGCCAAACGTAGATGGCATTTTTTATTTCATCTTGAAATTCTTGCTTAGGAAAACTACCTACCTTATGCACTTAGCAATTGATAGTGAGGTTATTATTTGCAAGCTTTCTGCATTGTGCCCACACTGAACATATACGGAACAAATCCGTACAAGAAGGAGTAAATTATGGCTAGTACACGTTTAAATATAAGGCTAGATGAAGAAATAAAAGCTAGAGCTGAAAAAGCTTCTGCTCTTTTAGGCTTAAAAAGTTTGACTGAATACATTGTTCGTTTAATGGACGAGAATTCAACACAGGTGATTG
Source organism: Marinospirillum insulare DSM 21763 (assembly GCF_000686905.1). Classification (GTDB taxonomy): domain Bacteria; phylum Pseudomonadota; class Gammaproteobacteria; order Pseudomonadales; family Halomonadaceae; genus Marinospirillum; species Marinospirillum insulare. Next base: position 76,499 of record NZ_JMLW01000014.1, read on the forward strand.
CTGAATATCAAGGCATTACCGTGAAAAATGATGTATTTGATGAGTTTCTTTTAGCTTGTGAAAAGGCTAATAAACCCAACCCTGCATTAATAGAGGCTGCCAAATTAATTAGTTCACCACTTTAGCAAGCAATTTTTTCTTCTCTACTCTCTTTTGTATTCTCTTGTGTATTAAACCAAGCCAGCTTGTCATGCAGTGCTACGACTTCGCCCACAATAATGATTGCCGGTGCAGGTAATTGTGTAGCCGCTTGTTTGGCAACTATATCTTCTAAGGTACCGGTTAATACTTCTTGTTGTGGTGTGCTACCTTGGGAAACTAAGGCTATGGGTGTGCTGGCAGGTTTGCCCTTGTCTAGTAAGCCAGCAACAATTAAATCTAACGTATGTAGCCCCATATAAAAAACCAGTGTTTGGTTGGGGGCAACCATTTCTGCAAAGTTTAAATCACTGGTGCGGTTTTTTAATTGCCCAGTAATAAGCTTGACCGATTGAGCATAATCACGATGGGTTAACGGAATACCCGCATAGGCAGAGCAAGCATTGGCGGCGGTAATTCCCGGTACGACTTGAAAAGCTACGCCAGCGGCTTTGAGTTCTTCTAACTCTTCACCACCCCGCCCAAACACAAAAGGGTCACCACCTTTTAAGCGCACCACTCGCTGCCCTGCTAGGGCTTTTTCAACTAATAAACGGTTAATATCTGGCTGGGGAACAGCATGCTTATCACGCTTTTTACCGACATAAATTAGCTCGGCATCACGGCGGCATAAATCTAACACTTCAGCCGAAACCAACCGATCATAAAGCACCACATCGGCCTGTTGCATTAGGCGTAAAGCTTTAAAGGTTAATAGTTCCGGGTCGCCTGGCCCAGCGCCCACTAAATATACTTCGCCTACGGGCTGACTGGTATCACTGTTTTCTAACTGTTGTTGTAATAGCTTTTCGGCTTCTGGCATTTGGCCATTAAAAACCCTTTCGGCCACACTGCCTTGAAAAGCCGTTTCCCAAAACTTGCGCCTTAGGTTGATATCGCTAAAACGTGTTTTTACCGCATCACGAAAACGCGCTGCTAGCTGGCCTAAATCACTGTAACGGGTGGGAATAATGCTTTCTAACTTAGCTCTTAATAGGCGTGCTAAAACCGGCGCTTTACCGCTGGAAGAAATGCCAATCACCACGGGTGAACGGTCGACTATGGCAGGCACAATAAAGCTGCACAAAGCAGGGTTATCCACCACGTTAACGGGTAAATTTCTTGCTACACAATCGGCATTAACCTGCTGGTTAACAGCTTCATCATCGGTGGCTGCCACCACTAATACCACGTTTTCTAGTTGGTTTTTATGGTAATCATTTGCTACTAATTTTCCTTGGCTGGCAGCTAATAACTCTTCTAACTCTGGGTGAACTTCATGGCTAACTAGCTGCACTTGTGCGCCTGCTCTAATTAACAGCCGTGCTTTACGCAAGCCGACTTCACCACCGCCAATCAATAATACTGGGCGGTTTTTTAAGTTAAAAAATAAGGGTAGGTATTCCATGACTAGTTTTTCGCCGCCTGCAATTCAACAGCCGAATGCAAACCGCATTCACGGGTTTCAGGGTTTTCCCACCACCAACGCCCCGAACGTGGATCAGCATTGTGCTGAACAGCACGGGTGCAAGGCGCACAGCCAATGCTGGGGTAGTTGTTATCGTGCAGGCTGTTGTAGGGCAGCTTTAATGCCTGAATAACTGCCCAAACTTCGGATTGGCTCCAATCAAATAAAGGGCTAAGTTTTTGCAAGCCATTGCCAGCATCCCACTGGCTGTAATCTAGGGCTTCACGGGTTACCGATTGCTCACGTCTTAGCCCAGTAATCCAAGCCGTTTTACCTTTTAACGCACGGCGTAAAGGCTCTAATTTACGTACTTGGCAACAGCTTTTACGCAGTTCTTGAGAGAGGTAAAAAGCATTCACACCTTGTTCTGTTACCCAACCTTGCAACTGCACCGCGTCTGGGTAATAGACTTTAATATCCAGCTGCGGCCATTTTTGCTGAACTTGGGCTAACAAGGTCAGCGTTTCTTCTGGCAAGCGCCCGGTATCCAACACAAACTGTTGAATACTTGGCTGATTATCAGTGACTAAATAATTACCGATTAGTCCCGTTAATAGCGCATCTTCGGCACCCAAACTATTGGCAAAGGTTAAACCTTCACCGTATTCAGCAGCGGCAGTTTTTAAGCGTTCCAGCGTAGTCGCTAGCTTTTTTTCTAACTCAGGCGTTAAAGGTTGGCTAGGCTGCTTTTGTGGTGAAGTTAAAAAGTCTTCAAGCGATGCCATTTTCAGCCTCCAGTTTTTCTTTTTGCTGCCAAATACTGGGCTGCTGATAGCTCACGCCCACTTCAGCAAAGGCGGCTAAATCTTCGGCTTTAAAGCGTTCTTCAGGAATAACAAAGGCATTAAAACCACAGCTTTCTAAATGGGCTAAACGGTCACGAGCAATATCCCCTACCGCTCTTAATTCACCTTTAAAACCGGCACGGCGTAATAAACGTGCTTGGCTAAAACCCCGACCATCACGAAAAACCAAAAACTCTATGGCAATTAAAGCCAGCTTATCTAAATAAGGCAGCAATAAGTCATGGTCTTGTTCGGTAGTTAAAGATGCAGCTAGCTGATTAGTTTCACCTAACTGCTCTAAGGTTTCTGGTGCAACATCTGCCAGCTTTTCTACTGGAATAACTAGGGCTTGGTTGTTTGCAGTGGTAACCAATTCAGGCTGAAAATCTTCTGCGTCAATAAACTGCCAAGTATCTTGATGTTGAATGTGTCGATTAATAATTAATGGCATAGTATTTTCCTAAAAAAGCATCTTCTAAAAACACCCTAAAACCTAGTGATAAACGGCTTCTTTAAAGGGTTGAATACCTAATCTATCCACCGCTTGAATAAAGCTTTCATCGGCTTGGCGCAATTCAAGGTAGGTCGCTAAAATAGTTTTAAGGGTGTCAGCAACAGCATCAGCTGGTACAGCTCTACCTAAAACTTTGCCTAAACGGGCTTCTTCAGTCGCAGAACCACCTAGGGTAATTTGGTACCAATCTTCGCCTTTTTTATTGACACCTAAAATACCAATATGCCCAATATGGTGATGGGCGCAGGCATTAATACAGCCCGACATATTTAGCTGAATATCGCCTAAATCGTAGAGGTAATCTAAATCATCAAAAGCTTGGTTTATTTTCTCATTAATATTCAACGTTTTAGCATTGGCTAAATTACAAAAATCCCAGCCGGGGCAAACAATGCTGTCAGTTAGGGTGTTAATATTGGCTCTGGCTAAGTTGGCAGCCACCAAACCCTGCCACACAGCCAACAAGTTTTTTTCTTGAACATCTGTTAGCACTAGGTTTTGGTCTTGCGTGGCTCGAATTTCATTAAAGCTATAGGCTTCGGCCAGGTCGGCAACCGCATCCATTTGCTGGTCGGTAATATCGCCAGGCGCACCCAACAAAGGTTTAAGCGAAATATGCACAATACGATAACCCGCCACTTTATGGGCTTGGGTATTGCGTTCATACCAAACTTTAAAATCTTGATGTTCAGCAAAAGCCGCTGCTAAATCTGCCGCTGCTTGCTTGGCTTGGACTGGGGTTTGTGCAACTTCTTGTTTAACATAGTTGAAAGGCTTGAAGTGCGCTTGAACTTGGTTAATTTTTTCAGGCGTTAAACGCAGCTCACCGCCTTTAAGGTGCTGCCATTCTTCCTCAACCAAACGCTGAAATTCTTCTATACCTAAAGCTGCTACTAAAATTTTAATCCGTGCCTTGTACTTATTGTCACGGCGACCTTTAAGGTTATAAATACGCAGAATGGCTTCTAAATAAGAAAACAATTCTTCTGCTTCTAGGTATTCACGTATCACCTTGCCAATAATCGGCGTACGGCCTAAACCACCGCCCACCAACACTTTAAAACCCACCTCACCAGCAGCGTTTTTTACCAGTTCTAAACCTATATCATGCACACGGCTAGCAGCTCTATCATTAGGCCCACCGCTGACAGCAATTTTAAATTTACGAGGAAGGTAGGCAAACTCAGGGTGCAAAGTTGACCACTGGCGAATCAATTCACACCAAGGGCGTGGGTCAGCAATTTCATCATCGGTCACGCCTGCTAAAGGGTCGGTGGTGGTATTACGAATGCAGTTGCCCGAGGTTTGAATAGCGTGCATTTGCACCTTAGCTAGTTCCGCCAAGATATCCGGCACATCTTCTAACTTAGGCCAGTTAAATTGAATGTTGGTACGGGTAGTAAAGTGACCGTAACCTTTATCCCAAGTGCGGGCGATATGCGCCAAGGTGCGTAATTGGGGCGCAGAAAAAGTACCGTAAGGAATTGCCACACGCAGCATAGGTGCTTGGCGTTGAATGTATAAGCCATTCATCAAACGCAGTGCCAAAAACTCTTCTTCAGGCAAGTCACCGGCTAAATAGCGGCGCGTTTGGTCACGAAACTGCTCTACCCGCTCATCAACCAACTGCTGGTCAACCTGATTGTAGCTATACATCGCTTTCTAACACCTCAACAATTTTATTCTTTAAGAACTGATTGCAGGCTAGAGTAGCGAGTCTTACTTATAACTTAAAATACTGAATAGTTGTTTGCTTATAACAAACAGCACTTATATTTCATCTACAGTGCATGAATCGTTTAAAGAAATGAACTTGACCAAAAAATAGTGTGAGAAGCAGCGAAATACAAAAAAATAAAAATAATTGCATAACTATGGGTGCTTTTTGCTACCTACCGGATTTTGGTAAGTAGCAATTAACATATATAAACTCGTTAAAAAACTAAGCTAGCATTAGCAAAAAAACCATGCCAAATATGGCTCTTCGCATTTAAGGGTGTAGGTGCTTTTTGAACCCACCCGATTCTAACAAGCACCTTGCTATGTAGTTGGTTAAATTTCTAAAACCCAGTCCTATGCCTCGTAAGTGCTCCAGCCTGCCATTAATCGCTTCTGTTGGTCCATTGCTAGTGCCTGGGCGATCGAAGTAAGCAAGGATGCTCTGAGCGTGTTTTTTTAATGTTTTTCCTAAGCGTTTAACTTCAATAAGTTCTATCGGTAAGTCAGGCG
>NZ_JMLW01000015.1 GCF_000686905.1 Marinospirillum insulare DSM 21763
TATCGAGTTGTTAACACCCTTTGCTTCTGTTGGTTTAGTACATACTCTAACGGCAGATAATGGTAAAGAGTTTGCTGAGCATCAAGCCATTGCAAAAGCACTGAATTGTGACTTTTACTTTGCAGACCCTTATGCTTCTTGGCAACGTGGATTGAATGAAAATACAAATGGCTTAATACGTCAATACTGCCCCAAAGGTTCATGCTTTAAGCACTTAGATGATGAGCATTTTGAATTCATTATGCATCGTTTAAATAACCGACCTAGGAAAACACTTGGAATGAAAACACCAAATGAAGTATTGTTTGAAGAATTACAGGCTGTTGCACTAGCAAGTTGAATCCAAGAGCCGTAATAAGTGTGTTTATGAAAAGTATCTAAGTACTTAGCACGGGTTTCTTTTAAGTCGCCAGTAAAGCGTGGGTCATGAGGACGCTCTTGGCTATCAATGTATTCGGCTAAATCCCAAGACTCTTGCACACTCATAGTTAGTGGCTGACCTAAGGGCATATTGTTGCGAACAAACCCTGCCAAGGTGTGCAAGCGTGAGATACCTGCACCCCAGTTGTAAGATAAATCACCCCAAACCGCTGGGAAGTGTGCCTTACCATCTACTCGCATACCGCTACCGTCATCTGAGTGACAAATAGCGCAGTTATCTGCGTAGAGTTTTTCACCGCGCTTATAAGAAGGTGCTTTAGGTGCATCTTCTATTGGGTAGCCTCTACCGTAGAAGTTTTTACGTTCAAAGGTAGGTAAGCCTTTAGCTAACCACTGGTGATAGGCAGTTAAAGCAATCATGTCATCACTACCATAGGCGGGTGGTTTACCGTTCATAGAGAAGGCAAAACAACCTGCAATACGCTCTTCTAGATTATTAACGTGTTGGTTTTTACCACGGAAGTTGGGCATGGCTATAACCGCGCGCCAAACTGGAGCAGCAAAAGGTAAGCGACCTTCACCCATGTGGCAGCTTTTACAAGTCATATCATTGAATACATTTTTACCACGCAACTGCTGGGTATTCATAAACAAATCATAACCACGGCGAATAGTGCGTTTTAGCTCTGGATGTAAATCTGCATCTTCTAAGTCAGCCATGGTGGGTGGCACATGCACTACCTGACCTTCTTTCGCTTCAGGCAAATTAATTGGAAAACGCAATTCCTGTTTAGCCAAAGCACTGGCACTAAAGCTAATAGCTAAAACTAAGCTAGCTAAAAGAGCAGTAATTTTAATTTTCATAACAAGGCTCCTTATTGTGCAGGCTGAGTAGACAACCAAGCTGCAACAGCTTTTATGTCGTAGTCATTCATACGCTCAGCTATGGCTAACATTAGGTGTTGCGGATCATTGTCACGCTCACCTTTTTGCCAAGCAACTAACTGGCTTTCTATATAACCAGCATGCTGGCCTGCAATACCTGGAAAGTGTTCTCCCGCACCTTGGTTACCTGGACCATGGCAAGTACTACAAGGCACTATATACCTATCCCAGTCGCCTGCTGTTGCCAGCTTTTCACCATAAGCTAACAGCTCGGCATCTGCACCACCATGAGCGCCTTCGCCTGCTGGTAGTTGGCTATAGTAAACAGCTAGGTCTTTTTTCTGTTGGTCATCTAGCATGGTTGCAAAAGGCATCATGCTGGCATTAACACGCGTACCGTTTTTAAACTCTTTAAGCTGCTTATAAATATAATCAGCATTCATTCCAGCAAGGCGTGGCCAAGATTCACCGCCCGGGATATTCATGCCATTACCATCGGCTTGGTGACAAGCCATACAAATAGCAGAATTTGCTTGTCCACGCTCGGCATCACCATCGAGCGCAAATACTGGCAGGCTAAAAAGTAATCCTAGCAGTAGTGCACTGAACTTTTTTGTGTATTTGCTTTCCATAAGCTTCCCCTCATTATTATTTGACTCACTTTAGCAGTCACGAATAGCTTACTTATTTTGTGGTCTTGCTGATACTAGGCAATCACCCAGCCAACTAAAGGTTTTCCTTAGTTGACTCAAAAGCCAGTGGCAAACCTAACAATAAGGCAGCATGTACTAGCTCTGCTAAAGACTCAACCTGCATTTTTTGCATTAAGTTATAGCGATGTACATCAACTGTTTTAGGGCTAATGTTTAGGTTGTCAGCAATTTTCTTAGCCTGCTTACCACGAATTAGCTGTAGCATTACTTGTTTTTCACGCTCGGTTAATTCACTTAAACGCTGTTTAAAGCTTTCTAAAAGCTGTTGTTTTTCTATCGCTTGTCTATGTACTTCTATGGCAGCTTGTAAACTGTCTAATAGCTGTTGGTCATTAAAAGGTTTTTCAAAAAAGTCGGCAGCTCCTAATTTCATAGCTCTAACCGCCATGGTTACATCAGCATGACCACTCATTAAAATACTGGGTATAAGTAGCTGTTGTTGTTTCAATGCTTCAAGTAAGTCTAAGCCGCTGGTCAAGGGCATGCGTACATCCATTAACAAACAGCCAGGTTGCTGATCTAAAGGCAAGTTGAATAAATCTTGCCCGCTAGCAACAACTCGTGTTTCTAGGCCAACGGTTTGTAGTAACCACTGCAAAGATTCAACTACCTGCGCTTCATCATCTAAAAGCCATACAACTGCTGGCAATTTTGCTTTATTCATATCTAACTCACTAAGGGCCATTCTAGGCGAGCACACACCCCACCCGCAGAGTGTGGGAGTAGCTCAAGCTTAGCACCTTGAGCAGCTGCCAAGCTGCGACTAAGACTCAACCCCAAACCCATTCCTTGTTTACGTGTGGTGAAAAATGGTTCAAAAATTCGCTGGCTTGCTTCTAAACTTAAGCCTTCTCCTTGGTCAATCACATTAAACACTAAATATTTGGATGCTGGGCTTTCACTAACATAAACATCTATTTTTTTTCCTGAGTTAGCCTGCATAGCATCTAGAGCATTACTGATTAGGTTGATAAAGATTTGTAGAAACTCGACTCGATTAACACTTATTAAGGGCGTTTTTTCTGGTAGATGAAGTCTAAGCTCAACCTCTTCTTGTTTTAATCTAGCCTCCATAAATAACCTCACCTCTTGCAATAGTTCTTGTGGCTCTAGCTGCTCTAACCCACGATCGCCCTTGCGTAAAAAGGCTCGCAAATTACGAATAATGTCTGCGGCTCGTTTGCCTTGAATAGTAATTTTTTGGGTGACAGCCAATAAGCTTTCTTGCTGTGGAAATGTTTGGGTATTTAATGTTTGCAATAAACGCTGGCTACCCTGTGCATAATTAACAATCGCTGTAAGGGGTTGGTTTAACTCATGCGCCAAGCCTGCTGCTAACTCTCCCATGACAGCAAAGCGCGAGAGATGCGCCAGCTCTTGTTGTTTTTCTTGGGTCGTTTGCATGGCTGTTTCTAAGGCTTGGCTACGTTTACGAACCAAGTAACCTACTCGAATATGATGCGCAAACAATAAAATCAGCAACCCTGAACCCAGCATTAAAAGGTAGCGGTAGCGATAAATTACGTTTAACAGGGGGTTGTGCGGAAAGGCTTCAAAAGGTCCAAGGCGTAGTCGTTCAAATAAATTATAAACAGGCTGATAAGAAAGAGGAGCAGCCCATTGAGCTGGCTGATCCTCTCTAGACTTGAGTAATGCTTGCAATACTTTGGAGGCTTCAGCGGCAGTCGGTTTGCCAGTGCTTAAAAATGGCCAGTCTGGGTAGAGCTGACTTGAAGTAAGGCAGGGGTAACCTGAATGCTGTCGTTCACCAATGACACGATAATCAGCAAGGTTAATTCGCCCCTCTACTGCTAACACTTCTGCCAAGCAACTTCGCACAATAATAGCATCCACCTTACCGCTAGCTAGCTGGTCAAATAACTGCTCCATAGGAAAGCCAGTTAGCTGCCATTTTACAAAATCTTTTTTTGGGTCTAAGCCTTCTTGCGCCAACTCATCCCAAATAAGCTGAAAGCCACCAAAGGCATCAAAGGTTACCGCACCTAATTTTAATCCCCGTAAATCTTGCCATGTCTGTATCGTTTGATTTTCTACAGGCACAAGTAGAACAGAACCAACGGCCTGTTGAGCCAGTTCAAAGAAGGGGTTATTTAGTGTTGCTAAGGGTGCTAACTGAAAGGTTTGGCTAAGTTGAACGTAATGCCCAGGATTGGTAATGACATAGTCGAGCTTTTGTTCTGCCAAAGCATCAGCAATGCCTTCTAAGCTTAACTGATGCAACTCTATTTGCTTGTCTGGAAACTGCTGCTTAAGTGCAGCCAGGGTTGGTTCCCAACTACTAGCTGCTTTTGCTTCATCTCGCCAATCTAAGATACCTAGCGTAATTACTGGGTTAGCAAAGGTTGGCAGGCTTGCACTTGCTAGTAGGTAAAAGCAAATTAAACTACCTAGGCTTCTACCTAACATGCTTTGCCCTTATTTAGCTAATTGTGGGTAATTCACCACCTAGAATCTTTGATTTAGCTGGTGATCTAAGTACAGCGCCCTAGCTAGGGCGCTCTTGTTTTTCGATGTAATGCCTTGTATCCATTGTTGCACCGCCCGTTGTAAGCTCATGGTCCACACTAATGTTGGATGAATGCTAAAATAACACTTATATTTAACTGACCGTGCAAACCCTAGACTTATAGACGTAGAGTGTCATGCTAAAAGCCTATAAATACCGCCTTTATCCAAACCGTGAACAGCGAGTGTTGATTGAAAAACACTTTGGCTGCACACGCTTTGTTTATAATTGGGCGCTAGGCTTACAGAATGATTATTACAAAGCAAATGGCAAATCATTATCTCGTGGTGCTATTCAAAGCCAGCTAGTGGCTATGAAAAAAACAGCCGACTACGAGTGGCTAAAGGAAGTGAATAGTCAGTCGCTATTAAATGCCTTGCTTAACGTCCACACGGCTTTTACCAACTTCTTTAAAGCCCGTGCTAAATTCCCACGCTTTAAATCCAAAAAAATACCCCAGCGAAGCTACCAGTGCCCTCAGCATTGCACGGTTAACTTTGAGCAAGGCCTTATCAATTTACCCAAGCTAAAGGGCATTAAAGCAGTCTTTAGCCGTGAGTTTGTTGGCAAAATTAAAACCGTGACGGTTAGCAAAACAGCCACAGGTCAGTATTACGCTAGTCTGCTGGTAGATAATAAAGAAACCTTGCCAACACCGACCACCATTGAGCCTAGCTTAACCCTGGGCATTGATTTAGGTATCAATCACCTGCTGAACTTTTCAGATGGTAGCAAGGTTGATAACCCAAGGCACTTAGCCAAGGCCAGTCAACGGCTTGCCATACAGCAAAAAATCTTTGCTCGTAAGCAAGCGGCCAGTAAAGGCTACCAAAAACAAAAGCGCGTTGTTGCCCGTATTCACGAAAAGGTACGCAACAGCCGCCTTGATTTACAGCATAAAATCACCCATCGTCTGATTCATGAAAACCAAGCAACCAGCTATGCATTGGAAGATTTGGCTGTAAAAAACATGGTAAAGAACCGTAAACTTGCCAAGTCCATCAGTGACGTAGGATGGGGGCAATTTGTTACCCTGCTGACCTACAAAGCGAGCTGGTATGGCAAAAACATTCTTAAAGTAAACCGGTTCTTTGCCAGCAGTAAAGTTTGCTCGCATTGTCAGCACAAGCTGGACAAGTTGCCTTTGTCGGAACGTGATTGGACGTGTCTTCGTTGTTACACACACCATGACCGTGACCTCAATGCCAGCATCAATATACGCCAACAGGCGTTAGCTGATCTAGCAGGGCTTGCTAGTGTATAAAGAGTTCCTCTAGGCCAAAACTCATCAGCGTGAGTGGCCTAGCGAAAGGTGACAGCTCTAAGTTGTCATGGGTCGCAAAGATTCCCCCATCAAAGCCTAAAGGCTTGATGGTGGGAGTAAGTCAAAGGTTAGTGAAGAACACCACTAAAACTGCAGCGGGTGCCAAAAAGCGCGTAATCAAGTTCCATAAGCTAAAGTCATAAACATCTAGACCCAGCTCATCACGAACGCTTTCCTTATCTAAATGCCAAGCTACAAACACAATACCGCCTAAACCTGTTAAGGGCAGCATAAACTTACTGGTGACTTGATCGAGCAGATCGAAGATGTTCAAGCCAAAAACCAAGAAATCACCCAGCAAATTAAATGACAAGAGCGCCAGCAAACCTAAAGCCCAAGCCGCCACACCCGAAACAAGCGTAGATTTAACACGATTTAAAGGGGTACGTTCTTCAACAAACTCAACCACTGGCTCTAATAAAGAAATAGCTGAAGTGATGGCTGCAAAGGTTAGCAAAATAAAGAAGGCGACACCTACAAACCAACCACCCGTTATATTGCCGAACGCCAAAGGTAGGGTTACAAAAATAAGACCAGGACCTGAGCTAAGGTCTAAACCTTCTGCAAAAACGATAGGGAAAATTGCCATACCCGCAGCAAGGGCAATAACCGTATCCATAATAACAACGGTACGTGCTGTTTGGAGCAGGTTAATGCTTTGCCCCATGTAAGAACCGTAGGCCATCATAATGCCCATACCTAAAGACAGGGTAAAGAATGCATGCCCTAAGGCTGCTAGCACTACTTCGCCCGTTAGTTGTGACCAGTCTGGGCTAAACATAAAGCTTAGAGCCTGACCAAAACCACTGGTGGTTGCACCATAAATGACCAAGAGTAAAAGCAGCGCAGCCAAAGCAGGCATAAGAACCGTAGCGGCCCCTTCTAAACCCTTAGTTACTCCACGGGCCACTATACCAATGGTTATAAGCATAAATAAGCTATGCCAAACCAGTAATGTAGCAGGGCTAGCTAACAAACCACCAAAAATAGCGCCTATGCCATCTGCGTCTTGGCCTGCAAAGTTACTAACTACCGCATCTTTAATATAAGAAAGCGACCAGCCACCAATAACGCTATAAAAAGAAAGAATTAAAAAGGCGCCCAGCACACCACTAATACCAACAAGCACCCAAGCTTTACTTGCCTTATTTTTTTCTGCCAAATCACGCATGGTATTAACTGGGTTTTTTTGGCCTCGACGACCTAACAACCACTCGCTGACCAAAATAGGTAAGCCAATTAAAAAGATACAGGCCAAGTAAACCAGCACAAAAGCTGCGCCGCCACTTTCTCCGACCATATAAGGGAACTTCCAAATGTTGCCCAAACCTACTGCTGAGCCGGTAGCGGCCAGCACAAAGCCCATACGGGATGACCACTGGGCATGTACTTTGGTTGATGCGTTCATAAATTTACCTTAAATCGGATGTTTATATTTATTGCTTACCAAACAGGGCGTTAGAATATAGCCTTGAGCAATTTGCAGCAAACCTAAGTTAAGAGCATTTTAGCCAGCCCAAGATGGCGACTTTTCTTCTAAGCCTCTGTTAAACTGAGTCAATTCTTTTTTATTATTTATTACATAATCGCTTTTGGAGCCAAATATCCCATGACGCAGCAAAGCGCCCCTACCACTGAAACCAACCCAGCCACTACTACCGAAAAACCTTGGGGTGGTCGTTTTAGCGAACCTACTGATGCCTTTGTAGAGGGTTTTACTGCCTCGGTAACCTTTGACAAGCGCCTTTACCACCATGATATTCAAGGCTCTATTGCTCATGCCACCATGTTAACCCGTGTTGGTGTGCTAACAGAGGCTGAGCTAAAAGATATAACTACAGGCTTAGAGGCCATTCGCCAAGAAATAGAAAGTGGCAACTTTCAATGGTCAGTTAGCTTAGAAGATGTGCATATGAACATTGAAGCCGCTTTGACTGAACGCATAGGCATTACGGGCAAAAAGCTGCACACAGGCCGCTCACGTAATGATCAAGTAGCCACCGATGTACGCCTATATTTGCGTGATGAAATTGATGTATTAGCGGCTGAGTTATCTCGCTTACAAACGGGTTTAATTACCCTAGCTGCTGCAGAAGCTAACACCATTATGCCAGGCTTTACTCATTTACAAACTGCCCAACCAGTTACTTTTGGCCATCACCTACTGGCTTGGAATGAAATGCTGCAGCGTGATTACGAGCGCCTAATGGACACACGTAAAAGGGTGAATGTTCTACCCTTAGGTGCTGCTGCTTTAGCAGGAACAACCTACCCTATTAACCGTAACTTAACGGCTGAATTGCTTGGTTTTGATCGAGCTTCAGAAAACTCCTTAGACTCAGTTTCTGATCGCGATTTTGCTATTGAGTTTTGTAGTTTCTCTAGTCTGCTACTTATGCACCTATCGCGTATGAGTGAAGAGTTAGTGCTTTGGACTAGCTCACAGTTTGATTTTATTAACCTGCCCGACCGCTTTTGTACTGGCAGCTCCATTATGCCGCAAAAGAAAAACCCTGATGTGCCCGAGCTAGTACGCGGCAAAAGTGGCCGAGTTTATGGTCATCTAATCAGCTTGCTAACCCTAATGAAGTCTCAGCCTTTGGCCTACAACAAAGATAACCAAGAAGACAAAGAACCTTTGTTTGATACGATTGATACGGTAAAAGGTTGTTTACGCGCCTTTGCCGATATGATTCCAGCCATAGAACCACGTCGCGAAATAATGCGTGAAGCAGCGCGTCGTGGCTTTGCTACTGCTACCGACCTAGCTGACTACCTCGTCCGTAAAGGCTTACCCTTCCGTGATGCGCACGAAGTTGTGGGTAAATCAGTGGCTTTTGGTGTAGCTGAAAACCGTGATTTAGCAGAAATGACTTTAGAAGAGCTGCAGCAATTCTCTAGCATTATTACTGCCGATGTATTTGATGTATTAACCCTAGAAGGCTCAGTTGCCGCTAGAGATCACTTAGGTGGCACTGCACCCGCCCAGGTTACTGCAGCAGCAAAACGCGCTTTAGCCTTAGTTACTCAGCGTGATCAGTAAAATGCTTAAATACTTTTTGCTCGGCTTGCTGCTACTACTAATCGTTGGCTGTGGTCAAAAAGGCGATTTATACCTGCCTAAACCAGAAGCCCAACTAACCATGAATACAAGAGCTTTATAACTATGGATTTTTTTACTTACCGTGAAAACCAGCTCTATGCTGAAGACCTGCCTGTTAAGCAGCTAGCAGAAGAGTTTGGTACACCACTTTATGTTTATTCTCGCGCCAGCCTTGAGCAGCGTTACCAAGCCTATGCAGAACCTCTAGCTGGCCGCCCACATTTAATTTGTTATGCCGTTAAAGCTAACGCCAACCTAGGCGTACTCAATGTATTGGCACGTTTAGGCTCAGGCTTTGATATTGTTTCTGCAGGTGAGCTAGAGCGTGTTTTAGCAGCCGGCGGCGACCCTGCCCGAGTTGTTTTTTCAGGCGTTGGCAAACAAACCGAAGAAATTCGTCGTGCCCTGACTGTAGGTATCAAATGCTTTAATGTTGAATCCATTGCCGAGCTAGAGCGCATAGAAGCGGTTGCAGAAGAAATGGGGCAGGTCGCTCCTATTTCCATTCGTGTAAACCCAGATGTAGACCCTAAAACCCATCCCTATATTTCAACTGGGTTAAAGGCCAACAAGTTTGGTATTGCCTTCGACCTAGCCAGAGAGGTTTATCAACAAGCGGCTAGCCTACAGCACATTAAAATCATTGGTGTAGACTGCCATATTGGCTCGCAAATTACCCAGCTATCACCCTTCCTAGATGCCTTAGATCGTATTCTTCTTTTAGTAGACCAGTTAAAAGAAGATGGCATTGAAATTCACCACCTAGATTTAGGCGGTGGTTTAGGTGTGCGCTACCAAGATGAAACACCACCCACTCCTGCTGAATACGTTGCAGCACTTTTAGAGCGGTTAGGCGATCGTGAGTTCGAATTAATTTTTGAGCCAGGTCGTGCCATTGCCGCTAATGCGGGTATTTTATTAACACAAGTGGAATACCTAAAAGAAGGTGAAGAGAAAAACTTTGCCATAGTCGATGCCGCCATGAACGACCTGCTGCGCCCAGCACTTTATGACGCTTGGCAAGGCATTATTCCAGCTTCAATAAAAGAAGACGGCTCAAATAAAGCTTGGGATATTGTTGGCCCAGTCTGTGAAACAGGTGACTTCTTAGGTAAAGACAGAGAGCTTAACCTAACAGCCGGTGATCTTTTAGCCGTAACCTCAGCCGGTGCTTATGGTTTTGCTATGGCCTCTAACTACAACAGCCGTAACCGACCCGCCGAAGTGATTGTTGATGGCGCAGAAGCCCACTTAGCCCGCCAACGAGAAACCTACGAGCAGCAAATGGCTGGTGAGCAGTGCTTGCCTAAATAATGAGTTAAGAAAATGCTAGTTCACTTCACCAAAATGCACGGTCTAGGTAATGACTTTATGGTGGTAGATCAAATCTCCCAAAAAGTCAGGCTGCGTTCTGAGCATGTGCGTCGTCTATCCGACCGTAATCTTGGTGTGGGTTTTGACCAATTATTAATAGTTGATCCGCCTTCCGATCCTGAGTTTGATTTTTGTTATCGAATTTTTAATGCCGATGGTACAGAAGAAAAAAACTCAGGTAATGGCGCCCGCTGCTTTGCTGTTTTTGTACATGAAAAAAAATTAACCTGTAAAAAAACACTTAAAGTAGAAACTGCAGGCGGCCCACTACTGGTCACTTTAAATGATAATGGGCAGGTTACCGTGGATATGGGTAAACCTAATTTAGACCCGCCCAGCCTACCCTTTAATGTTGAAACCCAAGCGATTAGCTACCCTCTTAAACTGGCAGAACAGCAGCTAGACATAGGCGCTGTTTCGATTGGTAACCCGCATGTAATCACCCGAGTAGATGACGTTATTAATACGGCGGTTGACAGACTAGGTGCAGAGATAGAAAACCACCCCTGTTTTCCTAACCGAGTTAACGCAGGTTTTTTACAGGTACTTTCTCGTACTCAGGGTAGGCTCAGAGTTTATGAGCGAGGTATAGGTGAAATCCTTGCTTCTGGCACAGGTGCCTCAGCTGCTATGGTGTATGGTCGATTGCAGGGTTGGTTTGATTCCCGTGTTGAAATTCAACTACCCGGTGGTCGGCTACAAATTGAATGGTCAGGAGAAGGGCATTCAGTCAAATTAACGGGTCCAGTACAACGTGTTTTTGAAGGACAGATTTTCTTATGAGCTTGGTAACATCTAATCCAAATAAACAGCTCCCCTCAACGCAAGAGCTAAGCGCTGAACAGGTAGCTAACTGGTTAAGTAATAATAGCGACTTTTTCATTGGTCGAGAAAGTATCTTGGCCAAGATGCAGCTAGAACATGACTGCGGCGAGTCAACAGAATCCCTTCTGCTTTACCAGTTAAAATTATTGCGCCAAGAGTTAAACCAGCATAAACAAAACCATGAACAGCTATTAAACAATGCAAGAGACAATGAAAAACGCTTAAAACGCATTGAGCGGTTATTGGTTAAGTTATTAGAAGCAGAAAATACCGAAGAGCTGATTACTCTGCTTAATGAAGAGCTAGAGCAAAATTTTAACCTGCCCTTTTTAAGGGTTTGGAGCCATAGCAGCCTAGAGCAGCTACCTAGAGCAACTGAAGATCAGCAAGAAAAACAGCTGGCTTTACTAGACAATAAGTCATCGGTTAGTTTGCAGCTAACTAGCTCCGTGGCCGCACTCTTAGGCTTAGATGAACTACAAGAAGGCTCAGCAATTATTTGTAGACTAAGTCATTCAAACCACTTGGGCTTGCTAGTTATTGCTCACCCTTCTAGCAAGCACTTTCGCCAGCAAGACACCTTATTTATTGAATACCTTGGCGCCATACTTAGCTCTCTTTTGCATCGTCATCAGCCAAAGAGTCATTAGACTGAGCATAAACACCTAGTTCAAACCACTGATCTAGCTTATCCCAAGCGTCAGCTGTGCCATTGCTTTTTAAAGATGAAAATAGCTGAACGCTTAGGTTGCCAGTTATTTTATTTAATTCATTACGTACCATTTGTAGCTGGTTAGCTGCAGGCCCACGCTTCAATTTATCTGCTTTGGTTAATAAAATATGGACTGGCAGGTCACGACTGGTAGCAACATCGATAAGCTGTAAATCAAAGTCTGTGAGTGGATGACGCACATCCATCATAATAACCACGCCTCTCAAGCACTGGCGCTGAGTTATATAGTCACCTAAATGTTGCCCCCAATCTCGACGCAAGGCATCAGGAACTTTGGCATAACCATAACCGGGCAGGTCAACTAACCGCCTCTGCTCATCTAAACTAAAGAAATTAATGAGCTGAGTTCGCCCAGGGGTTTTACTGGTTCTAGCTAAACGGGCCGATGTAAGGCAGTTAAGCGCACTTGATTTGCCTGCGTTAGAGCGCCCAGCAAAAGCAACTTCCCAGCCTTCATCTAAAGGACAATGAGCTAAAGTTGGCGCACTTAGTGAAAAACTGGCAGCATTATAATGCTTAGGCTGCTGTACCTTCACTTGCTGTGAAGCAGGCTCATAAATAATTTTCTTAAAAGGCTTCTTTTTCTTAACCTGACGCATGGATAGGGGTCATCTACAAGAAATTAAACAAAAGGGATAGGCTAGTGGCATTCCAGTTAGCTTAAGCCTTAGCTATAATGCGGTAACTAATAAGTTTAATAGTTTATCACTCACCGTCCGTAGGCGCGATGCTAGTGCCAGTTAACGGACAAATGATTTTAAAGACTAGCAAAAGACGAGACCCAACCGATGATGAAAAAATTACTGTTAAGCCTAACCCTAGCTGCTGGTGTTGCAGGTATGGCGAACGCACAAAGTGTTGAAGAAAAAACAGCCACCTGTACAGCTTGCCACGGTGGAGAGGGTATTAGCATGGTACCCAACTGGCCTAACTTAGCAGGCCAAGGCAGCAACTACTTATACAAACAAATTATTGATATTCGTGACGGTCGTCGTGATATTCCTGAAATGATCGGCATGGTTGACCATTTTACCGATGAAGATGTACGTGAAATTGCTAATTTTTACGCCAGCAAACCAGCTAACCTTGGACAAGCAGACCCAGCTTTAGCAGAAAAAGGCCGTAACCTGTACCGTGCGGGTGATATGGCTAAAGGTATTCCTGCTTGTACAGCTTGTCACCTACCTAATGGCGGAGGTAATAAGCCTGCAGCCTTCCCAGCAGTTTCAGGTCAGCACCCTACTTACACAGTTAACCAGCTAACAGCCTTCCGCGCTGGTGAGCGAGACAATGACCCTAACTCTATGATGCGTTTAATTGCAGAGAAAATGTCAGATGCAGAAATGGAAGCAGTTGCCTCTTATATGTATGGACTACACGGCACCAACCGTTAATAGCTATTAAGTAATTTTTTAAACAACTAGAAAGGGGTGTCTACACCCCTTTCTATTTTGGAGCTTTTACCTATGAAGGCCACACTGCGTAACCTACTATTTATTACTCTTAGCCTAGTTTCATTTGGCGTATTTGCTCAAGGCTATACCAGCTTAAAAGATCAAGCGCCCTTACAGGTTAGCGCTGACAAAATTGAGGTAACCTCAGTATTCTCTTACACCTGCCCCTATTGCTACCAATTAGAACCCCTTATACAAACTTGGATAGCCAAGCAAAAATCTGATATTGAACTAGTGCACCTTCCCGCCGCCTTCAATAAACAATGGGAACACCTAGCTAGAGCTTATTACATTATGGATGCTTTAGACTTAAGCGACCAAGCACACATGGGGCTTTTTAATGCAATTCACCAAGAAAATGCTAACCTTGGCAGCCAAAAAGCTTTAGGTAAGTTTTTTGAGCGTTATGGCGCCGAAAGTAAGCAGGTTACTCAGCTTTATGCCAGCTTTGGTGTAGAAAGCCGCTTACGTCAAGACCTCGCTCGCCTTAGAGCCTATCGCATTACTGGCGTACCAGCTTTAGTTATTGATGGTCGCTACGTTATTGATGGTCAATCGGCTGGCAGCCTGGCCAATATGCTCAAGGTCGCAGATGAACTCATTGCTGAACTTCGTGAATCTCGCTAAGAGCGCTACAAATAACTGCAAAGTTATGTTGCGTGTTACAGGTTGAAACGGACAAGCCCATTCAAAACATCTATCATGTGTACCTACTTTCTACTAGATACACAGTGGTTTTGCTGTGAATATGCCAGACGATAATTATGGAATAGACTCTCTACCCTCGGGTAATAGAGCAAAAGATCAGGAAACTTGGGCTGCGAATGAGAAAACCAACTCTGAAGAAGCCAAGGAAAGTCGTGCTGCCCGAGAAAAAGAGCGTATTCTCTGGGAAGAAGAAGAACGTCAGAAAAAAATTAAAGAAAGGGAAGAAGCTGAAAAGCAACGCCTAGAATCAGAAAGACGGGCGCTTTATGCTGAGCTAGAAAGCCTAGACTATGATTTACTCGCGCTCTTAGACTTCCCAACAGACCATGAGCTTTATGCCGCCAAACGTGCCAGGACTTTGTGGTTTATAGCCTTAGGGTCAGCACTCTTTCTGTTCCTAGCCAGTCTTCTAAGTTTAACCAGCCCTTGGGTTGGTGGTATAGCAGGTGGCATTGCCTTTGTACTATGGCTAACCCACGGTGCAGGCATGATGAGCTATTTCCCCTCGCTTAATCGCTATCCAGCTTTGGTCACTCAGCGCAAACGCTTAAAGCGTGATCTTATAGAATACATTCGTAACCTAGAAGGTCGTTTAGGTTACATGCACCGCATTTACCCTCTAGTAGAATACAACCCCCGCCTAGGCTCTAGAAAATTTAAGCGCTTAGCTTTAATGTCTAAAGAACACACCCTGCTAGCTAATTTGCGCACTTTACAAGATACACGCGCCTACCATGAGTATATGGTCGAGGCTTTGCGTGGCTATCAAGAAATGTTGCAGCAAGAAAAAGAAGACAAGTTTGTTGAATCTATGGATTTTGACCCAGATCTGCTAGAAGAAAATGCCAAGCAAGAAAATAGCTCTGAGCAAACCTCTGAAAAAGCTGAGTCAGATACGGAAGCAACAAATGAAGCAGGAGAAGAGTCTACAGAGGACTCTTCTGCTAACCAAGATCCCAGTTTGTTTCCACCAAAAAACTAAATTCGTTAATAGCTTTTATTCACTGGTCAGTTTCTAACAAAAACTCATAGCGCTTGTCGGTTAAAGTTTTCATAAAAGCCACTAGCGCATCTACCCGCCTGTCATCTAAAGCAGGGCCTAGCGTTAACAAATCCATTGAGATGTTTTCTGGTATCTCCGGATCACCCCAAGGCTCTCCTGTTTCTGGGTTAATCTGCCGCTTGGCCGCCTTACTATTAAACTTATTGTAAAAAAGCACCACAGTACGCAAATCTTTAAATACACCGTTATGCATATAAGGGCCAGTAACGGCTACATTGCGTAAAGTTGAGGTACGAAACTTGCCCCGTTGCGCTGGGTCGTTAACATCAGGGTGTTGAAACAAGCCTTCATCTAAAACCTTAACGCCGTTCATAGCGCGTAAAGCTTTATTTTCTGGCACACCTATATTGTGATACTCAAAATTAGTAAATACTTCACCTGCACGGTTAGGCGTAGTCTCTAACTGGTGGCATTGATTACAGTTAGTAAACTGTTGTGAAAAAAACAAGGTACGCCCTAATTCTTCTTCATCGGTAAAAGTGTACTCACCACGCAGTTCACGGTCATATTTAGAATCATAAGGGTTAAATAATTCCGTTCTTTCAAAAGCCGCAATTGCATCGGCCATAGCCTTATAAGCTGTTTCAGCATCTGCAAATACAGCCTCTCCATACAGCTGCTTAAAAGATTGAACGTAGCTAGGGTTAAGCTTTAATCTTGCCACCACTTCAGCAGCAGAAGTCATCCCCATTTCTATTGGATTTAGCGGCGGCCCTTCCGCTTGGTCTGCCAGGGTTGCTGCACGCCCATCTAAAAATAGACCGCCGGCATAAGTGCCGCTGGTTTTTAAGTGAAAGGGTGGAATGGCCGCTGTATAAGTAACCGTGGGAGCATTACGGTCCCCAAGGGAATGCCCGTCATCACCTAAAGAAACCGCAGCAGCCACACCCTTGCCACGCCCATCAATAAAAGCTTGTCCTGCTTGGTGGCAGGTTGCACAAGATTGAGTGTGGTTTTTTGATAAGGCAGTATCAAAAAATAGCGCCTGCCCTAACTGTTCTTTCTCTACCACTGCAGAGCTAGCTGCCAGTGGCAAACTAAACGCCAAACTAGCTAGAGCGAAGATACATTTGTTTCGCATAATGGATTCCTTTTACCCAATACTAAGTGATAACGATTTTTATTAAATTCTTATTTTCAATCATAATGAGAAGTGTTACTGTTAACAACGATTTTTACCTACCTCAAGGAGTTTTATATGCGTCTACTAACAGGGCTGGTGCTGGCCTTCAGTTTAACGGGCTGCGCTTCATTAACAACACCCTCTAAACCTACCGAACCCGCAGATATATTAAATACTTATAGTGATATCGCTGAAGCTAAGTACGGTGATTCAGTTATTCTAGCTAAAGAACTGCGTACTAAAATTCATGCTTTGCTAGACAACCCCAGCGAAGCTACTTTAGAAGCAGCTAAAACTGCTTGGCTTGCTTCACGAGTACCCTACCAACAAACCGAAGTTTACCGCTTTGGTAATGCAATTGTGGATGACTGGGAAGGCCGTGTGAATGCTTGGCCTTTAGATGAAGGCTTAATTGATTACGTGGATGCTTCTAGTTATGGCACTGAATCTGACGAAAACCTTTTCTATACGGCTAACGTAATTGCTAATACCCAACTGCGTTTAGGCAATCAAACCCTTGATACTCATAAAATCACTGCTGAACTGCTAGCTGAAACTTTGCACGAAGCCGATGAAAATGAAGCCAACGTAGCCACGGGTTACCATGCCATTGAATTTTTACTTTGGGGTCAAGATTTATACGGCACTGGAGCAGGTTCAGGTGAACGCCCAGCCACCGATTACAGCCTAGAAAATTGTACTGGTGGTAACTGTGATCGCCGCCGTGAATACCTAAGCGTGGCAACAGATTTGCTTATTGCTGACCTAGAAGAAATGGCAGCTAACTGGCAAGAAGGTGGTGCAGCTCGTGAAGACCTAGCCGCTAAAGGTACTGATGGTGGTTTAGCTACGATTTTAATTGGTATGGGTAGCCTTTCTTACGGTGAATTAGCTGGCGAACGCACTAAACTGCCGCTAATGCTGCATGACCCAGAAGAAGAACACGACTGCTTCTCAGACAACACCCACAACTCTCACTTCTACAACACGGTAGGTATGCGTAATGTTTACCTAGGTGAATACACGCGCATTGATGGCAGCCAAGTAAAAGGCCCTAGCATTGCAGACTTGGTTAAAGCTAAAGATGCTGCATTAGACAAGCAACTAGCCGCTGAACTGGATGCGTCTATTAATGCTGCTTCTGCCATTGTTAAATCAGCTAAACAAGGCACGCCTTTTGATATGCTTATTGCTGCGGGTAACCAACAAGGCAATGCGCTGGTACAGGGTTTAGTGGATGGCTT
The DNA here is from genome assembly GCF_000686905.1 of Marinospirillum insulare DSM 21763. Taxonomy (GTDB): domain Bacteria; phylum Pseudomonadota; class Gammaproteobacteria; order Pseudomonadales; family Halomonadaceae; genus Marinospirillum; species Marinospirillum insulare. The sequence continues at coordinate 17,458 of NZ_JMLW01000015.1, forward strand.
AACCACTCAGACTCGCTCAATTGAGGCAGCAATGGAACTTCTTAACCTTGAAAACACAGGTTTAGAAGGTTCTGACAGCCTAGATAACCCAGACAGCATTTAAAACCCTAACCTATGTCTAAAAAACATGTCTAACAAAACCTTGTTAGCCAATTTAACAATCAACAGCAGACTAGCAGCCCTAGTGCTGCTGTTGGTCGTTTCTTCTTGGCTAAATGCAACCCCCTTACTGCCAGGAGGTGAAACCACTGCAACGCATTTAAAAGGCAGGCATTCTTTTTCGCAACCTGCAAACAATATGTCCTTAGAAGAACGAATGGACTTTAACTTAGGCCAAGCCATTTTTGGCAAGCTCTGGGTTTCTTCACCAGCTTCCACTACGGCCAGCGATGGTTTAGGGCCACTGTATAATGCTCGTTCTTGTTTGCGCTGCCATGTAAACAATGGTCGTGGCAAACCACCTGAACCCGATACAGTAAATGCTAATGCGCGTTCTTTATTTTTACGTTTAAGCATTCCACCCCAAAACTCAGACCACCAAAAAATATTAGCCAGCGGCAAAGTTGCGGCTATTCCTGAGCCGGTTTACGGCGGGCAATTACAAGACCAATCCATACAAGGTTTGGCTGCTGAAGGACGCGTTAGCCTTACCTACACCTATTCAACGCTAACGCTTGCCGGTGGTGAACAGGTTGAACTACGCCAACCCCACTATTCTATTCGCCAGCTTGCCTATGGTGATTTACACCCACAAGTCCAGACATCAGCCCGTGTCACACCGCCCATGCTAGGCTTGGGTTTACTTGAAGCCATTCCAGAAAGCGAACTAGAAAAAAACGTAGCAACTCAAAAAGCCCACCCAGTAATAGCAGGTAAACTTAATAGAGTTTGGGATCACCAAGCACAAAAAACTGCAGTAGGGCGCTTTGGCTGGAAGGCAATTCACCCTAGCATTAAACAGCAAAATGCTGCTGCTTTTATTGAAGACATCGGTATTTCTACAACTATTTTTCCACAAGGTTACGGCGGCTGTACTAGCGCCCAAACCGATTGCCGCTTACTTCCTGATGGCAATAGTGAACACCTAGGCGGCGTAGAAGCTTCGCCAGTTATGACTCAAGTGCTAGAGTTTTATACGCAAACCCTAGCCGTTCCACCCAGACGCAATGCCCAAGATGCCCCAGTGTTAGCCGGTGAAAAACTTTTTAAACAGCTAGACTGTGCCGCTTGTCACCGCCCTCATTACACCACTGCAAAAAATGCCCAACCGCTCTTGGCAAGCCAAAGTATTTGGCCTTACACTGATTTGTTATTACATGACATGGGCGAAGGGCTAGCCGATAATCACAGCGAATTTTTAGCCAAGGGCAGCCAATGGCGCACACCACCACTTTGGGGTGTGGGTTTAACCCAGCTTATTAGTGGTCATTCCCAGTTATTACACGATGGCCGTGCTCGCTCTATTCAAGAAGCCATTCTTTGGCATGGTGGCGAAGCTGAAGCTTCTAAACAACAATTTATTACCTTGCCTAAACACCAGCGCCAGCAACTTATAAAATTTGTGGAGTCACTTTAATGTCCTCTTTATCTAGCTTTTCTACACCTAATTTTTCTACACTCGGCTTTTCCACGAAACTTACAGCCAAAGTCTCACTGATTGCTTTAGCCTTAACTGCTGCTAGCCAAGTTTTAGCAGCACCCAACGAACAACAATGGCAAGCCTATAACCAAGCAGCCATTAACCAGCAGATTATTCCTAGCTACCACCAATTAACCCAAGCCTTAGAGAATAGCGAAAAGAAAGCCGTTAGCTTGTGTAAAGCGCCAACCTCTATAAAGTTAGTTGCGGCACAGAAAGCTTATCAACAAGCCATGAATCAGTGGCAGGCGGTGCAACACATTCAATATGGTCCAGTGACTTTGTTAATGCGTAACTACGGCCTGCATTATTGGCCAGACAAACGCGGCACGGGCGCTAACCAATTACGCAGTGCTTTAGCCTTAGAAGATGCCGTTTATGATGACCAGTTTTTTAAGTCTTCTAGCATTAGCTTAAAAGGCTTTCCTGCCATGGAAAAGATTCTGTTTAGCAAAACAGCGGCAAAAGACCTGCAACCTTCGAGTAACGCCTGTCGATTTTTAACGGGTGTTAACCACTATATGGTTAAAGTGGCGCAAGAAATTGAGCAAGACTGGCAGTTACAGGCAGAAAGGCAGCTTAACCCAGGCGCTAACCCTTATTTTGAAACGGCTGCTGAAGCTGCTATTCCTTTAATGAAGTCTTTAGCTGAACCGCTACAAGTCATTTTAGATCATAAGCTAGATTACCCACTCGGCAGTGGTTTTGAAAAAGCCCGTTGGAGCAGAAGCGAATCTTGGCGCAGCAATCAATCCCTTAGCAACATAAACACCAACCTTGATGCCCTGCATCAACTATATAGCGGCTTTAAGCCGGTTAGCGTGCATTCTTTATTATTAGAAGTTGGTGAAAAAAACCTAGCTAGCAGTATAGAAAGCAGCTTTAAGCAGATTAATAAACAACTAAGCAAAATACCTGAAGTGAACCAGCAAGACTTAACTGAAAAAACTGATCAAGCGTTACGCCAACTTAGAGCCGACATTGAAACACTGCAAAATCACCTTCAACTTGCTATGGCGGCGTTAGATGTTCACCTAGGCTTTAACAGCCGTGATGGAGATTAGTTTTAAATGCGTATGAATCGCCGCCAATTGTTGAGCTGGTTAGCTGCTGCGCCCTTGTTGGCTAAAACACAGTTCAGCCTAGCCAATGACAAGCAGCGAATAACACAGCAGTTAATGAAGCAGCAGGCTGAACAGCTTTATGCTTCTGCCGCCAAAAAAACAGGTGGCGGCTATTATTTAAGTTTTTTTAATGGCTTAGGGCAAGAACAAACCAGTCACCCCTTGCCTTCCAGAGCGCACCATATTCTAGCCGACTCTAAACGCGGCTGGCTGTTTACTATTGCGCGACGGCCTGGGGAGTTTATTGATATCTATGACTATCGTAATAATCGCCCTTTAGCACATTTAAAAGTTCAACCGAACCACTACCTGCAAGGCCATGCGCTCTTGTCACCTGATGGTCGTTATTTGTACACCAGCGAAACCAGTTTAAAAGATGATCAAGGCCACCTGGTTGTTAGGGACTTAGAAAATAAGTTTAAACCAGTGAACAAATTGGCTACAGGAGGCATAGAACCCCATGAGTTTTTGTGGATGCCCGATGGTAAAACGCTAGTGGTGGCTAATGGTGGCATTGCAACTGAAGGACGCAAAAAGCTTAACCTAGAGACCATGCAGTCTTCTTTGGTTTACCTTAACAGCCAAACGGATGAAATAATTGAAAAGCAGCAGCTTGCTGATGAATATCACCAGTGCAGCCTTCGCCATTTAGATGTTGCTAACAATGGACAAGTGGTGGTTGCCCTGCAATACCAAGGTCACCCAGCCGACCAAGTGCCTTTAGTCTTGGCACACAAACAAGGAGAAGCACTTGAGACTTTAGCCATGCCCGAGTTAATTCGTAGCCAGTTGCAACAGTATTGCGGTAGTGCTTGTTTTGATAGCAGCGGTCAATTTGCGGCAGTTTCGTCACCGCGTGGTAATCAAGTTATGTTATGGGATATGCAGCAAAGAAGCTTTTTAAGCAGTATTTATGCAGCTGATGGTTGTGGCTTAGCAGCCACACAAAAAGAAGGGGAGTTTTTAGTTAGCACAGGGCGCGGCAAAGTTTATCAACTCAGTGCTTTAACAGGTAATAAGCAACTTTTACAGCTACAAGACGGCAACCTATGGCATTGGGACAACCATCTAACAGCAGTTACTTAAACCAAAAATTAACTGTTGTTAGCTAGCATTATCTAGGTATAAAGGCTTAAGCCCTACCTGTTCAATTTTGTTGTTTTCAACCTCAACCACTATCCAACGTATGCCGTGCCATTCCATCTGGTCACCCACCACGGTTTGGCCGCCAAAGCGCCGAATCAGCAGTTCACTTAAGGTCAGTCCAGCTTGTTCTGGGCTAATGGTTAAGCCATAAAGATCAGCTATGTCTTTCAGCGGTGCATCACCCGATAAAGTAAAGTCACCAAAGAAGGTTCGGCTCTTTTCTTTGTCTGGCTGAGAGTCACTGTTAAACATTTTGCTCAGTACGGGTAAATCTGATTCTCGGCCGATAACACACAGCTGATCGCCTTCCTTTAACTGAGTACTGCCCGAAGGGTGAATAAGCTTTCTACCACGGAACAGCGCAGCAATACGTGCGCCCGAAGGGAAACGTAAACAGCGCAGCTCCACACCATCTAAAGTACCGCCTTTCACTGAATAAACAAAAGTTTCAAAATCATCTTCAGCAAACACACCCAGCAAGGAGCGATTTTTAGGCATAAAACCAGCCGGCACTTCTACCTTTAACCAGCGTGCTGCCCAAGGCAAGCTTGCACCCTGCACCAACAGGGACATTAAAACTACAAAAAATGCGATATTAAAATACAAGCTGGCATTATCCACCTGAGCAATAACAGGGAAGATTGCCAAAACTATCGGCACAGCGCCACGCAAGCCCACCCAAGAAATAAAGGTTAACTCTCGCCAACTAAATTTAAAGAAGGGTTTTATACACAAGAGCACCGCAATAGGGCGCACAACTAAAATCATACCAATAGAAAGCAGCGTGGCAGGAATAGCTGTTTCAAGCATTTCATGGGGAGTTACCAGCAAACCAAGAATTAAAAACAAACCTATTTGACTTAGCCAAGCAAAACCATCGTGCACAGGTAAAACGTGCCCTAACTTAGCTGAACGACTATTACCTATCATTAAGCCTGCTAAATAAATGGCTAAAAAGCCGCTACCGCCCAGCATATTGGTGGTGGCAAATAAGGCTAAACCTGCACCAGTAATAAGTAGAGGGTAAAAACCAGTCGAAAGCTGTAGCTTTTTTAATACTTGTGCAAAAAACCAACCACCCGCAATACCCAAAGGAATAGCAATACCAAACTGCTGTACAAACATTAGCAAGGCACTGGCTAGGTCAGCACTATCTTGAGTTAACAGAGTAATTAAGGTGATGGTTAGAAAAATAGCCATAGGGTCGTTAGTGCCCGACTCTATTTCCAGTGTGGCACTGACTCGCTCATTTAGGCTAACACCTTTACCGCTAAGCATAGAAAAAACTGCGGCGGCATCCGTTGAACCCACTATAGCGCCTACTAATAAGCCTTCTAAAATAGAAAGGTTAAATATCCACATGGCTAGCAGGCCGGTTAGCCCAGAGGTTATTAACACACCACCGGTTGCCAGCACCAAAGCTGGACGCAAACCCACCCTAAAGGTTTTCATGCGAGTTCGCATACCACCATCAAGTAGTATGACTGCTAGGGCTAAATGCCCAATAACGTAGGCAGCTTCAAAACTGGCAAACTTTAAGCCACCTATGCCATCTTCACCTGCCAACATGCCCACGGCAAGAAACACCAAGAGTAATGGCATTCCGATACGTGCAGAAATAACCGTGGCCAAAATACTTAGGCACAGCAAAATAGAAACCACTAAAAACCAAGAATTTAAATCTTCCACAACAACTCTATAACTTTAGCCTTAAAAATAAGCATTAATTATGCCACAGATTGATGCCTGCTGTACCTGACAAACAAGTAGACTAGCTATAAGTGGACAACTAACTTGGCAGATGCTGCTGTGTTTCTTTAACTTCAAAAATAAAGCTCTTAAAACTAGCTATAAACTTGAGTTGGCTAGCAGTATAAGTTTGCTGAATGGGCAGAGGTACAACTAGCTTTACATTCATTTTGCTCATTTGCTTGGTTTGATCTTCTGATATTGCTGGCTCAAGGGTAATTAAGTGCTTAATTTTAATTTTTTCAGCTTCAGCTAAAACTTGTCGCCACCTTTCTTTACAGCTAGTTTTTGCCCCTAGCATTTTCAACTTGGCCACATCAAAAGTTTTATTGTCATAGGCTGCTTTTCCTGGAAAGAGAAAGTCAGGTCTTTGCTTTCCTTCTGTAAGCACATTGTTATCAAAGCTAACTTGGTTTGCGTGTAAAACTTCTGCTATATGATTTTCGAAAGAGTGCCCTGCTCTTGATTTTCTTCTGTTTTGTACACTTAACGAAAACTTAATGAAAGCATCCACATCATCGCCTTGCTCACCAAAGCCTTGCTTTAATTGTACTGCCACTAAATGACGCTCTAACAAACGAAAAAGATGTTCTTCTTGATCAAACCAAGTAATTAATGCCTGGTCAGGATCAGCGACCGGATCAACAACTTCAGCAACTTGGCTTCGTGAGTAAGCAGAAAACGACTTAGTTTTAGGAAACTCTGGACCATAAGTTTCTAAAATAGACTGAAGCTTTTTCTCATCACCTTGCCGGGATTTAAACAATTCAATGCCGAGCTGCGCTAACAAGGTTCTAACTGGAAAAATTATTTCTTTTTCAGTGAAGTTAACTTTCTTTAATGCGTTGGCTGGCTTTACATCAGTAGCTGCAAATAGTGCTTTAAGCTGCTGCTCCACTTCACTGTTTTGAGGTGCAAAAATCATATAGAGCGTATTTTCTTTAGTTAGAGCAATAAGAAAAAAATCATCTTCCTGAAGCAGCTGAGTAACCTCATTTTCTTTATAATAAAGTCGATACTCTGGCCCACGGTGTGGGCTTTCATACCTAGTGTTATACCAAGAAACTAAACAGTTACAAATATTTGGTTCACCTTCTTCATCTGCCATATAGACCATGGTTGCATCAAAGTTAACCACTTCACCTTTTTCAGGTCTCCCAAGATAGTCGGCAAAACCAGCTTTAACCAAGCCCCCAATTTCATGCTGGTTTGAGCCTTTTGTTTTACTTTTTCCTCTTGGCACATCAACCGCTTTAAGGTACTTAACAGCAACAGCATTAAAAACATCGGCTAGTTTTTCGTACATTAGCTACCTCCTTGTTTTTATTGACTCTAAGTGCTTAAAAATAGCGTTTAACTCTTAATAACTATACTTGCCTGTCATAAAAAACAACACTAAAACCACTAAAAGCTGTATGCAAGCACAGAAAGCTTGATTAAAAAGAACTATTATGTGACCATTCATCACCCATAATACCTGGTAACGCTATGAGCCAACTTGAACTAGACTATCTAAACTACAACCAAGACTTGCATAACGATTTATTCCTTATTTCTACATTATTAGAGGCTTACGATCAGAAGTTTATCGCTACACACCTCAATAAGTTACCCGGCAATAACTGGACTCGCGAAACAATCAATCGCTGGATAAAAGGGAAAGCCTCACCCAAGCTAAGTAAAGCCGAATACGAACACTTAGAAGCATTAGTGCCTAAAGCTTCGGTTACCCCTAATAACTATGACTTTAAATTTATTGATTTATTTGCTGGCATAGGCGGCATAAGAAAAGGTTTTGAAGAGCAAGGTGGTCTGTGTGTTTTTACTAGTGAGTGGGATAAATTTGCTAGACGTACCTATAAAGCCAACTTTGCCTGCGACAACTCTTTTCATACCTTCAATGAAGATATTCGAGATGTAACCCTCAGCAAAGATACCTCCAAAACTGAACAGGAAGCTTATAAGCATATTAATCAAGTAGTACCAGACCATGATGTGTTACTTGCTGGTTTTCCCTGCCAACCATTTTCACTAGCTGGTGTGTCTAAAAAAAATGCTTTAGGTGTTAAGCATGGGTTTGAGTGTGACACCCAAGGTACTTTGTTTTTTGATGTAGCAAGAATTATTGCCGCCAAGCGACCTTCAGCTTTTGTTTTAGAAAATGTAAAAAACCTTAAAAGCCATGATCGAGGCAAAACCTTTAAAATAATCATGAAAACTCTTGATGAGCTAGGTTACTCAATTGCTGACGCAGACCATCTGGGCGCCAAAGACCCCAAGATTATTAATGGTTGCAACTGGGTTCCTCAAAATAGAGAAAGAATTATTTTGGTGGGTTTCAGACGTGATTTAAATGTCCATGAAGGCTTTAGCCTTAAAGATTTACCTTTACCAGCTAACACACCATCTCTAGGTGATATTTTAGAACCAATTGTTGATGAGAAATACCTTTTGACACCCAAGCTTTGGGAATACTTATTTAACTACGCCAAAAAGCATCAAGAAAAAGGTAATGGCTTTGGCTTTGGGTTAGTAGGCCCTGAAGATAGGGCAAGAACTTTATCCGCACGCTATTACAAAGATGGCTCTGAAATTTTAATTGATAGGGGCTGGGATTTTGAAAAACCAATAACAGATAAAGCCAACCTTATAAATCGTCCTCGCCGTCTAACTCCCATAGAATGTGCAAGGTTAATGGGCTTCAATACGCCACAAGGTAATGAGTTTAAAATTCCAGTTTCAGATACTCAAGCCTACAAGCAGTTTGGCAACTCAGTGATTGCACCCATGTTTAGCGCCATAGCAAAACACATGAAGCCAAGAATAGTTTCCAGTAAATCCTAGTGGTTTTCTTGCCATCAATTCATATCTTTGTCATGGTTACGCTGAGTGTAATATGAGTAGGTTGTTAAATCACACGCTTACTCTGCCTGTTTAAACATGCGTAATAATGTCAGCAAAGGGAGGCACTGAAAATAAAAAAACCAGCTTTTATCTTGTATAAAGCTAGAGCGCGCAACAAGACGCTCTACTGAGTTAAAAATAAAAATCAGAGTATTCTGAAGGAGAAAACCATGAGCTTTTATAAAACACTAGGCGCAGCCGCTGTCTTTGGTCTATTTACTGCAGCAAGTGCTGCAAATGCAGATACTTGGCGTTTTGGCCTAGAAGAAATTGAGGGCAGTGTTCAAGCTAAGTATGCAGAAGCATTCAAAGAGCTTATTGAAGAAAAAAGTAAGGGTGATATCAAAGTACAACTACTGCCCTATGGTAAGTGGGGTTCTAGTTATTCAGAACTTTACGATGCGATTCAAGGCGGTGCTATTCAGGTAGGCTTTGGTTCTGGCGCTTTAGGTGGTACCGTACCAGAGAGTCAGCTACTTAACCTGAACTTTGTTATGCCCGCTGACCAGCTAAAAACGGTTAAAGTTTTAAACTCGCCTGAGTTTATTGAAAGTGAACCTTGGCAGCAGTCTTTCCGTCAACGTGGCCTAGTACCCTTGGCTGAGCTGGCAGAAGGTTACCAGGTATGGACCTCAAACAAGGCTATCGAAACTCCAGCCGATATGGAAAACCTAGCCATCCGTGTTATGGATAACAGCTTATTGCGCTCAACCTACAATGCCTATGGCGCATCACCCATTACCATTGCCTATGGCGAGCTTTATAGTGCATTACAGCAAGGCCAAGCTCAGGGTAATATTCAACCTGTTTTTGCTCATGAAGAAATGGGCTTCTACGAAGTACAGGACTATATGATCTTTGCAGGACAAGCTCAGTTTGTCGCAACCCTAATGGGTAACCTTGACTGGTACGAAGGGCTTTCTAATAAAGAACAAGCCATGGTTAAGGATGTAACTCAACAGCTAGTACAAACGGGTTACGACATTCAAAGCAAGTTCAATAAAGAACGCCTAGATACGATTAAATCAAAAAGCGATATTAATATTATCGAATTTAATGCCAAGCAACGTGAAGCGTTTCGTAAGCTAGCTGAGCCAGTGCGTCAGGTCTTTATTGATGAAGTGGGCGAGCGTGGTAAGCAGGCATTAGATATTTTAATACGCGAGTATGGTGCACCTAATTCTTAATTTTGCTATCAATGAATAGCTAATAGTAATAGCCTAAGCACTTTACTTAAAAGCCGCTGCAACGGATACATACTATATCTCTTGCAGCGGCTTTTTTATTAGCTAGCTATTTTACTGGCCACCTATGGAGGGTAAAAATAGTGATATTTGCGGAAACAGAATTAAAAGGATCGTTGCTAACAGTAAAATAAACACAAAGGGCGGTGTGCCTCGAATTACATCCATATAAGGTCTACGAAACACTGCTATAGCCGTAAAAATATCACAGCCAAATGGAGGTGTCGCTGAACCAATAGCAGCCTGCAAAGTAACAATAACACCCACATGAATTGGGTCTAAGCCAGTCGATTGAATCAGGGGTTTAAAAATAGGTACTAAAATAAGTATCACCACAATAGGGTCAACAAACATACAACCTATAAAAAAAGCGATAGCTATCAATAACAGCGCTAAGGTTTGGTTATCACCCACTCGCTCAATTGTTGGTCCAAGTAGCTGTTCGGGAACACCTGCAGTGCCCAAGGTTTGAGAGAAAGCAGCACCTATGGCCACTAAAATAAATACCACGGCGGTAATCATACCTGTCGAAAGCGCTAAACCACCTAGATCACTAACTTTAACTTTTCGATAGATAACTACTTCTAATAACAGCGCGTAGGCCACAGCTATAGCTGATGCTTCAACCGCACTAAAGTAACCACCATAAATACCACCCACCACAATAACCGGAAAACCCATGGCTAAACTAGCTTTGCGTAAAGCTCTTAAGCGTTCTGACCAAGAAGCTTTGGGGTCTGAGGGTATGCCTTTAACCCTTGCCCAAACATAACAATAGGCAGAAAACATCAGCATAATCATCAAGCCTGGCAAGATGCCTGCTAAAAACAAATCACCTATCGAAGCCTTCATTGCTACCCCGTAGATAATGAAGCCAATACTAGGAGGAATGAGCAGCGCAACATCACTGGCATTAATAATAAGCGCCAGCGCAAAAGAATCTGGATAGCCTTTCTCTAATAAGCGTGGACGCATAGGTCCACCCATAGCAACCACAGTTGCCTGAGTAGAGCCTGAAACAGCGCCGAATAAAGCACAGGAAATGGCAGTTGTAATAGGCAAGCCACCCCGAACATGACGAGTAAACGAGTCGACTAAATCAAGAAGGCGGTTAGCCGTATGGCCTTTAGTTAAAATATCGGCGGCAAATATAAACATGGGTACCGCTGCCAAAACCCAGCTACTGGCACCATTTGCCATCCAGCTAATCGCTTGGTCTGGACCAAAAAAGGTCATATCGGTGAACATCATAAAAAGTGTGCCAACGGCTAAGGGAACCATCATCGGGAACCCCAGTAAAAGCAGCACAACCATAGTGACCAGTAATAGAGTTAACATCTTGCGCTCCAAATCCGTTATTAGGTGTTTTCAGTAGGTAATTCTGAGTATTCTTCTTTTTCACGAAAAGAGCGGTAGACACCTTTACTCATGAGGTTACGCAGAATTGTTAAAACATACTGAATGCCCGCTAAACTAAACCCGATGGGTAGGGCTAGATTAACCATCCACATAGGTATTTGTAGCGCAGAGCTAGTACGTCCTCGGCTATATAGAGCCAGGTCGTATTGGGCAGATTTGTAAGCAAAATAAAACATTAAAGTGGCAGTACCCACACTAATAATAATCAATAAAATTTTACGTAGGCGATCATTCAGTAGGTCATAGACTGCCGACATACGAATATGCCTAGCATGGCGTGCAGCATAGGCAACACCAACAAAGGTTATAATAACAATCAACATTTCGGTAATTTCGTAGGTGCCAGGGATACCACGATTAAAAAACAAGTTACCTACCACATGGGCACTCATTAGGAATGCCATTATAAGTACGCAACTGGCTATAACCTTACGCTCAATCCAGCCAAGCCCCCTATCAATTGAGTCAAGAAATGAAAGGAACGCATTATGTTTAAGCTGTCCTTGGCTAGTATTGGTTTCATCCGAGCCGTCCATATTGCTTCTCCTGTAAACAAGTAACGAGCCACCTTATTGCTTGTATCAAGAATAGCCTGTAGCTTTCTTTTACCTCATTGAAACAAGCCTTTTGAAATGAAGAATGGCAAATGCATTTATGCATATCAAGCATTTTGATTATTTATTTTTATAGTAAAAACTACCTTGTTAAGGAATAACCCACAAATGAAGGCACTATTACAAAGAGTGAGTCGTGCAAAAGTAACCGTAGATAACCAGCTGGTAGGCGAGATAGGCACTGGTCTACTGGTGTTTTTGGGTGTAGATAAAGATGACACACCAGCCATAACAGAAAAATTATTACAGAAAGTTTTAAGTTATCGTATTTTTGCCGACGAAGCGGGTAAAATGAATCTTGGATTAAAAGAAACCCAGGGTGGTTTACTCGTTGTTTCTCAATTCACCTTATCTGCAGAAACGCATAAAGGGTTAAGGCCTGGCTTTTCTTCAGCCGCTGAGCCAACAAAAGGTGAATTACTCTATAATCACTTTTTAACCTCTGCCAAAGCTAACCACCCACAGGTTGCAAGCGGCCAATTTGGAGCCAACATGCAGGTTGAGCTCATTAATGATGGGCCGGTTACTTTTTTACTTGAAAGTAAATAGTGTTTTAAGGAGTTCTATCTTGAGTGAATCTACATCACGCCCCGTTGCCCTAGTGACTGGTGGTGCACAAGGTATTGGCCGAGCTATTTCTAGTGCGCTTTTACAGCAAGGTTGGCAGGTAATGGTTGCTGACATCGACGGCGAAGCTGGAACTGAATGCATTCATCTTTTTGACAGCTTAGGTAAGGTTGTTTTTCACCCTGTCGATGTTTCTCGCGAAGACCAAGTAAAAGAGTTAATTAAATTAACCAACGAAAAGTTAGGGCCAATTAACCTACTTGTTAACAATGCAGGTTTAGCTAACCCTTATACAGGTGCATTAGAAGACTTAGACCTAACCACTTGGCAACGCTACTTAGATGTTAATTTAACGGGCGTATTTTTGTGCAGCAAGTACGCTGCGGCAGATTTACGCGCTACCAAAGGCAGCATTATTAACCTTGGGTCTACGCGTGCAACTCAATCTGAACCCGACACTGAAGCCTATTCAGCTAGTAAAGGTGGCGTTATTTCTTTAACCCACTCTTTAGCTATAAGCTTGGGGCCAGATGTTAGGGTGAATGCAATTAGCCCAGGTTGGATAGAAGTAGGCGAGTGGCAAAAAAATAGCTCTCGCTATCAGCCATTCCATTCTGATGAAGACCACGAACAACACCCTGTAGGTCGCATGGGAAAACCCGATGACATAGCAGGTATGGTGTTGTGGTTAGCATCTGATTTGGCTGGTTTTGTAACCGGACAAAACTTTGTGGTTGATGGCGGCATGAGTCGTAAAATGGTTTATAAAGAAGACTAAAACACTGGTTTAATCTAGGCCTAGCTCTGCAGTGCGGCTTTCTAATTCCTCACTGCTTTCTAGCCATTGCATCTCAATACTTTCCAACTCTAGCTCTAACTGCCCTTGGTCTTTTAACAAGCTTTGTAATTCATCTTTACGCTGGTTATCAGTGTAGATATCTGTGTCTGCTAGGGTGTTTTCTATCGTTTTTAGCTGTGCTTGAAGCGTTTCAATTTGTTTTTCTAACTTGTCTACCTGTTTTTTTAACGGCCTCAATACTTCTCTAAGCCGAGCCGCCTCTTTGCGGTCGAGTTTTTTGTTAACCACTGGTGTGGCTGTTTCTTCTTGTGGCTTGTCGGCCTTCTCTACTCTACGCGCTGCCTGCTGACGTTCTTTTAACCATTGCGCATAATCGGTTAGATCACCATCAAAAGTTGCTACCTTTCCATCGGCAACTAGCCAGTATTCATCCACCGTATTGTTTAATAAATGCCGATCATGCGATACCACAATTACCGCACCCTCAAAGCCTTGTAGCGCTAGAGTTAAGGCATGGCGCATTTCTAAATCTAAATGGTTGGTTGGTTCATCTAGTAAAAGTAGGTTAGGCTTTTTCCATGCAATCATAGCTAAAGCTAAGCGGGCTTTTTCCCCCCCTGAAAAGCGACCCACCGCAGCCAGTACTTCATCACCCTGAAAACCAAAGCCACCTAAAAAATTGCGCAGCTCTTGTTCTTTTGCATCGGGTGACAAACGCTGAATGTGCAATAAAGGAGAAGCATCCACATCTAAGGCTTCTAACTGGTGCTGAGCAAAGTAGCCAATATAGAGGTGTTCACCTTGGGTGCGTTGCCCTGTAATGGGTGGTAAATCACCTACCAAGGTTTTAATTAACGTAGACTTACCCGCACCATTAGGGCCAAGCAAACCTATACGTTGCCCAGGATGAAGTGTAAAACCTACATTATCTATTATCGGCTTATTTGAGTAGCCTAGGTTGGCTTCTCGCATAACCAATAGAGGGTCTGAGGACTGACTGGCTTCTGGAAAAATAAAGTGAAAAGGTGAATCAACATGGGCAGCAGCGATTTTCTCCATGCGCTCTAAGGATTTAATACGACTTTGTGCTTGCTTTGCCTTGGTTGCCTTAGCCTTAAAGCGACGTATAAAGTTTTCCATGTGAGCTATTTCACGCTGCTGCTTCTCAAACATAGATTGCTGCTGCGCTAAACGCTCCGAACGCTGTCGCTCAAAAGCAGAGTAACCCCCTTTATATAGATGCAGCTGTTTATGCTCTACATGCAGCAGATGATCAACCACATTGTCTAAAAAATCTCGGTCATGCGAAATTAAAATTAAAGTGCCTGGGTAGCTGCGTAACCAACCTTCTAACCAAAGGGTGGCATCTAGGTCTAGGTGGTTGGTTGGCTCATCTAACAACATTAAATCAGATGGCATAAATAAAGTACGGGCGAGGTTTAAACGAATACGCCAACCACCTGAAAAACTGTCTACAGGGTTATTAAAAACTGCCTGTGGAAAACCTAACCCCGCCAAAAGCTGTTCGGCTTCGGCTTTTTTAGAGTAGCCTTGTAATAAATCATACTGACCATACAGCTCTGCTAAACGGTTGTTATCACCAGCTTTTTCAGCAGCGACTAAGTCTAGCTCTACCTGTTTTAACTCTTGGTGACCTTCTAACACATAATCTAAGGCTGCAAGCTGTAAACTAGGTACTTCTTGCGCCATGTAGGCAATGCGATCATAGCCAGACATTTGTAGCTCACCAGCATCTGGTGTAAGTTCACCTAGCAAGAGTTTGAACAGTGATGACTTGCCTGCACCATTGGCACCGGTTAGACCGACTTTCCAACCTGAATGTAGACTTACGCTGGCGTTTTCTAACAAGCGTAAATCACCGCGTTGCAGTGTCAGACCACCTAATGTCATCATAGTAACTACTCCCGACCTATTCCCATGATTTGGAAGGATAAAAAATGCTGCTGCATGATAACCCTTTCTGGCGTTTCTCGCTGAGCCTCTACCAGCTCAAGCGAATAAAAGATGCTTGTTTACAGCTTCAAGATGACAGCGGCGCTAATATTAATTTAGTTTTTTTTGCTATCTGGACAGCACAGCAGAGATTACGCTTTAGCCCTGACTGGCGAAATAGTTTTATACAGTTTGAAAACTGGCATAGAGATTACACCTTGCAGCTAAGGCGCCAGCGTAATGAATTAAAACTTATCGCTGAAAAAGCCGATAGAAATGAAGATGGCCCTTTGCATAGAATGCGTGAGCATATTCAAAAAGCCGAGCTATTAGCTGAGCAGCAAGAACAGGCGGTTCTTTATTTTTACTACCAAGAGCGTCAAGGTTTATTAGACTGTGAAAATCGTGAGGCAGCACTAATAGAGAACCTAGCCCATTGCTTTGATGATCCAAGATTAGTCGAAGATGAACCGCTTAAAGTGCTACTCAATATTATGCTAGATGAAAGAGACGTTGAGCTTACTTCGGTACGCCTAAGAGAATACCTAGAGAAACGTTTTATTCGCCAGCAGGGAACTAATCCCACCACCTAAACCCTAAACCAAGACTGCAAAACAATTAAGACTCACTAAGGAGTACCCATGTACAAATCTTTTGCCAAGCTAACGCTAGCTACCTCACTAAGCCTAGCTGTAGCACTACCTAGCCTTGCCCTAGCAGCACCCAAAACTGAAGAAGAACGCATTGGCTATAGCTTGGGCATTATGGTCGGTCGTCAATTACAACAAGACATTAGTGACCTAGACACTGATAGCTTTGGCGAAGCATTAAAAGACCTTTATGCAGGCAACACTCCAAGCCTAAGCGATAAAGAGATAGCACAAATTTTAGACCAACTGCAGCAAAAGCTAGCTGCAGAAGCACAAGAGCAGGCGGCAGTGGCTGCTGAAGAAAACCTAGCCAAAGGTGAAAAGTTTCTTGCTGCTAACGCTAAAAAGAAAGGCGTGAAAGTGACTGATAGTGGCTTGCAATACAAGGTTGTTAAAAAAGGTAAGGGTAACAAGCCTGCAGCTAGTTCAAGTGTAAAAGTGCACTACGAAGGCAAGCTAATTGATGACACAGTGTTCGATAGCTCTTATCAACGTGGTGAGCCTGTATCATTTAAAGTCAATCAGGTTATTTCTGGTTGGCAAGAAGCGCTACAACTGATGCCTGAAGGCAGTGAGTGGGAAGTGTATATTCCTGCAAACCTAGCTTATGGCCCAGCGGGTGCTGGTGGCTCTATTGGCCCGAACGAAGCCTTAGTATTTAAAGTTGAGCTGCTAGAAATAGAAGAGTAATTATTTCTAACGGTTAGAAATAAAAATCCCCGCTTAATGCGGGGATTTTTTTGCTTTAAATTAACTAGCTAGAAGATTAGGCTTCTGGATTTGCCGCAGCAAAGGCTGCTTTATCTTCTTCAGTTACTTCTTTAATAGACAGCTTAACGCGATTACGGTTATCGATATCAATGACCTTAACTAGAATTTCTTGTCCTTCAGTTAAGTAATCTTTAACTGCTTCAACACGCTTGTTATCAATTTGAGAAATGTGTACCAAACCATCTTGACCAGGCAAGAAGGTAACAAAAGCACCAAAGTCTGCTAGGCGTGCTACTTTACCCATATAAACTTTGTCTATTTCTGCAGAGGCGGTTAGGCCAATAATCATGTCGATTGCAGCTTTGGCAGATTCAGCAGAGTCACCAAATACTTTAATCTCACCTGTGTCATCGATATCAACCGAAGCACCCGTTTTTTCGGTAATACTACGAATCGTAGCACCGCCTTTACCTATAACATCGCGAATCTTGTCTGTATCAATTTTAATTGTGCTCATGGTTGGAGCATTATCAGACAGCTCAGTACGTGCTGAAGGTAGAACTTGATTCATCTGCTCTAGAATATCTAAACGAGCAACCAGTGCCTGTTCTAGCGCAGCTTCCATGATTTCTTCGTTAATACCTTCAATTTTAATGTCCATTTGCAGTGCAGTAATACCCGCAGCAGAACCAGCTACTTTAAAGTCCATATCACCTAGATGGTCTTCGTCACCTAAAATATCGGTTAATACAGCAAAGCGCTCGCCATCTTTCACCAAGCCCATTGCGATACCCGCTACAGGAGCTTTTAAAGGTACACCCGCATCCATTAACGCTAGTGATGAACCGCAAACCGAGGCCATAGAGCTAGAGCCATTCGATTCAGTGATTTCAGAAACAACACGTAGGGTGTAAGGGAAGTCTGCTTCTTTAGGCAGCATGGATTGAACACCACGCTTAGCCAAACGACCATGACCAATTTCACGACGCTTAGGTCCACCCATAAAGCCAGCTTCACCTACTGAGTAAGGAGGGAAGTTATAGTGGAATAAGAAGCTATCTTTAAACTCACCTTCTAGGCTTTCTATAATTTGCGCATCACGGCTAGTACCTAAAGTGGTTACTACTAACGCTTGAGTTTCACCACGGGTGAACAAAGCAGAACCATGAACCTTAGGTAGTACGCCAACTTCTATGGTTAAAGGGCGAACTGTTTTATGATCACGGCCATCAATACGTGGCGAGCCGTCTAGCACGTTGTTACGCACGACTTCTTTTTCAATTTGTGCAAAAACCGCTTTTACATCATCTTTTGAAGGTGCGGCTTCGGCATCGGTCACTAGCTGATCAACAACGCTTTGACGCACTTCACCTAAACGATCATAGCGCTGCATTTTGTCAGTAATTTTATAAGCTTCACGAATACCTGCTTCAGCTAAAGGACGCACTAGGGCATCGGTGCTGGTGTCAGCAGGTGCTGGCTGCCAGTCCCATGCAGGCTTGCCTGCTTCTGCAGTGAATTCTTTAATGGCTTGAATGGCCACTTGCATTTCTTGGTGTGCATAAAGTACGCCACCAAGCATTTGGTCTTCAGTTAGCTCTTTAGCTTCTGATTCAACCATTAACACTGCGCCTTCGGTACCTGCAACCACCATATCTAGGCGTGAGTCTGCTAGCTGTGCAGAGTCTGGGTTTAACATATAACCCTCAGCATCTGTGTAACCAACACGAGCTGCTGCTAAAGGCCCATTAAAAGGTACACCAGAAATGCTGAGTGCAGCAGAAGCACCTAACATTGCTGCGATATCTGATTCTTTACCACGCTCTGCAGAAACGACCGTACAGATAACCTGCACTTCATTCATAAAGCCTTCAGGAAATAGAGGGCGAATGGGGCGGTCGATTAAACGCGAAATAAGGGTTTCTTTTTCTGTAGGGCGGCCTTCACGCTTGAAGAAGCCACCAGGAATTTTACCTACTGCATAGGTTTTTTCTTGATAGAAAACAGCTAGAGGAAAGAAGTCTTGTGTTGGGTTAACGTCTTTTTTGGCTACAGCTGTACAAAGTACGCTGGTGTTATCAATAGTAACAAGCACAGCACCACTGGCCTGACGTGCAATACGGCCAGTTTCAAAAGTTACAGTGTTTTGACCATATTGGAAGGTTTTTTTGATAGCTACGGGATTCACAGATTTATCCTTTAAATTCATTTTTTTTCGCCATTAATTAGCCCCTTAATCATACGCTGACTGGCAGCACAAACAAAGCACTAGCGGCTAAAATGCAAAACCCCCCGCTGCTTTAGCAACGAGGGGTTTTAAGATTCGCTAGAGAATCTATAATTTTAGCGACGTAGACCTAGACGCTTAATTAAGTCTGCATAGCGAGTTACATCTTTTTTCTTCAAGTAGTCTAGCAATTTACGACGCTGACTAACTTTACGAATTAGACCACGACGGCTGTGGTGATCTTTCTTGTTGGTTTCAAAGTGCTTTTGTAGTGCAGTAATATCAAAAGTCAGTAGTGCTACCTGTACTTCAGGTGAGCCAGTATCTTTTGCATCACGAGCAAAATCTTTTACGATTTCTGCTTTACGTTCAGTTGTTAACATTTTAAAACTCCACAGTCGCTTAATAACAAGGGCAAAGCCGTGCGACGTTACAGCCTGCCTGAAAACTTTATTCTGCCTGGGCGGTACTTTGAATTTTAATGGGCTGGAGTAGCAAACCCGCTGCACTCTCCTGCACCTGACCTAAACCCAAAAAGTCTTTGCCTAAGGCATAAAGGCGCACATTTTGTCCGATAGTTAAGCTGGAGTCCAGCAATTTTATTGCCT
Source organism: Marinospirillum insulare DSM 21763 (assembly GCF_000686905.1). Lineage (GTDB taxonomy): Bacteria > Pseudomonadota > Gammaproteobacteria > Pseudomonadales > Halomonadaceae > Marinospirillum > Marinospirillum insulare. The sequence goes on from NZ_JMLW01000015.1 coordinate 36,812, forward strand.
GACCATTTAATACCTGCGCTGCTTCAACTTCATTTAGTTGATGTAGAGCTAAGTGCTTTACTAGATAGTCGGTGGGTTTTAGCCAGGCTGCAACGGCAGCTTCACCTTCTGTTTCATGCAGATTAATTAAACTTTGCAAGGTGACTAGCTCGTTAGCCTTTACACTGCCAGAAACGGTACGCCGCAAAGCACTTAAATAACCACCACTGCCTAGTGCCTTGGCGATATCTTCACCTAACACACGAATGTAAGTTCCTTTAGAGCAGCTAACTTCTAGGGTTAGGCTGTCGGCTGTAAAACCCATTAACTGTAAATCAAAAATAGTAATGTCTCTGGGTGGGCGTTCTATGCTTTGACCAGCACGAGCTAACTCATACAGTTTTTTACCCTGAAATTTTAGGGCAGAATACATGGGGGGTATTTGTTGTTGCTTGCCTAAAAAACCTGATAAAACTTGTTCAATTTTTGCCTGAGTCATTTCTGGTAAGGGGAAGCGCTCAAGCACTTCACCTTCAGCATCGGCCGTATCTCTTATTTCACCTAACTGAATGGTGGTTAGATAAGTTTTATTAGCTTCTAAGCCATAGCTAGCAAACTTAGTTGCTTCACCAAAACACAGGGGCAACACGCCCGTTGCTAGCGGATCTAAGTTACCCGTATGCCCAGCTTTTTTAGCTTTTAGTAACCACTTAACTTTTTGTAGCGCTTGGTTACTTGATAAACCTAGGGGCTTATCAAGCAGGAGAACACCATTAACAATTTTACGAGGAATCTTTTTTTGCATAGCAGTATTTAAGGATTATTCCTCATCTGAACCTTTAGCACGTTGAACGTCTTCATTCACTGCACGCTCAATTAAGCTGCTTAGGTACTGACCTCGAGCCACACTTTCATCATAGTGGAAGCGTAACTGTGGAATAACACGCAGCTTAATGCTTTGCCCAATACGTCCGCGTAAGAAACCTGCTGCGCTTTTCAGTATAGCTAGATTATCTTGAACAACTTCTGGGTTGTCTTCCTTACCCAGTATGGTGACATAAACATCAGCATAGCCTAGGTCTTTGCTAACCTTTACACCGCTCACGGTAATCATGGCATCAAGTCTTGGATCTTTAATTTCGCGTTGAATCATTACAGCTAATTCACGCTGCATTTGATCAGCAATACGGTCTAAACGACTAAATTCTTTCATAGCTGTCTTCCAATAAAAACAGCCTCGATTCTGATAAATCAGAAAACCGAGGCTGCTTAACGACTTTAGTTAACTCGCAGTATTAGAGGCTACGCTCTACTCTGACCTTGTCAAAAACTTCGATTTTATCGCCAGCTTTAACGTCATTGTAGTTCTTAACCCCAATACCACATTCCATACCATTACGGACTTCAGCAGCATCATCTTTAAAGCGGCGTAGAGATTCTAACTCGCCTTCGTAGATAACCACGTTGTCACGTAAAACACGGATTTTCTTATTACGGTAAACGGTTCCTTCAACCACCATACAACCAGCTACTTGACCTAGTTTTGGTGAACGGAACACTTCACGAACTTCTGCAATACCAACAATGTCTTCGCGGTATTCAGGAGCCAGCTTGCCAGACATAGCCTGTTTAACCTGGTCTATCAGTTCGTAAATAACGCTGTAGTAGCGTAAATCTATTTCTTCACGCTCAATGATTGCTCTAGCTGATGCATCTGCTCGCACATTAAAACCAAGCAGTATTGCATCGGATGCAAGCGCTAGGTTGGCATCGGTTTCAGTAATACCACCCACACCTGAAGAAACAACATTCACTTTAACTTCGTCTGTTTCTAGGTCTTTTAATGAGCTAATAATGGCTTCAACTGTACCGCGCACATCTGACTTAAGAATAATGTTAACGCTGGCAACTTCACCTGCTTCCAGGTGACCAAACACATTCTCTAGCTTAGCTTTTTGCTGACGTGCTAGCTTAACTTCTCGGTATTTACCTTGACGGAAGAGAGCAACTTCACGGGCTTTCTTCTCATCTTTAACAACCATAAACTCATCGCCAGCTTCAGGTGTTCCATCTAAGCCTAAAATTTCTACCGGAATGGATGGTCCAGCTGATTCGGTTTGTTTACCGTTTTCATCAATTAAAGCACGTACACGACCATAGTTAAGACCGGCAAGAACGATATCGCCTTTACGCAAGGTACCGTTTTGTACTAGCACAGTAGCAACTGGGCCTCGGCCACGGTCTAGACGTGATTCAACCACCACACCTTTACCCGGTGCTTCTGGTACTGCCGTCAGCTCTAGCATTTCTGACTGAAGTAAAACAGCTTCTAGCAGCTCTTCTAAGCCGGTACCTTTTTTGGCTGAAACGTGTACAAAAGGTGTATCGCCACCCCATTCTTCAGAAATAACTTCGTGCTGAGATAGTTCATTACGAATACGTTCAGGATCTGCGGTTTCTTTATCTATTTTGTTTACAGCAACAACCAAAGGTACGCCAGCAGCTTTAGAATGCTGAACGGCTTCTATTGTTTGTGGCATAACACCATCGTCTGCTGCAACTACTAGAATAACTACGTCGGTTGCCTTAGCACCGCGTGCACGCATAGCGGTAAAGGCTGCGTGTCCGGGTGTATCTAGGAAGGTAACCATATTTCCTGCTGAGGTTTCTACGTGGTAAGCACCAATATGCTGCGTAATACCACCTGCTTCAGCATCGGCTACACTGGCACGGCGTATGTAGTCTAGTAATGATGTTTTACCATGGTCAACGTGACCCATTACAGTAACAACGGGGGCACGGGTAATTTCCGTACCTTCGTAGCTAATTGTATCGATTACTTCGGTTTCTATAGCATTGTCTTTTTGCAGCTTGGGCTGGTGACCCATTTCTTCAACAACGATTGCTGCGGTATCTTGGTCTATTACTTGGTTAATGGTTGCCATAGCACCCATTTTAAACATGACCTTGATTACTTCAGAGCCTTTGACTGCCATACGGTCAGCTAGCTCTGCAACACTAATGCTTTCGGGAATAAGTACATCACGGGTTACAGGTGCGGTTGGCTTTTCAAAACCATGAGCACGCGCTGCACCACCAGAGGCACGACGACCACCTTTACGTTTTTCGTCTTTATTACCACGACGGCTTAAACGGCGATCATCAAAATTGTCTTCGCGCTTGCCGCCTGTCTTTTTACCACCAGCTGACTTACGGTTACCAGGCTTGGAGGTTTTAGGTTTATCATCGGCAGCTGCAACTTTAGTATTTTTTAACAAAGCTTCTTCTGGTTCCTCACGAGTGTCATCTTCAACACTGGTTACTACTGGATTAGATCGAGCTTTACGCGCTTGTTCAGCACGGCGCTTCTCATCTTGTTTACGACGCTCTTTATCTGCTTCTGCCTTTTTCTGGGCTTCTGCATCTAAAGCAGGTTCAGCGGCTTTAGCTTCTTGCTTAGCTTTACGCTGAGCTTCTTCTTCCGCTAAAGCTATACGTGCCGCTTCTTCTGCTTCACGGCGTGCTTTTTCATTGATTTTACGCTTTTCTTCAGCAGCAGCTTCTGCTTTTTGTAGCGCTTCTGCCTCAGCCGCTTTTTGAACAGCTTCTTGTTCTGCTTCTGCCGCTTTATCTGCTTGTTCTTCTACATCGCTACGCTTAACAAAAGTACGTTTTTTACGCACTTCTACATTCACGCTTTTACGACCATCTGTTTTTAACTTTTGAGTCGTTTTGCGTGTCATGGTTATACGCGTTGGCTCATCGCTACTGCCGCTTGCGCGCTTTAAAAACTCAAGCAGGGTATGTTTATCTTGTTCAGATACTTTTTGCTCTTCGCTTTTATGGTCTAGACCTGCTTTTTTCATCTGATCAAGCAGACTATCAACAGGTCGGCCTATGGCTTCTGCAAATTCTTTAACGGTATTCTCTGCCACTATGTATCTCCTCTAACTACGACCTAGTACGCTCAAGCTTCATCTTCAAACCAGTGAGCGCGGGCCGCCATAATCATTTTACCGGCACGCTCTTCGGTCATAGCCTCGATATCCATAAGGTCATCAATGGATTGTTCGGCAAGATCATCAAGGGTGGTTAGCCCTTTAAGTGCAAGTGCTGATGCTAAGGTACGATCCATGCCCTCAAGATTGAGCAGGGCTTCTTCTGGACTAGCAACTGCCAAAGCTTCTTCAGAGGCAATCTCTAAAGTCAGCAACTCATTCTTCGCACGACGGCGAAGCTCATTAACCAGGTCTTCATCTAAACCATCAATTTCTAGGAATTCTTCTAGTGGCACATAAGCCACTTCTTCCAAGCTTGTAAAACCTTCATCTACCAGCGTTCTAGCTAGGTCATCATCAATATCTAGGTGTTGAATAAAATATTGAATCAGCACGTCGGCTTCTTGCTCTTGCTTACCGCTAGCTTCTTGCTCTGTCATTACATTAAGGCGCCAACCGGTAAGGTCACGCGCCAGCTTAACATTTTGACCACCACGACCTATGGCTTGGGCTAGGTTATCTTCTGCTACGGCCACATCCATAGAGTGAGCATCTTCATCTACAATAATAGATGCAACTTCAGCAGGTGCCATGGCATTAATAACTAGCTGCGCAGGGTTGTCGTCCCACAAAACTATATCTACGCGTTCATTGCTTAGCTCGTTAGAAACGGCCTGTACGCGTGAACCACGCATACCTACACAAGCACCAACTGGGTCTATACGACGGTCGTTAGTTTTAACTGCAATTTTAGCACGCGAACCTGGGTCACGTGCAGCACCACGAACTTCGATTAGCTGCTCTGAAATTTCTGGCACTTCAATTTTAAATAGTTCAACCAGCATTTCTGGGCAGGTACGAGAAAGCACTAGCTGTGGACCGCGGTTATTGGGGTTCACTTCTAGAAGAATGGCACGTACGCGATCATTCATACGGAACTTTTCGCCAGGTATCATTTCATGGCGAGAAAGGTAGGCTTCTGCATTGCCACCCAAATCAATTATTAAGCCATCTCGGGTGGTTTTCTTAACAATGCCCGAAACAAGACCACCTTGCTGATCTAGGTATTGACGAACAACTTCAGCTCTTTCTGCTTCGCGTACTTTTTGAACTATAACTTGCTTAGCAGTTTGTGCAGCAATACGCCCAAACTCAATGGAAGGTACTTTTTCTTCTTTAACATCACCAACGACTAAGTCTTCTTCTTTTGCTGCCGTTGCCGGTAGCTCAAATTCTGGCTCTGTAAAGTCTTCGTCATCAACGACTAACCAACGACGAAAGCTATCGTACTCACCGGTTTTACGGTCGATGCTGACTCGAATATCAACACCTTCTTCCATAAAGCGTTTTTTGGTTGCACTGGCTAGCGCAGCTTCTATTGCTTCAAATATGGTTTCTTTGGGAACGCCTTTTTCATTGGAGACGGCATCCACCACCAAAAGGATCTCTTTACTCATGCCTCAGCCTCTTAGAAACAGTCCTTGCTACTTATTTGGTTTTTCCAGGTCAGGTTTAACTCTTGCCTGGTCGATAGTTTCAAACGGAAAACAATACTCATCCTCGTCTACCTGAAGAATAACCTCATCTTCTTCTATACCTTTTAAAAGACCAGTAAATTTACGCTGACCTTCATAAGCAAGGCGTAATTTTAATTGTACTTGATGGCCTGAAAAACGCTGGTAGTGATCGAGCTTATAAAGTGGCCTATCCATTCCTGGTGACGACACTTCTAGGTTGTACTCACTTTCGATGGGGTCTTCTACATCCATCAACGCACTAATTTGACGACTGACCTGCGCACAGTTTTCAACTGTAATACCCTGTTCACTTTCAATATATATTCGTAGCAGCGTATGTTGACCACGACCACTGAACTCTAGTCCCCAGAATTCAAATCCAAGAGACTGAACAACCGGCTCTATTAGCTGTTCTAGTAGCTTATCTTTACTTGACACAGAAAAGGCTCCAGCTCTGCCTAGGCAGATCAGATGATCCAAGGCCGGAAAACTTCGGGGGGATAAGGCTGTACTGCGCCACCTGCGCGAAGATTTTTTCGACCTAACAAAAAGCCCCTTAAAAAAGGGGCTTCTGATTAAATCTTGGTAGCGGGGGCTGGATTCGAACCAACGACCTTCGGGTTATGAGCCCGACGAGCTACCAGGCTGCTCCACCCCGCATCAGAGAAGGTGGAATTATAAGGGCTGACAAGTGTTAGGTCAACCACTAACTATAATTCCTTTTACATCTACTACTACAATTTGGTGCCGAAGGCGGGACTCGAACCCGCACAGGCTTTAGCCCACTACCACCTCAAGGTAGCGCGTCTACCAATTCCGCCACTTCGGCCTAACTGTTCACACTAAATCTACTAACTACAACTTGTAAGGCGGCCAAATGATAGTGCCGCCCAAGCTACTTAGCAAGCCCTAAGCTAAAATAAACTTAGCGCTTACTCTGTTTGCGGATTTTCTATCACTTCATTGTCATCGAGTAGTGGTAAGCGCTCACGCTCAAACTCTTCAATGACTTCATCTGAAGGCATACCCAAGTCTGGTGAGTATTCTTGAGATGCTAAATAAGCCAAACCCATACTGGTAGCAAAGAAGCCAGCAGCTAACAGGCCAGTCATTTTACCCAAAAACCCAACCGGCCCTAAACTACCGAACACTGTATTGGATGCACCGCCACCAAAAGATGCGCCTGCTTCTGCACCCTTACCTTGCTGCATAAGCACTAGTAAAATAACACCTAGGCCTAGCATTACATGAATTACTAAAATGATACTATGCATCTTTATTATTCCGCTGCTTTTCCGATTGCTAAAAACTGATCAGCATCTAGCGATGCTCCACCAATCAACCCGCCATCTATATCTGGCATTTTAAGTAATGACGCAGCATTATCAGGCTTCATACTACCGCCATACAAGAACAACATTTTTTCTGCTAATGCTTTATCTACTTTTGCTACTAGCGAGCGTAGAAAGGCATGAACTTCTTGCGCCTGCTCGGGTGTTGCAGTTAAACCTGTACCTATAGCCCAAACTGGCTCGTAGGCTACAACCACTTTTTGTAATTGCGCCAAGGATAATTGCTTAACTAGGGGTGTTAACTGTTGTGAAACCACCTGATTAGTTTCACCAGCTTCACGTTGCGCCAAGGTTTCTCCCACACAAATAACTGGGATAATGCCTGCTGCCAAAGCTCGTTTAGCCTTTTCTACAACCGATGCGTCAGTTTCTGAGTGATACTGGCGGCGTTCTGAGTGCCCAAGCAAAACATGGCTAACACCTAGATCTGCCAACATGGTGGCAGAAACTTCACCAGTGTAGGCACCATCTTCTGCTTGTGAACAATCTTGTGCCCCTACTCCAATATTACTCTCAGCTAAAATCTGTATTGCTTGTGACAAGTAAGGGTAGGGTGGAAAAACCAATAACTTGGCGCTAGGTGCTTGCTTACTAAGCATTTTTTCGAGCAGACTGGTTACCATCTGCTGACTAGCATGCATTTTCCAGTTGCCTGCTACCAATTTTTGTCGCATTAATTCAGCCTATAAATAATTCAGGGGCATGGATTCTATTAAAAATCTGCTCTAAGCTCAACTAGCAACATCAGTAATCACTGCTGCTATCTCTTCTGCTAACGCCTGAACTTCTTCTTGTTCATCACCTTCCACCATAACCCTAAGTAATGGTTCAGTACCTGAAGGGCGCAATAAAATTCTACCGCGACCGTTCATACGAGCTTCAATATCTTTTATTTTAGCTTGCACTTGTGGATGGCGTATTAGTGCGTCTTTGTTGTCATCGGTACGAATATTAACCAGACTTTGCGGCATTTTTTTCATTCCTTGCAGTAAAACATCTACTTGGCCATCAGCTTCTTGAATGGCTTGCAAGACTTGCAATGCAGCAACAATACCGTCACCCGTTGATTGCACATGGCGGCAAACTAAGTGACCTGAGTTTTCGCCACCCACTAACCAGTTTTTCTTTTGTAGCTCGGCCATTACATAACGGTCGCCCACTTTGGCACGTATAAAGGGAATTTCAGCTTCTGCTAAGGCTAACTCTAAGCCTAGGTTACTCATTTCCGTACCTACAATTCCGCCTTGTAACTGGTCTTTGCTTTGCAGGTTTTTGGCAAGAATATAAAGCAGATCATCGCCATCTAGCAGACGACCGGTGCGAGTGACCATTACTAGCCTGTCACCATCACCATCGAAACCTATACCTAGATCTGCCCCTGTTTCTAGCACTCTATCTTGCAGAGCTCGTGGATTAGTAGAGCCATAGCCTTTGTTTATATTTAAGCCATCAGGCTGTGCACCAATCACATCTACACTGGCACCTAGCTCTCTAAAAACCTCAGGTGCAATGTGGTAGGTAGCACCGTGAGCACAATCCACGACTAAGGTCATACCTTGCAAACTAGCATTAAAAGGCAAAGTGTTTTTGCAAAATTCGATATAACGTCCAGCGGCATCATTAATGCGTCTAGCTTTCCCTAGCAATGCTGGTGCAACTGTTTCGATGGGGTTTTCTAGCCAGGCTTCAATTTCTAGCTCTACCTCATCGGGTAGCTTTTCACCACTTCTTGAAAAGAACTTAATGCCGTTATCTTCAAAAGAATTATGCGATGCACTAATAACTATGCCTGCATCGGCATGGAAGGTTTGGGTGAGATAGGCTATTCCAGGAGTAGGCATAGGGCCAAGCAAATAGACATCAACCCCAGCAGCAGATAAGCCTGCCTCTAATGCTGACTCAAACATATAACCAGATAAACGCGTGTCTTTACCGATTAAAATACGTTTTTTACCTTGTTTGGCAAACACCTTACCCGCTGCCCAACCTAGCTTTAGTACAAAATCTGGGGTAATTGGATGCTCACCCACACGCCCACGAATTCCATCTGTACCAAAATATTTTCTAGTCATTATTAGTCCTGATTTTAAGTAAGGTTTAAAGCCTGCTCTGTTGCCTGCCAAACCTGCAAAGCATCCTTTAAGCCTGCAACTGAGTGAACGCGTAAAATTTTAGCACCCTGCTGCGCAGCTAACAAATGCGCACCAATACCTGCAGCATCTCTATCTAGTGCTGCCTTGCCAGTAATCTCACCCAGCATGCGCTTACGAGACATGCCAACCAATAAGGGTCTATTTAAACTGGTGAGTTTATTTAAGTTAGCCAGCAAGGCTAAATTGTGGGGTAGCAGTTTGGCAAATCCAAAACCTGGGTCGAGTAAAATCTTTTCTTCGGCTATACCTGCAGCAACACAAGCTTGCATTCGTTTAGCTAACCAGTTTTTTACTTCTGCAACCACATCCAAGTAATCAGTTTGCTGCTGCATAGATGAGGGTTCACCACGCATGTGCATAATACAAACAGGTAAGTTGGTTGCTTGAGCAGCTTCTAGCGCACCTTCACGAGTAAAAGAGCGCACATCATTCAACAAGTTAGCACCTAGCTTAGCCGCCTCCAGCATCAGCTTAGGGTTGCTGGTGTCGATTGAGATCATCACTGCTGATTCTTTGCGCAAGCCTTCCAACACAGGTAAAACACGATCTAACTCTTCTTGCTCACCGACATCCTTAGCACCCGGACGGGTAGATTCACCACCCAAGTCTATAAAGCTAGCGCCTTCTGCTTCTAAATCTAAGGCTTGTTTAATTGCCAGATTAACTGAGGTGTAACGACCGCCATCGGAGAAAGAATCAGGCGTAACATTAACTATGCCCATTATTTGGGGCTGCTTTAGATCAACTAGTGGAAATATTTTAGAAAACATAACGTCTATTCAAAGAAAACCCCGCCAAAGCGGGGTTAGAACTGAGCTTAGTGACCAACTAGTGAACTGAACCACCCAGAGGGTCTGCAGGTTTAATATCAGGCTTTCTATCCTCTTCTGCATCTTCAGCTTCTTGGTTAGCCTGGGCAGAATCAGTATCAGCCTTTACTCCACCCTCACCATCATCATTCCAGTCTTTAGGTGGCTGAGGTTTTATACCTTTCATTATGTCGTCAATTTGGCTGGCATCAATGGTTTCATATTCCATTAAGGCATCCTTCATTAACTCCATTTGTTCACGGTGCTCTTCAAGCAGTTTAACGGCTTCTTCATAGCAGTCATCCAGAATTTTTCTAATTTCTGCATCAAGTAGCTTAGCTGTATCACCACCAACACCCATGCCACTACCGGAGCCACCGCCTCCACCTTTAAGAAAGGGATCGCTGTCATCTTCTGTATAAAGCACAGGGCCTGCTTTATCGGATAAGCCCCACTTGGTTACCATGTTGCGTGCCATTTTAGTGGCTTGCTGAATATCATTCGATGCACCTGTAGAAACACCATCTGCACCATAGAACATTTCTTCAGCAATACGACCACCGTAGGCAGAGGTAATGCGACTCAACAAATAGCGGCGACTGTAAGAAACCTTGTCTTCTTCAGGCAAGAACATGGTTACACCTAAAGCACGGCCACGTGGAATAATTGAGACTTTATATACCGGGTCATGGTCGGGCAATAAGCGACCTAAAATAGCATGACCTGCTTCATGGTAAGCAGTCATGGTTTTATCTTTTTCTGTCATCACCATGGACTTACGCTCAGCGCCCATCATGATTTTATCTTTGGCCTTATCAAACTCTTCCATACTCACTAAGCGACGATTAGTACGAGCAGAGAAAAGAGCTGCTTCGTTCACTAGGTTAGCTAAGTCTGCACCTGAGAAGCCAGGTGTACCACGAGCAATAACAGAAGGCTTAACATCATCATCTAAAGGTACTTTGCGCATGTGAACATTCAGTATTTGTTCACGACCACGAATATCTGGCAAAGCAACCACTACTTGGCGGTCAAATCGACCTGGGCGTAGTAGAGCTTGGTCAAGCACATCTGGCCGGTTAGTTGCTGCTATTACTATCACACCATCGTTAGCTTCAAAACCGTCCATCTCTACAAGTAACTGGTTAAGCGTTTGTTCTCGCTCATCATTACCACCACCCATACCTGCACCACGGTGACGACCTACAGCATCTATTTCATCTATAAAAATAATGCAGGGTGAGCTTTTTTTGGCTTGTTCGAACATATCGCGTACACGAGAAGCACCCACACCCACAAACATTTCTACAAAGTCTGAACCTGAAATACTAAAGAAAGGTACCTTAGCTTCACCTGCTACAGCCTTGGCTAACAAGGTTTTACCTGTACCCGGGCTACCCACCATTAAGACACCACGGGGAATTTTACCGCCCAGACGCTGAAACTTACCTGGATCACGTAGAAACTCAACCAGCTCGGCTACGTCTTCTTTAGCTTCATCACAGCCTGCTACATCAGCAAAGGTTGTTTTAATTTGATCTTGAGTTAATAAACGTGCCTTAGACTTACCAAAACTCATCGGCCCGCCTTTACCACCAGCACCACCTTGCATTTGGCGCATAAAGAACATAAATACAGCCATAATTAACAAGATAGGAAAGCTAGCAACCAATAAGCGCATCCAAATGCTCTGTCCTTCAGGCTTTTTACCTTCGACTAGAACATTGTTGCTTAGTAGGTCATCCATTAAACGCGGGTCATCTGCAGCTGGACGAATTGTTTGAAAGCGTGATCCATCTACCCGCTCTCCAAAAATATCGTAGCCATCAATAACTACTTTCTTAACTCTTTTTTGCTGCACTTCATGCACAAACTGAGAGTAGTTTGTGGTGTTTGGCGTGGTTTCAACATTAAAGCTGTTAAACACCGTCAGCAAAACTGCTGCGATGACCAGCCATAGAATGAGATTTTTGGCCATATCGTTCAAGGCAATGCCCTCTTTGTAGATTTTGTCTGACCAACAATGAGTTGATTAAAGTCAGACTAAACAGAATAACTATACTACATCACTTAACAGCTAAGACCGATACCAAAGGGTAACAATTCAATTTATTCTTTATATGACCACAATAGCTAAACACTGTTACTAGCTTTTATCCCTTGTAGCCTCTAGCTAATAAATAAACTTCACGAGACCTAGCTCTCGATGCCACGGGTTTACGCGTTAAAACTTTGGTGAAGCGGCTGCGCAAGAGCTTTAAATACTCTTCATAACCTTCACCTTGAAAAACTTTTGCTAAAAAATCACCCTGCGGCTTTAACACCTGCTCAGCAAGATCGAGTGCTAACTCTACCAGATACATTGCTTTGGGTTGATCTATAGCATTCATTCCACTGAGATTGGGTGCCATATCTGAAATTACAAGGTCTGCTTGTTTTCCTTGCATGGACTCAAGCAATAATTCCAGAATTTCATCTTCTGTAAAATCACCTTGAATAAACTCCACATCGGGAACTGCATCCATAGGCAAAATATCTGAAGCAATAATTTTTCCTTGGCTACCCAACTTTTCAGACAGCAACTGCGACCAGCCTCCGGGTGCTGAACCTAAGTCAATAACCGTCATACCTGGACGAAACAATCGATCCTTTTCATCAATTTCAGCTAGCTTATAGGTAGCACGCGATCGATAACCATCTTTTTGTGCTTTTTTGACCCACACATCATCTACATGCTCTTTTAGCCAAGCTGCACTGGTTTTTGAACGTGCCACAAGAACCTCATAAAAAATTTTAGCCAGCTAAAGGATGACCTAAACCACCTTCAGGCACTAGAATAGGCGAAACAGCAACTGCTGCCCTAATTAACTAAAGCTGAGTAGATTAACATGAGCCTGAAAGGCACACAAAAGAAACAACTAAGAACCTTAGGTCACGACCTCAACCCGGTGGTACTTATTGCAGAGAATGGCTTGTCAGAAGGTGTTGTAAAAGAAGCCGACCGCGCAATAACTGACCACGAACTGATTAAAATACGTTTTAACCTAGATGACCGTGATGATCGCAATGCAATGATGGCGCAATTAGCTGACAAGCTTCAAGCCGAACTCGTGCAAACCATCGGCAAAATTGGGCTTTATTACCGTGCAGCTCGCAAACCTAACCCTAAATTGTCTAATTTGTTACGTTTTGCTGAATAGATTTTAGTTAAACAAAAAAACCGCACCTTTTTTAAAAAAGTATGCGGTTTTTTTATTAGGTGCTCATTAACGAAACAGTCAACAAACTTAGCTAACCTTCTTCACCGTAACGAATTTCACCTATCTCAAACTCCACATCACCCTTAGGGGTTTTGATATGTGCAACATCGCCCTCTTCTTTACCTATTAGGCCTCGCGCTATAGGTGAAGTGTAAGATATTTTACCAATATTAACGTTGGCTTCATCTTCACCTACTAGGGTATAAGTTACCTCTTCATCGGTATCTAGGTTGATTAAATCAACTGTCACACCAAAAACCACTTTACCCACCTTGGGCAGGGTAGTGACATCAATAACCTGCGCGTTAGATAACTTACCTTCAATTTCTTGAATACGACCTTCGATAAAGCCTTGTTGTTCTCGAGCAGCATGGTATTCAGCATTTTCTTTTAAATCACCATGCTCTCTGGCTTCAGCAATAGCAGCAATAACCTGGGGTCGCTCTACTGTTTTTAATTGATTCAACTCTTCACGCAGGTTTTTTTCACCTGCTAGAGTCATTGGACTTTTTTGCATAACTATACATCTCCTTGATGCAGATCCTGCAAACGACGCACTTGAATATTCATACCATATTCTAGCGCTTGGCACAGGGCAGCCGCTCCGGCTAGGGTGGTGCTGTAAGGCACCTTATGCTGTAAAGCGGCACGTCGAATACCAGCAGAGTCTGCTGTAGATTGACGACCTTCAGTGGTATTAACGATATAGGCTATTTCATCATTTTTAACCTTATCTACTATATGTGGGCGACCTTCTGCCACTTTATTTACCACTTCAGCCTCATAGCCAGCTGCTTTTAATACTGCGGCAGTACCGCTAGTCGCTATTAGCTTAAAACCCAGTTTATCTAAAGAGGCTGCAACTTCAGCTATGTAAGGCTTGTCTGCCTCACGCACTGAAAGAAAAGCTAAACCACCGGCCTTAGGCATTTTTTCGCCTGCACCCAGTTGTGATTTCATAAAGGCTTCAGCAAAGGTAGCGCCACTACCCATCACTTCACCTGTAGACTTCATTTCTGGGCCAAGAATCGGGTCGACACCCTGGAACTTGTTGAAAGGGAAAACGGCCTCTTTAACGCTAAAGAAAGGCGGAATAATTTCCTTTTCAAAACCCTGATCTTTCAGGCTAGTACCTGCCATACAGCGGGCAGCTACTTGTGCTAGCGAGGTACCTATGCATTTGGACACAAAAGGTACCGTACGTGATGCACGCGGGTTCACTTCTATCACATAAATAGTGTCGTCTTGGTAGGCAAGTTGCACGTTCATTAAGCCAACCACACCCAACTCTCGTGCCATTTTGGCAATTACAACACGCATTCTGTCCTGAACTTCGGCAGGTAAAGAATAGGGTGGTAAAGAACAAGCTGAGTCACCTGAGTGAACACCGGCTTGTTCAATATGCTGCATAATGCCGCCTATCACCACATCTTTACCATCGCACACCGCATCAACATCAATTTCTATGGCTGCGTTTAAGAAATGGTCTAACAATACTGGGCTGTCATTGGAAACTTTAACAGCACTGGTTAGGTAGCGTTCTAACTCTTCTGGGCCATAAACAATTTCCATTGCTCGGCCACCTAACACATAGGAAGGACGCACAACTAAGGGATAGCCTATGTTTTCAGCTTTTGCTAAGGCTTCATCAAAACTACGTACCGTTGCATTGGGTGGCTGAACCAGGTCTAGTTTTTCAATCATTTGCTGGAAACGCTCACGGTCTTCAGCACGGTCAATTGCATCAGGTGTTGTACCTATAATTGGTACACCAGCCGCTTCTAATTCACGCGCCAGCTTCAATGGGGTTTGACCACCAAACTGTACTATCACACCCTTAGGCTGTTCTTTTTGAACTATCTCTAATACGTCTTCTAGGGTTACCGGCTCAAAGTAGAGGCGATCAGAAGTGTCATAGTCAGTAGAAACGGTTTCTGGGTTACAGTTCACCATAATGGTTTCGTAACCATCATCACGCATAGCAAAGGCAGCATGAACACAGCAATAGTCAAACTCTATACCCTGACCTATACGGTTAGGGCCGCCACCTAAAACCATAATTTTATCGCGGTTAGAGGGGCTAGCTTCACACTCTTCTTCGTAGGTGGAATACATATAAGCAGTGCTGGTAGAAAACTCTGCTGCACAGGTATCTACGCGCTTATAGGTTGGATGTACATTAAACTGGTGGCGTAATTTACGGAAAGAGTTTTCAGACACTCCCAGCAATTCTGCTAAACGGGCATCTGAGAAACCTTTACGTTTTAGGCGGTAAACCTTGTCATAATCTAGGTCACCAAAACCGGTGCGTGAAACTTCAGCTTCTAAGTTAATTAACTCTTCAAGCTGAATTAGGTACCAGTGATCAACATGAGTAAGGCGGTGTATTTCTTCTAAACTCATGCCTGAGCGGAAGGCATCACCTATGTACCAAATGCGATCGGCACCTGGGTTTTGTAGTTCACGCTTAAGGCTGGCCAAAGATTCATCATCAAACTTTTCTAATTTTGGATCTAAGCCATTCACACCCACTTCTAGGCCGCGCAAGGCTTTTTGCAAAGATTCTTGGAAAGTGCGACCTATGGCCATTACCTCACCCACCGACTTCATTTGCGTGGTTAGGCGGTCATTGGCTTGAGGAAATTTTTCAAAGGTGAATCGAGGAATTTTAGTAACAACATAATCGATGGTTGGCTCAAATGAAGCAGGCGTTAAACCACCGGTAATATCATTTTGTAGTTCATCTAGGGTGTAACCTACCGCTAATTTGGCAGCAATTTTAGCAATCGGGAAGCCTGTTGCTTTCGATGCTAAAGCTGACGAACGACTCACACGCGGGTTCATTTCAATCACAACCATGCGGCCAGTATCTGGGCAGATACCAAACTGCACGTTAGAGCCACCCGTTTCAACACCTATTTCACGCAAAACTGCCAAAGAGGCATCACGCATGATTTGGTATTCTTTGTCGGTTAGGGTTTGCGCTGGTGCTACGGTAATTGAGTCTCCGGTATGCACACCCATGGCATCGAAGTTTTCAATTGAACAAACGATAATACAGTTATCATTTTTGTCGCGTACGACTTCCATCTCGTATTCTTTCCAACCAATCAGCGACTCATCAATCAGCAGCTCTTTGGTAGGTGAGAGGTCTAGACCACGCAAACAAATCTCTTCAAACTCTTCTTTGTTGTAGGCGATACCGCCGCCTGATCCGCCCATGGTAAAGGAAGGGCGAATAATGCAAGGAAAACCCAGGTCTGCTTGTACCTGCCAAGCTTCTTCCATGCTATGAGCAATTTTGGCGCGCGGGCACTCTAAGCCAATTTTTTTCATGGCTGTATCAAAGCGCTGACGGTCTTCTGCTTTGTCAATAGTGTCTGCGTTAGCACCTATCATTTCTACGCCATACTTTTCTAGTACGCCGTATTTCTCTAGGTCTAGAGCGCAGTTAAGTGCCGTTTGACCACCCATAGTTGGTAGCAAGGCATCTGGACGCTCTTTTTCAATAATTTTTTCTACTACTTCCCAGTGGATAGGCTCGATGTAGGTCGCATCAGCCATAACAGGGTCGGTCATAATAGTGGCAGGATTAGAGTTAACCAAAATAACTCGATAACCCTCTTCACGCAGTGCTTTACAGGCTTGCGCACCTGAATAGTCAAACTCGCAGGCCTGACCTATAACAATAGGGCCAGCACCTAGAATCAGTATGCTTTTAATATCTGTACGTTTTGGCATAAAACTCTCAATTTCTAACGGGTTCAGGCGGCCGAATTTTTACGGGCTTCGATCAAAGCAATAAAGCGATCAAACAAGGAAGATACATCCTTTGGACCTGAGCTAGCTTCTGGGTGACCTTGAAAACTAAAAGCTGCTTTATCGGTACGCTCTATACCTTGCAAGGTGCCATCGAACAACGACTTGTGCGTAGCACGTAAGGTTGCAGGTAAGGAGCTTTCATCTACGGCAAAGCCATGATTTTGACTGGTGATCATCACAACTTTGGTGTCTAAATCTTGTACTGGATGATTGGCACCATGATGCCCTGTTGGCATTTTTACTGTTTTAGCACCTGAGGCTAGAGCTAATAATTGGTGGCCTAGGCAAATACCAAAGACAGGCATGTCTGTTTCTAGTATTTCAGCGATGGCTTTAATAGCATAGTCACAAGGCTCTGGATCACCTGGACCGTTGGTTAAAAATACGCCATCAGGATTCATAGCCAAAACATCAGCTGCTGGTGTAGCGGCAGGCACCAAAGTGACACGACAACCACGGCTAGCCAACATACGTAACATATTGAACTTCACACCATAGTCATAAGCCACCACATGATAATCCTGCTTGGCTGGGTCATGTTGTGGGTAGCCTGCACCTAAAGCCCACACACCCTCATTCCACTCTTGAACTGTTTTGGTGGTGACTTCTTTAACTAAATCTAAGCCTTTTAAGCCAACAGAGTTTTTTGCTGCTGTAATGGCTTGCTCTTCAGCCTTATCTGCAGCGGCAGCTTCGCCCGCTAAGATACAGCCTTTTAGCGTGCCTTTATTACGCAACAGGTGGGTTAAGCGGCGTGTATCTATCTCACTAATAGCAACAAGGTTGTTTTTTTGTAAATAATCACTTAAAGACATTTCACTACGGAAGTTGCTTGCCAACAAAGGAAGGTCACGAATAATTAAGCCAGCAGCACCCATAGAAGAAGATTCAACATCTTCTGAGTTAATGCCAGTGCTTCCGATGTGCGGGTAAGTGAGAGTCACCAATTGGCGGGTATAAGAAGGGTCAGTCAGAATTTCTTGATAGCCGGTCATTGAGGTGTTGAATACTACCTCACCAACAGTCTGTCCATCAGCACCTATAGCGATACCTTTAAACACACTGCCGTCTTCTAGGGCCAGAATAGCGGGTCTGGTCAAAACAGTTTCCTCCCATAACAGGCTTTCAGCAGGGCCGTCTGTTCACGACCAATACCGATTTTGGGTTGCAAAAAAGCGAGATGAACTGGTGTCCATCCCGCTTTCTTATATAATTTGGTAGGTAAGCTTTTGCCCTGCAATTGGACGCTTATCTAAGCAATTCTACCGCAAAAGCCTTACTAAGGTCTAGAACCAAATTACTTTAAATTAAGCACATCTTGCATATCGTATAGACCAGCAGGCTTGCTTTCTAACCAAGCAGCAGCTCTTACAGCACCTTTTGCAAAAGTCATACGGCTTGATGCCTTGTGGGTAATTTCAACTCGCTCACCTTCATTACCAAAGACTACCGTATGATCACCCACCACATCACCAACGCGCATGGTGGCAAAACCTATGGTTTCAGACTTACGCGCACCCGTTTGGCCTTCTCGTCCATAAACAGCGACTTCTTTTAGGTTGCGACCCAAAGCTTTAGCAACCACTTCACCCATGCCTAAAGCAGTACCTGAAGGTGCATCTACTTTATGGCGATGATGGGCTTCAACAATTTCCACATCATAATCATCACCCAAAGCTTCTGCCGCCAACTCTAGTAATCGAAAGCAGACATTCACGCCCACACTCATATTGGGTGCAAAAACGATAGGTGCTTTTTTGGCTGCAACTGCTAGTTCGGCTTTTTCTTCATCATTTAAGCCGGTTGTACCTATAACCATGGCTTTACCCTTAGCTGCACAAAAAGCAGCATTGGCTAAGGTTACGGCAGGTGCAGTAAAATCTATTAACAGGTCAAAATCATCCACAACCTTCTCTAAAGAATCTGCTACCTGAACACCTACTCGACTCACGCTTGCTAGCTCGCCTAAATCAACACCCACTAGACTAGAACCTGGCTCAACTATCCCTGCCGCAAGTTTTACTTTTGCGTTTTCAGTGACTGCCTGTATTAGGGTTTTACCCATGCGACCGCCCGCACCCATGACTGCAACTCTAACCATAACCTTCCCCATAGAATTTTATAAAGTTAATATGCTTGGCATTATACTTTAATTTTGCCAACCTAAGGCACTTGAGACTTAGCAACCTACATTTGTGAAGCAGTTCACCTAACCATGCATTCTTTTTGCTAAGATAAATTACCATCTGCTGTTAACTAGGGGTTAATAATGCCATCTATGCTCTCTTCTAACCCTAGCTATGAGCGCGTCAAACGTTTAAATGCTATAGGGATAGCTCTTTCTGCTCAAAAGGATCAAAGCAAACTACTTGAAATGATTTTAAATAGTGCGCGTGAACTTACCCAAGCTGATGCTGGCACGCTTTACATGGTTGAGCCAAGTAGCGACTCGCTCCGTTTTGCTCTAGTGCAAAATGATCAGTTGAAAATTCACTTAGGTGGCAGTGGCCAACCTGTTGGCGATAACTTTCCTCTTATCCCTTTACACTTAGAAGATAACTCACCTAATGAGCGCATGATTGTTGCTTGGTCCGTTCTCAATAAAAAAACTGCACGTATAAAAGATGCCTATGATGAAAAAGGCTTCGACTTTTCAGGCACTCGTGCCTTTGACGAACAAACCGGTTATCGCTCACAGTCTTTTTTAACTATCCCGCTACTCAACCACGAAGGCGAAGTAATTGCCGCACTGCAATTATTAAACAAACTAAATTCAGCAGGTCAAACAGTTGAGTTTGACGAGGAAGATCAAGGCATTGCAGAATCTCTAGCATCGCAAGCCGCCGTGGCACTAACTAACCGCCGTCTTATCGATGAGTTGCGCACTCTATTCGATAGCTTCACTCAAGTTATTGCTAGCGCCATTGACTCCAAGTCTGCACACACAGGCGCACACTGCCGGCGCGTGCCTGATGTAACACTCATGTTGGCTGAAGCGGCCAATGGAATTAATTTCCCAGGGCTTGAAGGCTTTAGCATGAGTGAAGAAGACAGGTATGAACTTAAAACAGCGGCTTGGTTACACGACTGCGGCAAGGTAGTAACACCCCATCATATAATGGAAAAGTCGACTAAATTAGAAACACTGGTTGACCGCATCGATTTTATTGCTGACCGCTTTGAAATTTTGCGTCGCGATCTAGAAGTAGCGAAACTAAAAGAAGAACTAGCTGCAAGCAAACAAGGTCAGTCACTCGACAAAGCTCGACTAGATTTTTATGACCAGCTAGAAAACCAGCTAAAAGATGACCTGGCCTTTTTAAAAACCGCTAACACAGGCGGTGAATTTATGGCAGATAAACACCTGACTAGACTTGCCAACTTAAGCAAAGAAGGCTGGATAGATCTTAATGGACAACGTAAAACTCTATTAAGTGATGACGAGCTAGCCAACCTCAGTATTCGTCGCGGCACACTTAATCAAGATGAGCGTAAAATCATGGAAGGCCACATGGTGCATACCCTTGCTATGTTAGAACAGCTACCCTTTCCACGTCATCTCCAGCGTGTGCCAGAATATGCTGGCGGACATCACGAGCGAATGGATGGCAAAGGCTACCCCAGCGGCCTAACCCGTGAGCAAATGTCGATACCTGCACGAATCATGGGTGTTGCTGATGTATTTGAAGCTTTAACAGCCCATGAAAGACCCTATAAAAAGCCTATGCCACTATCTCAGGCACTCACCATTATGGGTCGCATGGTTGAAGATAATCACTTAGACCCAGATATCTACACGCTATTTGTTTACAAAAAAGTTTACCTTGATTACGCTAAGAAACATTTGCGCGAAGAACAAATAGATGAAGTGGACATCCATACCCTTCCGGGCATTCAATTAGATTCAATTAATAACTTGCACGCAAGGAGCTAGCGATGAAGGTAGAGATTTTAGGCTGCAGTGGAGGCATGGGCGCAGGACAATACACCACCTGCTACCGAGTCAACGAACATATTTTATTAGATGCAGGCACAGGCTTAGGTCAGTTAACCCACGATGAACAGTTAAAAATTAAGCATATATTTATTACCCATTCCCACATGGATCATATTTGCTTTTTACCTCTGCTTATCGACAACCTATTTGAACACTTAGAAGAGCCCCTTGAAGTTTATGCCCTACCAGAAGTGCTAGAGACTTTACGTACACACATTTTTAACTGGGAAATTTGGCCAGACTTTTCAACCCTGCCCAATGAAAAAACACCCGTTGTTCGATTTAATGCCATTACACCCAACCAACCACTCACCCTTGAAGGGTTAACTTTTACTGCATTTCTAGTTGAGCATATCGTTCCTACTTGTGGTTACCACCTAGTTGACCAACAAGGTGAATCTTTAGCCTTTACAGGCGACACCACCTTTGGTCCAGAGGTTTTGAAAGAATTGAACAGGCTAGGTAAATTAGATGTACTCATGACTGAGTGCGCCTTTCCTAACCGGCTAGATGAGTTAGCTAAACTAGCCAAACACCTTACACCTGCGTTACTTAGCGAGTTTATCCAAGCTCTAGAACATACACCCAAACAAGTTTGGCTATCTCACTTAAAACCCAGCCAAACAAAAGAAATTAAAGCTGAGCTAGCACAACTTAATTTACAAACCAAAATGCATTTGCTTGAGTCGGGTGAGTTTTTAGAGGTTTAAACCGCTTCCAAGGCTTCGCTTAACCGGCTAACGCCTATTACTTGCATACCAGCTGGCATATCTTTAGGTACATTGCCTTTAGGTACAATAGCGCGGGTAAAGCCATGTTTAGCTGCCTCTCTAATTCTTTCTTGGCCGCTAGGTACTGGGCGTATCTCTCCAGACAAACCTATTTCACCAATAACCATTAGCTCATGGGGTAACGGCTGGTTTTTGAGTGAAGACACTATTGCCATAACGGCAGCTAAATCAGCACTGGTTTCTAATACCTTAATACCGCCCACCACGTTCAAAAATACATCTTGATCGCCTGTAAAAATACCGCCGTGCCGATTCAAAACCGCCAAGAGCATAGACAAACGATTAGCATCTAAGCCAACCGCAACCCGCCTTGGGTTACCTAGTTGCGACTCATCCACCAACGCCTGTACTTCCACTAATAAAGGGCGTGTACCTTCCCAGGTTGCCATAACCACACTACCCGCTGCAGCTTCTTCGTCGCGTGAAAGAAAAATTGCCGAAGGATTTTTTACTTCCTTTAGCCCGCCTTCCAACATAGCAAACACACCCAGCTCATTCACTGCACCAAAACGGTTTTTTTGGCCTCGTAAAGTACGAAAGCGAGAATCTGCTTCGCCTTCTAATAAAAGGGAAGCGTCTATCATGTGCTCTAAAACTTTAGGGCCTGCTAACGAACCATCTTTAGTGACATGACCCACTAAGAATAAAACTGTATGCGTTTGTTTAGCAAAGCGAGTTAAAAAAGCAGCAGACTCTCTAACCTGGGCAACACCACCAGGGGCCGACTGAAGATCACTAACGTGCATGGTTTGAATTGAGTCCACTATCAGTACTTGGGGTTTTTCTACTTCGGCTACCGCCAAAATGCTTTCAACACTGGTTTCTGCCAGCATTTTCAAACCCTGTGTTGGCAAACTTAGCCGCTGCGCTCTTAAAGCCACCTGCTGCAAAGATTCCTCACCCGTGACATAAAGCACTTTCATTAACTGCGCCAGCTTACAAGCCGTTTGTAGCAGCAGGGTAGATTTACCCGCCCCAGGGTGGCCACCCAACAAAACGGCAGAACCAGGCACCAACCCACCACCTAGAACACGATCAAATTCATTAAAGGTGGTTGAAAACCTAGGAAGGTCTTGTAAGTCTATTTCAGCTAGGTCTTGTACCTGTTTAGATAAACCACCTGCAAATCCACTACGCGCAGCTGCTATGGGCGAGCTTCTACTCGCAGCTCCTAACCGAATTTCCTGTACACTATTCCATTCTTTGCAAGCAGTACATTGACCCTGCCATTTACTGTATTCTGCTCCGCATTCTATGCAAACATAAGCGGTTTTTTGTTTTGCCATTTTGCCCTGCTTTTTTATTGACAGTTATAAGAAACGCATTCAATATAACCAAAAGTTAAATAATGCTCAAAATAAGGATACACAGATGAAACGTGAAACGCTTGCTCTACACCATGCTTATGAACCCGATGGCCAACATGCGGTTGCAGTTCCTATTCACCAAACCACTTCGTTTAGCTTCGACTCGGCTCAACATGCAGCCGACCTCTTCGACCTAAAAGTGCCTGGCAACATTTATACCCGCATAATGAATCCAACCTGCGCTATTTTAGAACAACGCATTGCCGCGCTTGAAGGTGGTATTGCTGGCTTAGCGGTTGCTTCAGGTATGGCTGCGATTACTTACGCTATTCAAACGATAGCGCAAGCAGGCGATAACATTGTTTCAATCAGCGAGCTCTATGGTGGTACATACAATCTTTTTGCTCATACGCTTCCTCGTCAGGGTATAGAAGTACGCTTTGTAGATAAAAATGACCTAGCTGGCTTAGAAGCTTTAATTGATGCTAACACCAAAGCAGTCTTCTGCGAATCCATTGGTAACCCTTCAGGTGGCGTTGTTGATATGGAAGGCTTAGTTGAAGTTGCTCACCGTCAGGGTGTTCCTGTAATAGTAGACAACACTGTTGCAACTCCTTTTTTGTGGCGACCCATTGAGCAAGGCGCAGACATAGTTATTCAGTCAGCCACCAAATACATTGGCGGACACGGTACTACCCTAGGTGGTGTTATTGTTGATTCAGGTAAGTTTCCTTGGGGTGACAATGCTGAGCGCTTTCCACTGCTAAACCAACCCGATGTTTCTTATCATGGGGTGAACTATGTAAAAGATGTGGGTGCAGCAGCCTTTATTACTCGTGCCCGAGTGGTTCCTTTACGCAATATGGGTGCAGCTCTTTCTGCACAGTCTGCTTGGAACCTTTTACAAGGATTAGAAACCCTAGCACTGCGTATGGAGCGCACCTGTGAAAACACTCAAAAAGTGGCTGAGTATTTAAAACAGCACTCTCAAGTAGCTTGGGTTAATTATGCTGGTTTAGCTGATCACCCAGACCATGCACTAGCGCAAAAATACATGGATGGTAAAGCCTCAGGTATTCTTAGCTTTGGTATTAAGGGCGGTAAAGAAGCAGGTGTTAAATTTTACGATGCACTACAACTGTTTAATCGCTTGGTTAACATTGGCGATGCTAAAAGCTGCTCTTCTATTCCTGCGTCCACCACTCACCGCCAACTAAATGCTGATGAACTAGCTAAGGCTGGGGTAAGTGAAGATATGGTGCGCTTATCTGTAGGTATTGAGCATATCGATGACCTACTGGCTGACTTAGAGCAAGCACTCTCTGCTGCTAACTAAGCTTAGTTAGGTTATATGCCCTGCTGGTAATGACTAGTAGGGCATTTTTTATGCTTGTCATTTAATAAGCGAGTCGGCAATCTGGTTGTGGATAATTTATCTATAAATAACAACAATAAGGAATAAAGTCATGTCATCACCTTTGAGCCCCTACTTTAATTTACCTACAGAAATTGACGATCTACCTGAAGATATTAAAAATACTATTCTAGCAGTACAAGAAAAAGCAGGTTTTGTGCCTAATGTATTTTTAATGTTGGCTTACCGTCCTGCTGAGTTTCGTGCATTTTTTGCTTACTATGATGCGCTAATGGAAAGAGAGTCTGAAACGCTAACCCTAGCTGAAAAAGAAATGATAGTAGTAACAACCAGTGCACAAAATCACTGCCTTTACTGTGTGGTTGCTCATGGAGCTTTATTGCGTATTTACAGTAAAGATCCGCTAATCGCTGATCAAGTAGCTATTAACCACAGAACCGCTCCACTCAGTGACCGTCACCGTGTAATGCTAGACTTTGCTTTGTACGTTAGCTTAGAGGCAGGCGAGCTAAATGAAGCTTGGGTAGAAGAACTTGAAGCAGTAGGTTTTACTAGGGAAGATATTTGGGATATAGGTGCTGTGTGTGCTTTTTTTGGTCTATCAAACCGTATGGTGTCATTAACAGGTACACCGCCCAATCAGGAGTTTTACCTGCTTGGACGGCAACCTAAAAACAACTAACGCTTAAGACTTTTTAGCTGGCGGCTTCTTTTTAGAAGTTGCTGGCTTAGGTTTGGCTTTAGCTGTTTTCACTTCTGGTGCTTTTTTTGCAGCTTCTTTTACCGAGTCAGACTTATCAGCTGCTGCCTCTGGAGCTGGAGGGCAAGGGTCTGGTGTTCCAGGCTCTTTATTCGGAATATATACCGGCGGCTCATCTTGCAGGAAGTCAGTTACTAGCTCTAAAAACTCCGCCAGTAATCGTTTACTCACCACAAAAATATGCCCCACATTTTTTTCGATGGTACGGTTTAACCCACCACAGGTCATTTGTATATTGCCACCTTTACGTCCCCACCTTTCGCTTGTTAAACAAGAGCCAACAGGAGCAATAGGGTCACGCAAACCACGGTAGTCAAACAGTGCAACATCCGCCATGTTTAACATGTCCATATCAACAGGCTTACCATCTAGCTCTGGATATTTAGAAGGTAGTGTATATTTACCTTCCCAAATCTCATTGTCTAAGAAGATTTTTTGAATCCACTCACGGTGAGCACGTGCTGGAAAACGTGTTCCAGAATTTAACCAATGCATAAAGGGTGCAGCATCGTCTATTGCGCCTGGGAAATTGGCACGAGCATAGAAACCCTCTGCAACACTAAAGGCTACACCTGGCTGAATGGCATGCATACCGACTTCAATAGTTTGCGGTGGCACGTTAGACCCAGCATAGAAGGTTTTCATTACTTCAGGTGAATAGTGCTCGCGTATGACATCACGCATAGGCTTATGACCACTAGCTTCATCATCAAAGAAAATAGGTGCTGTCATAAGTACTACTTGACGTATTTGCAGCTCACCACCTTCAATATTTAACTCTTCAATTCTACGCGCTAGGTAGGGCATAAATAAGGTGCCGCCCATGCAGTAAGACATAACATCAATACTTTGCTTTGGATGACGCTCAATAATCATATCCAAGTATTTGTCATGCACAGTTTTACCGTAAAAGCTTAACCCTAAGTTAGCTTGATCTGGGCCAGGGTTACCATAGTCAACCATATAAATATCGTAACCCTGCTGCAGCATACCCTCTACGACTGACTTACCCGGGGCAAGATCAAAAATCTCACAACGGTTAATCATTGGGCTGGCCATATAAAGCGTTTTACCGTTTGGCTTAATGCCTTCAGGTAAAGGGTAGTGCCTTAATTTTACTGAATACAAAGCTGATCCAGGTACCTCTTCCCACTGACAAGCACCTAAAAAAGATGCAGGTGACTCAAGTGCAAAACGGCGTACATCAAATGCATCACGCGCCAATAAGGCGAGCAAACGTAATTCGCAATCTGCTAAGTATTGAGCATCATCTTGTACTTTTTCGCCCTCTGGGGTGAGCTTACGATAAGGATTGCGTGTTAAATCACTTAGGGGCTCATTAGCAATGACTTGTAACAGTGACCTGAGCAGCTTTTTCATTGCTCTTAAGCGTGTTTGGCCGAAGCTATGGTACTGCCACTCTAAGCGTCGCAGTGCAGCCAGGCTAGTTAACAACCAAGCCTGACCAGATGCCTGCTCACAAACACGGTCACACGCAGCTCTATCAAACACTAACTTATAGCCAGAGCGTGTTACATCATCACGTCCTGAAGCAATTTCTTCTTCAGTTGCTTTCACTTCTTTAGTTAAAGCAATGACCAACCTTTTAATGCGTGCAGCATAGGCAGACTCAATACGAATATTGTCAGTCGCTACAGGGTCTGGATCTCGACCTACTGCAACAGCCTCTTGTGTTGCTTTTACCAGCGGCTTAAGCCAACCAGTGAACACTTCGGGTGGAACACCAAAAGGAGCAAAAAAATCACTTTGCTGGTAAGACAAAGACATCATGCTTTTAAGCACTTGGCCGTTGAAGTTGCTAAGCCAATGATTAGTGTCTTTTAAACGTGCCACGTTATCTGCAGGCGTTAGCGTTAAAAAACCATCTAGCTGATCTGCAGTAAAACGCGGCACAGGTGTGGCTAGTCCTTTAAGCGTATTTGAAAGCACGTCTGGCAATTCATCATTCATTGTAAACATTGATACACACCTCTGTTTGCTGATTACATTCTGTAATATTAGCAAAACCTTAAAAAACAATAAAGCTTAGCCGTTACTTCTGATTATGGTAGGGCACACTTAACTCATGCACCGCATCAATTAAAATTTTGGCATGCTCAGGGTTAGCAAACTGGTTGATACCATGCCCAAGATTGAAAACATGACCATTTCCAGGTCCATAGCTTTCTAAAATTCGGCCCACTTCTGCACGTATAGACGCTGGTGTTCCAAACAAACCGCTAGGGTCAAAGTTACCTTGCAAAGCAACCCTGTGGCCAACTCTTGCACGCGCATCGCTCATTTCTGTTGTCCAGTCTAAGCCTAATGCATCAGCACCCACTGCAGCCATGTGCTCCAACCATTGACCACCACCTTTGGTGAATAAAATAACTGGTACTTTACGCCCATCATGCTCACGAATAAGGCCGTGAACTATTTGCTCCATGTACTTCAAAGAAAACTCTAGGTAGGCAGGTGTAGATAAAGCACCTCCCCAAGAGTCAAAAATTTGTACTGCCTGCGCACCCGCTCGGATCTGTGCGTTTAGATAGTCAGTCACCGTGCGTGCTAACTTGTCTAGCAGTTGATGCATTACATCTGGTTGACCATAGAGCATGCCTTTGGCATGACGGTATTCTTTGCTGCCTTGACCTTCAATCATATAGGTAGCCAAGGTCCAGGGGCTGCCAGAAAAACCAATTAAGGGTACGCGACCATTTAACTCTTTACGAATACTACTCACCGCATCGGTTACATAACCTAAATCACTTTCAATGTTTGGAATAGGTAAGTCTTCAACGTCTTTAGCAGTGCGAACTGTTTTTTTGAAGCGCGGGCCTTCACCTGGTTCAAAGTAGAGACCTAAACCCATAGCATCAGGAATGGTTAAAATATCTGAAAACAAAATAGCCGCATCTAAGTCAAAGCGCTCTAATGGCTGCATTGTTACTTCAGTTGCTAGCTCGGTATTACGGCACAAGTCCATAAAGCTACCAGCATCTTTACGTGTAGCTAAATACTCAGGCAAGTAACGCCCAGCCTGACGCATCATCCAAACAGGTGTTGCATCAACAGCTTCACCGTTAAGCGCACGTAGAAAACGATCATTTTTTAATTCAGACATAGAAACTTCCCTAAACAGAATTGACTTAAAAACCAACTAATTTGTTAGCATTCTAGCTGCCTTATCGCTAGAGGTCAGCCTAATTACAAGAAATACCTTCTTGCAGTTGCTGCCTTAAAGCTTGTTAGCGAGTAGAATAGCCCAACTTTAATTCCTAAAACTGTGAGACTAACCCTGTGACTTTGCGTTTTGTTGCTGCTTCCCGTTTACCTACCCCTTGGGCTGTATTTACCATGCATGGCTTTGAAGACAGCGAAACTGGTAAAGAACACCTAGCTTTAACCCTAGGTGAGTTAGACAACACCGAACCGGTATTAGCTCGCATTCACTCTGAATGCTTAACAGGCGATGCTTTATTTTCTTTACGTTGTGACTGCGGCTTCCAGCTACAAGAAGCACTCAAGCGCATTGCTGCTGAAGGCCGAGGAGCTTTATTTTACTTGCGTCAAGAAGGTCGCGGCATTGGTCTTCTTAATAAAATTCGTGCTTACCACCTACAAGATCAGGGAGCAGATACAGTAGAAGCAAATGAGCAACTAGGTTTTGAGGCTGATATGCGCGACTACTCTATGTTGCCTTCCATGCTAGAGCACCTTGGGATTAAAAGTGTTCGTCTAATGACTAACAACCCACGCAAGGTTAATGCTTTTGCTAGTTACGGCATACAAGTTGATGAACGCATCCCCCTTACAACGGGTCTCAATCCTTATAATGCTGATTACTTAGACACCAAAGCCAACAAGCTGGGACACCTAATGAAGCCTGAAGACTACAAAGATAATTAATCACCAACGACCATCACTGCTTCCGCCTCAAAGGCAACACCTTTAGGAAGGGCAGCTACTTGAACAGCTGCTCTAGCTGGGTAAGGCTGGCTGAAATAGCGTGCCATCACATCATTAACCACAGCAAAGTTAGCTAAATCCACTAAATAGAGGTTAACTTTTACTACATCATCCATGCTTCCACCTGCTGCTTGAGCTACCGCTTGCAGGTTCTCAAATACTTGTACAGCCTGAGCTTCAAAGCCACCTTCAACAATTTCCATGGTGGCAGGTACCAGTGGAATCTGTCCTGATAAATAAACTGTATTTCCTGCTTTTACAGCTTGAGAGTAAGTACCTATTGCTTGAGGGGCTTGGTCGGTATTTATTACAGAGCGATTACTCATAAAAATAGTTCTCTAAAGGTTAACGACTAACGTAAGCGAACAACACGGTTCACCTCTGGTATTAATCTTAGTTTTTTCATTAATCTGGCAAGGTGTACTCGGTTTTTAATTAAAACACCTAGCGTCAATGTTGAAATACGTGCGTCGCGCTCATCAACACTAATTCGATCTAGGCCAACATCCATTTCTGCTGCCAAGGTTGCAATGCGAGCAATAATGCCACGCTGATGCTCTATTTCTAAACGCAGGTTAAGACCAAACTCACCTTCAACGGCATCAGCCCAACTTAAAGTCACGCATTTTTCTGGGTCATTTCTTATTTCAGTTAGGTTACGGCAAGTATCACGGTGCACCACTATACCGCTACCAAAGCTTATGTGACCAAGAATAGAGTCATCAGGTATAGGGTGGCAACAACGCGCAAAACTTACCACCATCCCTTCTGTGCCATGAATAACCATCGATCCTTCTTGGCTTGCACTCGCTTCAACTAAGGTATCTTTATCATCTATCAATCGCCTAACAACAACGTAGGCCATACGCTTACCCAAACCAATGGCTTCGAGCAACTCCTGCAAAGAACCCACTTCCATTTCTTCAAGCAGTGGCACTAAACGCTCGTCGCTAATTTGCTCTAGGTGAACATTGAATTGGCTAAGGGCTTTATCTAATAAACGACGACCCAAAGATTCTGACTCAGTACGCTGCTGCTGTTTTATATAATGTCGAATTGCCGAACGTGCACGAGCAGTTGTTACAAAGGACAGCCATGCAAGGTTAGGTCGAGCGCCAGGCGCAGTAATAATTTCTATTGTTTGGCCGCTATGCAGTTTTGCAGACAGAGGAGCTAATTTACGGTCAACCCTACAAGCAACACAAGCATGCCCTATATCGGTATGAACTGCGTAAGCAAAATCAACAGGGGTTGAACCTTTTGGCAGCTCCATGATTTCACCACGCGGAGTGAAAACATACACTTCATCAGGAAACAGGTCGACCTTCACATGCTCAATAAATTCTAGTGAATCGCCCGCTCGCTGCTGCATTTCTAGCAAGCCTTTAACCCACTGTCTTGCGCGCGCATGACTGCCTTCAGCTATAGGGTGATCTGTTTGGCCTGCTTTATATAACCAATGAGCAGCCACACCATTGTTAGCCATAGCTTCCATTTCACGCGTGCGAATTTGTACTTCTATGGGCATTCCACTTAGGCCAAATAAAGAGGTATGCAAAGACTGGTAGCCATTAGCTTTAGGTATTGCTACATAATCTTTAAAGCGCCCAGGAACAGGCTTATAAGTATTGTGCACCGTACCTATCGCACGGTAACAGTCATCAACAGATTCCGTAAGAATGCGAAATGCATAAACATCCATAATTTCGCTAAATGACTTCTTCTGATACTTCATTTTGTTGTAGAGGGACAAAAGGTTTTTCTCTCGTCCAACCACTCGGCCTTTTAAGCCATCTTGTTCAAGTCTTTCTTGCAAGCGTACTTGAATTTTTTTAACAACTTCCCGACGATTCCCCCTTACCTGTAAAACAGCACGTTTTAATCGTTCATAGCGCATAGGGTAAATGGCTTGAAAACTTAAATCTTCAAGCTCTAATCGTAGGGTATTAATACCTAAACGGTTAGCAATAGGGGCATAAATATCAAGGGTTTCACGAGCAATTCTGCGCTTTTTATCAGGCCTTAGTGCACCCAGAGTGCGCATATTGTGGAGGCGGTCAGCTAACTTAACGATAATGACACGTATATCTTCCGCCATGGCTAAGACCATTTTACGGAAGTTTTCAGCCTGAGCTTCTGCCTTAGATTCAAAGGTAATTTGAGTTAGCTTAGAAACGCCATCAACCAACTCAGCAACCACTTCACCAAACTGGCGAGTTACTGCTTCTTTATTAACACTTGTATCTTCAATGACATCATGCAACAAGGCTGCAATTAATGCCTGATGATCCATGTGTAAATTAGCTAAAATAGTGGCTACGGCAAGAGGGTGGGTAACATAAGGCTCACCTGAACTGCGCCTTTGGCCATCATGGGCTTGCTCAGAGTAAAAATAGGCTCGTCTTACCTGCTGAACTTCATCAGCGGGTAAGTAGCCTTTTAGTCGATCACAAAGATCATCAATAGTATTCATCACCCAACCCTTTATAAGTTCAGTGCAGCAACAAGGTGGGCGATCAATAGCATGGGATTAGTACTCCTGCGGTGGCTGCTCTTCAACTACAGCAGGCTTAACTTCAGCTTCATCTAAAATAGCTGCTGTTGTTAACCCTTCGGCAACCTCTCTTAATGCAACCACAGTTGGCTTATCATTTTCCCAAGCTAAACGAGGCTCTTTTCCACCAATCGTTAACTGACGTGAACGCTTACTTGCAACCATCACGAGTTCAAAGCGGTTAGCAACATTTTCTAGACAATCTTCAACAGTAACTCGAGCCATTAAAAAACACCTGCATTAAAATTAATTAGAGAACAAGAATAAACCAGTTAAGCTAGTGTAACGGAGCAATACACCTTACAACAAGAGGCATCAGCCTTATGCAGGTATTAGCTCAGCCAATAAGGTAGCATTTTTTGCTTGCTGCCTAGCCAATTCTAACCTGTTAGCAACAAAAATAGCTTTTAACTCTGCTAGTGCTTGTGCAAAATCATCGTTAACTAGCAGGTAGTCGTATTCTTGCCAATGACTCATTTCACTGATTGCTTGCTGCATTCTACCTGCTATAACTTCTGCTGAGTCTTGCCCTCGTGCATTCAATCGCTCATTAAGCGCTGATAAGGAAGGAGGTAAAATAAAAATACCTATAGCTTCAGGCATTTGTTTTCTAACCTGCTGTGCACCCTGCCAATCTATCTCTAAAATAACATCAATTCCTAAATTAAGGCGCTCTTGAACAGCTAGACGCGAAGTACCATACAAATTACCAAATACTTCTGCGTGCTCAAAAAAAGCCCCTGCTTCAACTAGGTCTTGAAAAGCGCTTTTTTCAACAAAGTGGTAGTTAACACCCGTTTCTTCTCCTGGTCGTATATTTCTTGTGGTGTGAGATACCGACACTTCCAGTTGATCTAACTCTTTTAACAATGCAGCGACTAAACTGGTTTTACCTGCACCAGAAGGTGCTGAAATGACATAAAGACGGCCTTTTGATTGCGACATAGCCAACCCTCTAAAAATATTGATACCTAATAGTTTACTTGCTCACCAAAAAAGAAGCTAAATTGTTAATAGATTACTTGCCGTAATAACCACCCTAAGGTATAAATAACACTGTATATATTATCAGGAGGATCAACATGCTAGTCAGCTTAAGCATTAGACAACTTGCTATCGTAGACCACCTTGAACTGGAATTTCATAAAGGCATGACCGTTATTACCGGCGAAACAGGCGCGGGTAAATCGATACTATTACAAGCACTGGGTCTGGCCTTAGGTGACCGGTCTGATAACGACAGCATTCGTCATGGTGCTGCTAGAGCAGAAATAACGGCTAGCTTTGATTTAAGTAATCTACCTCAGGCAAAAGACTGGCTTACAGAAAAAGACCTAGATGCCAGTGAGTGTATTTTACGTCGTAGCCTATTAAGCAATGGCCGATCTAAAGCTTGGATCAATGGCCAACCCTGCCCTGTACAGCACCTCAAAGAGCTAGGTAGCTTATTGCTTGATATACACGGGCAACATGCACACCAGTCTTTATTGCGTAAAGAAACCCACTTAGAAATTCTTGATCAATATGCAGGGTTAGAAAAACAAACCAGCAAACTGTCAGCAACTTACCGAGCATGGCATAACACCCAAAAACGCCTAGAAGGCATTCGCCAACAAGATGATGCTCAGCGTGCACGTATTCAGCTTTTACGTTACCAAATTGAAGAGTTAGACCAACTCAATATTCAACAAGATGAACTATTAGAACTAGAAGCCGAACAAGCTCAACTAGCCAATGCAGAACAGCTGATTCAAACCAGCCAAGCAGCCTTAGAGCTGTGTGACAGCGAAGATGGTGCAGCGCTTCAACAAGTAAGCCAGGCTCTACAACTTCTGAGTGGACTTAACCTAGCCAACCTACAGCCTGTAGAACAAATGCTACAAGAAACCCAAATTCAACTACAGGAAACCAGCCGAGAGCTAGAACATTATGCCAGCACTCTTGAGGTTGACCCTGTCCGCCTACAGTGGGTAGAAGACCGCTTAAGCAGTATTTATCAAACAGCACGCAAGCATCATTTACAAGCAGATGAACTAACCAACCACCACGCACTTTTAAAGCAAGAGTTAAATGAGCTAGACGTTGGTGAGTCAAGCATAGACCTACTCAGCAACCAGCTAGAAGAGCTGAACACTGAATACCAAGCTCAAGCTAAGCTTTTGCAACAAAAACGCCTCCAAGCAACTAAAAAACTACAAACAGCAGTTGATGAGCAGCTAGCTTACCTAGGCATGGAAAAAAGCCAGTTTAAAGTGAGCTTTAAACCTTTAGAGGGTCTGCACGCTTTAGGTACAGATGAAATAGAGTTTCTTATTGCACCTAATCCAGGGCAACCGCCCAAGCCGCTTATTCGCATCGCTTCGGGTGGTGAGCTTTCAAGAATTAGTCTTGCTATTCAAGTGATTGCTGCACAAACCAGCAGCATACCTACCCTGGTATTTGATGAAGTTGACGTTGGTATTTCTGGTGCGACTGCTGAAATAGTGGGTCGGCTACTTAAAGAGCTAGCGTTACGGGGGCAAATTATATGCGTTACCCACTTACCACAGGTGGCTGCTCAGGGTGATCAACATTTACACATTCATAAACAAGTAGACCAAGACACCACTTTAACGCAAATGGAACTACTTGATGAAAAGGGAAGGATAACTGAGCTTGCTCGAATGCTAGGAGGCATAAAACTATCCGAGCGAACCTTGGCCCACGCCAAAGAAATGCTGAAAGGCAGCCGCCATTAAGGCGGCTGTAAAGCTAGTTAGCTTTGTTTTTTTCTAACATAAAGAACCAGCGAGTGATCAACCAACTCTAAGCCATGCGACTCGGCCAACTTGTGTTGTAACGCTTCAAGCTCCTCATCAAAAAACTCAATTACATCACCCGTTTCCACATCAACCATGTGGTCGTGGTGCTCTTCAGTGGATAACTCAAATACAGCATAGCCACCATCAAAGTTATGCTTGTCTACCAATCCAGCTGCCTCAAACTGGGTTAAAACACGGTAAACTGTAGCTAAGCCAACATCTTCTCCGGCATCTATCAAGGCTTTATAAACATCTTCTGCACTTAAGTGGTCGTCTGCATGACGCTCCAACACCTGCAAAATCTTGATACGCGGCAAGGTCACTTTAAGACCTACTTTTCTCAATTCGTGGTTTTTATCAGCCATCAGAACTCTCAATACAAAAGTGACTAGAACACTTCGCTGTAGAGCAAAGTTTAAGTATGATGTAAACACTACTATTATTGACCGAAGTAAAAAAGAGTTAAACACCTAGATGAATAAAAAACCCACTAAAATACTCACCTTTATGCTAATTGCCTTTTTTTTAAGTGGCTGTAGCTGGATAAGCCCCTATAAACAAGGTGTTCAACAGGGCAATATTTTGGATGAAGAGTCCATTGAACAACTAAAAGTTGGTATGAGCCAAGAGCAGGTGGTCTACTTATTAGGTACACCCTTACTAAAAGCACCCAACAATCC
This sequence comes from Marinospirillum insulare DSM 21763, assembly GCF_000686905.1. Taxonomy (GTDB): domain Bacteria; phylum Pseudomonadota; class Gammaproteobacteria; order Pseudomonadales; family Halomonadaceae; genus Marinospirillum; species Marinospirillum insulare. The sequence goes on from NZ_JMLW01000015.1 coordinate 71,936, forward strand.
TCACCAGTGGGACTATGTTTACCAGCTTCGCCAAGGTCAAAAATTAATTAAACGTGAAACCTTAAGAGTTAACTTTGAAGTTGATGCTAGAGGCGAACTAAAACTAGCTCAGTTTACTCACCAACCTCAAAGCTAGTCTGCTTTTTTCTCAGCACGCTTAGCGCGTGACGCTTTAGGGTCAGCAATCAGCGGGCGATAAACTTCGATTCTGTCGCCTTGCTTAACTTCTTGCTCTGCAGGTTTAGCAACTAGCTTACCAAATATACCTAGCCGTGAAGTTGTTAGGTCTAAGTCTGGGAAGTAAGCGTCTATGCCTGAGCTTAATGCTGCAGCATATACACTAGTACCCTTAGGCACTTTAATACTCAGAATCTTCTGCTTAGTTGGTAAAGCAAAAGCCACCTCTATTTCTAGCAATGCCACTAACTGATTAGACATGCTTTCCGTAAACCTCATCTGCACGCTTTACAAAAGCCTCAACTTGGCTGGCTGCCATTTGGCTAAACAAAGGCGTTAAAGCGGCAGAAACTAATCGGCCACCAGCAATCTCAAACTCTATATCGAAGTGAACCTTGCAGGCTTGTTCATTTAAAGGTTGAAAATACCAGCTCCCCTCTAGCTTTTTAAAGGGGCCATCTAGTAACTTTAGTTCTATACGTTCTGGATCAAACAGCTCGTTACGCGTAGTAAAACTATACTTCATACCCGCTTTAGAAAGCTCTAACTCACCAATCAAATAACTTTCTTCTCGGTGAATCAAGCGTGCATTACTGCAACCCGGAAGGAATTTAGGGTAAGATTCACAATCATTAACCAGCTCAAACATTTCTTTCGCAGAATGCATAACCAAAGCGGAGCGACTGATACGGCTCATAATTCACTCCAATTCTTGTTGATCTAAGGTGAATACTAACATGACAGCCAATGACTGCACCTCAACAAGAATATTTTTATAGTTAAAAACACCAAGAGCTAATAAATAATGGCAAAAAAACCTAAAAAGAAGCTTAGCAGCAATACTATAGCGGTAAACCGCCGCGCTAGGCATGAATACCACATTGAAGAAACCCTAGAAGCTGGGCTGGTGCTCGCAGGCTGGGAAGTCAAAAGCCTTAGAGCAGGTAAAGCACAGCTAACAGACACCTATATTTTAATTAAAGATGAAGAGGCTTGGTTGCTTGGTTCGCATATCACACCCTTACTTAGTGCCTCTACCCATGTGGTTGCCGACCCAACGCGAACAAGAAAGCTACTGCTACATAAGAAAGAAATAGCTCGCCTTTTAGGACAAATAAACCAGAAAGGCTTCACTTGCGTACCTTTGTCGCTTTACTGGAAAGGTAATAAAATAAAGTGTCAGCTAGCACTTGTTAAAGGTAAGCAGCTTCACGATAAACGCAAATCAGATAAAGATCGTGACTGGGAGCGTCAAAAAGGTAGAATTATGCGTGAGGCAAACAAATAACAGTTAATTAATTGAACTTTCTGTATTGCTTGTGGTTTAACTAGATGACTGTGGTAGAATACTAAGTCACTTAAAGGGGACGTCCTGGCTTCGACGCCGGTAGCAAAACCTGAGGTGCATGCCGAGAGAGGAGTAGCTCTCGTAAATAAATTACTTCATTTTATTATAGTCGCAAACGACGATAATTACGCTCTAGCCGCTTAAGGCTGCTCATGAAACCATGTTGCCTATCGCCGGTGGATTGAGTTTACGAGCGCAGCTAGATAGGATCGCGGCAAAGATAGTCTACGTCAGCGTCGCTAAAACTAAATCGTAGAATCGCTGAAGGGTATCCTGTTCGTTGGAGACCTAACGGTTAAAACAAAAAACGAAACTAAGCATGTAGATCCAAGGGCGGAGTGCCGACGGACGCGGGTTCAACTCCCGCCGTCTCCACCAATCAAGATAAGTAGATACAAAGCAAGACACCTAGAAGCCCCATAGATTGGGGCTTTTTGCTTTCTAGCCTATACAGACCTATCCCGTTCTGCCTATACTTATACCAACATAAAAGCTGGTACAAGTGTTGGTACATTGGTTTTTAAAAAAGCTGATACCAACAAAGGGAGATTAAACACATGGCAAAGCTAGACAATACAAAGCGTAAGCTTACAGAGGTAGCAGTAAAACATCAAAGCAAATGTAAACTAAACAGGAAGGGTGCTGGCTAAGCTAAATAGGTAACTGGTATCGGTTTAGGTTAAGGAAATACACCGTATTAACGACAATGTCTTCTTGCGTGAAGATGGTGCAAATCTAGCTACTTTCCTATACAGTTTACAGAAGAGCACATAAACAACAGTACTAATACAGCACCTTCTAAACGTATCCTAACCCTCATTCCTAAGTACCGTAAACACTACATGAACCGATTATCGCAGCAGATAAAGGTCTAGATGTGATGCGTAGAGAGTGTGACCACTTTAACTCATGGGTTAATAAATTATGAGTTTGCTTACCCCTACACCTTAGCTAAAAGAAATGTTGAGTACAATTGGCTTTTAAGTTAAGCTCCAACAGAATTTTTTAAATGAATATAAAAGAGTAGCTTTAAGCTTAATTAAGAATATTTTATACATTTGCCAAGGATGCAAGGTTGTGCAGATTTTTATTTTGTGGGTTGTCGGTGCCGTTATATTTTCAGCTATATCTCTGGATACGCCAAGTGTTTTTCTAGAGGTTTTAGTACCGCTAATTTTTTGCTTAATAGCAGTTTATTCGTTAAAATCATTAAACCAGCAACCAGCAACCAGCAACCAGCAACCAGCAACCAGCAACCAGCAACCAGCAACCAGCAACCACTTAGCTTAGTCGCCTATCTGCTTTTCTTTTTAATAACGTTAACGTCTTTATTTGGATTTACGGAAACTCTTACTGGTTCACATGCTGAGTCAACTCAGCCACTTCTATTCGGCCTTTCTTTCTATACTGCTACTTTAGCTTACTTTGTAATAAATAATCAGCAACTTACGATTACTGGTGCACTAAAGGCATCAAATCCAATACTCTTAGCAACTGGACCGATAGCCTTATTTATAAAAAACATTCGCTACAAAGGCTTTAAAAAAAGATTTAATTATTTCTTTCCCTTTATTTTGGTAGGTGCCTTCTACTATCAAATTATCGCTGTTCCCCTAACCGAAAGCTTCAAGTTGATAGAAGCAACAGACCTAGTTTCTGCACTGGTATTCGCAACGATATTTGAGCTATTTGTTTATGCAAACTTCTGTGGTCTATCTTTAATAATATATGGGTTATTTGGCTTACTAGGATTTAAAGTACCATTGAACTTTAAGCAGCCTTTTTCTAGTAATAATATAATAGATTTCTGGAAAGGTTGGCACACTAGCCTTTCGACCGTACTAAAGTCACTTTTTTATGCACCACTAAGAAAAAAGTTTTCTTCTAGCATTGCCTTACTAGGTGTTTACTTAGCCTCAGCCATGTGGCATGGGGTTGCTTTCAACTTTGTTTTGTGGGGTGTATTTCATGCACTTATATTCATATTTACTATTAAGCTATTAAAAGCAAAAGTAAGGTTTCTGCCCTTAGTTTTATTCATATTGGGGGTTGTTCTTGGTCGACTACTTTTTTCTGATAGTGATACAGGAAGGCTACTAGAGAAGCTGAAATTTTCTTACGATGGGCTGGGTGTTCTAGGTTTCTTAAAAGGCTTGCCAAACACCACCAAAGTATCGTTACTACTAGGTTTTGGCTTAATTGGTTTAGAATTCTTTTTCCGCAATACAAAGATTATGGCTAAACGCAATTATAAATTTCTAAGAACACCTTTAGCCCTATTCATACTGGTTTCTATAGGGATTGTTTTTGCTAACCAAGTAGGAGTCGATTTTGCCGTATATGGACAGCGTTAATAAATTTATTTGGCGAGTTTGTTTACCATCCTTAGCTATTTTTTATGTGGCTTTTCTTGCGTATGAATACTTTGAAACTAAAAAAGGTATTGAGGATGTAACTGAACATGTTGACAAGAAAGCTATTAAAATTGCTGGCTTGAATAAAATCAACAGCCTTATTCTAGGCGGCTCAAATGCTGACTTTAGTTTAAGTGCAGAAATCTTAACTACTGAAACTAATTATAAATGGTTTAATTTAGCTTTAGGTAGCGAAGCTCACAAGGATAGCAACTACTGGAGCTATATAGAGAGCTCATTACCAGAAAACAGAAGGCTTAATATTGAAAATATAGTATATAGCTCAGTTACCTTGCTAGGTAAAGATCGCATCAATAAAAGAAAAGAAACGACTAAAGACAAATATGGCAATCAAACATCTTTAGATTGGTTTCCAAATGCTTTGATTCCAAATAAAAGTATTGCTTTCTACCTAAAGGAGTTTTTATTAGGAGCAGAGCAGTCTAATCAAAGACATAGAGTATCTAAAAAGCTAGGTGATTTTGATATGTCACAATGGACTTGTGACTTCAAGAGTTCAGAAGCTGAGTTTACTGGCTCTTCGCATTTAAGGGTGTAGGTGCTTTTTGAACCCACCCGATTCTAACAAGCACCTTGCTATGTAGTTGGTTAAATTTCTAAAACCCAGTCCTATGCCTCGTAAGTGCTCCAGCCTGCCATTAATCGCTTCTGTTGGTCCATTGCTAGTGCCTGGGCGATCGAAGTAAGCAAGGATGCTCTGAGCGTGTTTTTTTAATGTTTTTCCTAAGCGTTTAACTTCAATAAGTTCTATCGGTAAGTCAGGCGCTGTGATTATTTTTATAAGTGCTTGCATTAGTTTTTTGCCACGTCTGCGATCTGGCTCGTTATAAGCTGTCACCACTCGTTGATACATGCTCCAACTGCAGT